>NZ_JAVDTM010000007.1:0-363304 GCF_031455855.1 Mycoplana sp. BE70
ACATTCGCAACGGCATTCACCACCAGGCTGCTCGCCCTCGCCGAAGCACACGATCTGCTAACCCGCGAGGCTTGGCAGGCCGTGCAACTGGGCGATATTGCCCGTGCGGTCCTGAAAGCATGGATCGAAGACGGCCGAGCGGTCCTGGAGGGGCCGCCAATTCGCATAAGCCCGAAGCAAGCCCTGGCGCTCGCCATGGCATTCAATGAACTGCTGACCAATGCGATCAAATATGGAGCGCTATCGCGACCAGAAGGCAGGATCATGCTTTCCTGGGCGTGCAACGGCGTCTGCACGGTTCGATGGGAAGAACGTGGCGGCCCTCCGGCGGTCGCCCCTTATCGCCAAGGCTTCGGAATTCGCGTTCTGAACCGGGCATTGGCCTATGAACTGGGCTATCCGGCGGATCTCAGGTTCGAGCCGACCGGTGTCATCTGTACGATCAGGATGGACTTCGTCGGAGGCGATCCGCAGCGCAGCACGCCCAGGGACAGGGGAATCCAGAAGTGACTGCGCTCTTGGCAGGACGACGCATTCTCGTGGTCGAAGACGAGGCGCTGATCGCAATGTCGATCGAGGATGCCCTGGTCGATGCTGGGGCCAAAGTGGTCGGACCCAGCATCAGTGTGGAAAGGGCACTGAAATCTCTCCAGCACGAGCACGTGGACGCAATCGTGCTGGACATGAACCTCAACGGGACCAGCGCAAGACCTATCGCTGAAGCGGCGGCCAGTAGGGCCATTCCCTTCCTTGTCCTGAGCGGTTACGGCGCGCAGGCCATCAATGAGATCCCTGGAAACGCGCTCGTCCTCTCCAAGCCCTTTGACCCCGACGAGTTGGTCGACGTGATACGGAAACTCGTGGAATAACCTTGCGGCGGACCTCTAAGCATGACGCTCCACGGCAAGGACGCTCGAGCCGTCCGTTCCAGAACAGACCTAAAGCGCGTCGTGATCTTCAGATTCACAGACCACGCTTTAGGACCTTGTTCTTACGCATGTCTCCCGAAATCGGTTCTCACCTTTGGGAGACATGCTCTAGAGGCTGCCCTGAACCGCGAGTTGGACGTGCCTCTGAGCGCCAAGATCACTGGCCGGTGACGACCTTGGTCCAGATACGGGTGACGACCCGCTGGGTCTTCGCGTCGTACGGACCGTGGGTGAAGAGCTTCTTCATTGTGTCCTCGGACAGGTAGACCGCCGGATCCTCCAGGATTTCCTTGCTGATGAACTGCTGCGAGGCCTTGTTGCCATTGGCGTAGAAGACATAGTCCGTGGCCTTGGCGATCACCTCCGGCCTCATCAGGTAATTGAGGAAGGCGTGCGCTTCTTCCACGTGCGGGGCGTCGGCCGGGATCGCCATCATGTCGAACCACATCATCGTCCCATCGGCGGGAACCGAGTAGCCGACTTCGACGCCGGCACCGGCTTCGGAAGCGCGATCGCGCGCCTGCAGAACGTCGCCCGACCAGCCAACCGCCAGGCAGATGTCGCCGTTCGCGAGCGCGTTGATGTACTCGGAGGAATGGAACTTCCGCACATATGGACGAACCGACTGCAGCAGTTCGCCGGCCTTCTCAAGGTCGGCCGGGTCGTGCGAGTTGGGATCAAGCTTGAGATAGTGGAGCGCCAAAGGCATCATCTCGGTCGGGGAATCGAGGAAGTAGATGCCGCAATCCTTGAACTTGGCGGCAATCTCCGGATTGAAGATGGCGTCCCATCCCGGCGCCGCATCGGGGCCGAGGATCTCCCCGGCCTTCTTGACGTTGTAGCCGATCCCGTTCGTGCCCCACATGTAGTTAATGGCATACTCGTTGCCGGGATCGGCGAAGGCGACGCGCGCCGAAATCTCATCCCACATGTTGACGAGGTTCGGCAGCTTGGACTTGTCCAGTTTCTGGAACACGCCCGCCTGGATCTGCCGCTGCAGAAAGTCCGCGGTCGGGACGACGACATCGTAGCCGGTTCCGCCGGCAAGCAGCTTCGCTTCCGCAGTTTCGTTGGAATCGAACGTGTCGTAGACGACCTTGATCCCGGTTTCCTTCGTGAAGTCCGACAGGATCGTGTTGTCGATGTAGTCGGACCAGTTGTACACATTGACGACCCGCTCCTGCGCTGCAGCAGGCAGAGCGGCGATACCGATGAGCGCCGCGAGTGTGGCGGTTGCCAGGAGGTTGTGTCGCTTCATGAGGATGGCTCCTTATACAATCGTTTTCTTTCCTGCGCGTCGCCCGGTGCGCGTCGGGTCGGTTTGGATCTCTTCTAGCATGTTTGGAGGCGGTTCCGTTGCTTACGCCAGGTGAAATCTGATGGGCGTATGTGCTGCCGCAGCCGGCGGGTAACTGAACGGTCGGCGCAATGGCGCTTGGCATGGCAATGTTTTCGAAAGAGCCGCGTGGTTTCATGCGGCTCCTTTGGCAAAGGCAAACCTTGTTCGCTCTTCAGCCCTGCGCGACAGCCTGCCGTTGGATTCCGAGGCCGGCAATGGAAACCTCCATGCGATCGCCGGCCTTGAGATAGCGCGGCGGCTTCATGCCCATGCCGACGCCGGGCGGCGTGCCGGTGGTGATGACGTCGCCGGGCTCCAGGATCATGAATTGCGAGATGTAGTGCACCAGGAATGGCAGCTTGTAGACCATCGTGGCGGACGAGCCGTTCTGCATCAGCTCGCCGTTGACGCTGAGTGTCATGGCGAGATTGCCGGGGTCCACCTCGTCGGTGGTGACGAGCCAGGGACCGATGGGGCCGAAGGTCGGGCAGCCCTTGCCCTTCATCCATTGGCCGCTGCGCTCGATCTGGTAGGCGCGCTCGGAAATGTCGTTGCAGATGCAATAGCCGGCGACATAGTCGAGCGCGTCCGCCTCGGAAACGTAGGATGCGCGTTCGCCGATGACGACGGCGAGTTCCACTTCCCAGTCGGTCTTTTCCGAACCGCGCGGAATGAGGATGGTGTCGTCCGGGCCGACGACGCAGGATGGAGCCTTGTTGAACAGGACCGGTTCGGGCGGCACGGCCAGGCCGCTCTCGGCAGCGTGGTCGGCATAGTTCAGGCCGACGGCGATGAAGTTGCCGACACGACCGACGCAGGCGCCAAGCCGCTCCCCGGCCGGCGCAAGCGGAAGGCTGGCGGGATCAATCGCTTTCAGCCGCTTCAGGTTTTCGCGGCCGAGGACCTCGCCGGCTATGTCGGCGACCACGGCGGACAAATCACGGATTTGTCCGTCGGCATCGACCAGGCCGGGCTTCTCCGCCCCCGGCTTTCCAAAGCGAACGAGTTTCATGGAACAAATCCTCCCACGGTGGCCGCCGCAACGGGGCGGTCGACTGACGATACCTTCTGCGCCACCTTCCACGAGTTCTGGGTGGTGTCAATGACGCGGGATGGGGCAGGCGCGATGGAGGCGTTGCCGGGGCTTGGCAAAATGACCCCCGATGCCAGAGGCAGTCTTCGGAAGCTGAGCCGATCGCAGGAAGCCGTGCGGCCGCGCCCCCCAGTCGCCAGCTCCATCCTGTCCGATGCCTATCTTCATCCGGAAAGAAAATCCCCCTGAGGGCGCCTGGCTCTCAGGGGGATGAATGCGTTTGTCAGTTCTGCGCAGTCGTCTACTTGGTGGCTTCCGCCGAGGCGACGCGGGTGGGGGACGGCGTCGGGACCGGCGTTTCGATCGAGGAACCGCCGCCGATCGCCGCATTGAGCGCGACATAGTCCGAAGCGAGCGTACGGATCGAGGCCGCCAGCGTCAGCCGGCTGTTTGCGACGTTGCGCTCGGCGTCGAGGACGTCGAGGATCGTGCTTGCGCCGCCCTTGTAGCTTTCGCGCGCAAGCGACAATGCCTCTTCGTTGGAGGCGACCAGTCTGCGCAATGCAGCCACGGTCTGGTAGTCGCGAATGAGGGCGGCCTGCGCGCTTTCGACTTCCTCCACGCCATTCAGAACCGTCTGCTTCCAGGCAAAATACTGCTGCTTGGCCTGGGAATCGGCGATATCGACCTGTGCCCTCAAGGCGCCACCGTTGAAGATCGGCAGCACCAGCGTCGGACCGAAGGACCAGTTGGTGAGGTTGCCGGTGGTTGCGCTGAAGACGCGAGCGGCGCCGATCGTCCCGTCGAGGGTGAGGGCCGGGTAGAGTTGCGATTCGGCGACGCCGATCTGCGCGGTTGCGGCAGCGAGGGACCGTTCGGCGCGACGGATGTCGGGGCGGTTGCGGATCAGATCGGCCGGGATGCCGGCCTTGGCCGCATAGCGCGGCATCGGTTGTCCGCCGCCCTTGAGCAGGTCCGGCGTAATCGTGCCGGCCGGGACGCCAAGCAAGGTGGCCATGCTGTTTGCCGCCTGGTAGAAGCCGATTTCGAGCGGTGGGAGCTCGGCCAGCGTCTGGTTGACCAGGCCTTCCGCCTGCACGACGTCGAGGCTCGAGGCAGCACCGGCTGCGCGGATATCCTCCGTCAGTTTCAGCGTTTCGCGCCGCGACTCCAGGTTCAGGCGGTTCAACGCCAGCGCTTCCTGGAAGAAGCGTGCACTGATGTAGGTGGTCGCTAGGTTAGACAGGTATGCCAGCCGCGCCACGTTGACGTCGTCATAGGCGGCGTCGAGCGAAGCATTGGCCGATTCACGGGCGCGTGCGTACTGGCCAAACAGGTCCAGAAGCCAGGAAGCGCCGAGGCCGGCATTGAGGTTCTTCGACTGCGTGTGACTTACGCCACCTACGCCGCCCGTGCCGCCGCGTCGCAACAGCGAGCCGTCCTGACCCTCGGCGGTCGCCGCCCCATTGGCGCTGATCTGCGGCCAGGCACCGGCACCGGCGAGGACGACGTTCGCCTGGGCTTCGGTAATGCGCTCCAGTGCCGTGAGAACGTCAAGGTTCTCGTTCATGCCCTGCGCCACATAGGCAGTCAGGCGCTTGTCGCGGAAATTCTCCCACCAGGGATCGAGTGTCGTGTCGCCCGCAGACTTGCCAGCCGATTCGGTGAACTTTGCCGGCAAGGCAGCCCCAGGAGTCTTGTAATCAGGCCCGACGACGCATCCTGACAAGAGCAGCATCGTCAGGGGCAAAAGGGATTTTGCAATCTTCATGGTCTTCCCCGAGCCCCTGAAAACGGCGGCTCAATTTTCTTGAGTCCAGAAAGCAGTCCGCGCATTTTCCCCTCTTATGGTTAACGCACAAACAACATCGCAAGGGCAAAGCGGACTATGCCCAGAATCATCCCGATCACCATAGCTACAGTGAAAACATTGCCAATCGGTTTTTGTTTACGAATGGCGCTTGAATCGTGCCGATTCACGCTGCGTGTGGCCTTTTGGTCCCGGTAGTTCGTGCGGATACGTCTTGAGACGGGGGCGGGGATCGCCTCGAATACGCCTTTTGCGGGAAAATTTCGAGGCGACAGAAAGGCGAATGCGCCTAAAGTTGGAGCGCATGCCCATTTTTCATCATGGGCAAGTCCATTTCCCAGATTTGCTGCATGTGCGAACTATTTTCTCTTTCAGCGATGGGTGGGCTGCTCGAGCGCAAAAATTTCCCAAAAAAATTCGCTTCGAGTTGACAAGATGCCCATCTCGACTTATCTCATCGACCATGCGCAAGGGCCCTCGCAGAAACTCGAAAGGGTCGACTCCACAGCCATCTTGGCGTGTGGCCTAACCAAGGGAGTGTGACATGCATCACAATGCCAACATCGCCTCCGCTGGTGATGTGTTCTCCTGTCGCGGAACGAAACAAGAGATTATGCTTCCGGCTTTCTGCCGAATGTAACTTTCTCCACTTCGATTGAAACGCAAGTTTGGCATTCGCTGTGCTTCCGCATGGCAGGAGTTACTATGGAAAAGCAAGTTATTGAGATCGGCGGCGAGGCCGTCGGCGTTGTAGTTCCGGACCAGGATAGGTTGAGGTTCGTTGCCGTGAAGTATCACGTGTGGGACCTTGACTCGCAGCGGTTCAATTCCGCGGACGAAGTTCGCGTGGCGATCCGCAAGCTCATGGGCGATCCATCGGCCGCCGGACCGCGCGCGACGGTGCGCGACGTGACCGCAGCCTAGGGCACTTTTTCGGCGGGCACCGGCGTGGACACTGCCGGCGCCCGCCGCTATCCATTCGGACATGGGCCGCCAGTTGCCGACCGCCGTTAACGTACCGAATGGATCCCCGTCATGACACATGCTGCCTTCTCACCTTTGAACGTTGCCATCGTGACTGGAGCCGCCTCCGGGATCGGACTTGCTGCCGCACAGCATTTCGCCGGCCTCGGCATGCGCGTCGTGCTTGCCGATGTCGACGGTGATCGCCTCGACGCGGCGGCTGCCGCCGTTGCGGCCGCTGGGGCGGCCGAGGTGCTGGCGGTCGTGACCGACGTTGGCGACTTGAACTCGGTCGAAGCGCTGCGCGACGCCGTGCTTGCCCGGTTCGGTCGCGTGCATGTCCTCATGAACAACGCGGGCATCCAACCTGGAAGCGGGATCACCGGGCCGAGGCAGAACTGGGAGAGGGTGCTGTCGGTCAACCTCTGGGGCGTCATCAACGGCAGCCAGGCCTTTGCGCCGGGAATGATTGCCCATGGCGAGCCGGCGCTGATCATCAACACCGGCTCGAAACAGGGGATCACGACACCGCCAGGAGATCCGGCCTACAATGTCGCAAAGGCAGGCGTGAAGGTCTTCACCGAGGCGCTGCAGCATGACCTGCGCAATCGCGAGGGCTGCCGGGTTAGCGCGCATCTTTTCATTCCCGGCTTTGTCTTCACGCCTTTGACGGCCAAAGACCGAACGGACAAGCCGGCCGGCGCGTGGACGCCGGCACAGACGGTCGACTTCATGATGACCAGTGTCGCTCGCGGTGACTTCTATATCCTCTGTCCCGACAACGAGGTTGACCGGGCGACAGACGAAAAGCGCATCCAGTGGGCCGCCGGCGACATCATCGGGAATCGCCCGCCGCTGTCGCGGTGGCATCCCGATTACGGTCAAGCCTTCAAGGCGTTTCTTGATCAGAACTGATCACCTTCAAAAACATGCGCGAACGGTAGACAATGAATTCACTGCTGGTGATCTGGCCTGCAGGCAAGGCTTCTGATTGGGTGTCGTTCAACGGAGAACGATCATGACCAGCGGCATTCATCACATTACGGCGATTACCCGGAAGATCCAGGCTAACGTCGATTTCTATGTCGGCTTCCTGGGCCTGCGGCTCGTCAAGCGGACGGCGGGGTTCGAGGATTCCGACCAGCTTCACCTTTTCTATGGCGACGGCACCGGAGCGCCGGGTACGCTGATCACCTTTCTGGCCTGGGAAGACGGCTCGCCCGGGCGCTTGGGGATCGGCCAGCCTGCGGAAATCGCCCTGTCGATCCGGCCCGAGGCAATCGGTTTCTGGCTGACGCGCGCCCTGACCTTCAACGTCCAGATCACGGGTCCGACCCAGGAATTCGGCGAACCGGTGCTGCGCTTGAAGGATCCGGACGGGATCATCGTCAAGCTTGTCGGCGAGGCCGGTGTCGCGGGGACGTCGCCTTGGACGGCAAAGGGTATTCTCGCTGCCGATGCCGTCCAGCGGATCCGCGGCGCAACGATCTTTTCCGATCAGCCGCAGGCGACGGCCGATTTTGTTGTGCGCCATTTCGGTTTCCGTCCGGTGGCCGAAGCGGGCGGGATACGCCGGCTTGCAAGCGAGGCAGCCGACGTGCTCGATATCCGTGATGCCGGCGGTTTCTGGACGTCGGCGCCGGGAACGGGCACGATCGATCATATCGCGCTGCGTGCGCCCGACCGGGCTGCCGTCGAGCGGGTCGAGGCTTCGCTTCGCGCTGAGCAGGCGGGCGCCACGAATATGCACGACCGCACCTATTTCTATTCGCTCTACGTGCGCGAGCCGGGCGGGATACTGCTCGAATATGCCACCGACGCGCCGGGCATGCTTGTCGACGAAACGCCGGAGGCGTTGGGCAGCAAGCTGTTCGTGCCCCGGCATTTCCTGGCCGATCCGGACGATATCCGGGCCCGGTTGCCGCAGTTTTCCCTTCCAGGAGAAGAAAGAATGACCGAGCGCGATCTGCCTTTCGTCCATCGTGTCCACCGGCCGGAGAACTCCGACGGTACGGCGCTCGTGTTGTTGCATGGCACCGGTGGCAACGAGACGAGCCTTTTGCCGTTTGGTGCCCGCGTTGCGCCGAACGCCACTTTGGTCAGCCTCAGGGGCCGTAGCATGGATGAGGGCTACCCACGCTTCTTCCGGCGCATCACCGCCGTGACCTTCGATCAAAAAGAGATCGCGAGCGAGGCGACCGCCCTTGCGGCCTTCATCGGCGAGGCGAACGCCGCCTATGGGCTGGACCCCGAAAAGATGGTGTTCCTCGGCTATTCCAACGGTGCGAACATGCTGGGTGCCCTGATGCTTCTGCATCCGCGCATTGTCCGCAACGCGGTGCTGCTCAGGGCGATGAATGTGCTCGAGGACGTTCCCATGGCGGACCTGTCAGGCACGAACGTGTTGATGGTGACCGGCCAGTCGGATCCTTACGGTCCCTACGCGGCGGACATCGAGGCTTTCCTGGTGCGCGCCGGCGCCAGCGTTGAGAACCGCGTCTTGCCTGCCGGACATGACATCGGCGCGGCCGATATGGAACTGGTCCGACAGTTTATGCAGAGGGTGCCAGGGTAGGGGTGTTTGCCCGGCCCTGCTGCAGGACCTTCTCCCCGTTATGGGGGGGAAGGGTCCCGGCCGGGTTTCGCCGGCTCGTGAATTTCAATTCAAGGCACATGGGGTCTCGTATACTTCGCGGGCCAAGACCTACGGGCTGATCTCACCCTTTCGTTTCCTGCACGAAAGCAACGAACCCTTCGACAAAAGTGCGCAGACGCTTTTCGATCGCCTCGTCCACCAGCTTTCCGTCCGCGTCGAAGACCGAGCCGGCCTTCGAGACCATCAGCTTGCTTCCGAACCACGGGCGGGTACCGAGCGTGCGCATGACCGGCAGCCAGGCCTCCTGCGACAGCAGCGTGCCGAAATTGCCGGGCGAGGCGCCGGTGATGGCAAAAGGCTTGGCGGAAAAGACCCGCGGAATGTCGGACGCCGGCCGAGTCATCCAGTCGAGCGCGTTCTTGAAAACGCCCGGGATGGAGTTGTTGTATTCGGGCGTGAACAGCATCACACCGTCGGCTGCAGCCACGAGGTCCTTGAGTTGTGCTGCTGCTTCCGGCACGCCGCTCGCCGCTTCTTCGTCGCCGTCGTAGAGCGGGATGCCGCGGATCGTCCCTTCGACGATCTGCACGCCATCCGGCGCCATGGCGATCGCCGCGCGCATCAGTGCCGTGTTGAACGAGGCCTTGCGTAGGCTTCCGGAAATCGCGACCAGTTTGGTCATCGTCATTTCTCCAATCGTCGGTCGGGCTGCCCTCGACTAGTCGCAGCCCGGCCGAATCTCATTTCGCGTATCAAACGAAAACCTTTCCAGGATAGCAATGTTCCTGTCGGTCTATCCCTGCGCGTTTGGCCATGGTCAGGATGTCGAGATACGCGCTACTCGGTGACCAGCGGCTTCAGCCGGGCTTCGATCTGCTCGCGGCGCGGTTCCAGGAACGGCGGCAGCGACAGGCTTTCGCCGAGCTTGTCGAGCGGTTCGTCGACCGCAAATCCCGGGCCGTCGGTGGCGAGCTCGAACAGAACACCGTTCGGCTCGCGGAAGTAGAGCGAACGGAAATAGTAGCGCTCGACCTCACCACTCGAGGGCACACGGAAACCGCGGATCCGTTCCGTCCAGGCGTGCAGAGCTTCGATGTCCGGGACCCGGAAGGCCACATGGTGGACGGCACCGGCGCCCTGATGGGCGGCCGGGAGGTCCGGCTCGACCGCGACGTGCAGCTCTGCCGCCGGCCCGCCGTCGCCCATGGAGAAGACATGCACCTCGCCCTTGCCGTCCGGAGACGGGTATTGCGAGGTCTCGGTCATGTTCATCACATGCACGAGGATAGTCTCGGTGTTGGTGATGTCCGGCACGCTCATCGTGATCGGGCCGAGGCCCTTGATCTGATGCTCGGGCGGAACCGGGCTTTTCTCCCATGGGTGCGACGGGGCGCCGCTGTCATCGACGGTGAGGCGGAAGCGCTGGCCTTCGTCATCTTCGAAGTCGAGCGCCTGTCGGCCGCCGACGGCACGGATTTCGCCGGCCTTGACCTTCAGTTCGGCAAAGCGGTCCTTCCACCATTTCAGCGTTTCTAGGCTTCCCACGCGCAGCCCTGTGCGGGAAACGCTGTGGGTGCCACGGCGCTCGCGGCCGACCGGCCAGTCGAAGAAGGTCAGATCGGTGCCGGGGGATGCCAATCCGTCAGCATAAAAAAGGTGATAGGCGCTGGTGTCGTCCTGGTTGACGGTCTTCTTGACCAGCCGCAGGCCGAGCGTCTGTGTGTAGAAGCGCAGATTTTCAGGCGCATTGGCGGTGATGGCGGTCAGGTGGTGAATGCCGGTCAGTTGCATGGTCATCTAAAACTCCCTTCCTCAGTGCGAAGGACCTCTCGACCGGAATATCGCGCCAACGGCCGTTCACTTGAAGATGGCGGGCGACGAACGGTCAGTTCTTCTTTCTTGAACGATCAGGGTTCCACTCGACTTTAGTCGCATTAGGGCGTCGCCGCATTATTCTTTCTGCAAGGAATTGCCCACTAAGGTTGTGATGCGAAATGACTTCGCGCCCTTCCTCCGCCTCGGCATGTTCCCCCACCTCAGTGCAAGTTCCCCACGCCGCCACCCGTTGGCAGGGGTCTGGAGTCGAATTGATGTTTCTGAAGACTGCGACTGCGCGCAATATGTTTGCCATCGTGGCAGCAGGCGTCGCCACGACCGTGGCCACTGCCGGTACGCTTTTCTATCTGTCGTTCGAGGAAGTGCGCGCCCGTTCGATCGCCGAAATGACCAATGCCGCGCAGACAAGCGCCGCGAACGTCGAAACCTATTTTGCCACCGCGAAGGCGTTGAGCCAGAACCTGCGCTCGTCGCTCTATGCGATGAAGCAAGCCGGGCTGCCTTCGCGCGAAGGTACGGACGCGCTCCTGCACAATCTGATGGTCGACAATCCTTTCGCGCTCGGTCTCAGCACCGGCTGGGAGCCCAATGCCTTTGACGGCAAGGATGCCGAATACGCCAACAAACCCGGCCACGATGCGACGGGTCGCTACATACCCTATTTCCCGCGTACGGGTGACGGGATCGTGCACGAGGCGCTCGTCGACTACGACAAGGAAGGCGCCGGCGATTACTATCAAGTTCCCAAGCGGACGGGCAAAGAGCTCCTGACAGAGCCCTATACCTATACGATCAATGGCAAGGACGTGTTGATGGCATCCTTCATGGTGCCGCTCACGCTCGATGGCAAGTTCGCCGGTGTTGCCGGCGTCGATCTGGCGCTCAATGCGTTGGCCGGCGATATGGCCAAGCTCAAGCCGCTCGGCGACGGCTATGTTGCCCTGTTTAGCCAGAACGGCGCAATCGTCAGCCATCCGGACACGAGCCTGCTGGGCAAGGCGTTGAAGGATTCGGGCCTCGATGTTTCCGCATGGGACGCGCTGATGGCGAACCCCGGCAAGGCCTTCGATCTGTCGGACGGCAAGGGGCAGGACAACATGGCGGTGGCCGTGCCGGTCAACCTGCTGGAGGGAACGACCTGGTACACGGTGGTTTCCGTTCCGCAAGCGACGCTGTTTGCGCATCTGACCAGTTTGGCTATTACCTCCATCGTCATCATTTCCGTTGCTGCCGGCCTGCTGATCGCGATTGGCTGGATGCTCTCGGCGCGCTTCCGCAAGCGTCTGGAGAAAGTGATCAGCGCGACGGGTGAGATCGCCCGCGGCGGTTCGGATATCGACCTTTCAGAATCGAGCCGCAAGGACGAGATCGGCGAGATGGCCCGGTCGCTTCAGGTGCTGTACGATGCGACGGTCGCCAAGTTGCGGCTGGAGGCCGAGGCCGAGGAAAACCGTGCGCTTTCCGATCAGGAACGTCGCCAGCGGGCGGAAGAGGCCGCAGAGCGGGAGCGCCAGACGCAACTCGCCGTTACCGCGCTGGCGAACGGCTTGCAGAAGCTGGCCGATGGCGACATGACCCATCGCATCGATGCCGCTTTCAGCGGTTCGCTGGATCAGATCCGCCACGACTTCAATGCGTCGGTCGAAAAACTGCAGCAGGCGCTGCAGTCGGTTGGCGCCAATGCGCAGATGATCCATGCGGGCACGGAGGAGATCCGCACCGCATCCGACGCACTGGCGACGCGCACCGAGCAACAGGCGGCATCGGTGGAGGAAACCGCAGCCGCGCTGGAGGAAATTACGACCTCGCTCAAGGACGCGACCAGGCGCGCCGAGGATGCCGGCCAGTTGGTGGATCGCACGCGAGGCGGTGCCGAGCGGTCGGGAGAAATCGTCAAGAAGGCCGTTGTCGCGATGAGCGGCATCGAGACCTCCTCGCGCGAAATCTCCAACATCATCGGCGTGATCGACGAGATTGCGTTTCAGACGAACCTTCTGGCGCTCAACGCCGGCGTCGAGGCAGCGCGGGCCGGCGATGCGGGCAAGGGTTTTGCCGTCGTCGCCCAGGAGGTGCGCGAGCTGGCGCAGCGTTCCGCGAATGCAGCCAAGGAGATCAAGGCCCTCATTACCAAATCGGGAGAGCAGGTGCACACGGGCGTGACGCTCGTCAACGAAACGGGCACGGCACTGGAAGAGATTGTCGGGCAGGTACAGGAGATCGATCAACACGTCGCCGCGATCGTGCGATCGGCACGCGAACAGTCGACCGGGCTGAACGAGATCAGTTCCGCCGTGCACAACATCGACCAGGGCACGCAAAAGAACGCGGCCATGGTCGAGGAGCAGACGGCGGCGAGCCACACACTCGCCTCCGAGGTCTCTTCGCTCAATGCGTTGCTGGCGCAGTTCCGGCTCTCGGATACGGCTGCGGCGCAGCGCCCGGCACCGGCTTCCGCAACGTCGGAGCATCGTCCGGTCATGTCCGCGGCGCGGGCGCTCGGCAATCGCGTCGCCAGGGCGTTCGGCGGTGGTGCGGCGGTGGCCGAACAGACCTGGGAAGAGTTCTAAGCCGCGCGCAGGCACCGATCCGTCACCGATAGAGCAATTGCGGCCCGCTTCGGCGGGCCGTTTCCGTTTCGGCAAGCGCTGCGCGACCTGTTCCGGATATGCGCACTTTTTGGGCTCTGCCCAACGAGGCGCGGGGCGGATTGCTCCTGAATTGGGCGCGGTTGTCCGCCTCCATCAACTCCATGCCCGATAGCCGTTCGAAAATGAGCCAAAATGCGTCTGGCACGGTTTCTGCTTCAAGGCTTGTGAGGTCCAGAGGGGGCTTCACCAAGAGAAGCGTCCACGAAGAACGCTCCGGAAATGCCGCCGTCCAGCGCCAGCGAGCCACGTCAGGCTCGAGGCCCTTACGGCGGCATTTTTGTTCTCTGATGCTCGATGGCTGGATTCTAGCTGTCGTTTGCCAGCACGACCTTGACGTTGTTCTGGTCCAGCATCTGGCGAATGTCCGCCGGTGGCTCAGCGTCGGTCACGAGCATGTCGTAGGTGTCGGGCGGAGCGATCGTGATCGGTGCCGTCCGGCCGAACTTTTCGGCGTCGGCCACGATAATGCGGTTTTGCGCCTGGCGGGCGGCGACGCGGGAGATGTCGGCTTCCTGTACGTCCTGCAGCATGAAGCCTGAGCGGGCGTTGATGGCAGTCACCGACAGGATCGCATGTTGCAGGTTGAAGCGCTCGATGTAGCGCAGCGCCTCGATGCCGAATGAGCCGGCATCGTGTGAGCGTAGTTCGCCGCCGGCGAAATAGACGCGGTTGTCGTTGCGCGTGGCGAGCGCATGGGCGACCGAGAGCGAGTTGGTGACGATGAAAAGGTCACGGTGTTTTTGCAGGGCGACGGCGATGAAGGCGGTCGTGGAGCCGATATCGAGAAACAGGCTGTCGCCATTCTTAACGATCGTGGCGACCTTGGCAGCGATCAGGCGCTTCGGCTCCGGGTTGACGTTCATGCGAAAATGGAGCGGCTGTTCGCCCACGCTGTCGGTGATGTGGACGCCGCCGTGGACCTTGGTGACGAGGCCATTGGCTTCCAGCGTGCGGATGTTGCGGCGGATGGTTTCCTCGGAGACCCGGAGGCGCTCGGCGAGGAACTGAATACGGCTGGAGCCGCCCGCAAGTCGCAGTTCCTCCAGGATCTCCCGCTCGCGGTGGTTGGATAGGGCGGGTGAATTTGTTGGGGTGTCCATTCCGTTTCCTGTCTGCATTCGCAGATGACTGTCATGTTCAAACCGGCTGCAAAGCAAAGCAGCACGCAATGTTACAACAAAAACCCATGCCTATGTTCGTTTTTGTGGAATTTTCTTGACAGGGTTTGGCGGGTGCGGGAACGTCGCTTCCAAACGAGCGTGTCACTGAGCGCGCCGGGGAACGGACGGACATGGACTTGGCGGCGCTGGAGACGATCCGTTCGTTGCCCCTGTGGAATGGCACGCCGGAGGTGTCCGTTCTGAAGGGGGGAATAACCAATCGAAACTATCGGGTTGTCGACGGGGAGCGTAGCTATGTCGTCCGGCTGGGCGACGACATACCCATTCACCAGATCAGCCGACAGAACGAGCTCGCCGCAAGCCGGGCGGCCCACGCGGCCGGCATCTCTCCAGCCGTCATCCACCACCAGCCCGGTGTCCTCGTGCTCGACCATATTTGCGGCCGGACGCTGACCCCGGAGGACATCCGATCATCCGCCTACCTGGAACGGATCGTGCCACTGATCCAGGTCTGCCACCAGGAGACGGGGCGTCACTATCGCGGGGCGGCGATGATCTTCTGGGCGTTCCACGTGATCGAGGATTATGCCGCAACACTGAGCGATGCCGGCAGCCCGCATGTTCCCCGGCTGAAGGATCTGCTTCGGATCTCAAGGGCACTGGAGGCGGCCGCCGGTCCCTACGACATCGTCTTCGGCCACAACGATCTTCTCGCGGGCAATTTCCTGGATGACGGCGAGCGCCTGTGGCTGATCGATTGGGACTATGCCGGCTACAACACGCCGCTCTTCGATCTCGGCGGCCTCGCGTCGAATAACGAACTCAGCGAGGCCCAGGAAGTATGGCTGTTGGAACGCTACTTCGAGCGCCCCGCGCGTGGTGACCTCTGGCGGCGGTATCAGGCGATGAAGTGTGCCTCGCTCCTGCGCGAGACCCTTTGGAGTATGGTTTCGGAGCTCCATTCGACCATCGATTTCGACTATGCCGCCTACACGGCGGACAATCTCGCCCGCTTCGAACGGGCTTATGACCAATTCCAGCAGTCAGAAGCATAGGAGCGGGAGGTATGAAAGAACTTCCAGCGAGCGCAAGAGCGGTCGTCATCGGCGGTGGGATCATCGGCTGTTCGACGGCCTATCATCTGGCGAAGCTCGGCTGGACCGATACCGTTCTGCTGGAGCGCAAGAAGCTGACCTCGGGAACGACCTTCCACGCGGCCGGTCTCGTCGGCCAGTTGCGCACCAGCGCCAACATCACCCAGCTCCTCGGCTACTCCGTCGACCTGTACAAGAGACTCGAGGTTGAAACCGGCCTGGGAACGGGCTGGAAGATGAACGGCGGGCTTCGGCTCGCCTGTAACGAGGAGCGCTGGACCGAGGTCAAACGCCAGGCGACCACCGCACGCTCCTTCGGCCTGGAGATGGAGTTGCTAACGCCAAGAGAAGCGCAGGAGCTCTGGCCGCTGATGGCGATCGATGACCTCGTCGGAGCGGCGTTCCTGCCGACGGACGGCCAGGCCAATCCATCCGATATCACGCTCGCGCTGGCGCGCGGTGCGACGATGGCGGGTGCGGCCATTTTCGAGGACACCGAGGTTACCGATGTGGAGATCGACAACGGCCGCATTCGTGCCGTCGTCACGCCGCGTGGCCGGATCGAATGCGAGCGCGTCGTCGTCTGCGCCGGGCAATGGACGCGGGAACTCGCCTCCCGCTTCGGCGTCAATGTGCCGCTCGTGCCGATGGAACATCAGTATCTCATCACCGAGCCCTTCGGCGTGCCGTCCACTCTGCCGACGCTGCGGGACCCGGACCGGCTGACCTATTACAAGGAGGAGGTCGGCGGAGTGGTGATGGGGGGCTACGAACCGAATCCCGCGCCATGGGCGGTGAACGGAATTCCCGAAGGTTTTCATTACAGTCTGCTCAATCCCGATCTTGAGCGCTTCGAGCAGATCATGGAGTTTGCCCTTGGCAGGGTTCCGGCCCTTGAAACGGCAGGCGTGAAGCAACTCCTGAACGGACCGGAGAGTTTTACGCCGGACGGCAATTTCATTCTCGGTGAAGCGCCGGGCCTGCGGAATTTCTTCATCGGCGCGGGCTTCAACGCTTTCGGCATCGCCTCAGGCGGCGGCGCGGGCATGGCGCTGGCCGAATGGGTCGCAAAGGGGGAGCCCCCCTTTGACCTGTGGCCGGTCGATATCCGTCGCTTCGGCCGGCCGCATTTCGATTCCGACTGGATCCGGCGGCGCACCGTCGAGGCATATGGCAAGCACTACACGATGGCCTGGCCATCCGAGGAGCACGCCAGTGCGCGCCCGTTCCGAACGTCGCCGCTCTATGCGCGGTTAAAGGCGCAAGGGGCCTGCTTTGGCGAAAAGCTCGGCTGGGAACGGCCGAACTGGTTCGCCGACCTGGCCGCGGGCGAGAAGCCTCAGGACGTCTACACCTACGGCCGGCCCAACTGGTTTTCCGCCGTCGCGCGCGAACACCGCGCCGTGCGCGAGGCGGCGGTCATCTTCGACCAGACCTCCTTTGCCAAGTTTTCGCTGAAGGGCAGGGATGCCGAACGCGCCCTCTCGTGGATCGCCGCCAACAATGTCGCGCGTCGACCGGGCTCCGTCATCTACACGCAGATGCTCAACGAACAGGGCGGAATCGAATGCGACCTGACTGCCGCGCGTATCGCCGAGGACGAATATTACATCGTCACCGGGACCGGCTTCGCCACCCATGATTTCGATTGGATCGGGCGGAACATCCCGGCCGGGCTTGACGCGACATTGCAAGATGTAACGGAGGAGTGGTCTGTCCTGGTCCTGATGGGTCCGAACTCGCGCTCGATCCTGACGAGGCTCACTGAGGACGACGTGTCGAACAACGGCTTTCCCTTCGGCACCGTCCGGACCATCGCCGTCGCCGGCCGTGCCGTGCGGGCGATGCGCATCACCTATGTCGGCGAACTCGGCTGGGAACTGCATCTTTCCGTCGAAGACGCGGCGGCTGTCTACGACGCGCTGATGGAAGCGGGCAGGGGAGAGGGGCTGACGAATGCCGGCTATCGGGCGCTGGAAACCTGCCGGCTTGAAAAGGGCTATCGCGCCTGGGGATCGGATATCGGCCCGGATCATACGCCGGTCGAGGCGGGCCTCGGCTGGGCGGTGAAAACCGGCGGAGCGATCGATTTTCTCGGCCGGGCGGCGATCGAGCGCCAGCTCTCTGAAGGCGTGCGCAAGAAGCTCGTCTGCTTCGTACCGGACGAACCGGATACGGCTCTGCTCGGCCGCGAGACAATCTACCGCAACAACGAGAAGGCGGGCTGGCTCACGAGCGGCGGTTTCGGCCACATGATCGGACGGGCCATCGGATTGGGCTATGTGCGCCACCGGGACGGGGTCGACTTGGATTATGTGCTTTCCGGCACTTACGAACTGGATGTTGCGGGCCAGCGCGTGCCGTGCACGCCGCACTTGGTACCGCTATATGATCCGACCGGCAGCCGTGTCCGAAGTTGACGGATGGCGCAGGCCTTGGATGTGGAGGCGTACCTGGTTGTCGGAGGCTCCTGATTCCGCAGCAAAACGGTGTCGTGAGCACGGCGTGAACCTGAATCCTGTGCTGCCGGATGCGCCCTTTTTATCGCACAGGAAGGGAAATTCTCGTGGAAAAGCGCCGTTTTAGCGTGATGCCGCGAAATCGACTTTTCTTGGCGTAACGAATATGCAAGGGATTTGCACCAAGGTGACACGGAGGCCCGTTCGCGGCTCGGTCTCTGGGACAGATCGTGGTGGGACATTGACTTTTCCATCGACAAATTTGATGGGGCGGACACTTGTCCGTTTTCGGCGCCTTGCCTCAAAAGGGTGCGGCGAAAGGGAATCGCAGTGTGATGAGCAAGAATAAGGGCATCGGCAACTCGGGGGCGAGGTTTGCACGGTCTTTGGCGCGCCTCGCATCCGGCGTGGCGCTGTTGACGCTTTCCGGTTGTATGGTCCCCAGTGATGGTCCGCTGACCCGCGAAGTGCTCGAAGCCGGCGCGGCGGGAGGCAGTTCCTACAAGATCCCAGAAACCAAGATGATTTTCGACGTGGTCGACATCGACCAGCGGGTCGCCAACGGCGTGACCACGCTCGGAACCCCCAGCCTTGCGCGCACCTTCGGCTTCGGTGGGGCCGGCGGCGTACCGGTGATCGGTGTCGGCGACAAGCTTCAGGTAACGATCTTCGAGGCCGGCCCGGATGGCCTGTTTTCGACGACGGATAGCAAGTCGACGACAATCCCCGTCGTGGTGCAGCCTGATGGCCGTGGCCAGATTCCGTATGTCGGCTCGGTGCGTTTCGCCGGGATGACGCTGGAGACGGCGCGTTCGACGATCGTAGACGCGCTGAAGGCCAAGGCGGTGGAGCCGGATGTGCTGGTGTCGATGGCCGGAAACGAGTCGCGCAATGTCTCCGTCCAGGGCGATGTCCATCAGGCCGCGATGATTCCGCTCGGACTTAGCGCCGAGCATCTGAGCGAAGTGCTGGCGCGTGCTGGCGGGGCATCGAAGCCGCCTTACGACACCTATGTCACGCTCAAGCGCGGTGGGCGCACGGGCACGGTGCTCCTGCAGACGATTGTCGACAACCCCAAGGAAGACATCATCGTCAAGCCCGCCGACCACGTTTATGTAACATATGATCCGCAGACCTTCTCCGCGCTTGGCCAGACGGAAAAGAAGGGCAAGGTACCATTCGGTGCAGCCAGCCTGAGCCTGATCGAGGCGGCTGCGCTTGCCGGCGGCGGCAACCTGTCGACCGCCGATCCGAAGGGCTATTTCATTTTCCGTTACGAGAACGAAAGCGTCTATCGCCACGTCGTCGGCGACGACCGCTTCCGCGACCTGCTGGCGAAGGGCATGACTTCGGATGGCCAGGGACGTTACCCGGTCATTTACCGACTGGATCTGGCGCAGACACAGAGCTTTATCGTCGCCCAGTCGTTCCCGATCCGCAACCGCGACGTCGTCTACCTGTCGCGGCATCCGGCAACGGATTTCAGCCGGTTCGTCGGGATGATCACGGGCACGCTGGCGCCGGTCAGTACCGCGAGCCGGACCGTTCAGACTTTCTGATCTGGCCGAACGCGCTATAATCTCAGGCATTGCTTGCAGGGAGGCGCCCGCGTCTGTGCACTCGTGCAACGCATGTGAGGCCGTGCCGGCAAACTCAATGCGATGCCGGCGGGCTTGCCTGCCGGAGATGGGATCTTGATCATCGTGGCCGAGGCGAAACGCAAAACGTATGCCGTCACCTCTCTCGGCTTGTGGCGGATTCGGGCCGACATTTCGCGGTTGCTCGATGCCCAGGTGGAGCTCTGGCCGCTTGGCAGTTCAGCACGCGTTGACGCTTTCGTCGGCTGGGGATGGCGGCCATCGGGCCGGCGGGCGAGTGCGCTCTCTGCCCGTACCGCCAAGCCGGCAATCCTGCTCGAAGATGGTTTCATAAGGGGGTTCGCGCCAGGGCCGAGCGAGCCTTCGCACGCTTATGTCATCGACGACGAAGGCATGTATTTCGACGCCACCGGACCAAGCCGGTTGCAGACCCTGCTCGAGAGCCCGGTGACGGACGGCAAAGACCTGGAGCGAGCGCGCAGCCTCATTGCGACGATACGCCGGGCCAGGTTGTCGAAATACAACAACGGCGCGATCGTCGGGCTGCACGATGCGGGGATTCCCTATGGACGGCCCTATGTGCTGCTCGTCGACCAGGTCGCAGGTGATGCGTCCATTGCCGGCGCGTTGGCCGATGATGGCACCTTCACCACGATGTTGCAGCACGCAGCCGAGCATCACCCCGGTAAAACGCTGGTGGTGCGCACACATCCGGCAGCGGGTGATCGGAGCTTGCTTCGGCAGGCCGCGCACCGCCTCGGTATCGACATCGTCGTGCCTCCTCCGATGAACCCATGGCCACTTCTGGAGGATGCGGACACCGTCTATACCGTCTCGAGCCAACTCGGTTTCGAGGCGCTGATGGCGGGCAAGGACGTTCACTGCTTTGGTGTCAACTTCTATTCCGGCCGAGGTATCTCGATTGATCATACCGAGGCGCCGACGGCTCGTTCGCCGGCGAGCCTCGAGCAGATATTCGATGCGGCCTACATTCGGTATTCGCGCTACCTCGATCTCCATGACCGTACCGAGTGCGACATCGAGCGTGCGATCGAGCAGGCGATCGTGGTTCGCGACCAGCGGCACAGGTTGCCGAAGAAAGTCGTCACGGCGGGCATGTCGCCATGGAAGCGCAAGGCAATGACACCTTTCCTGAAGGGGATGTGTGGACCGCCGCTCCACGCCCGCAATCTGGAGCGTGCCGTACGTCGGGCCTCGGAAATCGACGGCGCAGTCGCAGTCTGGGGATCGGACAATCCGCTGCCCTCCGGGGTCGAGACCTTCCGTATCGAGGATGGTTTCATTCGCTCGAAAGGGCTAGGCGCTGCGCTTGTTATGCCGTCTTCCGTCGCGATTGACGGAAACACCATCTACTACGACGCGCGCATGCCGAGTGGCCTGGAGCAGATCATCGCCGAAACCCAATTCGACAGTGCGCTGTTGCAACGCGCCGAAGCGCTACGCCAGTTGCTGATCGAACGCGGCATATCCAAATACAACGTCGGAACCGCCGCTGCGCTGCCGGTAGTTCCGGGCAACCGGTTGAAAATCCTGGTGCCGGGACAGGTGGAGAAGGACGCATCGATCCGCTTTGGCTCACCCACGATCAGGTCGAATGCGGCCCTGGTGGCTGCGGTGCGGCACCTGTATCCTGACGCCTATATCGTTTACAAGGAGCATCCGGACGTGGTGTCGGGCATGCGTCCTGGCGGGGCTGTACCCGATACGGCCGACCGGATCGAGCGCGACGGCGATATCATGCACTGGGTTCGTTGGTGTGATCGAGTGGAAACGATGACTTCCCTTGCTGGGTTCGAGGCGCTGTTGCGCGGAAAGAAAGTGGGTGTTCACGGAATCCCGTTCTACGCAGGTTGGGGATTGACGGACGACCGCTGTCCGATTGAACGCCGGACACGACGGATCGATCTGCAGATGCTGGTCGCCGCCACCCTGATCCAGTACCCGCTTTACGTTCACCCCTTGAGCAGAATGCCGTGCCGTCCGGAAGATCTGGTCCGGGAAATCGCCGACGGAAGCAGCGCAACGCGCTCTGTCGCCGATCGCTTCGCTACACATTTTGCGCGTGCGGTAAACCGGATTGCCGTAGCAATGCGCGATCGCCGGCTCGGTTGAGCCGGCGGTTTGGCCAGTGCTGGTGGACATCCTTGCTTTAGCCGGATTGCCGTAAGCACAAGATTGGAAAATGACATTGGGTAAGATTAATTGAATGAAATCCGGTTGATGCGGTTTATTTTTTGTGCAAAGACCGTGCAGCCTAAGCGCACCCCTAGCAAAGCTGGAACGTTATGCCGAGTAAAAGCGATTCTACGAATCGGTCGAGTAATGGCGGTGCGCGCGAGGATCAACCGGCGGGCCGCAGGACGGCGCCGCTCGTATACCTCAATCTCCGCCGCCGGTCATCCAGCCCGTTTCCCGCCAAGAGTGTCCCGCGCGTCCTGCTCTTGCAGGGACCGGTCGGGCCGTTTTTTCGCAAGGCGCAAACCCTGCTGAATGAAAGCGGCTTTGATGTCTGGCGTGTCTGTTTCAATATCGGCGACAGGTTGTTTGCGCTGCGGGAAAAGACGCTGAACTTTTCCGGGACCGCCGACGCGTGGGACGCCTGGTTGTCGGAAATGATCAGCGCCCATGGCTTCGACTCCGTCGTCCTGTTCGGTTGCGAGAGAGAAATCCACCGGGTCGCGATCGCCCGCTGCGAGAAGTTGCGTGTTCCGGTGATCTGTCTCGAGGAGGGGTATCTGCGCCCCGGCAACATCACCATTGAATTCGGCGGCAACAACTGGTGTTCGCCGATTGCTGGGAAATTGCCGCCTCCGGAGTATTCGTCGTCGGATCGCCCGAAAGGGGTCTCCTATCCCTCTTCGTTCGGCGCCATGGCGTCCTACGCGTTCCTCTATTTCTCGCTCCGGAACCTCTTTTCAACCGCCGCCGAGCGCAAGCTTTTCCACAAGCGGAAACGCATGCTCGCATCCGAGGCTTTCTACTGGATCAAGAACTACTACCGGAAGTTTCGCAATCTCAATGGCAACTATCGCTGCATCGAGAAACTTCTGGAGCACTTCGATAAAAAATATTACCTCATTCCGCTTCAGGTTCACGACGACAGCCAGTTGGGGCGTGCGGCTGGCACCTGGAATAGCCAGAAATTGATCCTGAAGTCGATCGTCTCATTTGCGCGCAACGCTCCCGCAACCCATCAGTTGGTGTTTAAGATCCACCCCTTGGAGCGCGGCCATAGCAGGGATCGGCAGTTCATCGAGCAGGTCAGTCTCCTCAACGATGTGGCGGACAGGGTCCACATCATCGACGGCGGCTCCCTGGGACTGTTGACGCGCCATGCGGCGGGCATGATCACCATCAACAGCACCTCCGGATTCTTCGCCCTCCTGCATGGAATTCCGCTCGCCATCATGGGGCAGGCGATCTACCGGCATCCGGATCTTGCCTTCTGCGTGAACAGAGGAATTGACCTCGACAGGTTCTGGACATGGAACAAGGTGGCTCCCGCCGAGGTCCGCAGCCGCTACCTGTCGTGGCTGCACGAGCAATCCCTCCGGCCCGGCGATTTCTATGCCTATGATGGGGTGGAAATCGCGATTAGGGCATTAAGGGACAAGATTGCCGATGCTGCTGCGGGCGGCGGATCTGAACAGGGCGCCTCCGGTGCCCAGGTATTGAGCGGCAACTTCCGAGACACCATTTCGAGCGCCGCGCAGGGGTGAGCCTCGACCCGATCGCATTCAGAGCGGTCGGGTCTCTGAAGCTGGCATTCGCTACGTCAGGTTAGCGCAATAATAGACAATTCCGTCTTGTCGAAGTCGAAGTCGAGGCCCCCGGTTCCTTGGTGTTTGAGCGCAACCCACGCGTCCTTGGCGATTGGAGCTATGCCGGTGAAGCAGATTTTTCGCCCGACCGGGCCACCAGAAACGGCAAGGGAGTTGAGGACGCTTGTTGTACTATTGACCATGACGTCAATCTGAGCGGAGGAGGACGAGGTGGGGACCATGGAGAGACTGATAAGGTAGTAAGCGGTGATCGGCGCGATAAGCTTGTTGCCAATGCCGGATGGCACTGCGTCGCCGATCCGAAAGCCCCCGCTTGCAAACGCTGTGTTGGTGAAGCCGACCAACCCCGGCATGGACATCTGGACACCACCTGCCAGCCAGGCCCGCACTGCCGGCCGTAGAGGCGTGGCGACATGGCCGGTAGCGTCGATGCGCAGCGCGGTTTGCCAATCTCCCTCCGCGTTCGCCACCTTGATGGCAAAATCGTTGTTGCCAGTGAGTCCCAATTCGGCATGCCCTGTCCAGTTCGACTGAAAGATCAGGCTGGCCGTGTCCGACGGCGTGGCCTTGTTGATTTTCAGTCGGTGGTCGGCGGCGTCATGTGATAGAAGACTGGCATCGGCGGCAACAGCCAGCCGGTTGGTGCCGTCGGGCGTCGCATTGATGCCCAGGGACGGAAACTGCGCAAACCTCTGCCAGCGGTTGCCGTCATGCACGTGCAGACGTTGCTCTGCGGTACACCAGGCGAGCCACCCCTCCTTCGGTCGCACGAGGTGCCAGCCGCCGTCACGCCATTGCGCGACCGCGCCCGCCGCTGCATGCCATGCGCCTGATGGTGAGGCGTCGACCCCGAAGCAGGCGCCTTCCGAGGGCGACGCCGGAGGAGTGTTTCCAATGCTCTCCAGCACAAGTTGGACCATTGTGTCCAATGCATCGAGGGCCTCGTTGTGCGGGACATGTTTCTGCGCTTGCGAGGGCAGAATGTAGGGGAGGCCAAGTCGTGACGTATGTTCCTGCATCATCATCTCCTGAACGGGTGGCCGTCGCCGTCGTCATCGGCAACGATGCCTCGATTCAGGATAGAGCTCGCGCACGAGGCGGGGAAAATCCCCGAACAGACAATGAGGTGGAAGCGCGCAGATGGCGCTTAATCGGAATGCCGCGCCGTTACGACAGGTGAACGACGCATTTCGTAAACTGCTGGTTTCACCCGACAATGCAAGAGACGGCACCATCCGCCTCGGAGAAGCTTACGCCTTTCCGTGCTTTGGGTCCCGCTTTCGGCGGTGAAGAGAATATCCCCGCTCGACTGCTATTTTCCGTTCGCGAGATTGGCTTCGTGAACGTCGATCGCTTCTTCGATATCGTCGTAGAAAGTGATCCTGCCGTCCTTCATGACCCCGCCCACGTGGCAGAAGGCACGCAATAGGGAGGACGAGTGAGAGACGAGAAGAAGCGTTGCGTTTTCGCGGCGCTCGTCGAACACGCGCTTGCTCTTCTTCTTGAAGTTCGTGTCGCCAACAGCGATGACTTCGTCGATGAGATAGTATTCGAAATCGATCGCCATGCAGATCCCGAAGGCAAGACGTGCCCGCATGCCGGCGGAATAGGTTCTTACCGGCATGTCGAGATAGGTTCCGAGTTCAGAGAAGTCCTTGACGAATTCCAGAACCTCGTGGCGATCCTTTCCATAGATGTCGGCGATGAAACGGGTGTTCTGGGCCCCCGTCAGGCGGCTGTGGACGCCGCCCTTGAAACCCAGCGGCCAAGAGATCTTGCCTTGGCGATAGATACGGCCAGAGTTCGGGGTATCAATGCCGGAAATGAGGTTCATCAGTGTTGATTTGCCGGCGCCGTTGCGTCCGAGGATGCCGATATTCAGCCCTGGTCGAAATGCCGCCGAAAAGTTCTCAAGAATCACCTTCTGGCCGCCGCGCGGATTCCTGAAGATCTTGGTTACGTTGTCGAAAACTATCATTCGTTTTCTAGCAGTTTGTTGCGATATACCCGTTCCAGCGTCAGACCGATGACCAGCAATACCGTCGACGCCGACAACAGATAGGACTTATCCAAAACGCTGTTGTAATCGAGATAGGTTGCCGACCGGAACCATTCGACACAATGCAGGAACGGGTTCCACGAGATGATTGCCAGCACCGATGGCGGAAGGGTTGCAGGCACGAACACGACGCCGGACGCCAGCATCAGAGGTATATTGGCATAACTGAGCATCTTGCTCCAGAGCGGCACCAGAGTTCCAAAGGTCGCATTGAAGACCGCCAGCGCGAACGCAAAGAAGGCGATCGCCAGGATGGCGGCGCCAAATTGGAGCGGGTAGACGATGATCTTTCGATCAAGGCCGACATACATGAAGAAGATGAAAAGCGTGCAGACGATCATCCAGATGATCACTTCAAGGATGAAGGCCGCTACAATCGTGTCAAGCGGCTTGACCAAGGGGTAGGTCAACATGGCTTGGTTGTGCGACAACCCGTTCGCTGATTTGCGGGCTATCAGGTTTGTCATGCGAAACCCGATAACACCTGTCAGAAAGAACAGCATGGCGCTGTCGCCGAACGGCAACGACGACCGGACAAAGCCGTGCATTGAAAGGAACATCCCGACATAGATCGCCGGTTCCGCAAGCGTCCATAGATAGCCGATGCGGCTCTCTCCGAAACGCGTCACGCTGCTGCGGATGATGAGGGCCGCTATGACTCGCCCATTTTCTTTCAGGGCGTAGCCAAAGCTCTTGTCGGTCAAGTACATATGCTGACCCTATGTCCGAATGGCACGGCCAATGCAGATCAAATCGCGTGATCCTTGATCGACTTGTAACCAAAGAAACCGATCAGCCAGACCGCGCAAAACAGCATGAAGCCGAGCATCGTATTGAGTATGCGCTGCGGATAGATTGCGATTTCCGGGACTCGCGGCGCCACATAGGTGGCGAAGAAGCGCTCCTGTTTCTGTGCCTCCACGAGGGCAGTTTCAAGGCCTGCCAACGATGTCGAATAGGCCTTCACCGCAAATTCCTGCTCAATCGTCAGTTTAGAGAATCGGTCGATGACATCGCTGACCGTACCGTTCGCGGGTTCAGGGTTGCGTCCGGTCTTCTTCGTCGTGCCGGTGCCGACGCGCGCCTTTTGTTCTGCCAGTTGTGCTTCCAGAGCAACGATCTGTCGCTCGAGGACCTTGGCAGACGGCGCATCCCTGCTGATGGTATCCAGCAAGGCTCGGTAACGGGTGCGGACGGACGCGAGTTGCTCCTCGATCGAGCCGATAATCGAGGACTCCATCGAAACCAACGCGGTCGGGTCGATGGCCTGCTCCGTTTGCCGCAATTGCGACATCTGTTCGCGAACGCTTGCCAGTCTGTTTTCTGCGCGTTCGACCTGCTTGTTCACCACCTCGATGTACTGATTGCGCGACTCTTCGGAGAGCCGGTTCACCAGGTTCTCGGCGACGAGCAGTATGCCGTCCGTAATCTTTTTCGCATCTTCGGCGGTAAATGCGTAGACCTGCAGGGTGACGTTGCCGGTCGTCGAGTTGAAGCTGACATTCACCATGTCCTGCCAATAACTGACAAACTCGTCCAGAGGTTCGGTCCCGGCGATTTGATAGACAAAATCGATGCCGTCCCGCGCATAAAGCTCCCGAACGTCCAGCCCAACTTGATCGACCATATCCTGCAGGACTTGCTTGGAGTGGATGTAGTCGGCCACGATATAGGAGTCGCCGGCCTGTGCGGATGTGCCCATCAGGGTACTTAGCCCAAGCGCGCTAAGCGAACTCTGGCTCGATCCCCGCACCGCGAACTGCGATTCGACTTCATATTGCGGGCTGGCGATGAAAGCAAAATACAGCCCAGTCAGGATGGTTGGCACGAAAACGGCAAGGACGAAAGAGATGGCAGTCCAACTGACCTTCCTCTTTTTCTTCTTCATCGAAGAGAGGTTCGGCATCTCGAAGATTGACTGTGCCGAGAATTTCTTGTCCTGCCTGGCCTTCGCCGGCGGCAGTTCGTCGCCTTCGTCGAACTCGTCACGCTTCACCTTCGCGCCGGCAAAAGCGGACGCTTCACGCATCAGGCGCTGCTTCTGTCGTTCGGCACGGTGCGTGATGCGGGCTTTCGCAATGTCCAGAAGGTTGCTGGCCGGCGGCTGAGCGCGGGTCTCTGCTTCCGGCTCCGGTGCTGCGGGCGCAGATTCTTTCGTCACGTTGGTACTCTCGCTGCTGCGGCAATTATTTGTTAACTACCTGATCGTGTGCCAGTTTATTCGAACTGCCGTTGCGTTACAAGGTAGCGGACCGCACCAACTTTGGCGCGTCATTCCGGTCATTTTATGACAGGTCGCGATGCGTCTCGCCTGTTATATGCGTCTCGCGCCCTTCTCATTATCAAGGCGGACCCGACGTCTGTCGCTTCGCAAATCGCTGTGGCAAGGCTGATGCGCTCGTCATGGGCTGCGATGGTTCTCCCCTCGTTGAACCGGTTGTAACCGGTGGATTCCACCGTGTTCAGGGGCTGCGGCCGTTATGCGGTGCTGAATTTTCAGCTTTTGGTCGGTTCAATCGTCAAATCCACCAAAAATGCGAAGAAGTTTAAGGATGTGCCGTTTTAGGCTTCCCTTTTGATCGGAAAACAGTATGGAATCGTGCCTATCCATGAGCCTGCCCAATGGGCTCAAATAACAAGAGATGCGACCGTCAGGATCGCATCCAGGGGATCGACAATGGAATATTTTGTGCAGCAGCTCATCAACGGGCTGACTCTGGGCTCTATCTATGGGTTGATAGCCATCGGCTACACCATGGTTTACGGCATCATCGGCATGATCAACTTCGCCCATGGCGATATTTTCATGCTGGGCGGGTTCGCCGCCTTGATCATCTTTCTGGTGCTGACCAGCATTTTCGTCGGTTTGCCGATCGTCATTCTCCTGCTGGTGATGATGGCGGCGGCGATGCTGACCGCCTCGCTGTGGAACTGGACTATTGAAAAGATGGCTTACCGGCCGCTGCGCGGTTCGTTCCGTCTTGCGCCGCTGATCACTGCCATCGGCATGTCCATTACGCTGTCGAACTTCGTCCAGGTCACCCAGGGGCCGCGCAACAAGCCGATCCCGCCGCTGGTGTCGTCGGTCTACAATGTCTTCGGCATCGCGATTTCGCTGAAGCAGATCCTGATCATGGTCCTGACGGTGAGCCTGCTGGCGATCTTTTGGTATATCGTCAACAAGACCGCGCTCGGCCGCGCGCAACGTGCCACCGAGCAGGACCGCAAGATGGCCGCGCTTCTCGGGATCGATGTCGACCGCACGATCTCCATCACTTTCGTCATGGGTGCTGCCCTCGCGGCGGTCGCGGGTACGATGTATCTGATGTACTATGGCGTGATCGTCTTCACCGACGGGTTCGTGCCAGGCGTAAAGGCGTTTACCGCGGCGGTTCTGGGCGGAATCGGTTCGCTTCCCGGCGCAGTGATCGGCGGATTGCTGATCGGACTGATCGAGTCGCTCTGGTCGGCCTATTTCACGATCGACTACAAGGACGTCGCGACGTTCTCGATCCTCGCCATCGTCCTGATCTTCAAGCCGTCCGGCATTCTCGGACGACCGGAAGTCGAGAAGGTATAATTCCATGGCAACCATTTCCTACTCCAAAGAGAGCGCCGGCGGGAACCTGACGGCGCAGGCTCTGCGCGAGGGCTTTTATGCCGGTCTGATCGCTCTTGGCCTTTTCGTCCTGTTCGTCGGCTTGCAGACAACCCAGAACATCCGCAACGAGCTTGTCCTGAACCAACGCTGGGGCTTGCTTGCGATTTTCGTCGCGGTCGCCGCCGTCGGCCGCTTCCTGGGGGTCGCCTACGTCCAGCCATGGCTTGCCGCGCGCAAGACTGCCAAGGCTGCCGTTGTCGGGAAGGCGGTCCCCGAAGGCTTCCTGGCGCGCCACTTCAGCAAGATCGCCATCCTCGCGCTCATCCTGATGCCGCCTGTCGCCGTTTCGCTGGTTGGTGTGCAGGGCTCGCTAAAATGGGTCGACAACTTCGGCATCCAGATCCTCATCTACGTGATGCTGGCCTGGGGCCTGAACATCGTGGTCGGCCTCGCGGGCCTGCTCGATCTTGGCTACGTCGCCTTCTATGCCGTCGGGGCCTACTCCTATGCGCTGCTGTCGCAGCATTTCGGCTTCTCCTTCTGGCTCCTGCTGCCGCTCGCCGGCATCCTCGCCGCCTGCTGGGGCGTAATTCTGGGCTTCCCGGTTCTGCGGCTGAGAGGGGACTACCTGGCCATCGTGACGCTCGCCTTCGGTGAGATCATCCGTCTGGTCCTTATCAATTGGACAGAGGTCACCAGGGGGACGTTCGGTATCTCGGGCATTGCCAAGGCGTCAATTTTCGGTATCTGGTCTTTCGATGTGAGCGCGGCCAACAACTTCGCCAAGGCCTTCGGCCTGCCGATGTCGTCGGCCTACTACAAGATCTTCCTGTTCTACGTGATTCTGGCACTAGCGCTGCTGACGGCTTTCGTCACCATCCGCCTGCGGCGCATGCCGATCGGCCGCGCGTGGGAGGCGTTGCGCGAGGACGAGATCGCCTGCCGCTCGCTCGGCATCAACACGGTCACGACCAAGCTCACCGCGTTTGCGACGGGGGCGATGTTCGGCGGCATCGCCGGCTCCTTCTTCGCGGTGCGCCAGGGCTTCGTCTCGCCGGAGTCCTTCGTCTTCCTCGAATCGGCGATCATTCTTGCCATCGTCGTTCTCGGTGGCATGGGGTCGCTCGTGGGCATCGCGGTTGCGGCCACCGTCATGGTTGGTGGCACGGAACTGCTGCGTGAAATGACCTTCCTGAAGGCGATCTTCGGCCCGGATTTCACCCCGGAGCTGTATCGCATGCTGATCTTCGGCATCGCCATGGTCGTGGTCATGGTGTGGAAACCGCGTGGCTTCGTCGGAAGTCGTGAACCGACAGCCTTCCTGCACGAGCGCAAGGCCGTGTCCGGCAGCTTCACCAAGGAAGGGCACGGCTGATGGCCCTCGAGACGAACGCAATGAACAACGATCCAATCCTCAAAGTCGAGCATCTGTCGATGCGCTTCGGCGGCCTGATGGCGATCAACGATCTGTCCTTCGAGGCACGGCGCGGCGAGATCACGGCGCTCATCGGTCCCAATGGTGCCGGCAAGACGACCGTCTTCAACTGCATCACCGGCTTCTACAAGCCGACGATGGGCATGATTTCGATGACTCAGAAGTCGGGCAAGCGCTTCCTCCTGGAGCGCATGCCGGATTTCGAGATCACTCGCGATGCCAAGGTTGCCCGCACGTTCCAGAACATCCGGATGTTTTCCGGCCTCACGGTGCTGGAGAACCTGTTGGTCGCGCAGCACAACATGCTGATGCGGGCGTCCGGCTACACCGTTCTCGGCCTGCTGGGCTTCAGCGGCTACAGGCGCGCCAAGGAACAGTCGATCGAGGTCGCCAAGCACTGGCTTGAGAAGGCCCATCTGCTCGACCGCGCAGACGACCCGGCCGGGGATCTTCCCTACGGTGCCCAGCGCCGTCTCGAGATCGCTCGTGCCATGTGCACGGGGCCGGAGTTCCTCTGCCTCGACGAGCCGGCGGCGGGCCTCAACCCGCGCGAGTCGCTGGCCTTGAATGAACTGCTGCGGTCGATCCGCCACGAGACCGGGACATCCATCCTGCTGATCGAGCACGACATGTCGGTCGTCATGGAAATCTCCGACCATGTGATCGTTCTCGAGTACGGCCAGAAGATTTCCGACGGGACGCCCGACGAGGTGAAGAATGATCCGAGGGTCATCGCGGCCTATCTGGGCGTCGAGGACGAAGAGGTCGAAGAGGTGATCGAGCAGATCGAAGAAATCGAAAGCCAGCAGGGGGGGCTGCAATAATGAGCGAGACCCTCCTCAAGGTGCAGGGCGTCGAAACCTATTACGGTAACATTCGGGCGCTCGCCGGGGTCGACGTCGAGGTCAAGCGCGGCGAGATCGTCAGCCTGATCGGCGCAAACGGCGCAGGCAAGTCGACGCTGATGATGACTATTTGCGGCAGCCCGCAGGCACGCACCGGCACCGTGACCTTCGACGGTCAGGACATCACCAGGCTGCCGACGCACGAGATCGCGCGCATGCGCATCGCACAGTCGCCGGAAGGCCGGCGGATTTTCCCGCGCATGACGGTCTACGAGAATCTTCAGATGGGTGCGAGCCTCGACAATCTGAAGTTTTTCAACGAAGACGTCGAGAAGATCTTCACGCTCTTCCCGCGCCTGAAGGAACGCCAGGCCCAGCGTGGCGGCACGTTGTCGGGCGGTGAGCAACAGATGCTTTCCATCGGCCGCGCGCTGATGGCGCGCCCCAAGCTGCTTCTCCTCGACGAGCCGTCGCTCGGCCTCGCACCGCTGATCGTCAAGCAGATCTTTGACGCCATCAAGGTGCTCAACAAGGAGCAGGGGCTGACCGTGTTCCTGGTCGAGCAGAACGCCTTTGCCGCTCTGAAACTGTCGAACCGTGGTTATGTCATGGTCAACGGCAGGGTGACGATGAGCGGATCGGGCAAGGAACTGCTGGCAAATCCGGAAGTACGCGCTGCCTATCTCGAAGGCGGAAGGCATTGAGGATGAGCCCGCGCATGTTCCCAGCTCGGGCGGACCCAGAGGAACATGCGCCAATTCAAGGAGTTGCAGCGACCCTTGCGCACCAGGAGTGACGCGCGGCGTTGCAAGAGGAGTATGTGACATGCAGGGAATTCTCTACGAAGAGGCATCATTCATGCAGTTTCTCTTCGTCACCGTGATCATGGGCGGTTGGACGGCCTGGCGGACAGGAAAGAGCGTTGCGGAGAACTGGCACAACTACGGCACGCTGGCGCTCTACGTACTTCTGCTCGGTATAGCGATCCGCTTCATCCACCATGCGTTGTTCGGAGGTAGCATGCTGACTTTTCAGTACTATTTCGTGGACACGACCGTGCTTTTGTTGTTTGCTACGGCCGGGTATCGGTACTACCGCACCAAGCAGATGACAAACAACTACTACTGGCTCTACGAGAAGGCCTCGCCATTTTCGTGGCGCGCCAAATAAGAGGGAACCCCACGCACGGCGTGTAGGCGCCGGACGTGGAATAAAGACGCCGGCGCAATGATGGCGGGTATTGCGAACGGTCAATAATATGCCTGCCTTAAACTTGGGAGTAACAAGATGAAGAAGTCTCTTTTGTCGGCTGTTGCTGTGGCGGCAATGGTCGCTTTCAGCGGCAACGCCTGGGCCGACATCCTGATCGGCGTCGGCGGCCCGCTGACCGGCCCGAACGCTGCTTTCGGCGCACAGCTTCAGAAGGGTGCCGAGCAGGCTGCTGCCGACATCAATGCGGCCGGTGGCATCAACGGCGAGCAGATCAAGGTTGTCCTGGGCGACGACGTTTCCGACCCGAAGCAGGGCGTTTCGGTCGCTAACAAGTTCGTCGCTGATGGCGTGAAGTTCGTCGTCGGTCACTTCAACTCGGGTGTTTCGATCCCGGCTTCGGAAATCTACGCCGAAAACGGCGTACTGCAGATCTCGCCGGCGTCCACCAACCCGACCTACACCGAGCGCGGCCTGTGGAACACCTTCCGTACCTGCGGCCGTGACGACCAACAGGGCGCGGTAGCCGGCGCATTCGTCGCCGCCAACTTCAAGGACGCCAAGGTTGCCGTCCTGCACGACAAGACGCCGTACGGCCAGGGTCTTGCCGACGAAACCAAGAAGGCGATGAACGAAGCCGGCGTGACCGAAGCGGTCTATGAAGGCGTCAATGTGGGCGACAAGGACTTCTCGGCTCTCATCGCCAAGATGAAGGAAGCCGGCGTGTCGGTCGTCTACTGGGGCGGCCTGCACACCGAGTTCGGCCTCATCGAGCGTCAGTCCGCCGACCAGGGTCTGAAGGCCCAGTTCATCTCGGGCGACGGCATCGTTTCGAACGAACTGGCCTCCATCGCCGGCGACGCCGTTAACGGCACGCTCATGACCTTCGCGCCCGATCCGCGCAAGAACCCGGCCGCCAAGGAACTCGTCGAGAAGTTCCGTGCTGCCGGTTTCGAGCCAGAGGCTTACACGCTCTATGCCTATGCTGCCGTTCAGGTCATCGCTGAAGGCGCCAAGGCTGCCGGCGGCACCGACACGCAGGCCGTTGCCGAAGCCATCAAGTCGAAGGGCCCGTTCCCGACCGCGATCGGCGAACTCGGCTTCGACGAGAAGGGCGACATCACCCGTCCGGACTACGTCCTTTACACCTGGAAGAAGGGTGAGGACGGCAAGTACAACTACTTCCAGAACGAGTAGTCGTTCTGGCGGAACGGGCGGCGTCAAAGACCGCCCGGACCGGACTGAATTCGAGCCCGGCGCTTGCGTCCGGGCTCTTTTCATGTCTGGTGATGCGAAAGCAAGACAGAGGACGACATGAGCAAGGCACGCATTCTGGTGACGCGGCGATGGCCGGAGGAGGTCGAGGCGGTTCTCGCCGAACGCTTCGAGGCGACCTTCAATCGCAACGATCAGCCGATGAACCAATCGGCGCTCGCCGAGGCGCTGGCGCGCTACGACGCGGTGCTGCCGACCGTTTCCGACCGTCTGCCGGCAGCCGTGTTCGAGCAATTGAAGCTAACCGCAAGGATCATTGGTAATTATGGGGTTGGCTATAACCACATCGATGTGGCGGCTGCCTCCCTCAACGGCCTCGTCGTCACCAACACGCCGGGCGTCCTGACCGATTGCACGGCCGATATCGCCATGACGCTGTTGCTTGCCGTCGCCCGTCGTGCCGGCGAGGGCGAGCGGCAGGTGCGGGCAGGGGCGTGGAACGGATGGTGTCCGACGCATATGATCGGCACGAAGGTCACCGGCAAAACGCTTGGCATCATCGGCTTCGGCCGCATCGGCAAGGCCATGGCCAAGCGCTGTCACTTCGGGTTCGACATGGACGTCGTCTTCTACAATCGCTCCCGCGTCGATCCGGTGGAGGCGATGCGATACGGCGCACGTCAGCTCGACACCATCGAGGAGGTGCTGGCGGCAGCAGACTTCGTATCGCTGCATTGTCCAGGCGGCGGGGAAAACAGCAATCTGATCGATGCGGCGAGGATCTCGGCGATGAAACCGTCAGCCTTCCTGATCAACACGGCGCGCGGCGATGTGGTCGACCAGCCGGCGCTGATCGCAGCGCTTTCCAACGGGCAAATCGCGGGCGCCGGTCTCGACGTCTACGCTGCGGAGCCACAGGTGCCCGACGCGCTGCGTGCCATGGAAAATGTCGTGCTTCTGCCGCATCTCGGCAGCGCAACGGCCGAAACGCGCAGCGCCATGGGGATGAAGGTGGTGGAGAATGTCACTGCCTTCTTCGAGGGGCGCGAGCCGCCGGACCGGGTTGCCTGATACCGCCGCTGCCGCGGCACCTCTGTTCTCCACGGCGCGTGGCGATTGCGTGCTGCGCTTGAGTGCCCTCGCTGTCGTGCCTGCCGTGGTGGCGGTCCCATCTTGGGACGAGCGCACGGGTTTCGTCGCTTTTTAGCTTTCGTATTAGGCGAATATGAAATTCACCCAGTTATGTTCACCGGCGAAATGCGGAGAATGTAATGTTTCGGGACGTTGGCCGACAGACAGCGCTGGGAGGGAACCGCTTCACCCTTGCGAGGGATGGCCTCGCGACGCTTGTGGCCTATGGGGTCCTGGTGACGGCCGTGCTCGCAACAGCGATCCACCTGATCTTTAGCGCGCTCCATGTACCGTTCCATCTGCTGCCGCTGGCGGAGCCGAGCCTGGCTTCCCAGGGGCCTGCCCCGTCGATGCTGATGGCGACCAGTGTCGCCGCTTTGGTCGCGACGCTCGTCGGCCTCGGCGTCGGGAGTGTCTATCGCTCGCGTGGCGCGCGTGATCAGGGTGGTGCCGTCAGTTCGACCGCCGGTATAGTGGGGCCCGACGCGTTTGTGGAGGCAACTGCCGGGTCTGAAGCTTACCGGTTCCTGGTGCTCTTTCAGGTGCAGCATTTTGCGTTCATCGCCAGCCGCTATGGCGCGGATGCCGCGAACGGTGCGACGCGACGGGTTATGGAGGAACTCTCTCGCACCTTTTGCGCGCCGCACGCAATCAGGCGATGCCCCGGCGGCGAATTCCTCGTCATAGCGGGGTCCCAGAGTCATGACGACTGTATTCTGCTTGTGGAAGAGGTTCGCCGTTCGGTGGCGGCACGCACCATCGCAACAGGAGGAATGGAACTGGCCGTTGCACTGTCGGCTACCATAGCGGAGGTCGCGCCGAATATGCCGGCTTCCTTGGCGCTAGAGGTCGCGCGGCGGGCGGCGGACCATGGCAGAGATAGCGCCTGCGAACATACGGTCCTTGCCTTCGAGGGGCATGCAAAGGTGTGGAACTGCTGAACCTTCGGGGGCATGCTCGGAAGGCGCTGGCGCTTCGAGCCGTGAGATTGCCACGGTTAATTAGGTACACTTCACCTTGCGGCGCCGGGTAAACCGCACATAACCGCTATACAACGAAACAATTCTGCCGGTGGTTAGGCCACGGCCACCGTGTGACCCCGCCATTGCCGCCGCATTCCACAGCGGCGGGTCACACCGACTGCAGCGCCTCGGGATCGTTGACCTGCACCAACCGGCCACGCACACTGACGCCGTACCGCTTCAGATGCGAGAACGCGCGCGACAGAGCTTCCGGTGCAAGCCCCAGCTTACCGGCTAACAGGTTCTTCTGATAGGGAAGGCGGAAGCTGACATTGCGCGAGCCCTGCGGGCATTGCTTTTTCAGATAGTGTGCGACCCTCTGCGGGGCGGTGTGGAGGCGGTCGTCCGCCAAGGTGGAAAGACTGCCTGCGAACTGGCCGGACAGCCCCGCAGCCAGCGCGAGTGCAAGATCTGGCTTTCGGGCGGCGAGCTCCCGGACCCGCTGCAGGCTGAACTGGACGATCTTGACGCTGTCGGTGGCCTGAGCGCTGGCGCAATAGGCGTGCCCATGCAGGCAGGCGCTCGCGCCAATCAGGTCGCCTGGTTCATGGACCAGAAGGTCCACCTCGCGGCCCAATGAGGAAAGATGGAAGCTGCGCACGTAGCCGCTGAGCACGCAGCAGAGCGTGTCGGCGAGGTCCCCCTCGCGAAACAGCACCTGTCGCGGTCCAATCGTTCGTACAGTGGCAATCTCGAGCATGGCCGACAGCGTGTCCAGTTCCAGCCTGGACAGCAGCGGCAGCCCCATCAGTGTCTCGCGCTCCCAGGCGCTTGGCCTTATCATCCTGTTCATCGCTTTACACCGCCTCTTCCCCATGTATCATTCCAAGGGAGGGTTTTGTTTGAACAACAGTGCCCATCCCTCGATGTAGAAGAGATGGTAAAGCGCATTTTCAGGACCTTCGTTGATTTCGGTCAAATAGTCACAAGGCTCTAATAAAGCCGGAAGACGAGAAAAAGCCGGGTGAACTTGCCACCCGGCTTTCGTTTAACCTCAAGTTTTGAAACCCTTATTCCGCTGCGAGCGTGGAACGGTGCACGACGCTGAGGGGCTTTTTGCCGGCCGCGCGCTCCTTCTCCAGTGCTGCCACCCGATCCTCCAGGGCCTCGACGGTTCTTGCTGTTTCGTTCGCTGTTTGCGTCAGCGCCTCGTTGTCGAGCGGCTGGGGCTCTTCGTCCTTCTTGCCGACGAGGCGACCGAAGAGCCTTGCCAGAAGCCGCGAGAGGTCGTCCATGATCAGGAAGAAGGACGGCACGACCACCAGTGACAGAACGGTCGAGACGATGATGCCGCCGATCACCGCGGTCGCCATGGGTGCGCGGAACGTCCCGCCTTCGCCGACGCCGAGCGCCGACGGCAGCATCCCGGCCGACATGGCGATCGACGTCATGATGATCGGTCGGGCACGCTTGCGCCCCGCCTCGACCATTGCCTCGAGGCGGTCCATGCCGCGGTGCATCATCTCGATCGCAAAATCGACCAGCAGGATGGCGTTCTTGGTCACGATGCCCATCAGCATCAGGATGCCGATGAGGACGGGCATGGAAAGGGAGTTCTGCGTCAGGATCAGGCCCGCAGCCACGCCGCCGATTGCGAGCGGCAGCGAGAACAGGATGGTGAAGGGCTGGATGACATCCTTGAACAGCAGGATCAGCACCATCAGCACCAGCAGGAGGCCAAGCAGCATGGCGTTGCCGAAGCTCTGGACCATTTCCGCCTGGATTTCGGCGTCGCCGCTTTCCTGGAAACGCACGGTCTCGGGCATGTCGATGCTGTTGGCGATTTCCTTGAAACGGGCCGTCGCCGTATCCAATGCCACACCGGGCTTCAGATCGGAGCCGATAGCGACGACCCGGCTGCGGTCGAAACGCTTGATCGAACTGGGGCCTTCCGAGTAGTCGATGTCGGCCACCGACGACAATGGCACGACCTGCCCGCTTGCCGTCTTGATCTTCAGGTTGCGGATTGCACCGAGATTGCCGCGGAATTCGCGGTCGACTTGCACCCGGATGGGTATAAGGCGCCCGTCGAGCGACATCTTGCTGAGCTGTGAATCGATGTCGCCGATCGTGGCGACGCGGATCACTTCGGCGATCTGTGCGGTGGTGATGCCGAGGCGCGCCATCTTGTCGTCGTGCGGCCGGACCTGCAGTTCGGGCCGGGGCAGCGAGCCTTCGGAGCTCACGTTCGAGAGCAGCGGGTCGGCCCGCAGCTTGGCCTCGAGCACGGCGACCGTGTTGTTCAGATCTGCTTCATTGTTGGAAAGCAGGTTGAACGTCAGGTCGCGCTCGGCGCGGTCGTTGAGCTTTATGATGCGGACATCCGGGATATCGCGGATTGCCGCGAAGATGTCCTTTTCGACATCCCATTGCGGTTTGATACGGCCGGCCGGCGGCAGCTTCGGGAGGTGCTGGCCGATGACCGGCAGGCCGCCGAGGACGTCGTTGACGATCTTGTTGAGGAGCGAATGATCTCGCTTGTCCAGCATGACCGTCACCGACGCGCGGCGCAGTTCAAGATCGCCCTTCGGCGAGGAGCCCCCCAACACGAAGATGTCGCTGACGCCATCGATGTCCTTCAGACGCTCGACGATTTCCGACGTCGCGCGGTCGGTGTCTTCCAGCATGGCATCGGGGGGGAGTTCGACCGACATAACGACGCGCGAGGCATCCTCCGGCGGCATGAAGCTGCCGGGAACGGTGAAAAGCAGCATCACCGAGCCGATAAGGAAGGCAATGGCGCCAAGAAGCGTGGCGTAACGGCTGTACCAGTGCTTGGTCGTCACCGTCACGAGCCAGGTGTAGCCGCGCATGAAGGTGCTGTCCGTCTCCTCGTCGTGACCGTCGGCGTCGCTGGAGCGCATCAGGTAGGCCGCCATCACAGGTGTGATCAGGCGTGCCACCATGAGAGAAAAGAACACGGCGACGGCAACGGTGAGGCCGAACTGGATGAAGTACTGTCCCGGAATTCCCGGCATGAAGGACACCGGCACGAACACCGCGATGATCGTGAACGTGGTGGCGATCACCGCGAGGCCGATTTCGTCGGCGGCCTCGATCGCGGCGCGATAGGGTGTTTTGCCCATCTTGATGTGACGGGCGATGTTCTCGATTTCGACGATCGCGTCGTCGACGAGAATGCCGGTAGCGAGCGTCATGGCGAGGAAGCTGACGAGGTTGAGCGAGAAGCCCAGCAGTTCCATGATGTAGAAGGTCGGTATGGCGGAGAGTGGCAGGGCCACGGCCGAGATCAGCGTCGCGCGCCAGTTGCGCAGGAAGAGCAGCACGACGATGACGGCCAGGATCGCGCCTTCCATCAGTGTGTGGAGCGCTGCTTCGTAGTTGCCGTAGGTGAAGTAGACGGCGTCGTCGACAAGGCTGATCGCGACGTCGGGGTTCTTCTCGCGCACCTTGGCAAGGGCCTTGTCGACGGATTCGGCAACCGTCACCTCGCTGGCGCCCTTCGACCGGAAGACGGCGAAGGTCACGACCGGCGTACCGTTGAAGCGCGAGAAGGAGCGGGGCTCCTCGTAGGTGTCGGTGATCCGGCCAAGCTCGGACAGGCGGACGAAGCGCCCGTTCGGGAGCGCGATCATCGTCGCTGCCAGCTTTTCCACCGAGCGCGCGTCGCCGAGCACGCGGATCGCCTGTTCGGCACCGGCGATCTGGCCGCGACCGGAACCGACATCCGCGTTCATGCTGCGCAACTGCCTGTTCACATCGGCGGCGGAAATGCCGAAGGATTCAAGCCTGTCGGAGTTCAGGTCGACCAGCACCTCCCGATCGGCGCCGCCGAAGCGGTCGATCTTGCCGACGCCCGGCTGGCCCTGCAACGCGCGCTTGACGGTGTCGTCGACGAACCAGGACAGCTCTTCGAGGGTCATGTTCGGCGAGGAAACCGCAAACGTCTGGATTGCCTGTCCCTCGACATCGATCTTGGTAACAATCGGTTCGTCAACCGACGCCGGCAGATCGTTGCGCACGCGGTCGATCGCGTCCTTGACGTCCTGCAGCGCCTGGTTTGTCGGCACCTCGATCTTGAACAGAACGGACGTCACGGAGCTGCCGTCGGTGACGGTCGACAGGATGTCGTCGACGCCGGAGATGCCGGCGACCGCGTCCTCGATCTCCTTGGTCACCTGGAGTTCGAGCTCGGCGGGTGCCGCACCGCTCTGGGTCACCGTGATCGCTATGACCGGAACGTCGATGTTCGGAAAGCGGGTGATCGGCAATGAAAAGAACGATTGCAGCCCGACGACGATCAGCAGGAAAAAGGCAAGCAACGGCGCGATCGGATTGCGAATGGACCAAGCAGAAAAGTTCATGTTGCAAATGTCCTCGTCCCAGAGATCGCCTGCATGGATTCGGGTTGTCAGTCCTAAAGCGAGCCGCGGTATCTCAGGTTTGCTTGCAGCGCTCTAGGGCCTGGATTTTTCGCATGTCTGTTCCGAAAGCGATTTTCGCTTTCAAGGCACATGCCTTAGTTCGCAGCAACGGGTGCGGCCTTCACCGGTCGGACCCTGTCGCCGTCGCGGACATAAGCGCCAGCCTTGGCAACGACTTCATCGCCGGCGGCAAGGCCGCTTGCGATTTCGATTACCTGGCCGTCCTGGATACCGGTTTCAACCTTCACCAGTTTGACGATACCGTCCTCAACCTTACGCGCAACCGTGCCTTCGCGCGAGGTGGTCACGGCGGAAAGCGGGAGAACGACGCCCTTCTTTTCCTGCGTGATGATCTCGGCGCTGGCAAACATGCCGACACGCGCCTTTTCCGGCTCGTCCAGCTTGATGTAAACGCGACCGAGGCGGGTATCGTTGCTGAGCGTCGGTTCGACCAGGCGGATGCTGCCGGAGAGCTTGGTTGCGCCGCCGGCAAGCGTCACGGTTGCCGGCTGGCCCACGGCGAGCTTGAGGATCGAGGTCTCGGATACATCCGCTTTCAACTCGATTTCGCCGTTGCGAATGATTGAGAACAGCGGCTGGCTGGCGCCCATCGCGATTGCGCCGATCTTGGCGGTTCGCGAGGACACGATTCCGGCGACCGGAGCCTTGACGGCCGTGCGGGCGAGTTTCAGGTCGATGTCGGCGATCTGCGCGTCCATGACCTTGATCTCTGCCTTCGAGACGGAAATGGCCTGCTCTGCAGACGTGACGCGCGAAACGGCAGCCTTGGCAGCGGCGGTTGCCTGGTCGAAAACTGCCTGGGAGGTCGCGCCCGACTTGACCAGTTTTTCGGCGCGCTCGCGTGCCTTGTCGGCTTCCTCGGCGTTTGCTTTCGCTTCGATCAATTGCGCTTCGATCTGCGCCAGAGCGGCCTCGGCCTTGGCGCGCATTGCCTCCTGCTGGCTCTTTGCCAACAGCAGTGCATCGTCGTTCAGCGTTGCGAGCGTATCGCCCTCCTGCACGCGGTCGGCGACTTCGGCGCCGAGGGAACGAATGGAGAGACCGTCGACGAGCGGCGCTACATAGACTTCCTCGACCGGCTGGATCGTGCCGGTGGCAATCACCCGATCGACGATGGTGCGCTCTTCCGCAGCGGTGACGACGATTGCCGGCAGGTTTTGGACCTGGTCGCCTGCGGGTTGGGCAGCAACGTCGGCCGCGCGCAAACTCGTTGCGCTGGCCGCAGTCGAAACAGCGACGGAAAGGCAGAGAATGTACTTTAGTCCACGCGCCATGGGCCGACCTTCTCGATGCAAGTGAATTCGCAAGACACGCCGGAGTTTCTTCTTGATTTGGCCGGGCGCCATTCTCCCAGATTGGCTGGACGCTGCGTTCAGGCGCACGTCCAGCGGCCTTGCGTGGCCGGGTCCCAAGCTGCGCGATGTATGTAATGGGATGGCTTCCGCCTTACAAGGCGCCATACAGCATGGTGCCTCAATATTCTACATCGACCGTTGTCGCCGTGCAACATAACAGGCCGTGCTAGCATGGCGCGCATCTGCGGCCGATGAAGAAGGCGCGCGGAGGAGGTAACCACCGCGCGCCTTCGTTGCAATCAAGTCCGAGTTCTACTTGAGGGCTTCGTCGCTGATCTCGTGCGTCCAGGCGCCCTCCGGCTCCTTGGAGATGACCGGATCGGAACCGCCCGCCAGCAGCGAGGCGACGGTGCGCTTGTAGTCGGTTTCGTCGAGCGCGCCGTTCGAGCCGGCGGTGAGCTTGGCGACCTCGCCCATCATGAACTTCTGGTGCGCCTCGGTCTGCGCGCCGGTCGAGTCGTTTTCCAGCACGATGCCGGCGGCTTCGTCCGGGTTCTGTTCGGCATATTTCCAGCCCTTCATGGAGGCACGCACGAACTTGACCATCTTTTCCTTGAAGGCCGGGTCCTTGAGCTTGTCTTCCAGCACGTAGAGGCCGTCTTCCAGTGTGGCGACGCCCTGGTCTTCATACTTGAAGGTCACGAGGTCTTCCGGCTTGATGCCGGCGTCGAGAACCTGACCGTATTCGTTGTAGGTCATGGTCGAGATGCAGGCGGCCTGCTTCTGGATCAAGGGATCGACGTTGAAGCCCTGCTTGAGGACGGTGACGCCTTCCGGTCCGCCATCGGTCGGAATCTTCAGGTGGCTCATCCAGGACAGGAACGGATACTCGTTGCCGAAGAACCAGACGCCGAGCGTTTTGCCCTTGAAGTCTTCCGGTCCTTTGACCCCGGTTTCCTTCAGACAGGTCAGCATCATGCCGGATTGCTTGAACGGCTGGGCGATATTGACGAGCGGAACGCCCTTCTCGCGGGTGGCAAGGGCAGAGGGCATCCAGTCGACAATGACATCAGCGCCGCCACCGGCGATCACCTGCGCGGGGGCGATGTCGGGGCCGCCCGGCTTGATTTCGACGTCAAGACCTTCCTCCTCGTAGAAGCCCTTGTCCTTTGCCACATAGTAGCCGGCAAATTGCGCCTGGGTAACCCATTTCAGCTGCAAGGTGACCTTGTCGGCAGCCTCGGCCTGGAAGGCGGCAAGCGAGAAGGCACTTGCCATAAGCAGCGATGCAATCGTTTTTTTCATAGCGGTTCCCTCATTATTATTACGCCTGCCCACCGCGGACAGACGGATGCCAGAAGGTAACGGCGCGCTCGACGAGCGCAACCGCTCCGTAGAAGACCGAGCCGGCGAGCGCGGCGATCGCGATCTCGGCCCAGACCATGTCGACATTCATGCGGCCCACTTCCGTGGAGATCCGGAAACCCATGCCGACAATGGGCGTTCCGAAAAACTCGGCGACGATGGCACCGATCAGCGCCAGCGTGGAATTGATCTTGAGTGCATTGAATATGAAAGGCCAGGCGGCGGGAAGCCGTAACTTGACGAGGGTCTGCCACCAGCTGGCGGCATAGGTCCGCATCAGGTCGCGTTCCATGTGGCTGGCCGCGGCAAGACCGGCGACGGTGTTCACCAGCATGGGGAAGAACGTCATGATGACGACGACGGCCACCTTTGACTGCCAGTCGAAGCCGAACCACATCACCATGATCGGGGCGACGCCGATCACCGGCAGCGCCGAGACGAAATTGCCGAGCGGCAGCAGGCCCTTCTGCAAGAAGGGCGAGCGGTCAATGAGGATTGCGACCAGGAAACCGAGGCCGCAGCCGAGCGCATAGCCGGTGATGACCGATTTCAGGAACGTCTGCCGGAAGTCGGCCCAGAGGGTGGGCAGCGAGCTGATCAGCCGGGACCAGATGGCGCTTGGCGCCGGCAGCAGCACCGACGGGATGCCAAAGCCCCGCACGATGCCTTCCCACAGCACCAGAATCGCGATGCCAAACAGGAGGGGAACGGCCAGGCGCGCCGCCCGCTGCGCTGCAAGATTGTGGAAATGCTGGCGCACCAGCCATTCGTTGAAGGCCCAGGCGGCGAGCCAGAAGGCGACGGCGGAGAGGAGCGGGGCGTAGTTCATGCGCGGGCTCCCATGCGTCTGAGAACGGCCGAATGGGCAATGCCGACAATGACGACGAGGAGGGCGGCAACGGCTGCCGCCATGAACAAGGCCGCCCAGATCTGCACCGTCTGCCCGTAGTAGGAGCCGGCCAGCAACCGCGCGCCGAGACCGGCGACCGCCCCGGTCGGCAGTTCGCCGACGATCGCACCGACGAGCGAGATCGCGACCGCCACCTTCAGCGAGGTAAAGAGATAGGGCATGGAGGACGGCCATCGCAGCTTCCAGAACGTCTGCGACGAGGAGGCATTATAGGTGTGCATCAGATCGAGCTGGATCTGCTCGGGGCTGCGCAGCCCCTTCACCATGCCGACGACGACCGGGAAGAAGCTGAGATAGGTGGAGATCAGCGCCTTCGGCAGCAGGCCGGAGAGGCCGACCGCGTTGAGCACGACGATGATCATCGGCGCGATGGCAAGGATCGGGATGGTCTGGCTGGCAATGACCCAGGGCATCAGCGAGCGATCCATGGCCCGATTGTGGACGATGCCGATCGCCAGCAGGATGCCGAGCACCGTGCCCATGGCAAAGCCCAGCAGCGTCGCCGACAGCGTTATCCAGGCGTGGTAGACGAGGCTGCGCTTCGAGGTGATCGGCTTGTCGACGGTGGTGTCCCAAAGTTCAGCGACGACCTGATGCGGTGCCGGCAGCACCGGACGCTCCTGCGCCATGGTCTTCGGCACAAGCTCCGAGAACGTGATCGTCGTCCCGTTGCGCGCCGCCGTGTCGCGCTCGAATGGCGCGTTGAGGAAGACGGCGGCGACGTACCAGAGCGCGATGATCGCGACGACAACGGTGCCGATTGGGACGAGGCGGTCCTTGAAGAAGCTTTGCTGTTCCATCGTCAGCTCCGTTCTGCCGCAGGCATCAGCATCAGCCCCATGGCGAGCACGCCGAGGCCAACGCCGGCAAGCTGGGTGTTGCTCAGCCGCTCGCCGAAGACGACGAAGGCGATGACATTGATCAGCAGCAGTTGCGCGATCGCGGACGCCGAGATGGCCAGCCCGAGCCCCCCTTCGCGCATCAGTCGCACCATCATCAGGTTGCCGACGCAGTAAAGCCCAAGCGAGAAGACGAGCATCAGCAGGTTGTTGTTCGACACGTAGGCGCGCGAGGCGGTGGCCGCCGAAAGAAACACGGCCATGGAGCCGGTCAGCCAGAGGATGAACTGCGGATTCATTTACCGGTGATCCTCATAGCTGTGCCCAGCGCGCAGCCCTTCGCGGACGCGATGGGCGATCTCGAGGAACTCCGGCGTCTCACGAATATCGAGGGGACGCTCCTTCGGCAGCGTGGATTCGATAATGTCTGTGACGCGGCCGGGGCGCGGGCTCATCACCACGATCTTGGTCGAGAGATAGACCGCCTCCGGGATCGAGTGGGTGACGAAACAGATGGTCTTGTTGGTGCGTTCCCAAAGCTTCAGCAGGGCTTCGTTCAGGTGGTCGCGGACGATTTCGTCGAGCGCGCCGAACGGTTCGTCCATCAACAGCAGGTCGGCGTCGAAGGCGAGTGCGCGGGCGATCGAGGCGCGCTGCTGCATGCCGCCGGAAAGCTGCCAGGGATATTTCCGGCCGAAACCGGCGAGATTGACGAGATCGAGCGTGCGGGCGATGCGCTCCTTCTGCTCGGCGGCGGAATAGCCCATGATTTCCAAAGGCAGGGCGATGTTCTTTTCGATCGTCCGCCAGGGATAGAGGGCCGCGGCCTGGAAGACGTAGCCATAGGCACGCTTGTGGCGCGCTTCTTCCGCCGTCATGCCGTTGACAGTGATCGTGCCCGACGTCGGCTTTTCCAGGTCGGCGATGACGCGCAGAAATGTGGTCTTGCCGCAGCCGGACGGGCCGATGAAGGAGACGAAGTCACCTTTTTCGACCGTGAGATTTACGTCAGAAAGCGCATTCACCGGGCCATCGGCGGTCTCAAAGGTCAGGCCGAGATTTGTTGCGCAGACGACGGAGGATGCGGATGCCTTGTTCATTCCATTACCCTCGGTGGCGCTGGCGGAACCAGACTGCATGCCTGTCGGGCGCATTGCAATCGGCATTGTCTTCATGGCTAAATCTGACACGGGACTTCACACTCGATTGTTGGAGGAAGGGCGATGGAACGGGGTGAAACAGCGACCTGCCGCGTCATCCGCCCGGGCGGCAGCTATGATGGCAAGCAAGGGCTTTCGTATTTCGAGGGGATTGCGAGCGAGACAGTCGGCTCGACCGGCATCTGCATGCATCTTTTGACAATTCCGCCGGGCAGTCGCGCCAAGGCGCATCTGCATGCGAGCCACGAGACGGCGATCTACGTGCTCTCCGGCGAGGCGCACACCTGGTACGGAGAGCGGCTGGAACAGCACGTCGTCGTCAGGGCCGGCGAGATGTTCTACATTCCCGCCGGCGTGCCCCACCTGCCGGCGAACCTCTCCGACGCCCCCTGTTCGGCGGTCATTGCCCGGACCGATCCGCACGAGCAGGAAAGCGTCGTGCTGCTGCCGGAACTGGACGGGTTGGTGCCGGTCTAACGATTCGGGACGCGTCATCGACATTGCACCAGCGGTCCCCAGGCCGTCCCTTCGGAGAACGTGATGGTGACCGATCCGTCGACAGCTGGAACAATCGCAATCGACTCAGTTTCCGCCGCGTCGTCGCCTTCTGCGTGGCAGGCCACTGTTGCCGTAAAGGCGTCGCCGATCTTCTTCGCTTCGTCCTTGAACGCGCAGTAGGAAACGGAGGTGGTGATGCCTTCCTTATCCAGCAGAAAGAAAAGGTCGGAGCCTGTCGTTTCGCCGGTCAGGGCGTAACGACAGCCGTCCGCGTCGCCGTAGGAGCCATCGGGGAAACGCTGTTGCGCCTGGGCCTGACCCCAGATGCAACAGCCGGCCATGAAGATCAAAGCAACCGTCCGAGGCGCCATCAGACCCCGCTTGCCGGAATGCCGCTGCGCTGCACCTTGCGAGGTGCTGTGACTTCCTTCCAGGTCGACAGCGCTGTCGAGACGGCGGGGAAGGGATCGCGGCGGACGAATTCCCCGTGGCCCTCCTTCGTCTTGACCGTTGCTTCCTCAATCGCGACGACACCGCGGGTCAGCGTGAAGCGCGGCAGGCCCGTCACCTCCTTGCCCTCGAAGACGTTGTAGTCGATCGCCGACTGCTGGCCCTTGGCGGCAATCGTCTTCGACCGCTTCGGATCCCAGACGACGATGTCGGCGTCGGCGCCGACGAGGATCGCGCCCTTCTTGGGATAGATGTTGAGGATCTTGGCGATGTTCGTCGAGGTGACGGCAACGAATTCGTTCATGGTGATCCGGCCGGTGTTGACGCCGTGGGTCCACAGCATCGGCATCCGGTCTTCGAGCCCGCCGGTGCCGTTCGGAATCTTGGTGAAGTCGCCGACGCCGGTGCGTTTCTGTGCCGTGGTGAAGGCGCAGTGGTCGGTTGCGACCACCTGCAGCGAGCCCGAGGCCAGGCCCGCCCACAGCGAATCCTGATGCTGCTTGTTGCGGAAGGGCGGTGACATGACGCGGCGAGCGGCATGGTCCCAGTCCTTGTTGAAGTATTCGCTCTCGTCGAGGGTCAGGTGCTGGATGAGCGGTTCGCCGTAGACGCGCATGCCCTTCTGGCGGGCACGGCGGATCGCCTCGTGCGACTGCTCGCAGGAGGTATGCACGATATAGACAGGGCAGCCGGCCATGTCGGCGATCATGATGGCGCGGTTGGTGGCCTCGCCCTCGACCTCGGCTGGGCGCGAATAGGCGTGCGCCTCGGGGCCGTTGTTGCCTTCGGCGAGGAGCTTCGCCTGCATCTGCGCCACCACGTCGCCGTTTTCGGCATGGACGAGCGGCAGGGCGCCGAGTGCGGCGCAGCGCTGGAAGGAGGAAAACATCTCGTCGTCATCCACCATCAGGGCCCCCTTGTAGGCCATGAAGTGCTTGAAGGTGTTGATACCCTTGTCCTTGACGACGGTCTCCATCTCGTTGAAGACCTGCTCGCTCCACCAGGTGATCGCCATGTGGAAGGAGTAGTCGCAGTTGGCCCGAGTGGACTTGTTGTCCCACATCTGCAGCGCTTCGAGCATCGACTGGCCGGGCGAGGGGAGCGCGAAGTCGACCACCATCGTCGTGCCGCCGGCGAGCGCCGCGCGCGTGCCGCTCTCGAAGTCGTCGGAGGAATACGTGCCCATGAAGGGCATTTCCAGATGGGTGTGCGGGTCGATGCCACCCGGCATGACATAACAGCCGCTCGCGTCCAAAACCTCGTCGCCGGAAAGATTCGGGCCGATCGCGACGATCTTGCCGCCCTCGATCTTGACGTCGGCCTTGTAGGTCAGATCGGCGGTGACGACGGTGCCGCCCTTGATGACTGTGCTCATGTCTTTCTACCTTCGCAACTGTGTATGGACGGCAAGCTGCCATGACGAAAAAGGGCGGCGCTTTCGCACCGCCCCTTGTTTCACTCGACGATTCCCGCCGTCTCGATCACCGCGTGGAACAGCACGTCGGCGCCGGCACTGGCCCATTCCCTGGAGATGTCCTCGGCCTCGTTGTGCGAGAGGCCGCCGACACAGGGGCACATGATCATCGTGGCCGGCGCCACCTTGGCCGCCCAGCAGGCGTCGTGGCCGGCGCCGGAAATGACGTTCATGTGGCTGTAGCCGAGGGCTTCGGCTGCCTTGCGCACGGCTGAGACCAGCGTCGGGTCGAAGGTGACCGGGTCGAAATGGCCAACCGCTTCGACGGAACAGCCGACGCCGAGCGCCTCGCAGATCTTTGCCGCTTCCGCTTCGATCGTCGCGCGCATGCCATCGAGTTTCGCCTGGTCGGGCGAGCGGATGTCGACGGTGAAGACGACCTTGCCGGGAAGCACGTTGCGGGAGTTGGGGGAGAAAAGGACCTGGCCGACGCCGCCAACGCAGCCCGGCTGGTTCTTCATCGCCACAGTCTGCACCATCTCGATGATACGGGACATGGCAAGCCCGGCATTGACGCGCATGTTCATCGGCGTCGAGCCGGTATGCGCCTCACGACCGGCCAGTGTGAACTCGAGCCACCACAAGCCCTGACAGTGCGTGACCACGCCGATCTGTTTGTTCTCGGCCTCGAGGATCGGGCCCTGTTCGATGTGGTATTCGAAATAGGCGTGCATCTTGCGCGCGCCGACTTCCTCATCCCCAACCCAGCCGATGCGCTTGAGCTCGTCGCCGAAGGTTTTTCCGTCCGGATCCTTCCGCGAATAGGCGTAGTCCAGCGTCAGCGCACCGGCAAAGACGCCGGAAGCGACCATGGCGGGGGCAAACCGCGCGCCTTCCTCGTTGGTCCAGTTGGTGACGACGATCGGATGCTTCGTGCGGATGCCAAGGTCGTTCATCGAGCGGACGACTTCGAGGCCGGAGAGCACACCGAGCACGCCGTCAAACTTGCCGCCGGTCGGCTGGGTGTCGAGGTGCGAGCCGATGTAGACGGGCAGTGCGTCCGGATCGGTGCCGGGGCGGGTGGCGAACATCGTGCCCATCTTGTCGACGGCCATGCTCATTCCGGCGGCCTCGCACCAGCGTTTGAAAAGGCTGCGGCCTTCGGCATCCGCGTCGGTCAGGGTCTGGCGGTTGTTGCCGCCGGCGACGCCGGGGCCGATCTTCGCCATTTCCATGAGACTATCCCACAGGCGGTCGGCATTGACGCGCATGTTCTCGCCGGGTGCGGCCATGTCACTAGCTCCCATTTCTGTCGAGCGGCTCCTTGCGCAACCGCCTATGTGTTCCCGCCGGACAATAGGGCGCGATTTGTTTTTGTGCGCCTCCGAACAGCCGTTGCGTTTGAAGCGCAACTCGCCGATAATTTGACCGGTTGGTAAACATTACAGCTTCCATTGCGGCACTCAAGTCGAAAAAGCGAAAAGCCGCGGGCTTGGCCCAGAAAAATGGCATGGGCTAAACTGGTGATTTTGACTGCACTTTTCTGTTCGGGCAAAAGCTGAGAGGCAAGATGGTTCTACCGAGAGCGGCGAAGACACAGCGGCGCACGCGAATTCAGGAGGAAAAGGAAGAGCGAATCCTGGAGGCCGCGCTGGAAGTATTTTCGCTGCATGGCTATCGGGGGGCTACGGTCGACCAGATCGCCGAGGTTGCCGGCATGTCGAAGCCGAACCTGCTCTATTATTTCCGCACCAAGGAGGCGATGCACCGCGCGTTGATCACGCGCGTGCTGGACACTTGGCTGGACCCTCTTCGCGAGTTCGACGCAGAGGGAAATCCGGTAACGGAAATCCGCAGCTACATCCGCCGCAAGCTTGAGATGGCGCGGGATTTCCCACGCGAAAGCAGGCTCTTCGCCAATGAGGTCCTGCAGGGCGCGCCCAACATCGAGGACGAGCTGAAAGGACCACTCAAGGCTCTCGTCGACGAGAAGGCGGCAGTGATCCTCGCCTGGGCCAAGGCCGGCAAGATCGCGAAATGCGATCCCTATCACCTGATCTTTTCGATCTGGTCGACGACCCAGCACTACGCCGACTTCGACGTGCAGGTGCGCGCGGTATTGGGGCAGGATCAGGCGGGCGATGGCCGTTTCGAGGATGCCGCTCGCTTTCTCGAGCAGCTCTTCATCGGCGGCTTGCAGGTGCGGGACCAGGCTTCCTGATCGGCCGCTTCTCACTGTTTAGGTGCTTGTTCCTTCGCCGGTTCCTACTTTCGCAAGACATGCTGTCGTGAAAACAACGATGCGGTTGCGTCCGTCGGCTTTTGCCCGATAGAGCGCGGTGTCGGCCTGAGCCAGAAGGGCATCCAGAGAGGGCCTGGCTGTATCGGTCTGAAAGGCCAGCCCGCCGCTGACGGTTATCGGAATGCAGTTGCCGTTGCCGACATCGACCAGCCGTTCTTCGACCGTCCGGCGGATGTTCTCGGCGATCGCGGCGGCCACTTCGCGCATCGTATCCGGGAAGAAGACGGCGAACTCCTCGCCTCCCAGCCGGCCGAACAGGTCCTCCTTGCGAAGCGCTTCGGTCACCGAACCGGCGAAGGCGACGAGCGCCGCGTCACCGCCAGCATGGCCGTGGCGGTCGTTGACGGACTTGAACCGATCCACGTCGAGCATCAGCACCGCGGCATAGCCGAGTCCGGCGGCATCCGTCTCCAGCAGGCGTTCGCTTCGCTCGATGAATGTGCTGCGGGTGAGGGCGCGTGTCAGCGCGTCGTGATCGACCGAATCCTGCAGGCGTTTGAGGAGTTCGTTGCGCGTGGTGGTGACACTGGCGACGGTGAGGGGTGCCAGTGCGATCAGCGCAAGCGCCAGGCGGATCGACTTGCCCCATGTGAGCAGGTCGATGTGGGCCGGCAGCGTCGCGAAAGACCCGGTGACGATCACCATGCCCCACATGCTGAAAATAAGGGTGAGAACGGCGGTGGTGAACAGCGAGTAGCTGACGGCACACCACAGCAGCGCCGGGACCGGAAAGGCGAACGAGCCGGGACCTTCGATCACATTGCCAAGCAGGATGGAGACGGCAAGGGCTGCGACTGGCATCACATCGCGCGTCCCTTCGACTGTCGCGAAAATTCGCCTGGGCCAAGGGATGTCGCGCGGCCGCGGCGCGGTCAGGATAACCGGCAGCACGACGATGGCATTGGCGAGCTCCGTACCGAACCAGTACTCCAGGCCGATCGCAAAGTCGCGTCCGAATGCCAGGCTCGCCGCACCGGCGCCGATGAAGGCGCCTGCGGCGGCGGCGCTGCAGCAGACGGCGAAGAGGAGCATGAACGATTGCGGCCAGCGCAGGCGCTGGTGATCCACGGAGATGCGCCGAAACAACAGATAGCCGACGGCCGCTTCGGCCATATTGGCGCAGGTCATCCACAAGGTCAGGCCGAATGATCCGCCAGTCACCAGATCGGCCGCGACGTAGCCGGCGAAGGCGCCGGTCCAGCCGGAAAAGGAGGCCAGGCGTGGACTGCGGATCATGATGCCGAGCAAGACGGCGTTTGCGGGCCAGAACGCTGCAAGAAAACCGACTGGCCTTGTCAGGATGCCGAACAGTGCTGCGCAAAAGATGACGCCGGCAACGAACAATGCATCACGCGCAACGCGCGTCCAACTCGGCGGCAGGTCCGATATGGACCAGCTGTCGTCAGTCATATGATGCCCCCAACTTCGTCCCGCCGCGCCAGCTAAGGCAGCGATCGGACCCCTTTGACACCATGGCTGTGAAATATTTCTGAATGGCGATGGGGTGCGACGTTCCTTCGCAGCCAGGGCGTGTCGTCAGTCCGGCAAGCGCGCCATGGCCACAAGGCCGCAGGCGGTGACGAGGGCGCCGGCGAACACGGCCGCATGGGGCCAGCCGTGACCGAGAAGACCTTCGAGGACAATGATGAAGCTCGGCGTCAGGTAGCCGTACCCAAGCACCTTCGGCGCTGGCAGCCGCATGGAGGCGTATTGGAGAAGGAGGAATGTCACCGCCGTGGTCATGACGGCGAGATAGGCAACGGCGCCATAGACGACCAGAGGCAGCGTGGCGAAATCGGTTGCCGCGAGCTCCCGCGCGCCAAAGGGCAGCAGGCACAGGGTGGAAGCGACCGTGACCCAGAAGCCGAAGGCGAACGGGTTCTCGCCCCGGCCGTATTTGCGCAGCAGCGGCACATAGGCGGCGTGTGCTGCGACGCCGATGAAGAAGATGATTTCGCCGCGACCGACATCGAAGGAGAGCATCGCGTCGATTTCGCCGCGGAAGATGACCCAGACCGCGCCAATGGCCGCAATCACCAGGGCGATCAGGACGCCCGAGCGGGTGCGTTGGCCGAGGAAGAGCAGTGCGAAGCCGGCGCTCAGCAACGGCATGAGCGTGAAGACGGCTCCGGTCGAGATCGGATCCGTAAACTCCAGCGCGATGAACATCGTCAGCATGTAGAAGGCGATCAGTCCGCCAAGAACCAGGAAGCGCCAGGTTTCCCTTGGCAGAGCAAACGGAGCGCGGAATATGCCGAAGGCAAGGACGGCCATCACCAGCATGGTCAGGAGATAACGCCAGAGCATCAGCGGACCCGCATCCATGTGCTGTGTCGCCAGCCTGCCGAAGGAGAAGGAGCCGGCGATGAGCACGGAGAAGAGCAGCATGGCAAGGTGGCCTAAGAAGCGCTCCCGGCGCGATACCTGCGGGTTTGAAGCGGCCCGTCTGGTGTGCTGCGTAGTCCGATCCACGAAGATGCTTCCGGTTGTGCGAAACTTTGCCGGCTTAGCATGGGTGACCCCTACCGTCAGGGGGTATTTGTTCCGGGAGGTCGATTATCCGCAAACCCTCCATGACGGACGGGGGTGTCACTGCAGGCAGGTGCTCCCCCTTACGGTTCTTACAAATTGAGGATTGCCGCAATGTCCGGTCTAGGAACCCTCGTCACGAGAAAAGCAGTCCAGCGCCAGCCGCACGCCGCGCAGAATATGCTCGATGTCCTCATCCCGCTCGAACTCCAGTCGCGTCCTGATAGTCTCCTCGATCGATAGGCCGGGCTTTGCTCGGAGAATCTGCCGTATCTGCGCGGCGGCTTTTGCGTGCATTTCCGTCATCGCGTAGCAGGCTGCAAGCCGTATCTCGTGCAGAACACCGCATTGGGGAATGCTGACCAGTTCCTCGGCCGCTTTCCGGTATTCACCGATCGTGTAGAGCAGTATCGACCGATCGTAGTGATACCACTGCGGATGGATAGGATTGAGGCGCACGGCACGATCCATCCACTCCAGCGCCTCGTTGGGACGCCCGCGCATCGTCAGCAAATAACCCATCTGCGCCAGCGTGTCGGCGTCGTAAGGGTTGAGGTCCAGCGAGCGACGCAGATGCTGCTCGGCCGCCGCGTGCTCGCGAAGGCAGAGCAGGACGACCGCCATGATGCGATGGCATCGGGCTTCCTCCGGAGCCAGCGCAAGCGCCGTCAGCACCCGGTCGCGGCACGCGACAATGACGTCGCGCGGCGACCCGCCGTAGCCGTTGATGATGAGTTCGGTCAGCGCGAGATAGGCATGGGCGAGGCCGTATCGCTCGTCGAGCTCGACGGCGCGAAGGAAATGGATGCGGGAGCGTTCGTTCACGCCTTCGCCGTAACTGCGCAGCAGGGCGATGCCGCGCGTCAGATGCTCGAAAGCGTCGATGTTTTCCGGTGTCGGTGCAGCCGGGCGGTGCAGGACCGCGCCTTCGATGTTCGCTAGCAGCCGCGAAATGATGCGGTAGGCGATGATTTCGTTCAACGCGAAAAGGTCGCTGCCGTCGCCGGAAAACGTCTCACCCCAGAGGCGGTGGCCGTCACGCGCCACGCTCAAGGACGCCGCGATGCTCAGGCGCGAACCAAGTCTGCGCACCGATCCCTCCACCACGAAATCGACACCCAGCGCCTTACCGATCGTTTCGCCCGCCGGGCCCGGCTCGCTGCGGTAGGCGAAGGCGGAATTGCGGGCGATCACCGCAACGGTCTTGAAGCGCGCCAGCCCGTTTGTGATCTCTTCGACGATGCCATCGATGAACAGCGCGTCATCCGGATTGTCACCCGTGTTCTTAAAGGGAAGCACGGCGACCGTCGGTTCCTGCGAGAGATGCAGGGATGCGTGATGTAAGTTTGCTTGAGGCGATGCGGGAGATGGGTGGCCGGTGGTTTCGGGGGACATCAAGACATAGCCGCGCCGCGGGACCGTCCGAAGCAGTTGCTGCGCCTCGCCGCCCAGCGCCTTCCGAGCGTCGCGGATGCATTGCGTCAGCGAATCCTCAGTGACCGAAACGTCCGGCCAGATGGCGTCGAGCAGCGCATCCTTGGAAAGAACCTTGCCGCGATGCCGCGCAAGATGGGAGAGCAGAAGAAAGGTCTTGGCGCGGACCGAAACCGGCGTGCCGGAGCGCACCAGCGTGCCGCAATCGAGATCCAGCACGCAGTCACCGATGCGGAACAGCCGTTGATCGCCACTCTCGTCCACCGATGGAGTCCCCGCGGAACACCCCCTCCATCGGAGCCCCGGGCGGCCATCAAGTCAAGCGCGGGACGGCGCCGAACGTAAACATTTCTCGCCAGGACCAGGCGCGCGGGAGCATCGGCGCAGAAGCCTCTGCGGTTTCGTCGGACAGCATGTCGAGCAGATAGCCCATCTCGCTGCCGGGATAGGCGGTGATGCCGGAACCGATCAGGTCGATCAGTTCATCCCTGCGGTCTTGATATGCGGTGCGTTCGTGGCGGTGCGTCGTCATGGCCACTTCCTCCATCGGATACGGGAGTGTGGCCTCTTCGGTGGCGGAAATCCGGATGGGGATCTGAAATTTCGCTGAAATCTTGCCCGCTGCACGATGGTAAGGGCGGCCGGGAAGCTTGCGGGCCGAGTGCGGTAGGCGAACGTTCGGGCACCGGCGCCCCAGGCCCCACCTCGAAGGTGGAGCCAGGGACATCGGCAGGGAGGAGCTATTCCGCGGCCTGGCGGGCCATCGGATTGTTTGGATGAGTCGTCCAGTTGGCGTAGTTCGGATCGACCGGCTTGCCGGTGCGCTGGTCAAGCACGCCGGCCGCCAACGGCACCATGGTGATGCAGTTGTCGACCGGGCAGACGTTGACGCAAAGATTGCAGCCGACGCACTCGTCCTCCATCACCTCGAAATGCCTGATACCGTCGACCATGGAGGTGATCGCCTGGTGCGAGGTGTCCTCGCAGGCGATGTGACAGCGGCCGCACTTGATGCAGGCGTCCTGGTCGATGTGCGCCTTGGCGACGTAGTTGAGGTTGAGGTACTGCCAGTCGCTGACGTTCGGCACTGCACGGCCGGTGATGTCGTCCAGGGTCTTGTGACCCTTGGAATCCATCCAGTCGGAGAGCCCGGTGATCATCTCCTCGACGATCTTGAAGCCGTAGGTCATGGCAGCGGTGCAGACCTGCACGTTGCCAGCGCCGAGCGCCAGGAACTCGGCCGCATCGCGCCATGTCGTCACCCCGCCAATGCCGGAGATCGGCAGACCGTAGGTTTCCGGATCGCGGGCGATCTCGGCCACCATGTTCAGCGCGATCGGCTTCACCGCCGGGCCGCAATAGCCGCCATGGCTGCCCTTGCCGTCGATCGAAGGCTCGGGCGAGAAGGTGTCGAGGTTGACCGAGGTGATCGAGTTGATCGTGTTGATCAGCGACACGGCGTCGGTGCCGCCGGCCTTGGCGGCGCGCGCCGGCTTGCGGATGTCGGTGATGTTCGGAGTCAGCTTGGTGATGACAGGCATGCGCGTGTACTGCTTGCACCAACGCACGACCATCTCGATGTATTCCGGCACCTGGCCGACGGCCGCACCCATGCCGCGCTCGGACATGCCGTGCGGACAGCCGAAGTTGAGTTCGATGCCGTCGGCGCCTGTTTCTTCCACCAGCGGAAGAATGGATTTCCAGGCATTTTCCTCGCACGGCACCATGATCGAGGCGATTAGCGCCCGGTCCGGCCAGTTCATCTTCACCTGCTTCATCTCCTGCAGGTTGATCTGCAGGGGACGGTCGGTGATGAGCTCGATGTTGTTGAGGCCGAGGAGCCGACGATCGGCGCCCCAGATGGCGCCGTAGCGCGGGCCGTTGACGTTGACGACCGGCGGGCCTTCCTCGCCGAGCGTCTTCCAGACGACACCGCCCCAGCCCGCCTTGAAAGCGCGCTCGACGTTGTAGGCCTTGTCGGTCGGCGGGGCGGAGGCCAGCCAGAAGGGGTTCGGGGACTTGATGCCGACGAAATTATTGCGGAGATCAGCCATGGTTCGTTCTCCCTTCAGGCGACGGCAACGGAGGGACGTGCACCAGCGGCAAGCGTCCGGTTGATCGAATCGGCGGCATCGCGCCCTTGCGCGACCGAGGTGACGGTCAGGTCCTCGCCGGCCTTGACGCAGTCGCCGCCGGCCCAGACGCGGGCCACGGAGGTGCGGCCTTCCGCATCGACGGCGATGCGCCCGCCTTCTAGCTGCAGGTTGCTGACTCCAATCGGATCGAACGTCTGGCCGATTGCCTTGAAGATCTGGTCGGCGGCCAGGATGCCGGTCTCGCCGGTGCCGGTGAGCCTGCCGTCCCGCATCTCGGTGTATTCGACCTCGATTCCCATGACGTGTCCGTCCTTGCCGACAACCCTTTTCGGCTGCAGCCAGTGACGGATCATCACGCCTTTCGAGGTGGCAAGATCCTGTTCGAACTCCGAGGCGTTCATATGCTCCTTGCCGCGGCGGTAGCAGATCGTCACCTCCTCGGCGCCGAGCAGTTTGGCCTGAACGGCGGCGTCGATCGCCGTCATGCCGCCGCCGATCACGACGACGCGGCGGCCGATCGCGATATCGGCCTTGTCCTCGACCTGGCGCAGGGCGGCAATGAAGTCGACGGCGTCATCGACGCCGGCAAGCTGCTCGCCCTCGACCTGAAGCGCATTGACGCCGGCAAGCCCCATGCCGAGGAAGACGGCATCGAAATTGTCGGTCAGTTCGCCAAGGGTGAAGTCGCGGCCGAGCCTCTGGCCGTTGCGGACCTCGATGCCGCCAATGGCGAGCACGTAGTCCACCTCGCGCTGGGCGATGTCGTCCGTCGCCTTGTAGGTGGCGATGCCATATTCGTTCAGACCGCCGGGTTTGACCCGGGCGTCGAAGACGACGACGTCATGGCCGTTCACGGCAAGCCGGTGGGCGCAGGCAAGGCCGGCCGGGCCGGCGCCGATGACGGCGACGCGATGGCCCGTGCGGGCGGCGCGCTCGTAGAACTGGATATTCCGCTCCATCGCCGTGTCGGTGGCATAACGCTGCAGCCGGCCGATCTCGACGGGGCGCTCTTCCGCCGTGTTGCGGACGCAGGCCTGCTCGCACAGCGTCTCGGTGGGACAGACGCGGGCGCACATGCCGCCGAGGATGTTCTGGTCGAAGATGGTCTTGGCCGACCCAACCGGATTGCCGGTCGAGATCTGGCGGATGAACATCGGAATGTCGATGGTGGTCGGACAGGCCGTCATGCATGGCGCGTCATGGCAGAAGTAGCAGCGATCGGCCGCCACCAGTGCCTCGTGATGATCCAGCGGCGGATGCAGGTCGGAGAAGTTTTTCTCATAGTCGGCCGGCGAAAGCCTGCCGCCATGAATCCCAGATGCGTTTGTTCCCATTGTTATCTCCCATTCGAGTGGGCTTTGGATGATGAAACGGTAACACGCTTTATTTTTTTATCAAACGGTAAAAGTTTTGGTGGAAATGCTGGATTTCCAGGTGGTTGAGCCAAATAAATCCTGACTACAAAAGTCATAAATGTGGCTCTATTCGATGCTGCAATGCAAACTTTTGGTTGCGGCGCAACCTCGATGACGGATTTGACAGCCCTGCCAAAATGATGTCAGCACATCGAGACAGTTTGAGGTCAGACCATGGCAAGGCGATCCGAAACAGGTGGCAGGCTGGACGATGCGGCGAGAGCCGGCTGGCTCTATTACGTCGCCGGCCGCACCCAGGACGAGATCGCGGCCGCCATGGGCATATCGCGGCAGTCCGCGCAGCGCCTTGTCTCGCTCGCCGTCGCCGAGCGATTGATCAAGGTGCGTCTCGATCACCCGATCGCCGAGTGTCTCGAGCTTGCCCAGCGGCTCAAGCAGCACTTCGCTCTGCGCTATGTCGACGTCGTGCCGACCGATCCTGCCTCGACTTCGACGACCGTCGGCATCGCCGAGGCGGGAGCGGCGGAAATCGAGCGTTGGTTGAAGCGTCCGGATCCGATCGTGCTTGCGGTCGGCACCGGACGCACGCTCAAGGCGGCGATCGATCAGTTGCCGGCCATGGAGTGTCCGCAACATCGCATCATGTCGCTGACGGGCAATATCGGACCGGACGGCTCGGCCGCCTATTACAACGTCATCTTCAGCATGGCGGACGCCGTCAAGGCGCGGCATTTTCCGATGCCGCTGCCCGTTCTGGTTTCGTCGGCAGAGGAGCGGGACTTGCTGCACAGGCAGAGTCTCGTGCAGAGGGCCCTGAAACTCGGGGAGGAGGCTGATGTCGCTTTCGTCGGTATCGGCGAGCTCGGTCCCGACGCGCCGCTCTGCGAGGACGGCTTCCTGGGCCGGGATGAAATGGCGCGCCTGATGGAGCAGGGGGCGGCGGGCGAGATCTGCGGCTGGATGTTCGACCGCGAGGGCGTGTTGATGCCTGGAAGCATTAACGAGCGCGTCGCTTCCGTCCCGCTTCCCTCGCGTGACAGGGCGACCGTCATCGGCCTTGCCAAGGGCCGGCGCAAGCACCTGGCTATCCTGTCGGCCCTGAAGGGGCGGATGATTAACGGCCTTGTCACGGACGAGGCGACGGCGCGCTATCTGCTGTCGGCGTGAAACCGTTCTTATGCCCCCACAGCGGTAGCCTCCGGCAAGCGGGGGAAACCTTGGATCAATTGCGCGGAAAGATCTCCTTCCAGTCGGATTTCATGTCGACGACTGTCCAGCCGTTTATCGGTGCAATTCGAGGGCTTCGTCCAGGCGGCCAAAATCAGTGTCACGATCGTAGGCATATTCCCGTTCGGCATCCGTGTGGTGAATGATCATCCCGAAGCGGGGCGTCGACGCCCCCAGCGTCGTCCACTGCAACATCTGCAGGTCGCCGTCGGAATTGCCGAATGCTGCAATCGGCCGTTGCCCGATGTGCGCATTGATGCCGACCGGTTTTCCGGCCTTGTCGTCGACAAAATTGACCTGCGGCAGGCGCAGCAGCACCGGTACGCCATCTCGCATAAAGAACTCCGTCTTGATCGACGAGCCGACCACCTGGTCGGGCGGGACGCCGTAGACGCTCTCTGTCCACGGACGCATGAACTCGATGCCGCCGCCCGAAACGATGAAGGTCTTGAAGCCGTTCGCCCTCAGATAGGCGAGCAGTTCCAGCATCGGCTGGTAGACAAGTTCGGTATAGGGACGCTTGAACCGCGGGTCCCGAGCCTTAGCGAGCCAATCGGTCACGATCGTTGCGAATTGGTCATCGGTCATTCCCGCATGGGTCGTCATGATGAGGTCCATCAGGCCCTTTTCGCCGGCGGCTGCCAACGCCTTCAGGTCACCTTCCAGAACAGCCTTGAACGGTTGCTTATCCTTCCATTCCGGATGGTCCTTCGCCATGGTCTTGACCCGGTCGAGGGCAAAGACGAGCTGGGTGTACATTGGGTGCTCGGTCCACAACGTACCGTCATTGTCGAACACCGCGATGCGCGCCGGTTCCGGCACGAAGTCAGGTGTTCCTTCCTTTGTGACCTTCTCGACAAAGGTGACGATCGCCTTCTTGGGAGCGGTGTCATTCCATGAAGGCAGGGGATCGGACTGCGCCTGTGCGACGGTGGCAATCGCAACCCAGGCAACAAGGCCAAGTGCAGTGTTGCGAGCAAAATTCAGACATTCCGACGCTGAAATCATTTTGAGAACTCCTTGCTGGCATTAAGTAGCGCCGGCCGTGCAAAGCGTGGCCGCTATCGCAATTCAATTGCCGGCTGGCGTTGCCAAGCCGAGGATTTCCATTCTGCGTTGTTGTCGAACTCCCTGGAACTGATGGCTCGATATTGTCAGAGGCCCCGCATAGGTCAAGCTCTGGTCTTTCTCGACCAGTTCGCTTTCACACTGAAAACAGCCGATAAACGTTTGCCGGCACAGCTCTATGCGAGGCGCTTGAAGGTCCACTTCACGACGTAACTGCCGTTTCGCTTGGTCTTTGTCTTGATCTTGACCTTCACGGGTCCGCCTAGTGCTGCTTCCGCATTCTCGAACGCCCGGCGGGCTTCGGCCATGGCCGCGTGATAGGCGCTGTTGTCGCGTCTGGGGCTTTCCGCCATCGCGTCGAGAAGGGCGGCAATGTCCAGTGTGTCTTGGCCCATGACGTGTTCGTGCTCCATCGCGACGATCTATCGGGCGGTGCCCGATGTAAATTGAGAGCCGGACATACACCAACGCCCGCGGGGCAAAAGCGAAAATTTAGCTAGGTACATCAATCGCCGCTGGCTGCTTTCGGCGGCGCAGCGAAGAATCAGCGTTGACATTTGGCGGGAATGAGTGAGTAATTGCCCATGAGCGAAGCAAATGCTCATTTGGCTTCTGGGAGGAAGAAATGAAATTGAAGACGCTGCTGCTGGGCGCCTGCTCGGCCGTTGTCCTGTGTGGATTTGCCAATGCGGAGACGCTGACCATTGCGACCGTGAACAACGGCGACATGATCCGCATGCAGAAACTGACGGACGACTTCACCTCCAAAAATCCGGACATCCAGCTCGACTGGGTCACGCTCGAGGAAAACGTGCTACGCCAGCGCGTGACGACCGACATCGCCACCAAGGGCGGCCAGTACGACATTCTCACGATCGGCACCTATGAAGTCCCGATCTGGGCCAAGCAGGGCTGGCTCCTGCCGCTCGACAATCTCGGCGCCGACTACGACGTCGACGACCTGTTGCCGGCGATCCGCTCCGGGCTGACCGGGGAGGACGGCAAGCTCTATGCCGCACCCTTCTACGGCGAAAGCTCGATGGTGATGTACCGCAAGGACCTCTTCGAGAAGGCCGGGCTGACCATGCCGGATGCGCCGACCTGGGAGTTCATCGCCGACGCCGCCCGCAAGATCACCGACAAGGACAAGGAGATCTACGGCATCTGCCTGCGCGGCAAGGCCGGCTGGGGCGAGAACATGGCCTTCCTGACGGCAACCGCGAACGCCTTTGGCGCGCGCTGGTTCGACGAGAACTGGAAGCCGCAGTTCGACCAGCCGGAATGGAAGAACACGCTCGACTTCTACGTCAAGCTGATGAACGACGCCGGCCCTCCGGGCGCCTCCTCGAACGGCTTCAACGAGAACCTGGCCCTGTTCCAGACCGGCAAGTGCGGCATGTGGATCGACGCCACGGTCGCTGCTTCCTTCGTGACCGACCCGAAGGCATCGACGGTCGCCGACAAGGTCGGCTTCGCGCTCGCCCCTGATACGGGACTTGGCAAGCGCGGCAACTGGCTGTGGGCGTGGAATCTCGCGATCCCGGCCGGCACGCAGAAGCAGGCGGCGGCGGAAAAGTTCGTCGCCTGGGCAACCGGCAAGGACTACCTGAAGCTGGTGGCTGAGAAGGACGGCTGGGCGAACGTGCCTCCGGGCACCCGCACCTCGCTCTACGAGAACCCGGAATACCAGAAGGCTGCGCCGTTCGCGAAGATGACGCTTGACAGCATCAACGCGGCCGACCCGAAGAACCCGGCCGTCAAGCCGGTGCCCTATGTCGGCGTGCAGTTCGTCGCGATCCCGGAATTTCAGGGTCTCGGCACGGCCGTCGGCCAGCAATTCTCGGCAGCGCTTGCCGGGCAGACCAGCGTGGATGATGCGCTTGCTGCCGCCCAGCAGCTGACGACGCGCGAAATGACGAAGGCCGGTTACATCAAATAGGGCTCCCAAGGCCTGGCGCATGCGACATTATCGGTGCGCCGGGTTGGGGTTCCCAGCTCCTTTTCTCCGGGGGAAGGGAACCTCCCTGCCGGCGCCGCCGGGACAACTTCCGAGCCCAAGCGGCAGGTGTCCTGAAAAGTTGCGCCGGCTTTTTTGACAACCGGACTCGCTTCCTTCCCCAAGCCCCAGCGAAACGGAAGGCTGGCGGCCAACCTGACCGGGAACTGCCATGGCCACACTCCACACCCGATCTGCCGCTCGTCTGATGATGGCACCCTCGGTGCTGCTTTTGCTTGCCTGGATGGTCGTGCCGCTGGCGATGACGGTCTACTTCTCCTTCCTGCGCTACAATCTGCTGATGCCCGGCATGGAGGAGTGGGCGGGCTTCGATAATTACAAGTACTTCCTGACCGATCCTGCGTTTTTCCAGGCGATCTTCAACACGCTTGCCATCGTACTTGGCGTCCTCTTCATCACCGTGCTCGGTGGCATTGGACTGGCACTCCTGCTCGACCAGCCGATGTTCGGGCAGGGGATCGTGCGCATCCTCGTGATCGCGCCGTTCCTGATCATGCCGACGGTGGCGGCGCTGGTCTGGAAGAACATGTTCATGAACCCGGTCAACGGGCTGTTTGCCTACCTGGCGAAGTCTGTCGGCCTGCAGCCGTTCGACTTCCTCAACAATGCACCGCTGATGTCCATCATCCTGATCGTCGCCTGGCAATGGTTGCCGTTCGCGACGCTCATCCTGCTGACGGCGCTGCAGTCGCTCGATGAAGAACAGAAGGAAGCGGCGCAGATGGACGGTGCCGGCGCCTGGTCGCGCTTCGTCTATCTGACGCTGCCGCATCTGTCGCGCGCCATTACTGTCGTCATCCTGATCCAGACAATCTTCCTGCTCTCGGTCTTTGCTGAAATCCTCGTCACCACCAATGGCGGGCCCGGCACGCAGAGCACGAACCTGACCTTCCTCGTCTATGCGCAGGCGCTGCTGCAGTTCGACGTGGGCGGTGCGTCCGCCGGCGGCATCATCGCCGTCATCCTCGCCAACATCGTCGCATTCTTCCTGATGCGCATGATCGGCAAGACCCTGGAGGCGTGAAACCATGGCCCGCACCGTTTCCAGCCAACGCAAAATCGTCAATACGGTCCTCGCCTGGACGATCGGCGTCCTGATCTTCTTCCCGATCCTCTGGACGGTACTGACGAGCTTCAAGACCGAGGCCGAGGCGATTGCCTCGCCGCCGTCGCTGCTGTTCTTCGACTGGACCTTCGAGAACTACCGCGAGGTCCAGGTTCGTTCCGACTACTTCAAGCATTTCATGAATTCGGTGGTGATCTCGTTCGGCTCGACGCTCCTGGGGCTGCTCATCGCCATTCCCGCCGCCTGGGCCATGGCCTTTGCGCCGACGCCGAAGACCAAGGATGTGCTGATGTGGATGCTTTCCACCAAGATGATGCCGGCGGTGGGCGTGCTGGTGCCGATGTATCTGCTGTTCCGCAACACCGGCCTACTCGATACGCGCATCGGCCTCGTCATGATCCTGACGCTGATCAACCTGCCGATCATCATCTGGATGCTCTACACCTACTTCAAGGAGATCCCCGGCGAGATCCTCGAAGCGGCCCGCATGGATGGCGCCTCGCTCGCCAAGGAGATCGTCTACGTGCTGACGCCGATGGCGGTGCCGGGGATCGCCTCCACGCTCCTGCTCAACATCATCCTCGCCTGGAACGAGGCGTTCTGGACACTGAACCTGACGGCATCAAAGGCCGCACCGCTGACGGCGTTCATTGCCTCCTATTCAAGTCCTGAGGGGCTTTTCTACGCGAAGCTCTCGGCCGCTTCGACCATGGCGATCGCCCCGATTCTCATCCTTGGCTGGTTCTCGCAGAAGCAACTGGTGCGCGGCCTCACCTTCGGCGCAGTCAAATAGGGAACAAGAACAATGGGAAGCATAACGCTCAAGAATGTGTCGAAGGTCTTTGGCGCCCACACCGTCATCCCGTCCATCGACCTGGCTATCGATAACGGTGAATTCGTTGTCTTCGTCGGTCCCTCCGGCTGCGGCAAGTCCACGCTGTTGCGGCTGATCGCCGGCCTGGAGGATGTCTCCGGCGGACAGATCGTCATCGACGGCAAGGATGCCACCGACCTTCCGCCGGCCAAGCGACGGCTGTCGATGGTGTTCCAGTCCTACGCGCTCTATCCGCATATGAGCGTGCGCTCGAACATTGCCTTCCCGCTGAAGATGGCCGGCGAAGACAAAAGTGCGATCGACCGCAAGGTGGAGGACGCCGCCCGCGTCCTGAACCTCACCGACTATCTCGACCGCAAGCCGCGGCAGCTTTCGGGCGGCCAGCGCCAACGCGTGGCGATCGGCCGGGCAATCGTGCGCCAGCCGGCGGCGTTTCTGTTCGATGAGCCGCTGTCAAACCTGGACGCGGCGCTGCGCGTCAACATGCGTCTCGAGATCAGCCAGCTGCACCAGCAGTTGAAGACGACGATGGTCTACGTCACCCATGACCAGGTCGAGGCCATGACCATGGCCGACAAGATCGTCGTGCTCAACAAGGGCAATGTCGAGCAGGTCGGCTCTCCGCTGGAACTTTATCGCCGGCCCGCGAACCTCTTCGTTGCCGGCTTCATCGGTTCGCCGAGAATGAACTTCATCACCGGCGAAATCGCCAGGGGATACAGCGCGCACACCGTCGGGGTGCGGCCGGAGCATATCGATCTTTCCACCTCGACGGGCGCCTGGCGCGGCACGGTCGGTGTCGCGGAACATCTCGGGTCCGACACCTTCCTGCACGTGGCCGTCGACGGCGTGGGGACTCTGACGGCCCGCGTCGGTGGTGACTTCCCCGTCAAGCATGGCGACCAGGTTTATCTCAGCCCGCAGGAGGGGCGCGTGCAACGCTTCAACGAGGAAGGACTGGCGATCAGATGAAGAGACTGGACGGGAAGAGCGCCCTGATCACCGGTTCGGCGCGGGGGATTGGACGCGCGTTCGCCGAAGCGTACGTGCGCGAAGGCGCCCGTGTGGCGATTGCCGACATCAACAGCGAACGCGCGCGGCAGACGGTGGCCGAAATCGGCGCCGCTGCCTATGCCGTGGAAATGGATGTCACCAGCCAGTCCTCGATCGACAATGCCGTTGCTGCTTGCGTGAAGGAGGCGGGCGGCATCGATATCCTCGTTAACAACGCTGCCCTGTTCGATCTTGCGCCGATAGTCGAGATCACGCGAGAGAGCTACGAAAAGCTGTTTTCGATCAACGTCGCCGGCACGCTCTTCACGCTGCAGGCCGTGGCGAAACAGATGATCGCGCAGGGGCGCGGCGGCAAGATCATCAACATGGCAAGCCAGGCGGGACGGCGCGGTGAGGCGCTTGTGGCGGTCTACTGCGCCACCAAGGCGGCGGTGATCAGCCTCACCCAATCGGCCGGTCTCGATCTCATCAAGCACCGCATAAACGTCAACGCGATCGCCCCCGGCGTGGTCGACGGCGAGCATTGGGACGGGGTCGATGCGCTCTTTGCCAAGTATGAGAACCGGCCGCTCGGCGAGAAGAAGCGGCTGGTCGGGCAGGAGGTGCCGTTCGGGCGGATGGGGACGGCCGAGGATCTGACCGGCATGGCGATTTTCCTCGCCTCTGCCGAAAGCGATTACGTCGTCGCCCAGACCTACAACGTCGACGGCGGCAACTGGATGAGTTGAGGCTTTGCTGCGCCGCTCGGGTCGATTGAGGCAAACGAAGGAAACGCTGCCGGGCACTGGCAGCGCTGCTGCACGCTGCAAATTGCATGAACGGGAAGCGGCCTTGCCGCTGGTGCCCTGAAGGAAGAGACATGACGACCAAACTGTCGCTGGCCAACCTGGAACAGGTGAAGAAGACCGCAGGCGTGCCATCCTATTCCCGAACCGCGTTGGCGGCGGGGATCGTTCATTTCGGTGTCGGCAATTTCCACCGGGCGCACCAGGCGGTCTATCTCGACGCGCTGTTCAACGCCGGCCGCGACCACGACTGGGCCATCGTTGGCGCCGGCGTGCTTCCATCCGACGAGACAATGCGGGTAAAGCTCGAAAGCCAGGACTTCCTGACGACGGTTGTCGAGCAGGACAACAACCGCACCGGCGCGCATGTGACCGGTGCGATGATCGACTATCTCAAGCCCGGCGATGTGGCGGCCATCGTCGCACGGCTTGCCGACCCAGCCATCCGCATTGTCTCGCTGACAATCACAGAGGGCGGCTATTTCATCGATCCGGCCTCGGGTGTGTTCAACCCGGCCCATCCGGCGATCGAGGCCGATGGGGCGAATCCGAACGATCCGAAGACCGTGTTCGGGCTGATCCTCGCCGGGCTGAAGGCGCGTAAGGAAAGAGGGACACGTCCCTTCACTGTCATGTCCTGCGACAACATTCCTGGCAATGGCGAGGTCACGCATGCCGCTGTTTCCGGCCTTGCGCGTCTCTCGGATACCGCCTTTGCCGACTGGATCGACGTGAACGTGGCTTTTCCCAATGGAATGGTCGACCGGATCACGCCGGCAACCGGGCCGCGCGAGATCGGCATCGTCAAGGGCGACTACGACATCGAGGACCAATGGCCGGTCTTTTGCGAGGAGTTCAAGCAGTGGGTGCTGGAGGACAAGTTCCCGCTGGGACGGCCCGCGCTCGAGACCGTGGGCGTCCAGTTTGTGCCGGATGTGGCGCCCTACGAACACATGAAGATCCGCATCCTCAACGGCGGCCACGCGGCGATCGCCTATCCCGCCGCACTCCTCGACATCCACTTCGTGCACGAGGCCATGGAGGATGCCGATATCCGCGCCTTTCTCGCCAAGCTCGAACGCGAAGAGATCATTCCGGTCGTCCCGCCGGTGCCGGACACCGACCTTGATGATTATTTCAAGCTGATCGAGAGGCGCTTCTCCAACACCAAGATCGGCGACACGATTCCGCGCCTTGCCCAGGACGGATCGAACCGGCAGCCGAAATTCATCCTGCCGTCGACCGCCGACCGGTTGCGGCGCGGCGAAGATGTCGTCGGGCTTTCGCTCGTGTCGGCCTTGTGGTGCCGCTACTTTGCCGGCACCTCCGACAGCGGCAAGAACATCTTCTTCAACGATGCCAGCGCCGACCGCCTGCACGCGGCAGCTGTCAAGGCGAAGGACGATCCGACTGCCTTCCTTGCGCTCTCCGACATATTCGGTGACGTTGCCGCCTCCGAGCTGTTCCGGCGGCGATTCGCCAAAGCCTTGAGAATGCTGTGGGAAAAGGGAACGCGGGCAACGCTTCGGCTCTATCTCGACGACCGTCTGGCAGACTGAACGCAAAGCCCGCACGAAAGAAACAGGCCGCTTTCGACGGCCGAACGGCCTGGAATGGAGAGCATGGCTGCAAGTCCGATCGACCTGATCATCTTCGACTGCGACGGCGTGCTCGTCGATAGCGAGCCGATCTCCCTTGCCGTTCTGGTCGATGCCCTCGACGCGGCCGGCGTGACGATGGATGCAGATGAGGCCACGGACCGGTTTCTCGGCAGAAGCCTCAAAAGCATGTCGGACATTCTGCACGAGGACTATGGCCTGGCGATCGACGATCATTTCCTGGAAAATATGCGCAAGGCGCTCTATGCTCGCTTCCGCGAGGAGTTGCAGCCGATTGATGGTGTCCGGGCCGCGGTCGAAGCCCTGCCGGTGCCGTTCTGCGTTGCTTCCTCCAGCCAGCCGGAACGCATCCGGCTGTCGCTTGCCGTAACCGGCCTGCTCGATAGCTTCGAGCCGAATATCTTCAGCGCCTCGATGGTGGAACGTGGCAAGCCGGCGCCGGATCTGTTCCTCCACGCCAGCGCGGCAATGGGAGTTGCACCCGATGCCTGCGCCGTGATCGAGGACAGCCCAGCCGGCGTGATGGCCGCGAAAGCGGCCGGTATGCGGGTCTTTGCCTTTGCCGGTGGCTCGCATGCGCAAGGCGAGCGCCACCGACAATCTCTCTCCCGTCTGCAACCCGATGCCCTGTTTGACGACATGCGGGATTTGCTCCAGTTTGTTCGAAAAGAATATCCGACGGGAACATGAATTCATGCGCGATCTGATCGTTGCGGTCGATATCGGGACCGGGAGCGCCCGTGCGGGCGTCTTCGATCGAAGTGGCGCGATGCTGGCGCGGGCCGAGCATCCCATCGCGATCAACCAGCCGTGCGAAAATCATGCGGAACACGATTCCGAGGACATCTGGCGCGCCGTCTGCATCGCGGTGAGAGAGGCGCGCGAGGCGGCCGGCATTGCCGCGGGACGGGTCGCGGCCCTTGGCTTCGACGCCACATGTTCCCTCGTGGTCCGGGATCGCGACGGAGGGCCTCTGGCCGTTTCGGGCGGAAAGGACCCGCGCTGGGACACGATCGTCTGGTTCGACCATCGCGCGCTGGCAGAGGCCGATTTCTGTACGGCGACCGGGCATCCGCTGCTTGCGCATTCCGGAAGGGTGATGTCGCCGGAAATGCAGATGCCGAAGCTGATGTGGTTGAAGCGCCACCAGTCTCAACAGTGGACCAAGGTCGGCTATGTCTTCGATCTCGCGGACTTCATGACCTGGAAGGCGACCGGGTCACTGGGCCGGTCGCGCTGCACGATCACGGCCAAGTGGAACTATATGGCGCACGAACAGGACGGCTGGTGCGAGGATTTTCTTGCCGAGATCGGTCTTGAGGATCTGCGGGAGCGGGGATCCCTGCCAAAGGAAACGCTGCCGGTCGGCACGGCGGTCGGGCGGCTCACCGCGCAGGCAGCCGCCGAGCTCGGCCTCGATACCGGCTGCGTCGTCGGCCCCGGGATGATTGACGCCTATGCCGGGGTGCTCGGTGTGCTGGGTGGATTTCTCGGCGACTGCGGACGCCTGGAGCGCCAACTGGCGCTGATCGGTGGAACCTCGAGCTGTGTGGCGGCCCTGTCGCGGGAAAAGAAGTTCGGTTTCGGCATGTGGGGACCATACTACGAAGTGGTTCTGCCCGGGCACTGGCTGGTTGAGGGCGGCCAGTCGGCAACGGGTGCGCTGCTTGATCACATCGTCCGCCTGCATAGTGCCGGCGGCGATCCGGTTGCCGCTATCCATCAGCGCATCGTGACGCGGATCGGCGAACTGCGAGAGAAGGAAGGCGACGACTTTGCTTCCCGCCTGCACGTTCTGCCGGACTTCCATGGCAATCGCTCGCCGCTGGCCGATCCGCACGGGCTCGGCGTCATCAGCGGCCTTTCGCTGGACGCCTCCTTCGATGGATTGTGCAGGCTCTATTGGAAAGCCTGCCTGGCCATCGTTCTGGGCATTCGGCACGTCATCGAAAAGCTCGGCGAGGGCGGCTACGCGCTCGAGGCGTTGCATGTGACCGGCGGGCATCTTCGCAATCCGCTGTTGATGGAGATCTACAAGGACGTGACCGGTTGCAAGCTCGTGGTGCCGCGGACGAGTGATGCGGTGCTGCTGGGGACGGCGATGGCTGCGGCGGTCACTGGCGGGCTTTATGCGAACCTGGCGTCGGCGGGTGACCACATGTATCCGGGGGGAACGGAGTATTTGCCCGATCCTCTTAAGCGCGCGCTTTACGACAGGGAGTACAGGCGCTTTTTGGCCATGTATCGGCATCGTGACGAGCTGGAACGGATCGCCTGAGGTCTCAAAAAGAAAAGTTGCAACAGCGGGAACCTTTTCCCCACACCGGTGTTTTAGGCAATGTCACCGGCACCCGCATTCCCCCAATGCGAGGCCCTTGAAGCCGGTGAGAGGACCGCGACCGTGTCCCCTCCGGCCGCGGAAAAACAAGCAGCCAGTGCCCCCTGCACTGGCTGCTGCTTTTGGGAGGTTTGTTTCAAGCGGCCGCCCGCTGCGACTGGTTTGACAGCAATGCCTGGTTGATGAGCACCTTGATCGTTTCGGGATGGAACGGCTTGCTGACGAGGTAGGCCGGTTCCGGCCGCTCGCCGGTCAGCAGTCTTTCCGGATAGGCGGTCACGAAGATCACGGGCAGGTCGGTACGTGACAGGATGGAATTGACCGCATCGATGCCCGAACTGCCGTCGGCGAGCTTGACGTCCGCCAGGATCAGCCCAGGCAAGGTGTCGCCCCAGAGCTGTTCTGCCTCGGCCTTGGTGCGGGCAATGCCGGTGACGTGATGGCCCATGTCGGTGATCAGGTCGGCCAGATCCAGCGCGATCAGTGGTTCGTCCTCGATGATCATAATCCCGGTTTCGGCCTGCGCCGCAATCTCGCGGTAGGCGATAGTGAGCAGGTCGCAGACTTCGGCTTCATCTAATTCGAGGATTGCCGCCGCCTGTGTTGTGGGGAAGCCCTCCATCGTCACCAGCAACAGCGCCTGGCGAACTTGTGGAGCCACAGCTGCGAAGTCGAACGGCGCTTCTGGGCCGCTGCGGACAGGCACCGAAACGCTTAGCGAAAGGGGAAGCGTTGCGATCATCCTCGACAGCAGCCGGAAAAGACATAGACGGTCATCATCACCATCATGACCGCCCTGAAGGATCAGCGGGTCGGACAGTGCCACTTCCAGTGTGGCGGCCACGTATGCATCACCAGAGGACTGCGAGCCCGTCAGTGCGCGCGCATATCGCCGAAGACCTGGCAGATATGGCAGGATGCGATCGGAAATCGGCATGGAACTCTCCCCTGGTATTGTGAATTTACCTGTCACCGATGAACGCTCGCGGCCTTCTTGGGTTCCCGGCAAACGGAACCTTTTTAGTTGCCGCGCATTTTGTGCGAAATACTCTCAGGTGTTTTGAAAGATGCTGATCGTGACACAACGCCAACAACCAGATTCTCCGACGATGCCGGTCGGCGCCGAAGCCCAGATCGCGCATAAATTGCGCTCGTTCTATCTCTCGATCGAGAGCGAGCCGGTACCCCAACAGTTTCTCGATCTTCTTGAGAAACTCGACGATGCCGAAAGACTGAGCGAGTTGCAGTTGGAAGACGGTGATCGGTGAGCGAGATGGAACAGGCCACCAATTTCAAGCGCGAGTTGCTCGCGAATCTGCCGAGTCTCAGAGCATTCGCCATCTCCCTCGTCGGTCGCCACCATGAGGCCGACGATCTCGTGCAGGACACGATCCTGAAGGCCTGGGCCAAGCAGGAGCAGTTCGAGATGGGCACGAACATAAAGGCTTGGTTGTTCACAATTCTGCGCAACGAACTCTACAGCAAGCTGCGAAAGCGCGGCCGCGAGGTGCAGGACAGCGACGGCTTGCTGACGGAAAGCTTGGCCCAGCATCCTGCGCAGTACGGCGCGCTGGATATGCACGATTTCCAGAAGGCGCTGGCGCAGCTTCCCGCCGAGCAACGCGAAGCGATTGTCCTCGTCGGCGCCTCGGGTCTTTCGTATGAAGAGGCGGCGGAGATCAGCGGCTGTGCGCTCGGCACGATCAAGAGCCGCGTGAACCGGGCCAGGCAGAAACTGCAGGAGATCCTGAAAATCACCGATGAGGATGAATTCGGCCCGGATGCGGTTTCGGCGCCGCTGACCTCACGGGCTTTCGTGTCCTGAAGCCTTCTGCCAAAGCTGGAAGCGGTATCGGGTCAGAGACATGCGAAAGGAGCAAATAGCGCGGCAATCGAACCGGAAGGACCGCGGCATGTTAGGCAGGCGGAACGCTTCAAGCTTGGTGAGTGGGGACAATGTTGTGACAGATGCAGGCATCCGAGACGGGGGTGACGTCGAGCCGCAACTGCGGGTGGGGCGTCAATGACCGGCGTAACGATAGGTAGCGCCATGCCGTCACCGTCTGTCGCCGCCGCGCTTGCGTCGCCCGAGCGGCTTGCCGCTGTGGATGCGACGTTGCCCGCTTATGCGGGACCGGATTCTGACTTTACCGGAATTGCAGATCTCGCGGCTGGGCTCTTTTCAGCGCCTATCGCACTTGTCAGCCTGATTGGCGATGCCACCCAATGGTTTCTGGCGCGCAAAGGCATGACCGAGATCAGTGCAACTGCGCGGGACACCTTCTGTGCACACCTGTTGACGGGGACCGGCGCACCGCTCCTCGTCAGGAACGCGCTGAAGGACAGGCGGTTTTCCAGACTGCCCAGTGTCACCGGCGGCGCCCGCTTGCGCTTCTATGCGGGGGCGCCGATCATGCATCTCGGTCAGGCGATTGGAAGCGTCTGCGTCTTCGACGTCGTTCCCCGCGCGGACGGGTCGCAGGATGCGCTGCTGCACTTGCAACAGTTTGCGAAGCTTGCCGGCACGCTTCTCCTGCTCAAGGAGGAGGCGAGGCGGAGGGCGATCGCGAACGTGGCCATTGCGCGGGAGGAGCAGCGACAGGCGTCCGCCCTGGATGCGGCCAATGTCGGAAGCTGGCTGTGGAACCTCAAGACGGGGATCGTCGTCGGCAATCCGCCGCTGATGCGGATGCTTGACCTCAAGCCGGGAGTGCCGCTGACCGCGCGCAGGGTCTTTTCGGCGATCCATCCCGCGGACAGGAAGGCGACGATCGCAAGCTTGCGTCGAGCGCTGCAGACGGGCGCCGAATACGACGACATGTTTCGGGCGAGGGCGACGGGGCGCTGGCTGCTGGGGCGGGGTCGGGTCCATGAGTGGGACGGAGAACGACCTCTGATGTTTCTGGGCATCACGCTCGACGTGACGGAAGGACAGATTGCCTCGGAACGGATGCGCCTGCTGCTGCGCGAACTGAACCATCGCGTGAAGAACACCCTCGCGATGCTGCAATCGCTCGCGCGCCAGACGCTGCGTCGAACCAATGATCCGGTCGCTTTCATGGAGGCCTTTGCCGGTCGCCTGCAGGCGATCTCCGAGGCCCACGGTCTTCTGAGCGACCACGAGTGGGGCGGCATTAGGCTTACGGCGCTGCTGCAGGCGCAGATCAAGCCCTATGTCGATGACTTCGATGCGCAGGTTGAAATCCACAAGGATGAAGTACAGATGGGGCCGGACCAGGCGATCGGCCTGGGTCTTGTGTTGCACGAACTCGCCTCTAACGCCCGAAAATATGGTGCCTTGTCGGTCGCCGGCGGCAAGCTGGTGGTGACCGCCCGTATTGTCGAGGACGAAGGCAAGCCGGTGCTGCACATGACCTGGCATGAAGTCGGCGGACCGCCGGTCGAGCCGCCGAAGCGCTACGGGTTCGGCATCGTGCTGATCGAGCGCAGCCTCGACAAGGTGTTGGGAAGCAGCGTGCATCTCGAATTTCTGCCAAGCGGGCTTACGGCGCTCGTTCGACTGCCGCTGCAGTAGATTGACGGACGTTCGAACCGGTCTGTGCTGTAGCTAGAGCCTAGTCGTTGCGACGCCGGCGCCGGCGTGCCCCTGGCTTAAGAAAAAGCGCAAGGGCGAGCCCAAGTGCTGCGGTCGCCAGCGGCTGGCGCGCGGCGGTCCCGGCGGCAAGCGCTGCAAGTTGACGGCGCGCCTGCATCTGTTTTCGCCGGTGCCGGCGCAGCTTGGCGTCGCGGTTGTTGAGATAGAGGAGAATGGCGATCAGCACCAATGCGATCGTAGCCACGCCGCCCGCAAGGCCGAGCAGGGCGGGAACGGTTCCATAGTGGCTAGCAAGCGCCACGCAGATGGCGGCGATCACCAGGACGTAGGCTGTCAGCAGCAGCAGGATTGCTGCTCCGGCAAACATCGCATTGCGCTTCGACCGAGCCACGGTCTCCTCTATCCTGTCCTCGATCCTGAAAATCAGGTTCTGGGCGAGGGCCGCTACGATCGAATGCATGAATTGCTGCTCCTTTTCTCGGGCCGATGCGCACCAGCCCCAGTCGATCTCTTCCTCAGCGAGGTCGAAAGACTGTTACCGGCTGAAAGCAAGCAAATGGATCAACGCCGAAGGATTGCGGCGATGACGAAGCCGGCAAGTGCTGCGGCGCCTAGCGTTGCGAGCGGATGGTCGCGTACCGTCCGACGCATCTCGCGCCCGGCGTCGCGATACTTCTCCGACAGTTCGGCGAGGATCTCCTCGCCGCTGGCGATCAGTTCCTCAAGGTTGGCCTCGGCGTCGTCGCGGGCATCCACGGCGCGCTTGCGAAACGCGGAAAAGCGGCTGCGCGCGTCGTCGGCGCCATCCGAGACGTCGCGAGCGACGGCCTTTGCGAGCGCCGAAATCTGGTCGCGCAGTTCGGCGATCTGGTCCTCGATGCTTTCGGCCGTTTCCGATGTGGTGCGGTCTTTACCGCGCGAGAACATTCCCGATGACATTCGCTTTCTCCTTGGCCGATTGGCACGCAAAACCCTGCCCTGCGAGCACAACGCCGACGAGACGCCCTGGTTCCACCAGTGCGCGCAGGTCAGGCCGTCAGGCGAGGTGGTCTGAGGCAGAATGAACGGAGTTCCCTCTTCAGGCAAGCCGCCGACGTGCATTCCGCAATCAAAGACTTCCTTCAGGTTTCATCCGTGAGAACACCGACCGGCCGCGCCGAGGCAACGAAAAGGTTTCTTTGTATTAATCACCTCGGCGAACTTCACGATCACGTGGCGAACAGCGTTCACGTCGGAACGCGCCGGCCGCTCTTCACGATCATTCAACGTGCTCATCGCTGCAAGCGATAGTGGTATGGCGCCCTGCTGGTTCCGACCTCCCCGGGGAACGCTGGGGCATCGTAAAAAGATGACGGACATAATCATGTTTATACTTTACTCTCAAAGTCATGTTTTGTAGGGTCGCGCCACCAATCAGAAGTTTCGAGGTATGGCGCATGCAGACAGGTAGGGACGGACAGCGTGAAGCGGTCCTGCGGGCGATGATTACCGCGCGTGACGCTCGTATCGCCGCGCTCGAAAAGGAGGTGGCTTCGCTTAAGGCGCGCCTTGCATCGAGCCGTCCTGCGGAGGGGATGCAGATGCCGCGCCCGCCTGTCGCCGAACCGCGCGGGCCGCGCCCGGTCGAGGTTACGCGGGTGAAACGGCGCAGCATCGAGATCGACAGGCGGCCGATTCAGAACCGGCAGGCGAAGCCCGCAGATGGCGGCGGCAACGCGGCCGAAGCGGAAGCGTCGGCGAAATCGGCGCTCGAGGGACGCAGCTTTCTCTATGTCGGTGGTCGCGATTGCCAGGTGGCGCATCTCAGACAGATTGCCAGCACGTTCGGCGCCAACCTGATCCATCACGATGGCGGCCTTCGCGAAGCGGTCTCGCGCATCGACAATGTGCTGCCCTCGGTCGACTGCGTCTTCTGCCCGATCGATTGCATCAGCCACGACGCCTGTCTGCGGGTGAAAACGGGCTGCAAGAAATGGGAAAAGGCGTTCGTGCCGCTGCGCAACGGCAGCAAGTCCAGTTTCGAGAGGGCCCTGCAGAACCTCAGCGAGGGAAATCCCGTCCAATGAGCGGTGAGGGGCAGGGAGCCGTCGTGTTGATCGGCCTGCATAGACTTGCCGCGCTAAACGGCGATGGGCTGATTCCGGAACTCCTTGCGCTCTTGATGCGTGAGCGCCGCCTGCAGGCGGAAAATCCCAACGTCGCGACGTTTCCGGTATGGCAGGCCCGTCCGCCGGCGCGGGATATTCCTTTCGCCCCGGTTGCTCAGGCGCAGACGGAGACCGGCGACAACGTGACCGCGTTTCCAAGCCGCGCTGTGAAGGCGGAGCGTCGCAAGGACCTGCCCGAAACGGGCTAGGTCTGTTGCGCCGGATCTGGGCGGGCGACAAGCCGCTCAATGATGTCTGCGCGCTTCATTCTGTCGTCGTGCGATGGCGGAACGCGCCGAAAGCGACTGTCAGCCAGCCGGTCATCATCAGAAAGCCGCCGGTTGGGGCCGACATCGGAAACAGGCCATGGCCCGCCGCATGCCGCATGGCGAGGTCCCCGGCAAAGAGAAGCGTTCCGACGACCAGAAGGATTGCGGCCACGGCTGCCGTGCGCAGGGTCGGCCAGGCGGCGTAGAGCGCGACGAGGGCTGGAGCATGCGCAAGGCACATCGCCGATGCACCCGCCATCAGGCGTGGATCGGCGCTTGCATGCGATGCCAGCGCCGCGCTCGCCACCCCAGCCACACCAATGATGCCCGCGAAGAACAGCGTTGCTGAACGTGCGATCGAATCTGCCATCGGAGGCGTGTCCTCTATGCCTGGTTGACCATGTGATGCGCCAGCCGCGTCACCGGCTCGAGAATGATTGCTCGTAACTGTTGGCTTGCAACCGTTTCCTCCAGTGCCCGGGTGAAGCACAGGAGCCAGCCGTCGCGTTCGGCCTGCCCGATCGGCGCGACAAAGTGACGGCGGCGCAGCATCGGATGGCCGCGTTTGTCGGTGTAGAGCGGTGGGCCGCCAAGCCAGCCGGTGAGGTACTCGTAGAGTTTCTCCTCGCTGTGGGCGAGGCTTGCCGGGTGGATGGCGCGACAGGCGGCGGCTTCGGGCAGCGTGTCCATCAGCGCGTAGAACCGGCTGGTCAGCGCGCGCACAGCGGCGTCGCCGCCGACTGCGTCGTAGAGCGTTGTCGTCGCTTCCTGCTTATCGTCCTGCACTGGCATTCCCGCTGCTTTCGTTCGCCTTTACAGATAGATCAGCGGACGCGCGAGGGCAATGACGGCACCGGGACCGGTACGACGAATCGTCGGGAATCGCCACGGGTTCGACAAACAGAAACAACCAGCATGGGTGAACAAAGTAATTGAATTAAAACCGTCCAGACGGTATGTTTCCTCATGAAAACGGCATATCACCGGAAGAAGCAACCCGAAGCCGTCCGCCAGCTGCTGCTGGGGGTCGCGGCCGGACTCTGCATCGAAAAAGGGGCGGCCGGTGTCACCCTCGATGCGGTCGCGGCGGCGGCGGGCGTCAGCAAGGGCGGTCTGTTGCATCATTTCCCCAGCAAGGCCGCCTTGCTGGATGGGCTTCTCGACGACCTGATGAGCCGGTTGGATGCGGCGATCCATCAGGCGATGATCGAAGATCCGGAACCGCGCGGCCGCTTTACCCGGGCGTATCTGAGAGTGTGTTTCGTGCTGGGCGGGATGGCCGAGGAGGAGCGTTGGAAGGCAATGACGATGGCCCTGCTTGGCGAGCCGCACCTGCGCCAGCGCTGGCGCCGCTGGGTGGAAGACCAGTCGCTACTCCATGCCGGAACGGACTCGTCGATCGATTGCGAACTGGTCCGCTTCGCCGCCGACGGCCTCTGGCTCGCGTCCCTGCTCGAAAGCCACCCGCTCGATCCGGGTCGCGAGCTGGACTTGATGCATCGGCTGGTCGAGCTCACCCGATCCTGAATATCCCTTTTGCCTCGTGCGCTGCGGCGGAGTTGTCATGAACCTTTCCCTTGTCTATTCGGTCCTCGTGGTCGCGATTGTGTTCGAGGTGCTCGGCACGTCGGCGATGCAAGCGGCGCAGCATTTTTCTCGCGCAATGCCGACGCTGATGATGGTCGTGTGCTACGCGATCGCCTTCTATTTCCTCTCCTGGAGTTTGCGCTACGTCCCCGTCGGCATTGCCTATGCAATCTGGAGCGGGCTGGGTATCGTCCTGATCTCGCTCGTGGGGTACTTCGTCTTCGGCCAAACGCTCGATCTCGCCGCCGTCATCGGGCTGGCCCTGATCATTGCCGGCGTCCTTGTCCTGAACCTGTTCTCGAAATCGACATTTCATTGACACGCTGCATGCTCGTGTCATCGAGGTTCGCCATCACCGCCGTTGCACGCCCGGCTGGCTTGAACGGCGCGATTTTGCAGAACCAGAAGGCTTCAGACGTGCTGTTGCAGCCATTCCTTCAGGGCGACGGCATTGTTTTGGCGTTCGTCCCGCGCGGCAAAGAGCAGGGTGACCGGGCCGTTCCGGAGGAGGGCGCGCAGTTCCGCTGCCGCCGCCTGCGCCGCTTCCCCAGTCAATTCCTCCGCGTAGGCGCTGCGAAAGGCGTCCCAGCTTTCCGGCTTGGCGTGGAAGCGTTTGCGAAGGTCGTCGCTCGGAGAAATGTCCTTCAGCCAGAGGTCGATGTTCGCCTTCGCTTTTGAAATGCCACGCGGCCAGAGCCGATCAACGAGTATCCGCATCCCGTCGCCGGGATCAGAGGGGGCATATATGCGCTTCACGGCGATCTTGCTCATTGCACGACGTCCACGAAAATGATTCTGCCGAGCCAGGCGACGGCCGGGCGCCTGTCGGAGATTATCTCATCAGGAAATGCCGCCGTCACATCCATGTTTACTTTAGATTGTGCCGGCAAGCTTATCAATGCGGGGTCTGATCGATTCGGCCATGCGTGATGGTTGCAAAATGGCAGGCAACGGCGGCGGCTCTTGCTCCCCATTGGTGCCAAAGTCACTCCGGTACCGTCTCGCCCGACCCACCGGCTTCGGCGGGAAAGTCCTTTAGCTTCGGCAGGCCGTCACGCACGGGCAGCACGCATTCGATGTAGTTCAGATGCACCGTCGGCTCAAATGTCAGGCCCGGAACGACCGCGGCCCTCACGTCGGTCAGGCCAAGGTCGGGATGCGCGGACATGATGTGGCCGCCGCATTTCATGCAGAACTGCCGGTCGCTCATACCCGATTTGTTGTAATGGCCGATGAACTCTGCGCCGCGCGTTATCTTCACATTCCCGCTCCGCCACAGGGCATAGGCGCTGAGCGGGCCGCCGGAGTAGGCGCGGCAGGAGGTGCAGTGACAATAACCCATCTCAAGCGGTGCGCCGGTCGCCTCGATCTCGATTGCCCCGCAGAAGCAGGTTCCCGAGTACTTCTCCTGCATGGCGCCCTCCTTCCGTGCGCGACGGATCTGGATGCAGAAGTGTACTGCATCGTTCCGAGAATTGGAGCGATGGGGCTGATAATGCCCGAAGCGAGAGGAAAATGATCAGCCCCCGTCAGGGCGATCAGCGGCCAGATGGCGGTGGCCGCGAGGGGGGGGGCAAGGCGCCTTTCGCCGTTGACTTCACCGATGATGGGAGGAGAATGGTCCCGTTTCGCGTCACTACGAAAGCAGAAGGGGCGCCTCACGATGACGATCGCCAAGAAGCTTCAGGACTACATCGACCGCGAAGGTGTCGCATACGATACCGTCGCGCACCACAGAACCGCCACCACCAGTCAGTCTGCGCAGGCAGCCCATGTCCCCGGACGAAGATTGGCCAAGAGCGTGGTCGTGCACCATGAGATGGGCTACGTCCTGGCGGTGGTTCCGAGTACGCACCGGATCGAGCTTACCACCTTGCAGGAGGTCATGGACCGACGCCTTGGCCTCGCCTCGGAGGAGGAGGTCAGTGCGCTTTTCTCCGATTGCGACGAGGGCGCCGTCCCACCGATCGGACTGGCCTATGATGTGCCGGTTGTTCTGGATGAGAGCCTGGAAAACGGCGGCGACGTCTACTTCGAGGGAGGAGATCATCGGACGCTGGTGCACGTCAGCGGCCCGGCCTTTCGCACCTTGACGAAGGACGCCCGTATCGCGCGGTTCAGCCATCCGGCCTAGGTTGGCGGAACCGGTCCTCATCCCCTGGCGCTCGCAGGCCGACTGGCATGGCAGCCGTAAACCGCGACATGATACCGGTAGCCTGGCGGTGGCCGCCGGTAATGGCAGTGTGGGCAAAACGCTCCGCACAACCGAAACGCTGCACCCGTCACCCATTCCTTCCGCGCAAACGCGCATAACCAACCACCGAACTCCAGCCGCAAATGGGCCTAATCGGTGGATCAGCACTGCCGTGTCTCGGATCGGTGTAGGGTACACGCGATGGCCCCGATCTTGCCGGGGGGATGTAGTTCCGCTCGGAGTTTTGTCCAAGGAGAATGCAAGAACGTACCAGAACCTGCGGTCGTCACTGCACCCTTGGGGTTTAGGCCGTCTTATGCGGGAGAGGTGACGATGCGCACATGCTCCAAGTTGGCCTCTGGTCTTCCATTCCCATTTCCGCTACACCTGTTTTAGGAATACCTTCATTCTCCGATCCGTTACCGCCCGATTTTGACCTGCCGATCGCTGCCAACAATATGACATTTTCCGAGGCCAAAGCGATCGACGAGGCGCAAAAGACCGCCGTCATGGGACTGCCAGCGGGCAATAATTAATGTGCGTTATGACCTAGCCGACAAGCCAATCATCCTGCTATAGACCGAACGCCTTCTGCGCGTCCGTTCCTTTTCCCAGCCGGGAAAATCACCGGAAAACTCTCACCAAAGGCGGTCCAGTTTGAAGGGTTCAGATCAGAAACCTGGAGCCCGAGGGATGCAGCCAATCCGGCAAGAGTGAAAGTGCGTTTATCCGAGTTCGATGCCCTGGGCACATTATGAATCCTGTTGACAGGGTTATCCATCCGAGATTAGAGGGCGGGAGCCGCGCCGTCTTGGGTGTAACCTTTTTTGGTGCAGACAGTGACGGCGTGAGATAGGGATGAGTGGACTGCCTATGACCAAGATGAATCGACTGGTCAAACGTTTTTCCAAGCTAAAGCGGCTGCTCAGGCCCACTCTCAAGACAGGCGGGTCTCCAGCCTCCTCCAACTTGCAAGTGTTTTTACGGTCGTCCTCAAACAATAGGCCCAGGATTATACTTCATTCAGGTGAAGGGCGCCCCGGGTATCATCATATGCGCATGTGGATTCCTCTGCTGGAGGAAAGCGGCGTTCCGTTTATCGTCCTCACCCGCTTGACGAGGCTATTCGACTATGTGGCGCAGAATTTTCCAAATGCGCCGCTGGCCTTCGCCACGTCGCCGGAACACGTGGAAACACTTATCAACTCCGAGCCGGAGCTGCGGGCGGTGCTCTATCCGTCCAACACAGGCAACAATATCCACCTTCTCCGCTTCAATCACCTTGAGCATGTCTTCATCGGCCATGGCGACAGCGACAAGTCGGCCAGCGCGCATAAGTTCTTTCGCGCCTACGATGAAATTTGGGTGTCCGGCGACGCGCATATCGATCGTTTCAAGAACGCATGTTTTGATGAGCGCCACCTGTCGTTCGTGAAAGTTGGGCGCCCCACGCTTTTTCAGACCGTCGTGAAAAGCGATGTCGATCCATGGCGCACCCGCTTTTCCAAGCCTTCCACTCTCTATCTCCCGACCTGGGAAGGCACCTACAATGAACAAAGCTACACATCCCTGCCGGTCGCGGCGGAAATCCTCGCTTCCGTTGCAAAAGCCACCAGCGGAACCGTAGCTCTGAAGCTGCATCCTCAGACAGGTGCGAAAATACCCGCCTTGAAGACGGCGGCGCAGGATATCGTCCGCGAACTGAGCGAGCGGCAGATCGAGGCGACGACGATCGATCCCGCGACGCCGGTGGAAGATGTCATCGGAACGGCGAATATCTTCGTCTGCGATGTTTCGGCTGTCGTCACCGATTGTCTCGCCGCAGACGCTCCCATTTTCGTTTACAGGCCAAAGAGCGACACGCTCAAGCTGTCTGAGAGCAATATGAAGATGGACCATTTCGCGTACATCTTTTCGGATGCCGCCGAACTGGAAAGGGGTATCGCCAGCCTTCTTCAGGAGGGTGACAGTCTTGCCGAGAAGCGAATGGAAGCGCGGCAGTACTTTATGGGCCATCGGGAAATATTGGACCGACGCCTTTTCATCGAACTAGCGAGGATCGCCAGCTGGTCGAACAGCGAGGCGGGGAAGACCTTTTCGGAGCCTTAATAATGAAAAATATCGGCGTTATACTTGCAGGTGGCGTGGGCCAGCGGTTCGGTGCATCGATACCAAAGCAGTTCATCAAGCTCGCCGGGAAAATGGTGATCGAGCATACCGTGGAGATATTCGAGCGCAGCGCCGATATCGACGAGATCATGATCGTCTCCATCCCTGAATATTCTGATCTCATCTGGGAGCTCTCCAAAAAGAACAACTGGACGAAGGTACAGAAGGTGGTTGCCAGCGGTTCGGACCGTTTCGGCTCTACCAATTCGGCTATACAGGCGCTTTCCGCCTATCCCGCCAGCACGAAGGTCCTCTTCCACGATGCGGTTCGGCCCCTGCTGGCGCTGGATGCCATTTCCCAATGCGTGGACATGCTGGAGAATTTCGATGCCGTCGACGTCGTGATCCCCTCGAACGACACGCTCGTCGCCGTCTATGACAATGGCTGTATTTCCGATATCCCCTCCAGATCCCACATGCGGCGAGGCCAGACGCCGCAGGCATTCCGGCTGAAGACCATTCAAGACGCCTATGCGCTTGCCGCCAAGCAGAACAGGCGCGACTTCACCTGCGATTGCGGTGTGGTTCGGGCAATGTTGCCGAGGCTGCAGGTGGCGACCGTCCCTGGCTCCGAAACCAATATCAAGATCACCAACCCGCTCGACCTTTTCCTTGCGGAGAAGCTCATCCAGTCCAGCGGCACCACTCTGACGTTTGAAGCCAACCGCCTGGATCTTCTGAAGGGCAAGAACATCGCTATTTTCGGCGGTACGAGCGGCATCGGCAAGGCGGTGCGCGATCTGGCTGTCATCAACGGCGCGCGCGTCCACGTCGCATCCCGCACAAAGGAAGGCGTGGATGTCGCCAATATGGAAAGCGTTCGGGATTTCTTGACGCAGGTCGTTCAGGACAGCGGTCCGATCGACGCCGTTATCAACACCGCAGGCATTCTCATCAAGAAGCCGCTCACCCGGATGACGCCCGAGGAGATCAACCTCGTCGTGGGGGCGAATTACAACGGCGCCGTCAATGTGGCATACGCAGCCAAGCAGCATCTGGTGAAGACACAGGGTGTTCTGGTCAATTTCACGTCCAGTTCCTATACGCGCGGCAGAGCCTTCTATGCGATCTACTCGTCCACCAAATGCGCTGTCGTCAATCTGACGCAGGCCTTGGCGGAGGAATGGGTGGACGAAGGCGTGCGGGTGCAATGCATCAATCCGGAACGCACCCAGACTCCGATGCGCACCACCAATTTCGGCGCCGAGGACCCGGATACGCTACTTCGTCCGGAGGTCGTCGCGCAGAGCACACTCGCGGCCTTGTTGTCACAGCATACCGGCCTGATCGTCGACGTTCGCCGCAACGCGTGAGGGCCGCACTGACAGTATCGATTACCGCCCTTCCGCCGGGAGGGCGGTAAAGTGTCTTTTTGTATCCGCAACCGATGCAGAGCGAGATCCTGTATGCGCCCGATGAAGAGCGAACCGTGGGAGTAAAGGCAGTGTCCGCCCTAGCGCATTTGTGGGATGTCTTTCGCATCTACACGGACATATCGGCAAGGCGTCTGCGCAAGACGCCTCCGGCGCGCCTGCCGGCGTCACAAAAATACATCCTGTTCCTCGACAACCGGTTTCCGGATCACTTTTCCCAGGTCGAGTTCCTGTTTCGCTCCGGTTTCCTGCGGCCCGAAACCACGACGATCCTGTCGCGTTTTTATGTCAGCAGCGTGACAGGCCTGCTGACGGGCCGCGCAAAATATGGCTTCGGCCTGGAGTTTTTCACGACGCTCGCGAGCATTCCGCAGCCACCCGTCGGCAGCGTTGTCCTGTATCCCTACAATGGCCAGGCCAACAGCAGGATGATGCTGAACCGCGAGAGCATCCACATCTTTGTCGGGCATGGGGACAGCAACAAGAAGGCCTCGGTCAATCCGATGCTGAGAGCCTATGATCATGTGTTTGTGACGGGCGAACTACAGCGCCACCGCCTGATCGACCAGCACATCCTTCGGCCTGAGGACCTGGCGGGCGACCGGATGATCGCACTTGGCGACTGCCTGATCGATGCACATCAGGCAGCGGGCATCGAGCACGTGCCCCATGACCATCCTGATGCCTCCATTGTCTATCTCCCCACGTGGGAGGGCGGTTTCGAACGGGAGAACTATTGCTCCATCGGAGAACCGAACACGGCACGGCTGCTCGTCTCGCTTGCCGGGAAACTCGGCGTGCGCCGCGTCGTGATCGACGTGCACCCCAACCTGGGAAGCCGGCGCTCCGAGTACGGCGCGCATTTGGTGCGACTGACGGAAAACCTGCTCGCCCATGGCCTGGCCGTCGATGTGGTGCGGGCCGAGAACAAGACCTCGGCCGTCAAGCCACTGGGCGCGCTGTTGCGCGCCCGGCGTATAGGCGCCGCCCGCGCACCGGTAAAGGCTGCCTACGCGATCGTGGATGTGTCTGCGACGGAATCGATCGTGGCAGCGAGCGGCACGCCTTCCCTTGTCGCCTGGAAGGATGTGACCGATATCTTTGGATCGCGTCTCTACTGGCGCATCCGCCGCCAGCAGATCGTACGGCTAAGCGAGGCGGGAGACATAGACCGGGCCGTCGCACGGGCTCTGACGCGGGAGGATCTTCGCGAACAGGCAGAGTTCGCCGAAGCGCTGTTCGGTTACCAACAGCCCGACCTCCTTAAAATGTCGCCGGCCGAACGAAGCGCATGGCTGCATGCCTGCGTTGTCGATTTGCAGGCGAGAGGAAAAACGCGCGTCATGGAGGGGATCACAATCCCCGGACTGGAAGCCGGTTTCAACAACGTCTCCGGCCTGTTTTCCGGCATAGCCCAGGAGCGGACGAACGAATGCTAGATGCAACCGGCGAGATGAACAGACGGGCTGTTCTCAAGGCTCTTATCAGTATAGCCGCCATTCCGTTGCTGACGCTTCCTTCCGCCGCCGCCGTGCCAAAATTTGCCGGTGATCCATTCCGATTGGGCGTTGCGAGCGGCTCTCCATCTGCGGATGGTTTCGTCCTGTGGACCCGCCTAATTGATCCATCCCTGGAAGATTTGAAGGCGGTCGACGTGGGATGGGAAATCTACGATGAATCCGGCGGACGGCCTATTGCCCAAGGCGTTACCGTCGCGACTAGGCATCTCGCGTTTTCGGTTCATGTGGAAGTCAGCGGCCTTCAGCCGAACAGGTGGTATCGCTACCGCTTCATGGTTGGAAGCGCGACCAGTCTAATGGGACGGACGCGAACCTTGCCACGCCCCGGCGATGCCATCGAAAGCCTACGGCTAAGCTATGCGTCCTGCCAGAGATGGGAGCACGGCCACTATGCCGCCTATCGGCAAATGCTGGCCGATCGCCCTGATGTCGTCGTTTTCCTCGGGGACTACATCTATGATCTTGCCGCCCGCGGCAAACCCTTGCGCGGCGCAGGCCTCAAGCGCATACAGACACTCCGCGACTACCGGGCGCGGTATGCCTTGTACAAGTCCGATCCACTGCTGCAGGAAATGCACGCGGCATGTCCGTGGCTCGTCACCTGGGACGATCACGAGATCGAATCCAATTATGCCGCCGACCTCTCGATGAAAGGCAGTGAGAATTTCATCGCCAAGCGCGCCGCGGGCTATCTCGCCTATTACGAACATATGCCGATACGGAGCAGAACCGCGCGGATATCCCTGTCCCGCCTTCTGAAAGGCACGCCGCTTCGCCTCTACGAGGCCTACGATTTCGGGAACCTGGCCCGGCTCTACCTGCTTGACGCCAGGCAGTATCGCGCCCCGCCACTCTGCAAGCCCCGAAAGGAGGCTGCGGAAGCGACGCCGGTCGACGATCTCTGCCTAACTCGGAAGGACGGCTACAGGACGATGCTCGGCATCGAGCAGGAGACATGGCTTCGCCGAAGCCTCGAGCAAAGCGCCGCTGCCGGCTCACGCTGGAACATTATCTGTCAGCAGACGCGCTTCACTCCACGCAACTATTCATCCGGAATAGGAAAGAAATTCAATTCGGACACTTGGGATGGCTACCCGGAAGCACGTCAGCGGCTGATTGACGATCTGGTCGAAACGAAGGTGCAGAATCCGGTCATCCTCGGAGGTGACATTCACCAGAACTGGGTCGCGGACGTGAAGCATGACCCTTACGACGCCGCGACGCCGACCGTCGCCGTGGAATTTTGCGGCACCAGCATCAGTTCACGCAGCGGCGCGGATGCCGACCGGGTGCCCCTTGTCGTCAAGCGGAATCCGCATTGTCTGCTGATGGATCCCGCTCACCGCGGATACGGCCTGGTGGATGTGTCGAAGCCGGAAATGACTGTCCGCCTGCGCGCGGTCGATGATGTGAGGCAGGAAGCCTCTCCAGTCAGTACCTTGGCCACATTCACCGTGGAGGCCGGAACACCCGCGATCCGGCGCACGGACCACGGGTGAGGCTACCTGCATTCAACGCGGTCAGGCCGCCGCCGGTATTCCAGCTTTTGCCAGAGCTGATCGTACAGCTGCATCGTGTGCGGCAAGTTGCTGCTCGTCGTGGAGGATATGGTCCAGCCCATTGCGTTCGAGGAACTTGGCATAAGTTGCGAGCCGAGCTGGATGGTTCTTCTCAAGCTTCGAATAGTCCGACCTCTCGAAGGTCTCACGCAGATCAAATTTTCTGATCGACGGCACCTCCGTTTTAGGAATCTCGAAATATTCCGCAAGTTCGAGCGTGCGGGAGTCGTGGGCGATTACGTGCGCAGGCGTTCCCGCAAGCAGCGGCACAACATTTCCATGAATCCGAGTGCCAATCGCAAAGGACTGGGTGCGCATGAAGTCCAGCCACGGAACGACATCGCACAGGAACGCAACCTGCTCACGCGCGATGACCCTTGGGGTCGGCGTATCGATCGACGGCGCAGCGTCCGGCGAAGGCAGCCGCTTCTTGAAGAAAGACGGCATCAGTTCGCGCACCTGAGGAACGTAGGTTACACCCTCAGGGTTCTCATTGAAATAGCTTGCGAAATTCAGATAAGCCGGGTCCTTGACCGCACTGGACAGATTGAGTGCAACCGCTCCTAGTGAGTCGGGCTTACTGATCTTCATGTTCTTGCCATTGTAGAACATAGAAGGGCAGCCGATCACATCGATTCGGGAGTCGTCGAAGCCCAGCCGTTTGATGAAATCGCGCGTGATCGGCCCCCGCACTCCGATACTTTCGGAACGGTCGAGGATCGCCGCCACGAAATCTTTCGCCTCGTCCTTCATAACATCCAGGCGAGAAACATCGCCGGCGAGATTCGTCTGCGCGCCCACGCCTGTAACCACGCAGGGGATTTTGAGCTTGCGGATCGTATTGGTCATCCGCACAAGAACATCTTTGTAGGAGGGTCTGAAGGAATTGCAGAGCGGAATGACGAACACATCGAAGCGCTCGTTGATCTCGTCGGCGATATCCGCATAATTATCGTCCAGAGACAGGCGATAATTGTCAATGGTCAGTTCCGCATCACTTGAGCTGAGCGCCTTATAGGCGGAATGTGCGAAAACCAAGTTGCCGATATTCTTTGTTCCAGCTCGGTTCAGCGAGCGATAGACCGCACGCAGATCCTGTCGGGGGATCGGCCCGGTTGCGAGATTTTCGAACGGGGTCTTGCTGGCACGGATCAGAATTCGTTTCATTATTGCTACCACCAGATTTGTTGGGCCTGCGAAGCGGCCGAGGTACACGCCTTTTGCCGCACACAGTCGCTGTCGGAAGGCATAATGCACAGCTTGTCCAAGTTTTCTACGTCGTTGTTTCGACTGCGTCCTTTCCCTTCTTATGCATACCGCCACAAATAGTGCTCCAAACATAGCGTTGGACCGATAAATGGCCGCGAGCATGTTGCCCAACGCCCGCCGATTGGCTATCCGCATTGAGCGAAGCATTTACGTTCGGATGGATTTCTGGCGACCCGCACGACGGACGGCGCAGCGGGTCCAGAACATAAGCCATTCGGGAGAAGGCATGACGCAGACCTACAAAGAAACGAGGCAGATCGATGCCTTGCTTGAGTTCTACGCCGACGACATCAGGCAAACGCTCAAAAGCGGGCTGACAGGCGCGGAATTGCCGCCGCCGGCGACCCGCTACGGCCAAGCCCAATGGCTTAGCCTCTGCCTCTATAAGCCTCAGGTTGGTCTCGTGTGGGGCAGTGACATCGCCTTTTCCCAACTTGACATGTATCTCCCGTATCTCCGCCGGTCCAAAAAGCGCTTTGCCATCTTCGCCAAGTCGTTGAAGGGTAAACAGATCGAGGCGGTCAAGGCGCAGGCGCCGACTTTTGTGGTTTCGCCAGATTTCGTGCCGAGACTGGCGCTCCCCTCGGTGCCGTCGCTCAGCACCCTTCTGTTCATCACCGACAAGGCCGAGAACTTCAACTATATCCGAGGCAACCCTCAGTGCATCCACGTTTTCGCCGGCCATGGGGAATCGGACAAGCACTCCAGCAATTCGCGGCTCGTCCGAGCCTATGACTTCGTTTTCGTCGCAAACCAGAATTCCGTCGAACGATTTCAGCGGGCGGGCATCGACCTCAACCCCAACCGGTTCCTCGTCACGGGCGGCGCGCCGATAGAAGGCGTGGAGCCGGCTCCGGTATCCGGCCCCTTCAGAAAAATCCTCTACGCCCCCACCTGGGAAGGGCACGGTGTGGATCGCAATTACTCTTCCGCCGGAAAGATTTCCGACGCCCTTCAGACATACACCCGGCAGGGTGGCAAATTGCGCTTCCGTCCGCACCCCGGAATGGGAACAAAGTTGACGTCGATGAAGGCGATCAAGGAGTTGTTCGTCTCGCTGCTCGCCGGAGAGAAGACCAAGAAAGCCGGCGACTTCAATTGGTCCGACGTACTCATCTCCGATATATCCGGCGTGGTGGCGGAATATCTTTTCACGAACAAGCCGATCATCATCCCAGTAGGCCCGAAAGGCGACTGGTTGCGGGACTACATAGAGGCAACCCCCCTGCAGAAATACGCCTATCTCTGGCCATACACGGAAATGAACCTGCAGGAGATGCTCGACTCCATCGCGAACGATCCAATGAAGGAGGCCCGGCTCGAATATCGCAACTCGCTCTACTATGGTGCAGAGGACATCGATCAGTTGTGCGCCATGTTCGAGCAGGCCATCGAGTTGTGCATGGCCCAGCACCGTCAGTTGACACTGAGAAGCCCGCGATACTTTGCCGCCTCAAGGGAGAGCGTCACCTGGTTCAACACTTTGCCGGAGGACGAGGAACTTCAGAGAATCGTCAAGGGCATCAAGGCGGGGAAGCTGATACTCGCCCCTTAGCGGGGCGCCAGCGCGGCGTCGGCGACCGTCACGTCGTCACGTCCGACATCGTCAGGGTCGTCGGGAAAGTGCATCCCGTTACGTCCTCCTCGAAAACGTCGCGCAATACGAAGCCCTCCACGGCGGCAAGGCGCCAAGCGATCAGGTCGAGGTCGGGGACAAGCAGATCAAGATCATCGGACGCAATGCCGCTATCCACCAGGCCATGTCTGGCTACAATTGTGGCCGGCTGTTCGCAGTTTTGAACAGAAATGGCGCACCCGACAGGATTCGAACCTGTGACCTTTGGAATCGGAATCCAACACTCTATCCAGCTGAGCTACGGGTGCCTGCCGCAGGGGTCGATGACTCGCCCCGTCCGATGCACGGTTATTAGCCTAGGATCGGACGGGCTTCAATCACGAAAATGCGAAATTCCAATGGTGATGCGCCGGGATGGCGAATTGGCCGCACTCAATGATGGAGCCCTTGGTTGGGCCCTGTAGGCCAACGCGCGCCTTTTTGAAGGCCTAGGACATTGATTTTGGGTCGGACAATGATCCGCAGGACAAAACCCGCCAAAGCGTAGCCGAGCCGATCTCAAAAAAAACGGCCGAGCGAGTTGCCCGGCCAGTTGCTGGGAGGAAGCCGTCGTCAGCCGATCGCGACCTGCCGCTTTTCCTTGACGGATCTGAGTGCCGCGTCGGCGATTTCCAGGGCCGCCAGGCCATCGGCGCCGGAGGGCGAAAGCGGCGTGCCGGTCTCGACGGCGGCGATGAAGCTTGCGATCTCGTTTGCATAAGCTTCGGTGTAGCGGGTCATGAAGAAATCGTGCAGCGGCGGGCGCGTGTAGCCGTCGCCGTTGGCAATTTCGATCGATACGGGCCGCTGATTCTCGGCGCAGACCATGCCCTTCGAGCCGTGCGCCTCGATGCGCTGGTCGTAGCCGTAGGTCGCGCGGCGGGAATTGGAGATGATCGCCTGCTTGCCGGAGGCCGTCTGCAGGATCACCGAGACGCTGTCGTAGTCGCCGGCCGCGCCGATCGCCTGGTCCACCAGCACTGCGGCGGTGGCACAAACGGAGACCGGTTCCTCGCCCAGCAGGAAGCGCGCCATGTCGAAGTCATGGATCGTCATGTCGCGAAAAATGCCGCCGGAGCGCTTGATATAGTCGGCTGGTGGCGCGCCGGGGTCGCGGGAGGTGATCGTCACCATTTCGACCTCGCCGATCCGCCCCTCGTCGATCGCCTTGCGGACGGCCTTGAAATGCGGATCGAAGCGACGGTTGAAGCCGACCATCAGCTTGCCCTTGGTTTCGGTCACCACCTTGATGCAGGCGCGGACGCGCTCGACGTCGAGATCGATCGGTTTCTCACAGAAGACAGCCTTTCCGGCTCGCGAGAACCGTTCGATCAGGTCGGCATGGGTATCCGTCGGGGTGCAAATGACGACGGCGTCGATGTCCTTGGCCGTCTCGATCTCGTCGATCGTGCGCACCTGGCAGCCGTATTGGCCGGCGATCGCCGCAGCGGCGGCCGGCAAGGCATCTGCGACCGCGATCAGGACGGCGTCGGGATTGCCCGTCACTGCCTTGGCGTGAACCTTGCCGATACGGCCTGCGCCGAGAAGACCAAATCTGACAGTCATGTTCCTTCACTCTCCTGTGGCGGCTGCACGTGCCGGGTGAGGGGGCGGGGAGCGCTTCCCCGCTACGCGCCTGCGATGGTCGCGGAGTTCGAGCCGCAACTCGGTCCACGCACTCCAAATATGCGGAATGTGCGAACCGAAGGTCATTCCGTTTGGAATTTTTATTCCATTCGATAGCCGAGCCGTCAAGCGCTTCCTGTTCCAACTGTGCAGTTTCCATTCCGTGCGAAAAGCCCTAAAAACGTGACGGACAAAAGCCGGAGAACCGCCCCCGTGAAGTTCATCGATCCCGCCCACCCGTTCTATCGCCCGCTCTGGGTCAGGTTGCTGCTGGTCGGGCTGTGCGCTGCCTGGACCGCGGTCGAATACTACAACGGTGAGCAGACATGGGGGCTGATCTTTCTCGTCATGACGGCTTATGCATTCGCGCAGCTCTTGCTCTTCTTCAAGCCCGCCACTGCTGCCGAAACGGCGCCGGAAGAGGACGGCCAGAAGTAGACTTTCCGCGCTTTTCCCGAAACGGATTCCCGCTCCCCTGACAGGCTTAGCGCTTAAGGCCGATTGCTTCCTCCGCCTGCAACCGTCGCAGCGTTTCGTCGAGCAGCATGTTGGCGATCGTCATCCGGCGCGTGGCATTCGGCCTCAGTTCGGCCGGAACGCCGTCGGGGTGATTGTCGCGGGCGAATGCCCGGCGCAGCGCGACGAGTTGGGGGCGTGTTTCCTGTCCGGTCAGTCCAAGGTCGGCGGCCACGTCCTCCGGAGCGGTCCGCAGGAGGTGCGGCGGCGGGGGAGGTGGGGCAATGCGTTGGTGTTCTACCGTGTCCTGATTGCTATCGTCGAAGACATTCCTGTAGGCGGCAGCGGCATGATTTGCCGAGGTAAAGGCAGAGCCGGCGCCGACGACGAAGGGCGCTGACGGGCCGACCGCCGCTGAGGGACGGCTTGACTCGCTCTCTCCCGCCGCCTCGGCTTCCTGCGCTTCCGCCTTCAGGCGTTCCAGCACGGTTTCAAAGACGCTTCTGCCGAACAACGGTTCCTCCTCAGCGGTGCGTACGGTCCGGGAAGAGCATCCGGGCGCGCTGCAGAATCAGATCATAGAACAGCTTGGCGCTCGGCGGCAGCGCCCGACCTTTCACGGCGATGAGGCTGTAGGGCTTGATATCGATGTCGAAGTCGGTGTTGAGGATGCGTACCTCGCCCGGACCGCCGCCTTTTTGCGTGACGAACTCGGCCATGTCGCGGGCGATCGGAGCGATGGCATTGGAGGAGCAGACGAGCGCAACGGTCAGGAGCAGCGAGGCGGTGTTGACCACCGTCGTCGGCAGAGGGACGCCAGCGGCAATGAACAACTCCTCCACGCGGCGGCGCAGGAGCGTGCCGGGCGGCTGGAACACCCAGTCGTAGGACGGCAGGTCCGAGAGCGACACGGCCCGCTTGTCCAGCAGCGGATGGCCGCGGCGCACGATCAGACAGGCCTTCTCTATGCCGATCTCCTGGACGTTGAAGAGACGCGGATCGAGATCGTCGGGCACACGGGCGATGATGAAGTCATGCTTGGCCGACAACAATTCGCGCGCGAGCACGTTGCTCGTCTCGATGCGGACATTGACCTCGATGCCCGGATAGGCGGCGCTGACCTGCTGGATCGCCGGCACCGCAAGGCTGATCGCCGGTGCGGTCACGGTGCCGAGGAACACCGTTCCGCCGGCACCGGATTTCAGTGCGCTGATCTCTCGATCGACTTCGTGCAGTTCGAGGAGGATGCTTCTCGCCCGTCGGGCAAAGGCCCGTCCGAACTGCGTCAGTTCCACGCCGCGCGAAGCGCGCTCGCACAGTTGGGCCTTAAGGATCCCCTCCATTTCCGTCAGCATTCGCGAGGCGGCGGGTTGGGAAATGTTGAGGGCCGCGGCGGCGGCGCTGATCTGCCTGTGGTCGTCGATTGCGACGATCATCCGCAGATGGTTGAGTTTCAGGCCGGAGCGCAGCAGGCCGAGCCCGAGTTGTTCCTCGCTCGGCTTTTCCGGCAATGGGCTGTCGATGTTGTGCAACTGCTGCGAGCCTTTCTAAAAATCATACCATTCAGTTTTTTTATATCAAAAATGGCATGGTAATAGAACCTTATTGTATTTGACAGTTATGGCAATTCGGTAGAGGTTTTCGCCAGGTGCGCTCGTGCCCGAGGGAGTGTGGGGGCCGGAAGGGTTTTTATCCTTTTCCTCCGTTGGAGACCGTCGTCTGCAGCAGCGGGCAACGAAGCACTGATTACGGTCCGAACCATGGGGCGGGCCTGGCAAAACAAGGGAGAGATTTGCCAATGAAATTGATCACCTCGCTTCTCGCCGCGGCTGCCATCAGCGTGGCGTCCTTCGCCGTGCCTGCATTTGCCCAGGACAAGGGCACCGTCGGTATCTCCATGCCGACCAAGACCTCGACCCGCTGGATTTCCGACGGCGAGACCATGGAGAAGCTCTTCAAGGAAGCCGGTTATTCGCCGGACCTGCAGTTCGCCGACGACGATATTCCAAACCAGCTCGCCCAGATCGAGAACATGGTCACCAAGGGCGCCAAGGTGCTCGTGATCGGCGCCATCGACGGCACGACCCTCTCCGACATCCTCGCCAAGGCGCACGACGCCGGCGTCAAGGTCATCGCCTATGACCGCCTGATCCGCGACTCGGGCAATGTCGACTACTACTCCACGTTCGACAATTTCCAGGTCGGCGTGCTGCAGGCAACCAGCCTCGTCGACGGCCTGAAGGCGAAGTTCGGCGATGTGAAGCCGTGGAACGTCGAGCTCTTCGGTGGTTCTCCGGACGACAACAACGCCTTCTTCTTCTATGACGGCGCCATGTCGGTTCTGCAGCCGCTCATCGACAGCGGCGACGTCGTCATCAAGTCCGGCCAGCAGGGCATGGACCAGGTCGGCACGCTGCGTTGGGACGGTGCGGTCGCCCAGGCCCGCATGGAAAACCTGTTGTCCTCGACCTACACCGATGCGCAGGTCAACGGCGTGCTTTCGCCCTATGACGGTCTTTCCATCGGTATCCTCTCGGCGCTGAAGGGCGTCGGCTACGGCTCGGGCGACCAGAAGATGCCGGTCGTCACCGGTCAGGACGCCGAGTTGCCGTCGGTCAAGTCGATCCTCGCCGACGAGCAGTTCTCGACCGTCTTCAAGGACACCCGCGAACTGGCCAAGGTCACCGTCGGCATGGTCAATGCCCTCATGGACGGCAAGGAGCCGGAAGTGAACGACACCAAGACCTATGACAACGGCGTCAAGGTCGTTCCCTCCTACCTGCTGAAGCCGGTTGCTGCCGACAAGTCCAATGTCAAGGACATCCTGGTCAGCTCGGGTTACTACACGGAAGATCAGATCAACAACTGATCGTGCACCGAGCAGGGTCCGCGATCCGTTGCGGGCCCTTTTTTCTCGATGGGGAAGACTGTAGTCTCGGCAGTTGTGATCCATCGCTTGAAGACTGCCGCGGAATGCTTGGACATGGACAACATCATTCTCGAAATGCGGAGCATCACCAAGACGTTTCCAGGCGTCAGGGCGCTCGACAATGTCAGCTTCAAGGTCCGCGAAGGGGAGATACACGCGCTCGTCGGTGAAAACGGGGCCGGAAAGTCGACCCTGATGAAGGTCCTGAGCGGCGTCTATCCCGCCGGCACCTACGAGGGCGAAATCCACTACGACGGCAAGCCGCGCAGCTTTTCGACGATCTCCGACAGCGAAGAGCTCGGCATCATCATCATCCATCAGGAACTGGCCCTCGTGCCGCTCCTGTCCATTGCCGAGAACATCTTCCTCGGCAATGAGATCGCCAAGAACGGTGTGATCCAGTGGCCGCAGACCTTCGCCCGCACCCGGGAACTTCTCAAGAAGGTCGGCCTGACCGAATCCCCCGCGGCCCTCATCACCGACATCGGCGTCGGCAAGCAGCAGCTCGTGGAGATCGCCAAGGCGCTCTCGAAAAAGGTGCGGCTGCTGATCCTCGACGAGCCGACCGCCTCGCTCAACGAAAAGGACTCCGATGCGCTCCTGAAGCTGCTCATGGAGTTCCGCAACCAGGGCATGACCTCGATCATCATCTCGCACAAGCTGAACGAGATCAAAAAGGTTGCCGACAAGATCACCATCCTGCGCGACGGCGGCACGGTGGAAACGCTGGACTGTCACAAGGAGGACGTCAGCGAAGACCGGATCATCAAGGGCATGGTCGGCCGCGACATGGAGGACCGCTATCCATCGCGTGAGCCTGATATCGGCGAAACATTGCTCGAGGTGAGGAACTGGAACGTCTTCCACCAGCAGCACCGCGACCGCCAGTTCCTGCACGATGTCAGCTTCAACGTCCGCGCCGGCGAGGTGGTCGGCATTGCCGGCCTGATGGGGGCCGGCCGCACCGAGACGGCGATGAGCATCTTCGGCAAGTCGTGGGGCCACAAGATCACCGGCGAAGTGAAAATGCGCGGAAAGCCGGTCGATGTCAGCACGATCCCGAAGGCGATCGATGCGGGGCTCGCCTACGTCACCGAGGACCGCAAGCATCTCGGTCTCGTGCTGATCAACAACATCAAGCAGAACACGACGCTTTCGAACCTCGACGCAGTCTCGAAGAACGGCATCATCGACGACCACAAGGAAACGAAGGTCGCCACCGACTACCGCTCAAAGCTGCGCATCCGCTCGCACTCGATCTACCAGGAGGCCGTCAACCTGTCCGGCGGCAACCAGCAGAAGGTCGTGTTGTCGAAGTGGCTGTTCACCAAGCCCGACGTGCTGATCCTCGATGAACCGACACGCGGCATCGATGTCGGCGCCAAGTTTGAAATCTATACCATCATCAACCAGCTTGCAGCCGAGGGCAAAGGCATCCTGATGATCTCGTCGGAGATGCCCGAGCTGCTCGGAACCTGCGATCGCATCTATGTCATGAATGAAGGACGCATCGTCGCGGAGCTTTCCCGGGAGGAAGCAAGCCAGGAATCGATCATGCGCGCCATCATGCGCTCCGGGGGGAAACACTAATGGTCGCCGATACCAGCGCTCACACCACCAAACCGTCCATCGGGGACTATCTCAGGAACAATATCCGCGAATACGGCCTTCTCGTCGCGCTCGTTGTCATCATGGTGTTCTTCCAGATCGTCACCAACGGCGTGCTGTTCCGTCCCGTGAACATTACCAACCTCGTGCTGCAGAACTCCTTCATCGTCATCATGGCGCTGGGGATGCTGCTGATTATCGTGGCCGGGCACATCGACCTGTCGGTCGGCTCGATCGTTGCCTTCATCGGCGCGATATCGGCGATCATGCTGGTGAAATGGGGGCTGCCGGCGATCATCGTCGTTCCCGCGTGCCTTATCGTCGGCGGTATCATGGGGGCTGCGCAAGGCTATTGGGTGGCCTATCAGAAAATCCCCGCGTTCATCGTCACCCTTGCCGGCATGCTCGTCTTCCGCGGCATGACCTACGTGGTGCTCGGCGGCCGGCCGATCGGTCCGTTCCCGAAGGAATTCCAGATCCTGTCGACTGGCTTCGTGCCCGACTTTTTGTATTTCCTCAATCCGGCACCCGAGACGATCAAGAACATGGTCGCGCTCGTGGCGGTCCTGGTCCTCGTCGGACTGGCGATCTGGTCCGGCTTCCGCAACCGCCAGATCAACGAGATGCATGGGACGGAAAACGAGCCCTTCGTCTTCTTCGCGATCCAGATGGCCGTCATCGCCGTCGTGGCGCTGTTCATCGGCTTCCAGCTGTCCACCTATCGCGGCTTGCCGAACGTGCTGATCGTCATGGGCGTGCTGATCGCGCTCTACTCGTTCCTCACCACCCGCTCGACGATCGGCCGGCGGATCTATGCCATGGGCGGCAACGAGAAGGCGGCGAAGCTCTCGGGCATCAACACTGAACGGTTGACCTTCTACACCTTCGCCAACATGGGCGTGCTCGCAGCTCTTGCCGGCATGATCATCACCGCGCGCCTGAACTCGGCGACCCCGAAGGCGGGCGTCGGCTTCGAGCTCGATGTGATCGCGGCCTGCTTCATCGGCGGTGCCTCGGCGTCCGGTGGCGTCGGCAAGATCACAGGTGCCGTGATTGGCGCCTTCATCATGGGCGTGATGAACAACGGCATGTCGATCATGGGCATCGGCATCGACTACCAGCAGCTCATCAAGGGCCTGGTGCTCCTCGCTGCCGTGTTCTTCGACGTCTACAACAAGAACAAGGGCTGATCGGCCTCGGCCGGACAGCCGGACAAGTCATCTGAAGATTGGGCCGCGCGGCGGTCGGACGGCGCGGCCCGGACCGCTTCGGTGGCGGAGCGTTGCCGACAGGTGCCCGCCGGAACGTAAGGAAAGTGAACATGCTGGTATCGCAGTTGAAGAATGCCGATGGCTCGATCACCGTCGTCGTCCGCGAAGAAGGGCAGGGCGGTCGCGCCGTGAAGGGAGCCGCGAGCCTTCATGCGCTCGCCATGGAAGCCGCCGATGCCGGCAAGAGCCTCAAGGACGTGATCGACGCCCATGGGCTTGGCGATGCGGTCGACGTGGAAAGGGCCTATGCCGAGGGTCGGCTGCTCTCGCCTATCACCCATCCAGATCCGGGGCACCTGCACCTGACTGGTACCGGCCTGACCCATCTCGGCTCGGCCGCCACGCGCGACGCCATGCACAAGAAGACGAGCGAGGCGGCCGAGGAGACGCTCACCGACTCGATGAAGATGTTCCGGATGGGGCTTGAGGGCGGCAAGCCGAAGCCCGGCGAAAAGGGCGTGCAACCCGAGTGGTTCTACAAGGGCAATGGCACGCAGGCGGTCGCGCCGGGGGCAGCGCTGACGTCACCCTCCTTTGCCGCGGACGGCGGCGAGGAGCCGGAGATGGCGGGCATCTACGTCATCTCCTCGAAGGGCGTGCCGTTCCGCCTCGGCTTTGCCGTCGCCAACGAATTCTCCGATCATGTCACCGAGCGGGTGAACTATCTCTGGCTCGCGCACTCAAAGCTGCGGCAGGCAAGCTTCGGCCCGGAGATCCGGATCGGCAAAGCGCCGGACGACATTCGCGGCTTCTCGCGCATCCTGCGCGACGGCAAGGTCCTGTGGGAGAAGCCGTTCGTCTCCGGCGAGGCCAACATGTCGCACACTTTCGCCAACCTCGAATACCACCATTTCAAATACGGACTGTTCCGCCAGCCCGGCGAGGTGCATGTTCATATGTTCGGCACGGCAACGCTCTCCTTCGGTGACGGCATCCGCACCCAGAAGGGCGACGTGTTCGAGATCGGCGCCGATGGTTTCGGCTTGCCGCTGCGCAATTCGCTGGCGGTCGCCGAGGAAGAAACGGTCGAGATCAAGCAGTTGTAACCGGACGCGCCGGCGCATCCGCGCCGCCGCCGACAAGTGGCAGGAGGGCAACGCCCATGACCATCCACCAGAACCTGATCGCCGGCGAGTGGGTCGGCACCGAGGCGGTGAAGAACATCAACCCGTCGAACACCAACGACGTGGTGGGCGAATATGCGCGCGCCTCCGCCGACGACGCCAAGGCGGCGATCGCCGCGGCCAAGGCGGCGTTTCCGGCCTGGTCGCGCTCGGGCATCCTCGAGCGGCACGCGATCCTGAAGAAGACCGCCGACGAGATCATCGCCCGCAAGGACGAAATCGGCCGGCTGCTCGCCCGCGAGGAGGGCAAGACGCTGCCGGAGGCGATCGGCGAGACCGTTCGCGCCGGGCAGATCTTCGAGTTCTTCGCCGGCGAAACGCTGCGCCTTGCCGGCGAGGTGCTGCCGTCGGTGCGGCCGAACATCGGCGTCGAGATTACCCGCGAACCGGTCGGCGTCGTCGGCATCATCACGCCGTGGAATTTTCCGATCGCCATTCCCGCCTGGAAGATCGCGCCGGCGCTTTGCTACGGCAACACCGTCGTCTTCAAGCCGGCGGAACTGGTGCCCGGCTGCGCCTGGGCGATCGTCGATATCCTGCACCGCGCCGGCCTGCCGAAGGGCGTGCTGAACCTCGTGATGGGCAAGGGCTCGGTCGTTGGCCAGGTGATGCTCGACAGCCCCGACGTGCAGGCGATCACGTTCACCGGCTCGACGGTCACCGGCAAGCGGGTCGCCGCCGCCTCGATCGAGCATAACCGCAAGTTCCAGCTGGAGATGGGCGGCAAGAACCCGTTCGTCGTGCTCGACGATGCCGACCTGACCGTTGCCGTCGAGGCCGCCGCCAATTCCGGATTCTTCTCGACCGGCCAGCGCTGCACGGCGTCCTCTCGGCTGATCGTCACCGAGGGCATCCATGACCGGTTCGTCGCCGCGCTGACGGAGAAGCTGAAAAACCTCGTCGTCGACGACGCGCTCAAGGCCGGCACCCATATCGGCCCGGTGGTCGACGCGTCACAGCTGAAGCAGGACACCGACTATATTGAGATCGGAAAGGGCGAGGGCGCGACGCTCGCCTACGGCGGCGATCTCCTGAAGCGTGACAATCCCGGCTTCTACCTACAGCCTGCGCTCTTCACCGAGGCCACGAACGACATGCGCATCAGCCGCGAGGAAATCTTCGGGCCGGTCGCCTCCGTGATTCGGGTGAAGGATTACGACGAAGCGCTGGCGTTGGCCAACGACACGCCGTTCGGTCTCTCCTCTGGCATCGCCACGACCAGCCTGAAGCACGCCACGCACTTCAAGCGCAACTCGGAGGCCGGCATGGTGATGGTCAACCTGCCGACCGCCGGCGTCGACTTCCATGTGCCCTTCGGCGGCCGCAAGGGCTCCTCCTACGGCCCGCGCGAGCAGGGCAAGTACGCCAACGAATTTTATACCACGGTCAAGACTGCCTACACGCTGGCCTGACCCAGTGCCCCGGCACTGGCCGGGGCGTCTCTCGCAAGGACGAAACGAAATGAAGAAGAAAGCTGAATGGCCGCGCAAGCTGCGGTCGCAGGAGTGGTTCGGCGGCACCGGCAAGAACGCGATCATGCATCGCTCCTGGATGAAGAACCAGGGCCTGCCGGCGGACACGTTCGACGGGCGGCCGATCATCGGTATCTGCAACACCTGGTCGGAGCTGACACCCTGCAACGCGCATCTGCGCGATCTCGCCGAGCGCGTGAAGCGCGGCGTCTACGAGGCGGGTGGTTTCCCGGTCGAGTTTCCAGTCTTCTCGTGCGGCGAGAGCACGCTGCGGCCGACGGCGATGATGTTCCGCAATCTGGCGGCGATGGACGTCGAAGAGGCGATCCGCGGCAACCCGGTCGACGGCGTCGTGCTGCTTGGCGGTTGCGACAAGACCACGCCGAGCCTGCTGATGGGGGCGGCCTCGGTCGACATTCCGGTGATCCTCGTCTCCGGCGGGCCGATGCTGAACGGCAAATGGCGCGGCAAGGACGTCGGCTCCGGCACGGCCGTCTGGCAGTTCTCGGAAATGGTGAAGTCCGGCGAAATGACGCTGGAGGAGTTCATGGATGCGGAGCAGGGCATGGCTCGCTCGGCCGGCAGCTGCATGACGATGGGCACGGCCTCGACCATGGCCTCGATGGCCGAGGCGCTCGGCATGACGCTGCCCGGCAATGCCGCGATCCCCGCCGTCGACGCCCGGCGCCGGGTGATCTCCCAATTGTCCGGCCGGCGCATCGTCGAGATGGTCAAGGAGGATCTCAAGCCTTCGGACATCCTGACCAGGCAGGCCTTCGAGAACGCGATCCGCGTCAACGGCGCGGTCGGCGGCTCGACCAATGCGGTGTTGCACCTGTTGGCGCTCGCCGGCCGCGTCGGCATCGATCTTACGCTGGACGACTGGGACCGGCTTGGCCGCGACGTGCCGACGGTCGTCAACCTGCAACCGTCCGGCAAGTACCTGATGGAGGAGTTCTATTATGCGGGCGGCCTGCCGGTCGTGATCAAGGCTGTCGGCGAGATGGGCCTCTTGCACAAGGACGCCATCACCGTCTCCGGCGACACAATCTGGAACGGCGTCAAGGACGCGGTGAACTACAACGATGACGTTATCGTGCCGCGCGACAGGGCGCTGACCAAGTCTGGCGGCATCGCGGTGCTGCGTGGCAATCTCGCGCCGAAGGGTTGCGTGCTGAAACCGTCCGCGGCCTCGCCGCACCTGATGCAGCACAAGGGCCGTGCTGTCGTTTTCGAGAGCATCGAGGACTACCACGCCCGCATCAACCGCGACGATCTCGACATCGACGAAAACTGCATCATGGTGCTGAAGTATTGCGGGCCGAAGGGCTATCCCGGCATGGCGGAGGTCGGCAACATGGGGCTGCCGCCGAAGGTGCTGAAGAAGGGCATCACCGACATGATCCGCATTTCGGACGCGCGCATGTCGGGCACGGCCTACGGCACGGTCATCCTGCACACCGCACCGGAAGCCGCCGACGGCGGGCCGCTGGCGCTGGTGCAGAACGGCGACATGATCGAGGTCGACGTTCCCGCCCGCTCGATCCGCCTCGATATTTCGGACGCGGAACTGGAACGCCGCCGTGCTGCCTGGGTCAACCCGGTGCAGCCGCTGGTCGGCGGCTACGGCGGCCTCTACGTGAAGACCGTCATGCAAGCCGATACCGGCGCCGACCTCGACTTCCTCGTCGGCGCGCGCGGGGCCGGCATTCCGATGGACCGCGACAGCCATTGAGCGAACATCGACTTGAAAGCGGGTTCATCGATCCCGCTTTCGGTCGTACGCGTGGGTTATGTGGACACGAGCCGATTGAATGCCGGCAGGTTCCAGTAGCAAGTGATTAGCTCACTCGCCTCTGACGGGCACTCCGATTCTCACGGCAGCGGTGGCAAGTGCCAGATCCCTGGTGGCAAGGGCGGCACCCCTTCGTGCCGCCAGTTCCAAATACGCGGCGTCATAAACCGTTAACTTTTCGGCTCTTGCAAGCGCAAGAATTTCATGTGTCGCTCGCAGGGCTGTTTGAGGATCGATTTCGAGCGGCAACTGACTGATCAATTCCAGGCGCTGGGTAACGGACGCGGCGGTGATTCTACCTCGCCGTTCAGCTTGGAGGAGTGCATTGCTAATTTCGAGATGAAAAAGGGAGGGGACCAAACCACCTGTTGTCGCGACTTCTTCGCCAATCCGGTCGGTCTCTTCGCTTGCCTCGTCTTCGAAACACCATGAGAGCGCGATCGACGCGTCGATAACGATACTCATCGACGCCCTTCGTCGCGCAGGTCTTTCCAGGACAGGTCGTCGCCCAACGTGGATTTTCGACGGAGTTCCTTCAGTTCCGCGAAGGCTTTTGCCGCCGAAGAGCTTTCTGCACTGGCGACGGCAACAAGCCTGGCCACAGATTTCCCATGCTTGGTGATCACGATTTCCTCGCCGCGCGCGGCCCGGTCCAGCAGTGAGGAAAACTGCGATTTCGCATCGAATGCGCCGATCTTCATACCACGCTTCCCTAAGAAAACAGGCCAGAAATTTAGGGCAGAATTACCCGCATGGCAATGCCTGCGACCGGGGATGTGCTGAATTAAACTCAATGCAAGCTTCAATGCTTTGCTTTTGACGCCCGAACGCTGTTTCGTTACAGCCCGGAAAACCCTTCAGCTCCGAGTTTTCCCATGTCCCTCGACCGCCTGGCTCCGGCCCTGTTCGTGCTGCTCTGGTCCACGGGCTGGGTGGTGGCAAAGTTCGGCGCCATCTACTCCGATCCGCTAACGTTCCTCAGTGTGCGCTATGTCGCGGCTGCGGTGCTGTTTGCCATGCTCTGCAGGCTCGCCGGGGTGCGGTGGCCGAGGGACCGCGTGACGATCTTCCATGCCGTCGTCTCCGGCGCCTTCCTGCACGGCTTCTATCTGGCGGCGGTCTGGTGGGCGGTCGGGCAGGGCGTGCCGGCGGCGCTCTCCGGCATCATCGCGGCGCTGCAGCCGCTGATGACGGCGCTGGCGGCGCCCTATATCATCGGCGAGAGGCTGTCGCCGATGCAGAAGCTCGGGATCGTGCTGGGCTTTGCCGGCGTTGCCCTTGCCATCTTCCCGAAGTTCGCCGGGGTCGGCGGCGCCGATATCCCGACCCTGGCGCTTGTCGTCAACGTTCTCGGCATGACCTCGGTCACCTACGGCACGATCTACCAGAAGCAGCACCTGCATACCGGTGACATCCGCGCCATTGCCACGCTGCAGTATCTCGGGGCGCTGGTCGTGACCTTGCCGCTCGCCTACCTGCTGGAGCCGTTAGAGATCCAGCTGTCCTGGGAGTTCCTGGCCCTGCTCGGCTGGTCGGTGCTCGGCATTTCGATGGGGGCGGTGCTGCTTCTGCTCTACCTGATCCGCAGGGGGCAGGTCTCGCGCGCGGCCTCCCTCATCTACCTCGTGCCGCCGCTTGCGGCGATCGAGGCGGCGATCGCCTTCGGAGAAGAACTGACGGTGCCGATGATCGTCGGCACGGCGATCGTCGTGGCCGGCGTCTACCTGGCCAATCGCAAGGAAGTGCGCACGGCACCGGCGGAGTAAGGCTCACCTGCCTGAAACAAAATGGCGAGCCGAAGCCCGCCATCCGCACTTTCATTGAAGGACCGGATCAGGCCTGTTCGCGGCGCTGGCCGTTCGGGCGGCGCGACTGGCTGCGGTTGCCACCGTTGTTCGACCCGTTGCGACCGCCGCCGTGGTTGCGGTTGCGGTGATCGCCCTGCTTCTGGGCCGGGCGGCCGGGGGCGTGCCGGTTCGGCGCGCCGTCTTGGGCGGCGTGTTCGCCGCGGTCCTGGCGCGGTTCGTGCCGCTTCTGCGGACGGTCGGAGAAGCCGCGATCGACGATCTGACCCTCTGCCCGGGCCGTAGCCGGACGCTCGCCATTGCGCTGCTGGCCATTGGCGCCGCGGGCGCCCTGGCCCTGCGGCCGGGGCTGGCGATGCTGGCCGCCATTGCGCTGGCCGCCGCCATTGCCGCCGCGACCCTTGCGCGACTTGCCGCCGGGACCGGGAAGATCGACCGGGGCCTCGCCGCTGGCGACGGCGATCGAAATGCCCATCAGCTTTTCGATATCGCGCAGCAGACGGATGTCGTCGGGCGCGCAGAAGGCGATCGCGATGCCGTCGCGGCCGTTGCGGGCGGTGCGGCCGATGCGGTGGACATAGGCGTCCGGCACTTCCGGCAGGTCGTAGTTGTAGACGTGGGTGACGCCGGGAATGTCGATGCCGCGCGCGGCAACGTCGGTCGCCACCAGCACGCGGATCTCGCCGTCGCGGAAACCCTTGAGCGCGCGCTCGCGCTGGCCCTGGCTCTTGTTGCCGTGGATGGAGGCCGCCTTGAAGCCGACGTGGTCGAGATGCTTCATCAGCTTCTCGGCGCCGTGCTTGGTGCGCGAGAAGACCAGCGACAGGCCGTCCGGATTGTCGGTGAGCGACTGCTTGAGGATCTGCGTTTTGTGGTCCTTGCCGGGCACGAAATGCACGTATTGCTCGACCTTGTCGGCGGCCTTGCCGGGCGGCGCCACCTCCACCTTCATCGGGTTGGTCAGGTATTCACCGGCAAGCTCGGCGATCAGCTTCGGCATGGTGGCGGAGAACAGCAGCGTCTGGCGGTTCTTCGGTACCAGCTTGGAGATCTTGCGCAGGTCGTGGATGAAACCGAGGTCGAGCATCTGGTCGGCCTCGTCGAGGACCAGATAGCGGCCCTGCGTCAGCGTCACCGACTTGCGGGCGACGAGGTCGAGCAGGCGGCCCGGCGTGGCGACGAGAATGTCGGTGCCGCGGCTCAGCATTTCCGACTGCTTGTTGATCGAGGCGCCGCCGACGACGGTGACGACACGCAACGGCGTCTTCTTGACGAAGTCGCGCAGGTTGTCGGCGATCTGGTTGACAAGCTCGCGGGTGGGGGCAAGCACGAGGGCACGGATGTTCCTCGGATCGGGACGGCGGCCCTCGGCGAGCAGGCGTTCGATCATCGGCAGGCCGAACGCCGCCGTCTTGCCGGTGCCGGTCTGGGCAAGGCCGATCAGGTCATTGCCGGCGAGCACCAGCGGAATTGCCTTCTCCTGGATGGGGGTCGGTTTGTCGAAGCCGAGCGCGGACAGCGCAGCCAGAACATTGTTCGACAGGCCGAGGTCGTGAAAAGTGGTCAAATCAATAGCCTTTCGGGGCGCCAAACACATCGACCGGACGGGCACCATGCCGATCCGGTTTCGTCTGGCGTCAAGAACCCCGCGTGATCTGGGAACTTGTGGTTGATAGAGGCGTCTGGCGCAGTCTTCCGCGCGCTGGCGGAACAATTCAATTGCGCGCATCCTTCTTCCGCGATCCAATCGGGGACTTCGCAGGGCTCGCTCACGCGGCGGCCGGAAGGTAACGCTGCCCCATGTCATGTTTTTGGGCCGGAAAGTCAAGTACTAGTTTTCGCAGGTGCAGCATCTCCGCGCCACCGCCCCGGGAAGGGAACCCCGGCCCGAACCTCGCGTTGCACCTAGGCATGGCACGCTATCGAGATGCCACGGGCCGCGGCAACGGATGCTGCAGCCGGGAACCGCCAAGGAGTGAAAACGATGACGACAACCTGGATCCTCGCCGCCGACGGTAACCAGGCTCGCCTGTTGAAGGGCGTCAATTTTCTTAAGGACGGGCAGAAGAGCCCGGAGCAGGAAATCTTCCGCAGCGAACCGAAGAAGGCGCAGGAGATCATGAGCGACCGGCCGGGGCGTAGTTATTCCTCGCATGGGCCGGGCCGCTCGGCGATGGAATACACCAGTGATCCGGTGCGCGACGAACAACAGAAGTTCACCGCCGAAGTGGCGGACAAACTGGAGTGCTATGCCGAAGCTGGTGCCTTCGATCGCCTGATCGTCTGCGCGGCGCCGCAAACCCTCGGCGCCTTGCGCTCGATGCTCGGCGTGAAGTCGCGAGAGAAAACGACCGCGGAGATCGACAAGGACTTCACGAACCTGCCCACCGAAAAGCTCGTCTCCTCGGTGCGGTCGATCATGTTCGAGTAGCGGCTTTCCTACCCCCATTGCCTGAATTGTCGGCGCGTGGCGATGCTTGATATCGTCGCGCAACGTGCAGGGGAGGCCGCGCATGCGCACGCATCATGCCTTTGTCTTGTCTATGTTGTTTCTCTGTCCGGTGACAGCAGCGCAGGCGGAAACGCCCGCCGAGCGGGGCAGGTACCTGGTGCAGTTCGGCGGCTGCAACGATTGCCATTCGCCGGGGTATTTCTTCGGCAAGACGACGCCCGAAACCTTTCTGTCCGGGTCGGACGTCGGATTTCAGCTGCCGCAGGGAACCTTTGTCGGCCCGAATTTGACGCCGGATGTCGAAACCGGGCTCGGGAAGTGGTCCGAGGCGGAGATCGTCACCGCGCTACAGACCGGCGTCAGGCCGGATGGCCGCGTGCTTGCTCCGATCATGCCCTGGCACGCCTTCGCCAAGTTGACGCCAGAGGATGCCGCGGCGATCGCAGCCTTCCTGAAGTCCTTGAAGCCCGTTCAGCACAAGGTTCCCGGCCCGCTTGGCGTCGGTGAGAAGGCCACCTTCCCGGTGATGACGATCATTGTGCCGGAAGGCGCGGCGTCACCAGCAAAGTGAGCGGCTGGGGCGTCAGGTGTCGATGGTCGGCGCGCTGATTTCTTCCTTGCGCCTGGCGACGAAGGTGTCGAGTTCCTCATCGATCGCAGCGGACAGCGGCGGTCGCTCGTAGGCGTTCAGTTTTTCCTGGTACACCAGGTTGGCGTGGTCGTCGGTGGTTGGACGACCCGCTTCCGACCACGCCTCGAAATTGCGCCGGTCGGAAAGGATCGGCGAATAGAACGCTGTCTCGCAGCGGACGAGCGTGTGCGGCGTCACGAAGTAGTGCCCGCCAGGGCCCTCCTCGCGTATGGCGTCTAGCGCAAGCGCATCGGTGCTGGTGTCCAGCGGTGTTAGAAACTCCGCCACCATCTGCAGCATGTCGACGTCGAGGATGAATTTCTCGAATGACGCCGTAAGCCCGCCCTCACTCCAGCCAGCCGCATGCATGATGAAGTTTCCGCCTCCCTGGGTCAGCGCCCAAAGCGAAAAAGCCGACTCATAGGCCGCCTGGGCGTCGAGCGCGTTGGAGGCGCTGGTGTTCGAACTGCGGTAGGGAATGCGGTATCTGCGCGCCAGCTGGCCACCGGCGATCACGGCCTGCATGTATTCCGGCGTGCCAAACGCTGGCACGCCGGTTCTCATGTCGACGTTGGACGTGAAGCCGCCATACATGACTGGCGCCCCTTTCCGCACCATCTGCGTGAAGGCGATCCCGCACAACGCCTCGGCGTTCTGCTGAGCAAGTGCGCCGGCAATCGTTACCGGGGCCGTGGCGCCGGCAAGCGTGAACGGGGTGACGACGACCACCTGATTGCGCGAGGACATCTCGATGATGCCCTGCAACATCGGCTCGTCGAGACGCAAAGGCGAGGACGTATTGATGTTGGTAAAGACCGATGGCTCCCGCTCCATCTGTTCCATGGTGATGCCGCGCGCGATGCGGGCGATCTCGATGCCGTCGATGGTGCGTTGGCGGTCGAGCGGGTAGACGTGGAACATCTTGTCGGTCAACCTTACCAGGTCGGCCAGGCAGTCGAGGTGGCGGACCGAGGCGTGCAGGTCGACCGGCTCGACCGGGTAGCCGCCGGTCGTGTGGATCACGTCGTAGCACTGGGCAAGCTTGACCAGCTTGCGAAAGTCTTCCTGGTTGCCGGCGCGCCGGCCGCCTTGCCGATCGGTGACGAATGGAGCTGAGGCGACCTGTGCGAAGACGAGGTTGTTGCCGCCGATCTCGACGTTGCGCAACGGATTGCGCGCATACATTGTAAAGTCCGACGGGGCGGAAGCGATCATCTCCATGATCAGCCCGCGATCGAAGCGCACGCGATCGGTGCCGGGCGTCACATCGGCGCCGGCCGCGCGCATTCGCTCCCGTGCCTCCGGCAGGATGATGTCCATGCCGATCTCTTCGAGGATGGTCAGCGACGCCCTGTGGACGGCCTCAAGCGCATCCTCGGAAAGAACGGTCGACCGCGTCATCGCATTGGTGAGGTTCAGATATTTTGCACTTCCGGGACCCTTGCGCTGGCGTTCGGAAGCGCGGTTCTGGCGTCTGCGTTGCCTGGTCGGGGAATCTGAACCCTGCTGTGCGAGATGCAGTTCCAGATTTACAACGTCACCCATGGTGTGGTCCCGATTGTCGATTGATGCGGGCTATCCTGCCACAGGAAAGAGGCAAATAGCCGGTCGTTTGCGACAGCGAAGCGTGCAGACGGACATGCGTTTTGGCAGGTCTGTAACGCTTTCGCACAACCGGACGGCGCCAAGCAAGGTTCTCTTAACTATCTGTTCAATTTCCGCGTGCTAACTCGGCGTGCGGGACTCCCCGCACCCCTGGTTGGGAAGCGTTAGTGTGGCTGAAGTACGAGACGATTTGCTGTTTGCCGCTTGCGAGCGGATTCGCTCGCAGACATCACCAGCATACATCAAAGGCAGCGAGATGCGATACCTCGCCGTCAACGCCGCTTTTTGCGAACTTTTCAACATCAGCCAGGAAAGAGTGCTCGGCCGTAGCGACGACGAGATCGGTGAAGCCGACGGTCACGAGGATAGGCACGAGCACGAGCGTCGCTGCCTTGTTTTCGGCGGCGACGAGACGGTGCGCTACTCTCACGCGCAAAGCGGCGCAAACTTCATCATCTCGATGCGACGCCAGCGTATCTCCGCTGAACTGTCGATCCTGATGGCCACTTTCATTCCGGCCAACGAGACGCTTGCTGGCCGTGTCGATGCGCTCGCCCGCGGCGCTGGAATCTCGTTCAGCGGGACTTCAGCGGCTGGCGCACTCGACACGATCGTCACCGGCAACGGCGACATGACGGACTCCTCCGCTGAACATGTGCTCGACGCGATCGGGACGGGTGTGGCGATTTTTGATCGAAGCGGGCGCCTGATGCACGCTAACCGTGTCATGGGTGAATTCTACCGCGCCCTTGTCGGTGATTTCGCGGATGCCGATCTCGACATGCGCACGCTCCTCAGCGCCATCCACGACGTGGAGACGGCGGACGTCGACCCGGTGGAACGTGAGAACTGGATTAATCAGCGCCTTGCCGAGTACGAGTTGCCGCTGTTCGAGCGCGTCAGCCGGACGATTGCCGGCGGGTGGATGCGGCTTGTGACGCAGCGCCGTCCTGATGGGACGCTTATCGCGCTGCGCTCGGAAGTGACCGCGCTGAAGGAAAACGAAGCGCGACTGCGCCAGCAGGGCCAGGAGATCGCTCTTTATCGTGCGCTTCTCGACGAGTTGCCAGCGGCAACCTATGTGCGAGATGAGAAACAGCGGCTGATGTTCGCAAACCGGGCCTTCCTCGATCTGATCGGGGCGACAGCCACAGACATACTCGGGAAGACCACCGTGGAGATGTATCCCGAGCAGGGAGAACGTTTTCACGCCGAGAACCAAAAAGTGCTCGACAGCGGAGAGCTCAGCGAGTCGGAATTCGAATTCCAGCGCCCGGATCGCACTATTGTGCCAACCATCTCCCGCGCCTATCGCGTCACTTCGGCGGACGGTCGCGACTATCTTATCGGCTCGATGACCGACACGACGCTTCTCAAGCGGCGGGAGGATCAACTGATCGAAGCCCGCCAGCAGGCCGAGGCGATCAAGGCAGATCTGGAGAGCATCGTCGCTTCGCTGCACGTCGGGATCGTTGTGGTTGACGAGAACTCGATGATAGAGCTTGTCAACGAAGCATTCGAGAGTCTGTGGGACGGGACCCTGCCGCAAATGCAGGGCAGACCGCTGGCCGAATTGCACCGGTTCAAGCGCGAACAGGGCGAGGCAATCGAAGTTCAAGCGGGCGTATGCGACACCGATCACGAGGCTTGGCTGCAGCGTGTACGCGGCGGCTGCTTTCCGGCGCGCGAGGTCAGTTATGTCAACGGACGCACGCTGATCGAGTCCGGCCAGCCCATATCGGACGGCCGCTGCCTGCTGACCTATATCGACATCACCGAGCGTCGTGAGCGGGAGCGCGAGGTGCTCGAGACGCGCAGCGCGCTGGAAGAGGTCGGCAGCCTGGTGAAGGATGCCATGTCGGCGATGGGGCAGGGCTTGCTGATCATCGACAACGATCGCATCGAGCTCGCCAACGAGGCGTTGTTTTCAATGTTCACCGCGCCGCCGGCGCTTCTTCAGCCGGGAGCGCTGGTCGCGGACCTGGTCGAGGACAGCGCCAGACGAGGCATCTTTGGCCACATCGGCGAACAGCGGGTTGAGGCGCGTGATTTCATCGATACATTGATGCGCGCCCGACCATTGCCCATTGTCTTCCGCAGCGGCCGGGGCGTGTGGCTCCAAATGGAAGCGCGGCCCACCGAGCACGGTCGCATTGTTCTCGTCTATTCCGACATTACCGAACTGAAGGCGCGCGAAGACGAGTTGCGCCGGCTTGTCGTGCGGGCTGAGACCGCCGACAAGGCGAAGTCCGAGTTCCTCGCCAATATGAGCCATGAGATCCGCACGCCGATGAACGGTGTTCTCGGTATGGCCGAACTGCTTGCCAAGTCGGATCTCGACACTCGCCAGAAGACCTTCATCGACATCATGGTGAAGTCCGGCAACGCGCTCCTGACGATCATCAACGACATCCTCGACTTTTCCAAGATCGACGCCGGACAGATGAGCCTGCGCAAGGCCCCGTTCAATCTGGTGGAGGCCGTGGAGGACGTGGCGACGCTGCTTTCTGCGAAGGCAGCGGAAAAGGATCTCGAACTCGTCGTGCGTGGCGCCGCCGATATCCCTGTCGTCGTTGTCGGCGATGCGGGGCGGTTCCGCCAGATCGTAACCAACCTCGTTGGCAATGCGGTGAAGTTTACCGATTTTGGCCACGTTCGGATCGACATGTCGGCGACGGGAACTGAAGGCGGCATGGTCGCGGTCACTCTGCGTGTCGAGGATACCGGTGTCGGCATTCCCGAGGAAAAGCTGTCGTCGGTGTTCGAGAAGTTCTCCCAGGTCGATTCTTCTTCCACCCGGCGTCACGAAGGCACCGGGCTAGGCCTTGCGATTACCGATGGGTTGGTCACGCTTTTCGGCGGATCGCTTGCCGTGGAAAGCGTGGTCGGGAAAGGCTCAGTGTTCACCGTTACTCTTCCAATGGAGATCGAGCACGCAGACGCGTTGAACGTGGTGGTTCCCGTCAACCTTCGCGGTGCTCGCGTGATCGTTGTCGATCGCAACGAGGCCACTCGAAGCGTCGCTCGTGAGTTGCTGACGGAATGGGGCTTCGATGCCACCGCAGTCGCCGATGCGGAGGAGGCGCTCCCATTGCTTTCCGCGGCAAGCGCAATCGATATTACCGTAGAGGCGGCGATCGTCGACAAGAACCTGCGCGACGCCCGGGGACGCAATCTGATCGAGGCGATCCGCCAGGATTTTCCGTCGACCGCACTGATCGCTCTTTCCGCCCTTGGAGCACCGCCACAGGACAGCGGCTTTGATTCTCTCGAGAGCGATGCCCATCTGATGAAACCGATTCGCGCGGGGCTGTTGCGCGAAACGGTGTGCGAGGTGATCCGCTCTGTCCGCCATCGTCACCAAATGCCTGCCAGCGCAATTAGGTCGTCCGCCAGCGATTCGTCCGCTGCCTCCCTTATGCAGACTTCCTCCGCCTCAGATGCGGAACCGATCGATGTGCTGGTCGCCGAGGACAACGAGGTCAACCAGATCCTTTTCCGCCAGTTACTGGAGGCATCGGGCGTCAGCTACACGCTTGTCGCCGATGGCGAGCAGGCCGTCGAATGCTTCAGGAAGCTGAAACCGCGCATGATTTTGATGGACGTGTCGATGCCCGTCATGAACGGCCATCAGGCGGCTCGTGCCATACGCCGGATTGAGGCGGGGACCGGCGAACGGGTGCCGATCGTTGCGGTCACGGCCCATGTGCTTGATGGTGATCGCGAAGCCTGCCTCGCGTCCGGCATGGACGACTATCTGGCGAAGCCGATCAGCACCGACAGGTTGGAGGAGATGGTGCAGCGCTGGCTGAACATGGGCAAGCCTGCCGCCAAACGTTCGACACTGCACTGAGCCCTACGTCGACGGCCGTGTCCCGCACAGCATCTCGCGTTTTCCCGCAAAGCCGGGCCGCCGTTCCACGTTGAAACCGGCAGCAGCGAGGTTGCGCCGGACGAAACCGGCGGCGGCATAGGTGGCAAAGGTGCCGCCACCGTTCGTGTGGGCAAACACCTGCTGCATGAGGTCGATCGACCACATATCCGGATTGCGCGAGGGCGCGAAGCCGTCGAGATACCAGGCATCGAATGTGTAGTGGCTGGCCGCAAGCCGTTCGAGCGCCGGACCGCAGACGACAGTCAACCGCGTCTGTTCATCGAGGACGAGGGTGATTTCACCTTCGCCCGGAGGCGCATCCGGCCACAGCGAAGTGAGCGTTTCTCGCTCCAGGTCAATCTCCGGCCAGTGCGAAAGGGCGCGGTCGATGGCAGCGCCTGCGAGCGGAAATCGCTCGAACGAGACGAAATGCAGCGAGCCACCGGCTGGCCGGACCGAGCGCCATTGGCGCCAGGTCTCGCACAGATTGAGACCGGTGCCGAAGCCGAGTTCACCAATGATGAAATCGCCACCTCCGGCCCACCGTTCGGGCAAACCATTGCCGCCGAGAAACACGTGGCCGCATTCCAGCCGCCCATCCGTGCGGCAATAAAAATGATCGCCATAGGCCTGGGAATAGGGCATATCGCCCTCGTGCCAGTCCAGCGTCAAACCGTTTTCCGCGCAGGCGGTCTCAGGAGCGTTCTCAGCCATGCCCACAGTCGATAGTCGCGCGCGCCCCGCCGGTCAACCGATGCCGGACGTGCTGGTGGTCGGCGCCGGGGTCATGGGCTTGTGGGCGGCGGTCATGGCGGCGCGCGCGGGCCATTCCGTGCTCGTCCTGGAGCGCGATCGGGTGGGCGCTGGCGCCAGCGGGGGGCTCCTCGGGGCATTGATGCCGCACCAGCCGGATCGCTGGAACGCCAAGAAGCAGTTCCAGCTTCAGGCGCTGGTCTCACTGGAGGCGGAGATTGCGGGACTGGAAACGGCAAGCGGCCTTTCGGCCGGTTATCGCCGCACCGGGCGCCTGATGCCGCTCGCCGCCGACCATCACCGCGAGCGTGCGCTCAAGCATGCGGGGGACGCGGCAACAGCCTGGACCCTTGACGGCAAACGCTTTTCCTTTGACGTCCTCGACGCCGCTCCGGTGCCAGGCTGGCCCGCGACCGAGGCGATGGCGGCGGGCGTCGTGTTCGACAGCCTTTCCGGCCACATCTCGCCGCGCCGCTATCTGCAAGTGCTTCGCGCCGTGTTGGAGGGCATGCCCCACGTTGAAATTCGAGAGGGAGCGAACGTCGTCTCGATCGATCCGTCGGCCCGGACGGCACTGCTTGCCGATGGCGGGCGTATCAGTTTCGGGCACGTCGTTCTCTCCGCCGGTGTTTCCAGTTTCGATCTCTTTTCCAGCCTCGGGCTGTCGCCGCCGCGCCCGATCGGAACCGCAGTCAAAGGCCAGGCGGCCCTTTTTAGGGGCGATATCGATCCGGCGCTTCCGATCATCTTTGACAGCGGCATCTTTGTCGTTCCGCATGAAGGTGGGTATTGCGCGGTCGGCAGTACCAGCGAGGACAGTTTTGATGACCCGGCCGCGACCGACGGGCGGCTCGACGAGGTGATCGCCGCTGCCTGGCGGCTTGCGCCGGTCCTGAAGGGAGCCACGCTCGTCGAGCGTTGGGCCGGACTTCGCCCGAAGGCGATCGGACGGGATCCGATGATTGGCCGGCATCCGGATTTCCCCGCGGTCAGCCTGCTCACCGGCGGCTTCAAGATCAGCTTCGGCATTGCCCACGAACTGGCCCGCCTCGTGGTCGGGGAAATGGAAAGCGGCAGCCCCTGCAAGCTGCCGCCATCCTTCACAGTGGATGCGCATCTGGAGGCTGCGCGCCGCGAAAAGCCTTGAAGGTCACATCCAGTACGGCGGCACCCCATAGTAGTCGTGGATGATCTTGCCGTTGCGACGGTTCCACTCGTATTCGGCGCCGCTCTCATAGTGTGGGGCGGCCTCGACCTCTGCCTTGGTCACGTCAATCCGATAGCCGCCGAGACCTTCGTCATAGTTCAGCTTGCTCCACGGCAGAGGATAGTGGTCGTGACCCAATCCGAGGAAACCACCGAAGCTGAGGACGGCGTAAGAGACGTGGCCGCTGCGCTTGTCTAGGATCAGGCGCTCGACCGAGCCGATATGCCGGCTGTCTGCACCGTAGACGGCGGTGCCCTCCACCTTGTCGCTGGCGATGAGCGCTTCGGTTTCCCTGATGTTCGGATCCTGCGAGACCATGTGCTTACTCCTTTGTCGTTCGGTGGGACAACGTAAAGCTGCGACAGTTGTTCCGGATGGAGCGTTCCGCCAGCCTCCGCCTAACACCGAATGGTCTCCATCCGAGCATTGGAAACTGCGGATTTCGCCTCGACTTTCCAGCCGCGAATGCTACCGTTCGCGGCAAAGTCCAAGGGTGAAATCATGTCCACATTGACCTATCCGCGCGATCTCGTTGGCTATGGCCGCACGTCGCCCAACCCGCTTTGGCCCGGGGACGCGCGCATCGCCGTCCAGTTCGTCGTCAACTACGAGGAGGGCGGCGAAAGCTGCGTGCTCGACGGCGACGCTGCTTCCGAGTGCCTGTTGTCGGAAATCGTTGGTGCGCAGGCCTGGCCGGGACAGCGCAACCTCAACATGGAATCGATCTATGAATACGGGTCGCGCGCCGGTTTCTGGCGGCTGTGGCGGCTCTTCACCGGCCGCAACGTGCCTGTCACCGTCTATGGCGTCACGCTGGCCATGGCCCGCAATCTCGAAGCCGTCGCGGCGATGAAGGAGGCGAACTGGGAAATCGCCAGCCACGGCTACCGCTGGCTGGAGTACAAGGACGTTTCCGAGGAGGTCGAGCGCCAGCACATCCGCGATGCCGTGCGGCTCCACACCGAACTGACCGGATCGCATCCGCTCGGTATGTATCAGGGCAAGCCGTCGGACAACACGTTGCGGCTGGTAATGGAGGAGGGCGGTTTCGTCTACTCCTCCGATTCCTATGCCGACGACCTGCCCTACTGGGTGAAGGGACTGAAGGACGAACCGTTCCTGATCATCCCCTATACGCTCGAGACGAACGACATGCGCTTCGCCACCCCGCAGGGCTTCAACTCGGGCGACCAGTTCTTCGCCTACCTGAAGGATGCCTTCGACGTGCTTTACCAGGAGGGCAAGGAGGGCAGCCCGAAAATGCTGAACATCGGCCTGCACTGCCGTCTCGTCGGCCGCCCCGGCCGTGTTGCGTCGCTTGCCCGCTTCGTCGACTACGTGCTGTCGCACGACAAGGTCTGGGTGCCGCGCCGCATCGACATTGCCCGCCACTGGCACGAACATCACAAGCCGAAGGCAGGCCAATGATGACGGCACGTGAGGAATTCATCACCCGTTTCGGCGGCGTGTTCGAGCACTCGCCCTGGATTGCCGAGCGGGCCTTCGATGCCGGCCTGGCTGTCGAGCCGCTGACGGCGTCCGGCGTCCTCCGGGCCTTGGCGGCGCAATTCCGTGCTGCCTCGTCGGCCGAACAACTCGGCGTCCTGCGCGCCCATCCCGATCTTGCCGGCAAGTTGGCGATCGCCGGCGAATTGACGGAAGACAGCCGCAAGGAGCAGGCGGGCGCCGGGCTCGATCGGCTGAGCGCCGACGAGCACGCCCGCTTCACCGCGCTAAACACCGCCTATGTCGAGAAATTCGGTTTCCCCTTCATCATTGCCGTCAAGGGCCTGACCAAGGACGACATCCTCGCCGCCTTCGAGACGCGCATCGACAACGGCCGCGAACAGGAATTCGTGACGGCGAAAGCGCAGGTCGAGCGCATCGCGCGCCTGCGGCTTGAGGCCCAGCTTCCTGGAGACGAGAATGCCTGAGACCACTCCTACCGGCGCCGCGCCGATCCGCCTTCCGATCCGTCCGCTCACGAAGGCGGCGTTCTCGCCCTTCGGCACGGTGATCGAAGCCGATCCGGCGACGATGCGGCTGATCAACAGCGGCGCGACCGAGCGCTACCACGCGCTCGCCGAGGCGGAGGCGGTGGGCGAGGGGACGCACGTCATCATCAACATCTTTCGCGGCAGCCCGCGGGCGTTCCCATATGCGGTGACCATGATGGAGCGCCACCCACTCGGCAGCCAGAGCTTTTCGCCGATCGACAATCGGCCTTGGCTTGTCGTCGTCGCCGAGGACGAGAACGGCCGGGCGGGCATGCCGCAAGTGTTTTTCGCCAGCGGACGGCAAGGGGTGAACTACCGCCGTAACGTCTGGCATCACCCCTTGATGACGGTTGGCGCCGTCAGCGATTTCCTCGTCGTCGATCGCAGCGACCCTGGCGGCAACCTCGAGGAATTTTTCTACGACACGCCGTTCATCATCGAAGCTCCCGGAGCAAGCGCATGACCCAGGCTGGACGCCTCACCACGCACGTCCTCGATACCGCCCTCGGAAAACCGGCGGAAGGGCTGACGATCGAGCTCTTCTGGCTGGAAGGCGAGCAGCGGCAGCGGATCACGACGGTCAAGACGAATTCCGACGGACGTGTTGACGGGCCGCTCGTCGAGGGCATCGGCTTCATGGCCGGAACTTACGAACTGTTGTTCCATGCCGGTGACTATCTGCGCCGAACGGGGGTTGACCTGCCGGACCCCGCCTTCCTGGACATCATTCCGCTGCGCTTCGGCATCGCCAATCCCTCGGCCCACTACCACGTGCCGTTGCTGCTCTCACCCTTCGGCTATTCGACCTATCGGGGGAGCTAGCCTGCCGAATGGTCGAGCCGACCAAACGGCAGGCAGGGCATCTGCTCCCGGTTGGACGATGCTGGGCGGGTGCTCAAAGCCCCGCCTTCATCGCCTTGCCCGCCACGTAGGTCTCGCGCACCGCCCTGTCGTCGCCGAGCGTCTGCAGCAGGAACAATTCGTCGGCGAGCGAGCGCACCACTTCCATCCTGAGCGCCATTGCCGGGGTGACGGCCGCGTCGAGAACGACGAGGTCGGCATCCGTTCCGGGTTCGAGCGTGCCGATCCGGTCGGCCAGCGACACAGCCTCGGCGTTGCCGAGCGTCATGTGGTAGAAGCTTTCGAACGGGTTCAGCCGTTCGCCCAGCAACTGCTGGATCTTGTAGGTCTCGTCCAGCGTCTTGAGCATCGAATAGCTCGTGCCGCCGCCGACATCGGTGGCGACCCCGATACGCACGGGCTTGTCGCGCCGCACAAGCTCCTTCAGCGGGAACAGGCCGGACCCGAGGAACAGGTTGGAGGTCGGGCAATGAACGGCGACGGCGCCCGCCTCGCTCATCGCGTCCGCTTCGCGCTCCGACAGATGGATGCAGTGACCGAACAGGCTCTTGGCGCCGAGCAGGCCGTAATGCGCGTAGACGTCCGTGTAGTCGACGGCGTCGGGATAGAGCTGCGCGGTGAAGCGGATTTCCTCGTCGTTCTCCGACAGGTGGGTCTGGATGTGGAGGTCGGGGAACTCGCGGGCGAGCAGCGCGGTCGCCTCCATCTGCGCCGGCGTCGAGGTGATGGCGAAGCGGGGGGTGATGGCAACATGGTTGCGGCCCTTGCCGTGCCACTCCTCGATCACCGCACGGGTCTCGTCATAGCCCATCTGCGGCGTATCGAGCAGCCCCTGCGGCGCGTTGCGGTCCATCATCACCTTGCCGCCGATCATGCACATGTTCCGCCGCAGCGCTTCGGCGAAATAGGCGTCGGCCGAGGCCTTGTGCACGGAGCAATAGGCCGCCGCCGTCGTCGTGCCGTGGCGGATCATCTCGTCGTAGAAATGGCGGGCGATGCGGGCGGCATGCGCCGGTTCGACGAAGCGGCACTCTTCCGGGAACGTATAGGTGTGCAGCCATTCCAGGAGGTTGGCGGCATAGGCGCCGATCACCTGCATCTGCGGGAAATGCACGTGCGTGTCGATGAAGCCCGGCAGGATCAGGTGCGGCCGGTGGTCGATCTCCTCGGCATCGGCGGGCGCGCCGGCCCTGATATTGGCGTAGTCGCCGATGACGACGATTTTGCCGTCCTCGATCAGAAGGCCGCCGTCGCTTTCGTATCGATAGCTACCTGTGTCGTCGACGCTTTCGGGCCTGCGCACGAACGTCAGCAGGCGACCGCGCAGGAGTTTGGTCGTCATTGTGTCTTTTCTCCAGAGACCGCGCTCTCATACCAGGCGGTCAGTAACTGGCGTTCTTCCGGCGTCACACCGGTGAGGTTTCCAGGCGGCATGGCATGGCTGCGGCCGGCCTGCAAATAGATTTCGCGCGCAAGGCTGGCGACGGCAGCGTCGCTGTCGAGGATCACGCCTTTGGGGGCGGCCTGCAAGCCCTCCCAGACGGGCTCGGCCGTGTGGCACATGCTGCAGCGGCTGGCGACCACGTCGCGCGCGGCGGGGAAATGCGCATTGGAGGCAAACCTCTCGAAGACCGCAGCCGGAGCGGCGGCCTGTGCCGTCTCGCCGGTCAGGACCTTCGGCACCGTCGACAGCCAGATGATCGCGATGAAGAGCAGCGCCGTGGCAAGCCAGGTCCAGGTCGGCCGACCTTTGCGGGCATGGGTCGTGTTGAACCAGTGGCGGATGGTGACGCCCATGAGGAAGACCAGCGCCGCGATGATCCAGTTGAAGGCGGTCGCGAAGGCCAGCGGATAGTGGTTCGACAGCATGAAGAAGATGACGGGCAGCGTCAGGTAGTTGTTGTGCAGCGAGCGCTGCTTGGCGATGACGCCGTATTTCGGATCGGGCGTTCTTCCCGCGATCAGGTCGGCGACGACCACCTTCTGGTTGGGGATGATGATGAAGAAGACGTTGGCCGACATGATGGTGGCGGTGAACGCGCCGAGATGCAGGAAGGCGGCGCGGCCGATGAAGACCTGGGTGTAGCCCCAGGCCATGGCGACCAGCAGCACATAGAGCAGGATCATCAGACCCCAGGTGTTTTTTCCGAGCGGCGACTTGCAGAGCAGGTCGTAGAGGATCCAGCCGAGCGCCAACGAGGCAAGCGAGATCGCGATGGCTGTTGGCGCGGAAACGTCGAGCACGTGTCGGTCGATCAGGAACAGTTCCGCACCGCCGTAATAGACGACGCAGAGCATGGCGAAGCCCGAAAGCCAGGTGACGTAGCTCTCCCATTTGAACCAGGTCAGGTGCTCCGGCATGGAGGCGGGGGCGACCAGGTATTTCTGGATATGGTAGAAGCCGCCGCCATGCACCTGCCATTCCTCGCCATAGGCACCGGGGGGAAGGTGGGGGCGCTGCACGAGGCCGAGATCGAGGGCGATGAAATAGAAGGACGAACCGATCCAGGCGATCGCCGTGACCACGTGCAGCCAGCGCACGGCAAAGGCGATCCACTCCCAGGCTATGGCGTATTCATACATGCGTTGCCCCTCTCATTCGTTCGCATCGGCACATTGCGCAAAAATCGCAAGGGAGGGAAGGGGATAGCGTGGAGTTCCCACCGCCAGTCTCAGTACGCGAGACAGGGCTTCGGCCGTGGCCGGTTTGCCCCTCACCCTAACCCTGTCCCCGCAAGCGGGGAGAGGGGACGTGGCCCGCTTGGCTGCCGAGTAGACGGGGCAGGATGCGAAGAGGGCGCCGCGAGTCTCCGTGCCCGGCAGGGCGGATGAGGGGCGGAAAATGCCAATTCCGCCACACTGTGACATTCACCCGTCAATCGACGAAAGTCGGAACCTCGGCACGCAGCCAGTTGCGAAAAAGCTTGATCTTCGGAACGTTGCGCCGGCTTTCGGGATAGACCAGCCAATAAGCCTTGCCGTCGGTGCAGGCGATGTCGAAGGGCTGGTAGAGGCGGCCGAGTGCGATCTCGGTCGCGTAGAATTCCGGATTGAGCATCGCCACACCGTGGCCGGCCATGACCGTGTCGGCCTCCAGCGTCTGCGTGCCCAGATAGGTGTGTGGCCGGTCGCCGAGGTCGACACCGGGAACGCCGGCTTCGGCAAACCACTGGCCCCACCAGGGGTCGCTCGGATCGAAGATCGGCAGCTTCAGCAGGTCTTCCGGGTTGGCGATGCCGCCGACGCTTTCGGCAAGCGCAGGACTGAGCATCGGCGTGAAGGTCAGTTCCATCATCCGGTGCTTTACCAGCCCCGGCCAGTTGCCGTCGCCATAGCGGAGCGCGACGTCGACCGTCTCGCGCGAGAAATCGACCAGGTGCTGGTCGGTCAGGAGGCGCACGGCCACCGTCGGGTTCTGAAGGTGGAAAGATCCGAGATGCGGCGCCAGCCATTTCGAAGAAAACGTGTAGGTCGAGCTGATCACCAGCGTGCCTTCCGCGTCCTCAAGCACCGAAGCGAAGGCATCGCTGAGTATGCCGAAGGCCTCGGCCACCTTCGGCGCGAGACGCTGCCCGATTTCGGTCAACACGATCTGCCGCGGACGACGCAGGAAAAGCGGCTCGCCGAGCAGATCCTCCAAGAGCTTGATTTGGTAGCTGACGGCCGTCTGCGTCATCCCGAGTTCTTCGCCGGCCCTCGTGAAACTGCCATGGCGGGCGGCGGCGTCAAAGACGCGCATCGCGTTCAGCGGGAATTGCCGCGCCATTTTCATGGATAAGCTCTCTTGATGCGTCCAGTCGGATGTTCGATTGGAATTCGAGCACTTCGCGGCGCAAACTGCAAGCAAGTTCAACGATCATCCATGAGGTGTCATTATGGCTTGCCAGGATGCAGATCATGCTTCCCACATGCTCCCAACACCATTCGACTGGTGGGTGCGTACCGTGGTCGACGCGCTGCTTCCGTCCATGGGACGTCGCGTGCCCCGGCTCGATGTCGACGCACTGCCGGACCATCTGAAGCGGGATCTCGGCTTTCTCGATGGCCGCGAACCACGCAAGAGGGGGAATTTCTGAGCCACGCCCAGCGCACGGCGGCGTTTGTCGCCGTGCGCTGTCCACCACCACTTCCGCTAGAGGTGTTTCAGCCGCTCCACCGCCATCAGAACCCGCTCGGGCGTCGCCGGCGCATCGAGGCGCGGGCATTGGCGGTAGTCGGCAACGCTGGCGACGGCCATCGAGAGCGCCTCAAGTACCGAGATCGCCAGCATGAAGGGCGGTTCGCCGACCGCCTTGGAGCGGCCGATCGTCTGCTCGGCGTTTTCCGACCACTCGGCCAGTTGCACGTTGAAGACCTTCGGCCGGTCGGAAGCGAGCGGAATCTTGTAGGTCGAGGGCGCGTGCGTGCGCAGGCGCCCCTTGTCGTCCCACCACAGTTCCTCCGTCGTCAGCCAGCCCATGCCCTGGACGAAGGCGCCTTCGACCTGCCCGATGTCGATTGCGGGGTTCAGCGAGCGACCGACGTCGTGGAGGATGTCGACGCGGTCGACCTGGTACTCGCCCGTCAGCGTGTCGATCGAAACCTCCGAAACGGCGGCACCGTAGGCGAAGTAGTAGAACGGCGAGCCGATGCCCTTGGCGCGGTCCCAATGGATCTTCGGCGTCTTGTAGAAGCCGGCGGCGGAAAGCTGCACGCGGGCGAGATAGGCCTGCCGGATGAAATCGGCAAACGGGATCAGCGCATCGCCAACGCGGACATGATGCGGCACGAAGGCGATCTCCTCCGGCGGCACGTTCCACTTTTCCGCGGCGAAGGCGACGAGACGCTCCTTGATCTGGCGGGCCGCATCGAAGGCGGCCATGCCGTTCAGGTCGGAGCCGGAGGAGGCGGCGGTGGCCGAGGTGTTCGGCACCTTCGCCGTCGTCGTCGCGGTGATCTTCACCTGTGTGATGTCGACCTGGAACGCGTCCGCCAGCACCTGCGCCACCTTGGTGAACAGGCCCTGGCCCATCTCGGTGCCGCCGTGGTTCAGGTGGATGGAGCCGTCCTGATAGACATGCACCAGCGCGCCCGCCTGATTGAACCAGGTGGCGGTGAAGGAAATGCCGAACTTGACCGGCGTCAGCGCGATCCCCTTGCGGATCACCCGGCTGGTGCGGTTGAAATCGAGGATCGCCGCGCGGCGGGCCTGATAGTCTGAGGAGCGTTCCAGTTCATCGACGATGCGGCCGACGATGTTGTCCTCGACCGGCTGGTGATAGGGCGTCAGGCTGCGCTCCGAGCCCGCCTCGCCATAGAAATTGGCCTTGCGGATCTCCAGCGGGTCCTTGCCGAGTGCGTAGGCGATCTCCTCGATGATCCTCTCGCCGCCGACCATCCCCTGCGGGCCGCCGAAACCGCGGAAGGCGGTGTTGGAGACGGTGTGGGTCTTCAGCGGCTGCGAGGTCAGCTTCACATGCGGGTAGAAATAGGCGTTGTCGGCGTGGAACAGCGCACGGTCGGTGACCGGGCCGGAGAGGTCGGAGGAAAAGCCGCAGCGGGCGGCATAGTTCGCCTTCACCGCGTGGATCCGTCCTTCGTCGTCGAAGCCCGCATCGTAGGAAACGAGGAAGTCGTGCCGCTTGCCGGTCGCCGTCATGTCCTCGTCCCGGTCGGGGCGGAATTTCACCGGGCGCTTGAGCTTCTTGGCGGCGATCGCCGCAATGGCGGCAAACTGGTTGGACTGGGTTTCCTTGCCGCCGAAGCCGCCGCCCATGCGGCGCACCTGCACGGTCACCGCGTTGGAGGGAACGCCGAGCGCGTGGCCGACCATGTGCTGGACTTCGCTCGGATGCTGGGTGGAGGACCAGACTGTGACCTCGTCATCCTCGCCGGGGATGGCGAGCGCGATGTGGCCTTCGAGATAGAAGTGATCCTGGCCACCGATCCGCATCTGCCCGCTGAGACGGCGGGGGGCGCTTGCCAGTCCCGTGTCGGCATCGCCGCGCGAAAGCGTCAGCGGGTCGGTCACGAGTTGCGCACCGCTCGCCAGCGTGTCGGTGACGTCCGTCCAGTGCGGTAGTTCGCGGTACTCGATCTTCGCCAGCCGGGCCGCCCGGCGTGCCGCTTCGCGCGTCTGCGCGATCACGGCGAAAATCGGCTGGCCGTGGAACACGACCTTGCCCTCTGCCAGCACCGGCTCGTCGTGACGGCCGGAGGGGCTGATGTCGTTGATGCCGGGCACGTCCGCGCCGGTCATCACCCAGACGACGCCGGGAGCGGCGCGCACGGCGGAAAGGTCCATCGACACGATCTCTGCATGCGCCCGGTCGCCCATGCCGAGCGCCGCATGCAGCGTGCCCTCCGGCTCCGGCATGTCGTCGATATAGTCCGCGGTGCCGGCCACGTGCTTGTGGGCCGAATCGTGCCGGAGCGGTGAGTGCATCGGCGCCGAGATCGTCTTGCGGTCCTCGAAGGTGGTCTTGTCCATCACGCCATCTCCTCGAAGCGCGCCAACTGCGCCGGTGCGCCGGACGTTTGCAGGAGGAGCCGGGTCAGCAGGTTCTTCGCCGCCAGCAGGCGGTAGTCCGCCGACGCGCGCCAGTCGGTGAGCGGGGTGTAGTCCTTCTCGAAGGCCGAACGCGCGGCCGAGACCGTCTCTTCCGTCCAGGGCTTGCCCTTGAGGAACGCCTCGACATGGCTCGCCCGTTTCGGCGTTCCGGCCATCCCGCCGAAACAGATGCGCGCGTCGCTGACGTGCCCGCTCGGGTCTAGTGCAATCCGGAAGGCGCCGCAGAGTGCCGAAATGTCCTCGTCGCGTCGCTTCGAAACCTTGTAGACGGCAAATTGCTCGCCCGCGGGCAGCGTGGGTACGAACAGGCTTTCGACGAATTCGCCGGGGCGGCGGTCCTGCTTGCCGTAGGTGATGAAGAACTCTTCGAGCGGCAGTTCGCGCCGGCCGGAGGCGGAACGCAAGGTCAGCCGCGCGCCAAGCGCGATCAGCGGCGGCGGCGTGTCGCCGATCGGCGAACCGTTAGCGATGTTGCCGCCGATCGTGCCCATGTTGCGCACCTGCTCGCCGCCTATGCGGGCAATCAGCGGGCCCAGCGCCGGGACGAGCTCGGCCAGCGCGTCGCAGGCCTGCGTGTAAGTCACGCCGGCGCCGATCGTGAGTCCGCCGGCACTGTAGGAGATCGCTTGCAACTCTGGCAGATGATTGATGAAGACGACCGGATCGAGGTCGCGCATCTGCTTGGTCACCCAGAGGCCTACATCGGTCGAGCCGGCAACCACCGTCGCCTTCGGCTCCTGTGCGAGCACATCGGCCAGATCCTCGACGGAAGCGGGCACGATGACCCGGTCCCCCGGAGCACCGAGCCGGATCGTCTCTCTCGGTGCGAGTGCCGCAAGCTTCTCCTTGATCTGCGCGCGGGCGCGTTCGATCGGGTCGAAGACGGTGCTCGGCCGCGTTTCGGCGATCGCTTCGGCCGCCTTGACGATCGGCTCGTAGCCGGTGCAGCGACAGAGATTGCCCTGCAACGTTCGTTCGATTTCCGGCCGGCCGGGCCGATCGTTGGCCAGCCACAGCCCGTAGAGCGACATGACGAAGCCGGGTGTGCAGAATCCGCATTGCGAGCCGTGGTTGTCCATCAGCGCCTGTTGCACCGGGTGCAGCGCGCCATCGTCAGAGGCGAGATGCTCGACGGTGACGACATGGGTCGCGTTCATCGAGCCCAGGAGCCGGATACAGGTGTTGACGCTTTCATAGACGAGCGCCCCGTCGAGCAGTCGGCCGACCAGCACCGTGCAGGCGCCGCAATCGCCTTCGGCGCAGCCCTCCTTGGTCCCGGTCAGCCGGCGATGTAGCCGGAGCCAGTCGAGAAGCGTGCGCGTCGCCGGAACGTCGGCAAGCGAGACTTCCTCATCATTGAGAATAAAACGGATGGTGTTGGCCTGAATCTGCATGAAACCTGATCTCGCGTAGCTACTGCGCCGTCCAGCCGCCGTCGATGGAGATGTGCGTGCCGGTGATCGAGCGGGCGGCGTCGCTGGCCAGGAACAGGGTGGTGGACGCCACCTCTTCCACGGACACGAATTCCTTGGTCGGCTGGAATTTCAGCATGACGTCCGACTTGACCTGCGCCTCGCTGATGCCGCGCGCGCGCGCCGTGTCGGGGATCTGCTTTTCAACGAGCGGCGTCAGCACGTAGCCGGGGCAGATGGCGTTGACGGTGATGCCGTTCTCGGCAACTTCCAGCGCCACGCTCTTGGTCAGGCCCATGATACCATGTTTCGCCGCCACATAGGCGGCCTTGAACGGCGAAGCGATGAGGCCGTGGGCCGAGGCGATGTTGATGACGCGGCCCCAGCCTTTCGCTTTCATGCCGGGGATCGCCGCCCGGATCGTGTGGAACGAGCTCGACAGGTTGATCGCGATGATCTGGTCCCACTTCTCGACCGGGAAATCCTCGATCTTCTCGACATGCTGGATGCCGGCATTGTTGACCAGGATGTCGACGCCGCCGAATTCGGATGCGGCGACCGCCATCAGGTCGGCGATTTCTGGCGGTTTGGTCATGTCGGCCGGGTGGAAGATCACCTTGCCGTCGCCAAGGCCTTCGAGCCGCTCGCGAATGGCCTCCACTTCCGTCAGGCTGCCAAGGCCGTTGATGAGGACATTGGTCCCGCTTTTCGCAAAGGCGGTGGCGATGGCCAGGCCGATGCCGCTGGTGGAGCCGGTGACGACGGCCGTTTTCATGTCTGCTTCTCCCATTTCTATCCAGCAGCCTTCGCGGTAGCCTACGCGCAAAGACTGGAGGGTTGCAATCGGCTATTCGGTCTCCAACATGCCAATAGTTGTGAGTCCTGTTTGCGCTTTACTTTCCTTTGGCATTCGATTTGATGGCATATTGAAAAAATCGAAAGGTCGTCGGGAGCGGCCGTCGACGCCGGGAGGATTATATGGGCGGTTACATACTCGCGATCGATCAGGGCACGACATCGAGCCGGGCAATCGTGTTTGACGGCAACCAGCGCGTCGTCGGCTCGGGGCAGCGCGAGTTTGCACAGCTCTTTCCCAAGTCCGGCTGGGTCGAGCACAATCCCGAGGAAATCTGGGAGAGCGTGATCTGGTCGGCGCGCGTGGCGCTCGAGCACGCAGGGATCGGTGCCGCCGACCTCGCCGGCATCGGTATCACCAATCAGCGCGAAACCACCGTGGTGTGGGAGCGGGACAGCGGCCGGTCGATCCACAACGCGATCGTCTGGCAGGATCGACGCACCGCGAGCCACTGCGAGGAACTGAAGAAGCAGGGTCTCGAAGAGACCTTCACCGCGAAGACCGGACTGCTCCTGGACCCCTATTTTTCGGGTACGAAGCTGGCCTGGATCCTCGACAACGTGGAGGGCGCACGGGCACGGGCGGCACGCGGCGAACTGTGCTTCGGCACCGTCGACACGTTCCTGATCTGGCGCCTGACCGGCGGCAAGGTCTTCAGGACCGATGCGACCAATGCCAGCCGCACGCTGATGTACAACATCGCGACCAATGCCTGGGACGACGAACTCCTCGACATCCTGAACGTGCCGAAGGCCATGCTGCCGGAGGTGCTCGACTGCGCAGCCGATTTCGGCGTCAGCGTAAGGGAGCATCTCGGCGCCGCGGTGCCGATCCTCGGTGTTGCCGGCGACCAGCAGGCGGCGACGATCGGCCAGGCCTGCTTCGAGCCCGGCATGATGAAATCCACCTATGGCACTGGCTGCTTTGCGCTTTTGAACACCGGCGCGGACATGGTGCGCTCGAAGAACCGGCTGCTGACGACGATCGCCTATCGGCTGAACGGCGAGACGACCTATGCCCTCGAAGGCTCGATCTTCATCGCCGGCGCCGCCGTTCAATGGCTGCGCGACGGGCTGAAGATCATCGGCGCGGCTCCCGAGGCGAGCGAACTCGCGGCGAAGGCCGACCCGATGCAGGATGTCTATCTGGTGCCTGCCTTCACCGGCCTCGGCGCGCCGCATTGGGATGCGGAGGCGCGCGCCGCGATCTACGGCATGACCCGCAACACCGGTCCCGCCGAGTTCGCCCGTGCAGCCCTGGAAGCCGTCTGCTATCAGACGCGCGACCTGCTCGACGCGATGCATGGCGACTGGAAGAATGGCGACAGCGAGACCGTCTTGCGCGTCGATGGCGGCATGGTCGCCTCCGACTGGACGATGCAGCGGCTCGCCGACATCCTCGATGCGCCGGTCGACCGGCCGATGATCCTGGAGACGACGGCGCTCGGCGCCGCCTGGCTTGCCGGGCACCGTGCCGGGGTCTGGCCGGACAAGACGGGGATCGCAAAAACCTGGGCGCGCGACAGGCGCTTCGAGCCGCAGATGGACGAGAAGGCGCGCGCCGCCAAGATCGCCGGCTGGCGGGATGCGGTGCGGCGGACGTTGAGCGCGGGGTAGGGCTCTTCTGGACCTCGCTTGCAAATGCTATGCGTCGGCCATGCACCCATCCCCGACCCCTGTTGCAGGCCGATCCTGCGGAACCTGCACGCTCTGTTGCCGGCTGCCCGATATCGATCTCTTCGATAAACCGGCGAATGCCTGGTGCCGGTATTGCATCGAGGGCAAGGGCTGTTCGATCTATACGGATCGGCCTTCGGTCTGCCGGGATTTTCTCTGTCTCTGGATGACCGAACAAGGGCTCGGGGAAGCGTGGCAGCCATCCCGCTCGCACATGATGATCTACCGGCAAGGGCCCCAGATCACAGTGCTTGTCGACCCTGATCATCCCGACATCTGGCGGGGCGAGCCATATCATACGCAACTGCGGGCGTGGGCCAATCAGGCTGAGCCCGACGGCGGCTATGTCATCGTTTTCTGTCAGGACGACGTGTTCAAGATCTGATCCAGAAGAGCCTTCTATCAAAAATCAAAAATAATCCGATGCGCCCTGTCGACATCGGCGTTACTCCTACGTCTTTCCAACGATGGGAGTGAACGATGCTTTACGCCGTGCTTTGCTACAATTCCGAGGAAGCCGTCTCTGCCTGGAGCAAGGAAGAGGAGGACAAGGTTATGTCCGACCTCGCCGCGGTGGAGAAGAAATACGCCGCCGCCGGCAAGCTCGGACCGGTGGCGCGGTTGATGCCGACGACGGCGGCGACGACGCTGCGCAAGACGCCAGGCGAGAGCTTCGTCATCGACGGTCCCTTTGCCGAGACGAAGGAACAGTTCCTCGGCTTCTTCCTTGTGGACGTGGAGACGCTCGACGAGGCGATCGCCTTTGCCAAGGAACTCGCCGTCGCCAATCCCGGCGCCGGAGCCTATGAGATCCGGCCGTTGCGGGTCTTCAAACCGGGTGGAGCACTGGAACCGCTGTGAGCGAACTTGGCTGGATCGATCTTGCCCTGACCTCCGCCCGTCCGCAGGCGATGGGCGCGCTTTTGCGTTATTTCCGTGACCTCGACCTTGCCGAAGAGGCGTTTCAGGAGGCCTGCCTGCGGGCGGTGCGGACATGGCCGGAGAAGGGGCCGCCGCGCGATCCGGTCGCCTGGCTGATCTTCGTCGGCCGCAACAGCGGGATTGACCAATTGCGCAAGCGCGCCCGCCAGGCGCCGCTGCCGCCGGAGGAGATACTGTCCGATCTCGACGACGTCGAAGGCGATCTCGCCGAACGGCTGGACGGATCGCATTATCGCGACGACATCCTGCGGCTGCTGTTCGTCTGCTGTCATCCCGACCTGCCGGCGACGCAGCAGATCGCGCTGGCGCTGCGCATCGTTTCCGGCCTGTCGGTCCGTCAGATCGCCCGCGCCTTCCTCGTCTCGGAAGCGGCGATGGAGCAGCGCGTCACGCGGGCCAAGGCGAAGATCGCCGCAGCCGGCCTGCCGTTCGAAACGCCGGACGCGATGTCGCGCTCAGAACGTCTCGGCGTCGTCGCAGCGATGATCTACCTCGTCTTCAATGAAGGTTACTCGGCGGGCGAGACCGAGCGTGCAGACAAGCCCTTTTGCGAAGAGGCGATCCGGCTTGCCCGACTGCTGCTGCGGCTTTTTCCCTCGGAACCGGAGATCATGGGCCTGACCGCCCTGCTTCTCTTGCAGCATTCGCGATTGAAGGCACGGTTCGACGCGAACGGCCAGATCGTGCTGCTGGAGGACCAGGACCGCAGTTTGTGGGACGATCGGATGATCCGCGAGGCGCTTGCGCTGCTCGACAAGGCGATCCGGCATCGCAAGCCCGGCCCGTTCCAGATCCAGGCGGCGATTGCCGCTCTCCATGCACGCGCGGCGCGGGCCGAGGACACGGACTGGGCCGAGATCGATCTGCTCTACCAGTCGCTCGAACGTCTCCAGCCCTCGCCGGTGGTGACGCTGAACCGCGCGGTCGCGGTGTCGAAATTGCACGGACCGGAGGCGGCACTGGCACTCATTGCCCCGCTGGAGGAACGCCTGTCCGGCTATTTCTATTTCCATGGGCTGAGGGGCGGGTTGCTGAAGCAACTCGGCCGGGGGCGCGAGGCGCACGAGGCCTTCGAGCGGGCGATCGCCCTGGCCACGACGCCGGCCGAGGCGGCACATATCCGCCAGCACCTCGATTGCCTGACGCGCGACATGGCGGCGGGCGCTTAGAATTTTCCGGCGCCGATGTCGGATGGCCGATGTGTCGCTCGTCCTTGCTGCAAACCAACCCACCGAAACGAGGAAACCGATCATGGACCAGACTGCCGAGATCACCCCCGCAAACGACCGCGAACTGGTGTTGACCCGCATCCTCAATGCCACGCCCGCCCAGCTCTTCAAGGCCTGGACGACGCCTGAACTGATGACGCAGTGGTTTGCACCGAAACCCTACGAGACGCCTGTCGTGGAGATCGAGCCGCGCGACGGCGGCAAGTTCCGCACCGTCATGCGCGGGCCGAACGACTTCCACATGGACTCGACCGGAGTGCTTCTGAAGGTCGAGAAGGATAGGCGCCTGATCTTCACCGACGCGTTCGGGCCGGACTGGAAGCCGACCGAGAAGGCGTTCTTCGCCGCCGAAATCCTCTTCGAGGACGCCGGCAACGGCAAGACCCGCTACACCGCGATCGCCCGCCACTGGAGCGTGGAAGACTGCCAGGCGCACGAGAAGATGGGCTTCCACGAGGGGTGGGGCAAGGTCGCCGAGCAGTTGGAGGAGGTGGCCTCGACACTCTGATCGAACGCCCCAGGCCGGGAGCACACTTGCGAACGCATTGTTTCCATTTCCGCCCTTTCCAGCGCTTGCTTGCGTCCATATCTCTAGGCGCAGTTGACAATCCGGAGCGCATCCATGGAACTTGGCCTTCACACCTTTGCCGACGTCGATCCCGCAGCCGCCGACAGGGGGAGGGAAGGCGAGCGCCGGTTGCGGCAGCTTCTGGAAGAGATCGAGCTTGCCGATCAGGTCGGTCTCGATGTCTTCGGCCTCGGCGAGCATCACCGGCCGGACTATGCCGCCTCGGCGCCGCCCGTCATCCTCGCCGCGGCCGCCGCGCGCACGAAACGGATCCGGCTTTCCAGTTCCGTCACCGTGCTGTCGTCGGACGATCCGGTGCGCGTCTTCCAGCAGTTCGCCACGCTTGACCTTCTGTCGGGCGGGCGGGCGGAGATCATGGCGGGCCGCGGCTCCTTTATCGAATCGTTTCCACTGTTCGGTTACGACCTCAAGGACTACGACCGGCTGTTTGAGGAAAAGCTCGACCTGCTTCTGGCGATCAACGACAGCGAGAAAGTCACCTGGCGCGGCGAGTTGCGCGCTCCGATTCCCGGCCTTGGTGTCTATCCACGGCCGTTGCACGGAAAGCTGCCGATCTGGATTGCCGTCGGCGGCACGCCGCAATCGGTCGCCCGCGCCGGCGCTTACGGTCTGCCGCTGGCGCTGGCGATCATCGGCGGCACGCCCGCGCGCTACGCGCCGCTCTTCGACCTCTATCGCGAGGCCGCCAACCGGGCCGGACAGGCGGCGTCGACGCTGAAGACCAGCATCAACGTGCACGGCTTCATCGCGGATACGTTCGAAGGTGCTGCGGATCAGTTTTACGGGCCGCAGGCGACGGTAATGAACCGGATCGGTGCCGAACGCGGCTGGGGGCCGACGAGCCGGGCGCAGTTCGATCTCGCAACCGGGCCGGAGGGACATCTCTTTCTCGGTGATCCGGAGGCGGTGGCAAACAAGATCGTCGCCCACCACAAGATCTTCCGCAACGACCGGTTCGTGCTGCAGATGGCGATCGGGCTGATGCCGCACGACCAGATCATGCGGGGGATCGAGCTCTACGGCGCCAAGGTGGCGCCATTGGTCCGCAAGGCCCTTGCCGAGCAGGATCAAACCGCAAGCTAAGCGAATGGTTTTCCGCGCGAAGTCGTGATAAGGAGCCGCCGAAAGCGAGACAAGATGACACTGAACAACGACGAAGACCTGCGTGGCATGCAGGCGATCGGCCGCCTTTGCGGCAATGTGCTCCAGCACATGGGCGCCTCCATTCGGCCTGGCATGACGACGGCAGAGCTGGATCTGATCGGCCGGCGGCTGCTGGAAGAGGCGGGCGCCCGTTCGGCGCCGGAAGCCTGCTACGAATTTCCGGGCGCGACCTGCATCAGCGTCAACGAGGAAGTTGCCCATGGCATCCCCGGTGACCGGGTCATCGCCGAGGGCGACCTCGTCAACATCGATGTCTCCGCTGAACTCGACGGTTATTTCGCCGACACCGGGGCATCGTTCACGGTCGGCCGCGTCGCACCGAATGTCGATCGTCTTTGTCGCGACGGCAAGCGCGCCATGTGGGTCGGGCTGAAGGAGATCAAGGCAGGCAGGCCGCTCTCGGCGATCGGCAACGCGATCGGCGCCTTCGCCCGCAAGAACCGCTATACGCTGGTCAGCAATCTCGCGAGCCATGGCGTCGGCCGCTCCCTCCACGAAGAACCCTCGGAAATCGCCACCTGGCCCGATCCGCGCGAAAAGCGGATGATGACCGACGGCCTCGTCTTCACCGTCGAGCCGTTCCTGTCGCTCGGCGCGAACTGGGCGGAGAACGGCGACGACGACTGGACGCTCTACAGCGAACCGCGCGCACCGACGGTGCAGTTCGAGCACACCGTCGTGGCGACGAAGAACGGTCCGCTGATCCTGACCTTGCCCGGCTAGAGCCGCGGGCCCGCTATCCTTCAAGTAAAATCGGCAAGGCATCAGAAATTGTCGTTTGCCGGGCCGTGCTGCGCTGCAATAGCTTGTCGCCATGCTGCACGTTTCCAAATCGTCCGTCACCCATCCGCTGCCCGTCGCGATTGCCGGCGCGATAACGCTCGCTTCCGTCATGGGATTCGGGCGGTTCTTCTACACGCCGGTGCTGCCGGCGATGATGGCGGACCTTCATCTCGACCCGGCGCAGAGCGGTCTGATCGCCGCTGCCAACTTCGCGGGATACCTCGCCGGCGCCATACTTGCCGCCTATGGCTGGGCGGCAGGGCACGAGCGGCGGCTTGCGCTGTTGGCACTTGCTGCGAATGCTGTCCTGCTTGCCGCCATGGGAATTGCCGGCACCTTGCCGGCCTTCGTCATCATCCGCTTCCTTGCCGGACTGGCCAGCGCCTTCGGGCTGGTGTTCACGTCTGGCATCGTGCTTTCCCACGGGCTTGCCGCCGGCGATACACGCGTGCCCGTCATCCACTTCTCCGGCGTCGGTGCCGGAATAGCAGTTTCGTCGTTGCTGGTCCTCGGGCTTTCCGCGTTCGAGCAGGGCGGATTTGCGGTCTGGCGGCTGGACTGGATCGTTGCGGCAGTTTTAACGAGCCTTGCTCTCGTGGCGGTGAGCATGCTCCTGCCGCAAACCGCCGCCGGGGTGTCGACCAGGCCAGAGCCGCCGCTTCGCTGGACGCGTCCGTTTGCATTGCTGACGCTGAGCTACGGGCTGTTCGGCATCGGCTATGTCGTCACGGCAACGTTCATCGTCGCGATCGTCCGCGAAGGCGGCGCCGATCCCTTGCTCGAAGCGCTGACCTGGTTCGCCACCGGTTTGACGGCGGCGCTCTCGCTCGCCGTCTGGAAGTGGCCGGAGCGCAGGCTTGGCTTGCTCGGTGGATATCGAGCTGCGCTCGTGCTGGAGGCGTTCGGGGTCGCTGCCACCGTAGTCCTGCCGATGCCGTTTTCGGTTTTGGTGGGTGGCGTGCTGCTCGGTGCGACCTTCGTGGTCATCACGGCCTACGGACTGCAACTCGGCCGCGCCATGGCGCCGGAAAGCCCCCGTCGGTCCCTGGCGACGATGACCGCGGCCTTCGGCGTGGGGCAGATCGTCGGACCACTGGCCGCCGGCTGGCTTGCCGCAGGCAGTGGCAGCTACGTCCTTCCGAGCCTGATGGCAGCTGCAATCCTGGCGATTGCAGCACTGGTTACACTGCCTGCAGTTGGCGAAAGCTCTATTAAATCTCGGTAATGGACAGTGCCGGCAATTGTTGCCGTTGGTAAACTGCTCTAGTTTCCGCCGAACCGGAACGGACGACCTGTTCCCGCAATGAGAGAAGACGGCCTTGTTACACTCCTTTTTTCCCGAGCCGAAGAAGTTTTTCCTTTCCGCACTTCTTTGGACGGCCGTGGTTGTCGGCTTCTGGTATTTGTTCGGCGAAAGTTTAGGTGCGGCGCTCGGCTTGCCGCCGCTGGCCGAAGGGCAGGAGCCGCCGATCGGTCTCGGTCATTTCTTCACCACGGCCTCGATCTGGTTCTATATCTATTTCATCTCGACGATGGCGGTGTTCTGCCTCTACTGGCAGATCCGCGCAACCGACCAGCCGTGGCGCCTGTGGTCCGTCTGGGGTTCAGCCCTTCTCATCTTCACCGTCTATTTCTCCGTCGATATCAGCGTGGCGCTCAACAACTGGCGCCGTCCGACCTATGACCGCATCGTCGAGGCGCTGAAGGCGCCCAACACCGTCAGCGCCGAGGAAATCTACGGCTACGTTTTCATCTTCTTCCAGCTTGCGACCGTCTACATCATTGCTGCAGTGCTCATCGCCTTCTTTACCAGCCATTACGTCTTCCGCTGGCGCAACGCGATGAACAACTTCTATATCTCGGTCTGGCCGAAGGTGCGTCACATCGAGGGTGCCTCACAGCGTATCCAGGAAGACACGATGCGCTTTGCCAGCACGGTGGAAGGCCTTGGCATCAGGCTGGTCGATTCCTTCATGACGCTGATCGCCTTCCTGCCGGTGCTGCATACGCTCTCGGCAAGTATCAAAGATCTGCCGATCGTCGGCTCCATTCCCTATCCGCTGGTCACGGCGGCAATCTTCTGGTCAATCTTCGGCACCGTGATGCTCGCCGTTGTCGGCGTGAAGCTGCCGGGGCTGGAATTCCGCAACCAGCGTGTCGAGGCGGCCTATCGCAAGGAACTCGTCTATGGCGAGGACCATGCCGAGCGCGCGCAGCCGCCAACGGTTCGCGAACTGTTCGACAACGTCCGGAAGAACTATTTCCGGCTCTATTTCCACTACATGTATTTCAACGTCGCACGATATTTCTACCTGCAGACGGACAACATTTTTCCGCTGTTCCTGCTGGTGCCGTCGCTGGTGACTGCCAGCATCACCTACGGGCTGTTCCAGCAGATTCAGGGAGCGTTTTCGCAGGTGACGAGTTCGTTCCAGTACCTCGTCAATTCCTGGCCGACGGTGATCGAGCTGATCTCGATCTACAAGCGTCTGAAGGCGTTCGAAGCATCGATCGACGAAAAGCCCTTGCCGTCCATCGACGAGGAGTTCATCGCCGCCGGCGGCGTCGAGGAACTGGCACAGTAGGAAACGATCAGAGCCCCTCGGAGGCGGTCTCGCCCGCCTTCGACGTCGCCAGCCTGTCCAGCGCCTCGCGGTGGCTGACGCAGGCAACCTCGGGCTTGCCGCACGTTTCGCTCAGAAAACGGTCGAGCGCACGCCAGTAAGCGCCGGCGTTCATCTCCACGAAGTGGAAGCCCAACTGGAGCGGGATGCGCTCGCCGGAATACTGCTTCTCGAAGGCGGCGCGAAAGGCGGCGAGCGTCCGCTCCTCGTACGTCGTGCTGTTTCCGGCGTCCTCCTTGCCGCGCGAGTGGCGGACGTAGAGGTTGTAGTCCATCGCCACCACCGGCTTGGCCGAAGGCCCCTCCGGAATTAAGGGCAGCGCGAAGCGAACAAGGTCGTCGCCGACGCCTGGAACTGTCGGCCCTTTCGAAACGGTGCTGGCGTCATAGCGAAAGCCGAAGCTGTGCAACGCCTTGTGCAGCGCCGGACTGGATGACAGATAGGGTGCGCGAAAGCCGATGATTTCCTTCTCGGCGAAATCCCTCCATTCGAGGGGCTCGCGCTCCGCGGCTCCGGCATTCTGCCAGGCATCGCGTAGCGTGTTGCGGAAAAATTCGAACTCCTGCGCCCAGTCCTCTGCACTCCATTTTGCGCCGTCGAAATGGCCACAGGCGTGGCTGCCGATGTCGTGCCCTTCGCTGCGTGCCTGCCAGATCTGGTCGAGCCTTGCGAGCACATCGGCGTCGTCCGGGGCAAAACCGACATTCGACTTGCCGCGTTTCTCGTGCGGCGCCTGGTAGCTCTTGCGGTTCTCCTTCGTCATCATGAAGGTGCAGGAAAGGAAATAGGTGAAATGCGCCCCTGTTCGCTGTGCGATCGCCCGGCTTCTCTCCCACAGTGTGTTGTCGTGCGCGCCGTCGAACGAGACGATCACGAGCTGTTCCGGCTTTACGCCGGCTTGCTGCGCGTCGCTTGCGAGAACCGGAAGGCTGGTGAGGGAAAGGGCAAGAAGGGAGGAAAGGCTGGGACGTATCATGACTACCGCGGCAATTTGCAAAGGGGCCTAATCCTTCGCGAATGCGGCAAAGCCGTGTTCCCACTGGAAATTGCCTGTGGGGAACGCTATCCCATGACTACAGCATGTCTCCCGAAAGCGGGAAACGGTTTCAGGACAAAAGATATGCGAAAGAACAAGGACCTAAATCGGATTCCATTGACGGAAGGCGGATTTCCATGACTTTGCTGGTTGCCGGTATCATTCTTTTCATCGCCACCCATCTGGTGCGCCCCTTCGCGCCCGGACTGCGGGCGAGTGCGATTGCCAGCCTTGGCAAGTCCGGCTTCATGGCGGTTCACGGCATCGTCTCGCTGCTCAGCCTCGTGATGATGGCGTATGGTTTCGTCCAGGCCCGCGAGGCCGGCGGCAGTATCCTTTACCAGCCGCCCGTCTTCATGGCCCACATCACCCTGACATTGATGCTGATCGCCTCCGTCTGCCTTGTCGCAGCCTTCCTGCCGGCCGGCTACATCCGCACGAAGCTGAAGTTTCCTGCGCTGGTTGCGATCAAGCTCTGGGCGTTCTCGCACCTGCTGGCCAATGGAGAGAGCTATTCGGTGCTGCTCTTTGGAGCAATCCTCGTCTGGGCGGTGATCCTGCGCATCACGCTGAAGAAGCGGATTGCCTCCGGTGAAGCGAAGCTGCCCGTTTTCGTTTCGGTTCTCTACGACCTCATCGCCATCGTGCTCGGTGTGGCGCTCTATGGTGTGATCGTGCTGAAGCTGCACGAATGGGTGATCGGCGTTGCTCCGCTGGTGATGTAACCGGAAGGGCCGGCGGCCGAATTCGCCGCTGCCCCCTTACAACGCGCCAAAAATCAGGTAGAAGCGCGAAATCCGATCATTTGTGAAAGCCGGACCGAGAATGGCAAATCAAGACGACAGTTTTATCCGCGAAGTCAATGAGGAACTCCGCTCCGACCAGATGCGTGCCATCTGGAGGAAGTTCGGCCGTGTTCTGATCGGCGCGGCGGTCCTGCTCGTCCTCGGCACGATCGGCAAGGTGGGCTATGAATTTTGGCGGGAGACCGAGGCCTCCGCCGCCGGCGACCGGTTCCTTTCCGCCCTCACGCTGATCCGCGAGGATAAGAAGGAGGAAGGGCAGAAGGAACTCGCCGCTCTGGAAAAGGACGGCTTCGGTGCCTATCCGGTGCTGGCGCGCATGCGCTCCGCCTCGCTTCTGGCGGAAAGCGGCGACACGGCCGGTGCCGTAGCGGCGTTTGCCGCGATCGCCAAGGACGGCTCCATCCCGCAGGCGCTGCGCGATGCCGCCCGCCTGCGCGCGGCCTATCTCCTGGTCGACGGCGCCTCGTATGAGGACGTGTCGGCCGAAGCCGAGCAATTGGCGAACCCCGCCAGTGCGATGCGCCATTCCGCCCGCGAGGTGCTTGGCCTCTCCGCCTACAAGCACGGCGACTTCAAGCGTGCGAAGGAGTGGTTCGAAGAGATCACCGGCGACGCGGAAAGCCCGCGCAACCTCGCCAACCGTGCGCAGATCATGCTGGACCTGATCACCGCCAGCGGCAAGGCCTCCTGAAGCCGCGTGCGCGCGGCTCAATCTGAACGGAACAGGTAATGAGTTTCACCGTCGCCATTGTCGGGCGCCCCAATGTCGGCAAGTCCACGCTGTTCAACCGCCTGGTGGGCAAGAAGCTCGCGCTGGTCGATGACACGCCCGGCGTTACCCGCGATCGTCGTCCGGGCGAGGCCAGGCTCGTTGACCTCCGGTTCCGCGTCGTCGATACCGCCGGCCTCGAGGAGGCGGCACCCGAGACGCTGCAGGGGCGCATGAGGGCGCAGACGGAGGCGGCGATCGACGAGGCAGACCTGTCGCTGTTCGTTGTCGATGCCAAGACGGGGCTGACCCCGGTCGACCAGGCGCTGGCGGAGATGCTGCGCCGTCACGGCAGGCCCGTCGTTCTGGTCGCCAACAAATCCGAGGCTCGCGGCTCCGACGCCGGCTTCTACGACGCTTTCACGCTTGGTCTTGGCGAACCGACGCCGATTTCCGCCGAGCACGGGCAGGGCATGCTCGATCTTCGCGATGCGATCGTCGCGGCGATTGGCGAGGAGCGCGCCTTCCCGCGCAAGGACGACGAGGCCGTCACGAATGTCGACGTTCCCCACGTCGCCGGCGAAGACGCGGACGAGGAGGAGCCCGCCTATGACGAGACGAAGCCGCTGCGGGTTGCGATCGTCGGCCGGCCGAACGCCGGAAAGTCGACGCTGATCAATCGCTTCCTCGGCGAAGACCGGCTTCTGACCGGCCCTGAGGCGGGCATCACCCGCGATTCCATCTCCGTCGAATGGCAATGGCGTGGGCGCACGATCAAGATGTTCGACACCGCCGGCATGCGGCGCAAGTCCAGGGTGCAGGAGAAACTGGAGAAGCTGTCGGTCGCGGACGGCCTGCGCGCCATCCGCTTCGCCGAAACGGTCGTCATCGTCTTCGACGCCACCATTCCGTTCGAGAAGCAGGACCTGCAGATCGTCGATCTCGTGCTGCGCGAGGGACGCGCGGCCGTGCTCGCCTTCAACAAATGGGACCTGATCGAGGACCCGCAAGCGGTGCTCGCCGAACTGCGCGAAAAGACGGAACGGCTTGTGCCGCAGGCGCGCGGTATCCGCGCGGTGCCGATTTCCGGCCAGACGGGGCGCGGGCTGGACAAGTTGATGCAGTCAATCATCGACACGGACCGGGTCTGGAATCGCCGGATCTCGACGGCGCGGCTGAACCGTTGGCTCGAGTCGCAGCAGGTCCAGCATCCGCCGCCGGCTGTATCCGGCCGCCGGCTGAAGCTGAAGTACATGACCCAGGTGAAGGCCCGTCCGCCGGGCTTCATGATTTCCTGTACGCGGCCCGAAGCGCTGCCGGACTCCTATGTGCGCTTTCTGACCAACGGCCTGCGCACCGACTTCGACCTGCCGGGCGTGCCGATCCGAATCCACTTCAAGGCCTCCGAGAATCCCTTCGAGCCGAAGAAGCGGAAGAGGTAGAAATGAAAAAATTGCACCGGCTGGCAAGGTCAGCCGGTGCAATCGCGATGATGAAACGGTTCGTCCGTCATTCACCGACGGATCGGGTTACGGCGTGACGGTGAGCTTCGCAGCCATTCCTGCCTCGTAATGTCCTTTCAAGTTGCAGAACAGAAGATAGGTACCCGCCGCTAGATCGGTGTCGAGCTTGCCGTCTGCTCCCGGTTTGAGATCCTCGACCTCGCCGAGGCTCTCAAGGTCTTTTTCGTCTACTCGGTGCTTGCTGGCGACAAGCGGGATCTTCTGGTCGCTGGACTGAAGCTTCACCAGGATCACCTCGTGCTCTTCGCTCATCGCATCGTTGTGCACCACGAACGTCGCAGGTCCGGCTGCAACACTTGTCTGGTCAAGCTTGAGGGCCATCGACCCGCCACCCTCGCCGGTTGCGGTGACGTGGATGGTGTTGGCCGCCAAGAGGGGCGTTGCTGAGAGCGCCAGAGCGATTGCGGCTGCATTGACGGCAAGCATGCGCGTGAAACGAAGCATGGCGTTTTCCTTCGGTTGAGGACGTTTGCGCAGCCTTTCTGCCGCCCCTTCCTGACGGTAGCCTGAAAGACAAAGGCCACCGACATCGGACTGGCTGCGGGCTGACGAAAGGGCGTGATGGGCCGGAATGCCGCCGTTCGATGTCGTTACGAGGAGGCCATGGCCATGGTTTCCGCTGGTTGGCGCAGAGCGCTCGCGCTGCGTCCTCGATTGTCAGGCCGGCAGCTTGTCCCGGGGCACGAGCGCGCCGTGATGCTGGATGACGGATGCTGCCAGTTCCGCGGCGAAGCTGGCGGAAGAGGCAGCGTCAGCGGTCAGGACGTAACGGGCCAGGAAGCCGCCATTGAAGCTGTCGCCGGCGCTGGTCGTATCGATGATCTGTTCGACTGTCGCAGAGGGCACATTGAATTTCGCCTCGCCGAAGGCGAGCGTGGCTCCGTTTGCGCCGTCCTTGACGACGACATCGGCGACGCCGAGTGCCCGGTAGCGTGTGATCGTTTCGGTGATCGAAGCGTCGCCGAAATGGGCGGCCTCGTCATCGAAGCTCGGCATGACGAGCGTGGCGGCGCGGGCACCATCGCTGATCGTCGCGCGCATCCGCTCGGCGCTGTCCCAAAGCCGCGGGCGGATGTTCGGATCAAAGGCGACGAGCTTGCCCGACGCCTTGGCCCGGCGCAGTTCGGCAAGGAGCGTGTCGACATCCTCGAACGGCAGGATGGCGAGCGTGATCCCGGAGAAGACAACGACATCCGCCGCCTCGATCGCATGGCGCAAGCGGTGCGGATCGCGCGCAAGGAGCTTTGCAGCGGAGACCGACCGCCAATAGGAGAAGTTGCGCTCGCCGTTGTTGAGGTGGATCATGTAGAGACCCGGCGCGCGGCCCTCGATGCGGGCGATGTCGCCCGTGCCGATGCCGTGTCCCTCCATGAAGGCAAGCATCTCGTAGGAGATCGTATCGGTTCCAACGGCGGAGAAGTAGTCGACCGACCAGTCGGTCGGCAGGAACAGGCGGGCGTAGTAGGCGGTGTTGAAGGTATCGCCCGCGAAGCTTTTTCGCATCAGCCCGCCGTCCGCCTGCATCAGTTCCACCATGCATTCGCCGATCGAAAGCAGTCGCCTAGCCATTCTTGCCGTTCCTCAGTTGCGCCGGAACGAAGCGATGCTGTCGATGATGCCGCGGGGCACGGTGATGCCTGTGCCGCCTGCCCGCCAGCGAGCAGTGGCGCGGGAGGCACCCGGAACGTGCACGCCATAATCCCGGGAAAGGCGTTCCAGCTGTCCGGCGAGGCGTTCTTCAAAATCGGCTGCGAGAAACTGCGGCGCGATGGCAAGAACGAAGAGGCCGGCACGCGGGCTCTCGCTTCCGGTCTGGAAATCCGGCGCGTCGAGTGACCAGTTGGCCCCGGTCAGTCCCGCCGCGAGGACCTCCACCATCAGTGCAATGTTGGCGCCGCGACTGCCGCCGAAAGCGAGCAGCGCACCCTTCAGCGCCTCGTTTGCGTCGGTTGTCGGGCGGCCGGTCGAATCGAGCGCCCAGCCTTCAGGTATTGGCGCCCCGCTTTCGGCCGCCTGCCTGACCTTGACGTAGGCGGTTGCGCTGGAGGACTGGTCGATGACGAGCGGCGGCCCATTCGCGCGCGGGGCGGCAAAGGCAAGCGGATTGGTGCAGTAAACTGGCTTGGTGCTGCCACCGCCGGCGATGAGGGCGGGGCCGTTGGTCGCTGCCAGCGTGACCAGTCCGGCATCGGCGAGCCGGGCCGCATACCAGCCGAGTTCGCCCGTGGTGAAGCTGTTCTGCGAGGCGTAGAGGGTCAGGCCGAAAGTCTTCGCTTTCATGACCAGTTCGTCGAAGGCGAGGTCGAAACCGAGTTGTGCGACACCGCCGTGACAATCGCATTTCACCAGTGCCGGTATCGGCGAGGTGATCAGCGGTTCGGCGTGGCCGTCGATCCGGCCCGAGGCGAGCGCATCGAGGTAGTCCATCAGGTGGGCCAGGCCGAGCGCCGGCTTGCCGGCGGCTTCCGCGTCGACGGTCGCCTTCGCAAGCGAGCGCGCCAACGCCTCGCTTGCGCCGGCTCGCAAGAGCGCCGTGGAGGCCAGCACCGAGACTTCAGCCAGGGTCAGGACGACGGTATGGTCAGGCATTTCAAGTCTCCCGCTCGGTAGCGGCATCACCAGTCCGGTGCATGGATTCGTGTGCCGGCATCATCGGGTCCGTTCTGTCGCGCGTCAACCGCAAGAGACGCCCGGGCGGGGCTGTGCGGGGTCGACAACGTTCAGGTCCGGTGCATCCGACCGTTTACGCGTTCGGTCGTCCCCGCTACACATTGTTGACGACCACAACCGGGGAACTCTCGATGACCGTTTCGCAGACAGTCGCCGCCCAATGGTGGCGCGGTGCCGTGATCTACCAGGTCTATCCACGCTCCTTCCTGGATACGACCGGCGACGGCGTTGGCGACCTCAAAGGCGTGAAGGAGCGACTGGGGCATATCGCCTCGCTCGGCGTGGACGCGATCTGGCTGTCGCCGTTCTTCACCTCGCCAATGGCGGACATGGGCTACGATGTTTCCGACTACTGCGACGTCGATCCCATGTTCGGAACGCTTGCGGACTTCGACGCGATGCTGGACGAAGCACACCGCCTCGGCTTGAAGGTAGTCATCGACCAGGTGATCTCGCACACCTCCGACCAGCACCCGTGGTTCAGGGAAAGTCGCGCCAGCCGCGACAACGCCAAGGCCGACTGGTACGTCTGGGCGGAGCCGAAGAAAGACGGTACGGCGCCGAACAACTGGCTCGCAGTCTTCGGCGGGCCTGCCTGGGAGTGGGACGGCGTGCGTCGGCAATACTACATGCACAATTTCCTCGCCTCGCAGCCGGACCTCAATTTTCATAACCCTGAGGTTCAAACGGCGTTGCTTGAGGCGATGCGCTTCTGGCTCGATCGCGGCGTCGACGGCTTCCGCCTCGACACGGTGAACTACTATTTTCACGATGCGCGATTGAGGGACAACCCGCCACACGTGCCGGACCCGGAGGCCACCGGCTTCGACGCGCCGGAGAGCAATCCATACGGCATGCAAGCGCATCTGCACGACAAGACGCAGCCGGAGAACATCGCCTTCCTGCGGCGGGTGCGGGCGCTGCTCGACGCATACCCGGATCGCACTTCGATCGGCGAAGTGGGGGACGGCGCCCGCTCGCTGAAGACGGTGGCCGACTATACGAGCAGTGGCGACAAGCTGCACATGTGCTACACCTTCGACCTGCTCGGGCCGGACTTCACCGCGGAGCATATCCGCAGATGCGTGGACAATTTCCAGAAGGCGGTAACGGACGGCTGGGTGTGCTGGGCCTTCTCCAACCATGACGTCGAGCGCCATGTCAGCCGTTTCACCGCTGCGCCGCAGGAACGCGACCGGGTCGCCAAGCTGGCGATCACGCTGCTTGCGACACTGCGCGGCTCGATCTGCCTCTACCAGGGCGAGGAACTCGGCTTGCCGGAAGCGGAGCTGGCCTTCGAGGATCTGCGCGACCCTTACGGCATCCGCTTCTGGCCCGCCTTCAAGGGACGCGACGGATGCCGCACGCCGATGCCCTGGCAAGCGGGCGCCCCGCATGCGGGGTTCTCTGCGGGCCGGCCGTGGCTGCCGGTACCCGAAGAGCATGCGCGGCATGCGGTCGACACCCAAGAAGCGGTGGCTGGCTCGGTGCTGAGCCACTATCGCCAGACGCTCGCCTTCCGCAAAACGCACGCCGCCCTGCGCGACGGCGACATGACCTTCGTGAAATCGCACAAGGACATCCTGGCATTCACCCGCGAGAATGGCCGAGAAAGGCTGCTCTTCGCCTTCAACCTGACGCGCAAGCCTGTTGGGTTCTCGCTACCGAAGGGTATGGCGGACTGCGAAGCGGTGCCTCTGCCGGGCTTTGCCCCCGCACTGGACCACGGCGTAGTCAAGCTCGGGCCGCTCGACGCGTTTTGCGGCCGGCTGTCATGAATTGAGCCTCAGGCAGCCGAGCGCTAGCGAGCCGCCGGAAAGCAGGCAGAACGCCTATCTCACCAGTTTGTCATAGTCTGCATGGCTGCCGATCCAGAACCAGATCAGGTCGGCTCCATCGCTGACCGCAAGCGCACGCCACGAAAGGCTAACGCGTACGGACCAAAAACGGCCGACTTGCTTCAGATGCAAGGACGGATGCTTCGGTTCGGCTTTTAGAAGCTCGAAGTTCTGATCCGCAAGTTTTTGGACACGTGCGGGGAGAGCATTGTACGCGCGCCAGAATGAAGGGCTCGCGTGATGCTTCAAAGGCGGCTCGTTCGTCCGGCGCGGTGGTCTTTCAACGCCTCGTCTCCAAGACGGTCCAGTGCCTCGCTGTTGCGCGCGTCACGCTCGAACTGCTGATCCCAGCGTTCAGCCTGCAGTTTCTCGAACCACAGGGTAAAGGCCTCGAACTCCTTTGCGTCGAGTTCGGCCACGCTTCGTTCGATCTGCTCAAGCTTGGACATTCGGCAAACCTCCATCTTCTAGATATGCCGTCGTTCGTGACTTGCCAAGATGGCTCTCACCCCATCAGCGCGAACCGGTCCACGTCCACCATGCCGCGATCCGATATTTTCAGATGCGGAATGACCGGCAGCGGCAGGAAGGCGAGTTGGAGGAAGGGTTCTTCCAGCGTGGCGCCCAGCGCGACGGCGGCCTGTCGCAGGTGGTGCAGCGTGTCGCGCACCGCCTCGTAGGGCTCGAGACTCATCAGACCTGCGACCGGCAGCGCGATCTCGCCGGTGACCTTGCCACCCTCGACGACGACGAAGCCGCCCTGGATCTCGCCGAGGCGGTTTGCGGCCAGCGCCATGTCGTCCTCATCGACGCCGACCACGCAGATGTTGTGGCTGTCGTGGCCGACGGTGGAGGCGATCGCCCCCTTCTTGAGCCCGAAACCCTGAACGAAACCGTTGGCGTGGTTGCCGTTCTTGCCGTGCCGCTCGATCACGGCGACCTTGATGACGTCGCGGCCGAGGTCCACCACCGTCTCGTTGCCCTTCGCCGGCAGCCGGTAGCGCCGATGCTCAGTGATGATCTTGCCGGGCATCACGCCGATCACCGGCGTTTCGCCCTCGCTGACGGGGACGGCGAAGTGCGCGGCTTTCACGGGGCGCGCCTTGACGCTGTCGAGGCCGACCGGTGCGATGGGCCTGCGGCTTGCAAAGAGCGCGTCCGTGACCCGGCGTCCGCCGGCAAGTACCATTTCTGCGCGGCAGTCCTCCAGCGTGTCGATCACGACGAGATCGGCGCGCCAGCCCGGCGCCACCAGCCCGCGATCCCGCAGGCCAAAAGCCTTGGCGGCAGAGATCGAGGCGGCGCGATAGACGGCGAGCGGTGCCCGGCCATGGGCGATCGCGGTGCGGATCATGTGGTCGAGATGGCCCTGCTCGGCGATGTCGAGCGGATTGCGGTCGTCGGTGCAAAGCGCGATGAACGGCGACAACCGCTCGGTGAAAAGCGGCGACAGCGCGAGCAGATCCTTCGACACCGAGCCCTCGCGGATCAGGATGTGCATGCCCTTGCGGATCTTTTCCAGGGCTTCGTCGGCGCTCGTGCATTCGTGGTCAGTGCGGATGCCGGTGGCGAGATAGCCGTTGAGGTCGCGACCGGACAAAAGCGGCGCATGACCGTCGATATGCCCACCCTGGAAGGCCTCCAACTTGGCCATGCAGACGGGATCCTTGTGGATCACGCCGGGAAAATTCATGAACTCGGCAAGCCCGATAACCTTCGGATGGTCGCGGAATGGCAGGAGTTTTTCGACGGGCAAGTCGGCGCCGGAGGTCTCCAGATGCGTCGCCGGCACGCAGCTCGAAAGCTGTACGCGCACGTCCATGATCGTCTGCTCGGCGGAATCGAGGAAGAACTGGATGCCTTCGGCACCCAGCACGTTGGCGATTTCGTGCGGATCGCAGATCGCCGTCGTCACGCCGAGCGGCAGCACGCAGCGGTCGAACTCGTGCGGGGTGACGAGCGAAGACTCGATGTGCAGGTGCGTGTCGATGAAGCCGGGCACGACGATGCGCCCGGAAATATCGATCTCCTCGTGCCCCTCGTAGCCCTCGCAGGTGCCAACGATGCGCTCGCCGCAGATGGCGATGTCGGAGGCCACGAGTTCGCCGGTGACGAGATCGAAGAACCGTCCGCCCTTCAGGACGATGTCAGCAGGTTCGCGGCCGGTGCCCTGGTCGATGAGGCGTTCGAGATCTTGCATGGCGGGCTCCGATTCTGTGCTGAAGCCCCAACTTTAGCGGTGCGGTGACGCAAGGGGAAGGAAATGGGATGATGGCGAATGAAAGAGCGCGGTTTTCGCAAGCGCGACGCTTTCTACGAGCGGTACCCAACGACTCCGTCATGCCGGATCGAGGGGTGATGGAAGGAAAGCTATTCGCGACGATAGTAATTTGTCCAGTGAGGCGACCCGCGGCCGCCTCTTTGGTTCTCGTTGTCGGGTTTGGCTGCCCCGCAGGTCGCCACCGGAGCTTTCCCGCCTGCAGGCACTGCCTCAGATATTGTCCTTCAGCACGTCCCTGAGCTTGCCGAACAACTCGTCAATTTCGTGCTTTTCGATGATCAGCGGTGGCGACAGCGCGATAATGTCGCCGGTGGTGCGGATCAGCAGGCCCTTCTCGTAGGCCTTCAAGAAAGCGGAGAAGGCGCGCTTGGTCGGCTCACCGGCGATTGGCGCAAGTTCCACCGCACCGATCAGGCCGACGTTTCGAACGTCGATGACGTTCGGGCAGTCCTTCAGCGAGTGTAGCCCATCCTCCCAGTACGAGGCGAGTTCGGCGGCGCGTGTGAGCAGGCCCTCTTCCCTGTAGGTGTCGAGCGTGCCGAGGGCGGCGGCGCAGGCAATCGGGTTGCCGGAATAGGTGTAGCCGTGGAAGAACTCGATGAGGTGTTCCGGGCCGGTCATGAAGGCGTCGTGGATCTCGGAGGTCACGAAGACGGCGCCCATCGGGATCACACCATTGGTCAGGCCCTTGGCGGTGGTGATGATGTCCGGCTTGACGTCGAAATACTGGGCGGCAAACGGTGCGCCAAGGCGGCCGAAGCCGGTGATCACTTCGTCGAAGATGAGCAGGATGCCGTGCTGCGTGCAGATCTCGCGCAGCTTCTGCAGGTAGCCCTTCGGCGGGATCAGCACGCCGGTGGAGCCGGCGACCGGCTCGACGATGACGGCGGCGATGGTCGAGGCGTCGTGCAGGGTGATGATGCGCTGCAGTTCCGAGGCGATGTCGCCGCCATGCTCGGGCTCGCCGCGGGTGAATGCGTTCTTCTCCGGCATGTGGGTGTGCGGCATGTGGTCGACGCCGGTCAGAAGCGTGCCGAACATCTTGCGGTTGGCGACGATGCCGCCGACGGAGATGCCGCCGAAGTTGACGCCGTGATAGCCGCGCTCACGGCCGATCAGGCGGAAGCGCGAGCCATTGCCCTTGATGCGGTGGTAGGCGAGCGCAACCTTCAGCGCGGTATCGACCGACTCGGAACCGGAATTGGTGTAGAGCACGTGGCTCATGCCTTCCGGCGCGATGTCGATCAGCCGGTTGGCGAGCTCGAAGGCCTTGGGGTGGCCAAGCTGGAAAGCGGGTGCATAGTCCAGTTCGCCGGCCTGCTCGCGGATTGCCTCGGTGATCTTCGGCCGGCAGTGGCCGGCGTTGACGCACCACAGCCCCGCCGTTCCGTCCAGCACCTGCCGCCCATCATGGGTCTGGTAGTACATGTCCTTGGCACTGACGAAAAGCCGCGGCTCCTTCTTGAACTGCCGGTTCGCGGTGAACGGCATCCAGAAGGCGCGCAGGTCGTTAGGAGTATTGAGGCGGTTGGACATGTCGGTCTCCGTGGCCTTGGGTTGTGGACCTTGGGTTGCGAACGGGGCCATTCCCGGTGCGAGGCATTTTTTTACCTGCTGGTCAAAGTATCGAAGCAACCGGCACCGTCAAGCCGCCCAACACGCGTCGGACAAAAGAAGAAGGCGCCCGGCGGAGGTCTCCGTCGGGCGCCTCGAAAGGGCCGAGCTCATTCAGGCGTAACGTCGTTGCCTGCTCTCTTGCGGTTGAGCGTCGCCGTAAATGGTGTCGATCGCGTCCAAGATCGTCAGGACGGCATCCGACTTGCTGGAATAATAGATCGTCTGCGCGTCACGCCGGGTCGAAACGAGGTTCTGCGCCCGGAGTTTTGACAGATGCTGCGACAGCGCCGACTGGCTGAGGCCCACCCTCTGGGCCAGTGCGCCGACTGCGATTTCGCCACGGACCAGCACTTTCAGGATGAGCAGCCGTTTCGGGTTGGCCATTGCGGAAAGAAAGTTCGTTGCCACTTCGGCCTCGGCCTGCTCGTCTTCAGTAAAAGGGTCCATTCATCACTCCGTCGGCGCAATCACTTCAAATATGTGCGGTTCCGTACTGTATGACTGTTAGCATATAAACAAAATTGCACACATCAAGTGGTCAGAAATGGGGGTAGGTCGTCGAATTACGCGCGATGCATCAGGTTTCCGCCGATCTGGCCCGTACCAAAAGGTCGGCGAGCACAGTGCGAAGATCCCTCGCATCTGAAAGTTCTGTTGCAAATTCAAGCCTTTCGAGCCGGTCCCCCGATGAAAGATCGATGCCGGCGGCATCAATGCCGGATATGGACCAGTTTCCGTCCCTCGCTCCACAGTAGAAGCGCGCGTAGAGGCCGGCGGCCTCGGCGTGGTCGGTGTTCATGTGCTCGATGGCGCCCGCCTCGTGCTGTGCCAGCGCTTCGCGGACGGGAGAGCGAATCAGCAAATCGTCCGCCGTCAGCACGTAGGCCTTGCCGAAGCCTCCGTTCAGGTTGGCGCGAAGCGGTACGAGTTTGAAAAAGGTGAAGTCGGGAAAATCGACGTAAAGCTTGGCCTTGGGATGGCGGCGGACGAAGCGGTCGCGCAGCCGTGCATGCTGGTCGCTGCCGCGATCGACTTCGCTGGCCTGCGTGATGACGGTCAGTCGCGGATGGGCGAGGGGATCGCCCTTTCCCGGCTCACCGGCAAGCAGCGATGCGCGCGGATCGCGGCGCAGCGCCTGGGTGTGGACGGAAAGCGCCGAGACCAGGATGACCGGCGCGCCGTCGATGTCCAAACCGGTCAGAACCCGGCTGGAGTACGGAACGCCCGTGTCCGGCTCGAGGACGGCCAGAGCAGCGCTGCGCGACGCGCGCAGCAACACCCGGGCGAGCCTGCGGGCATCGTCGTCCGTATCACGCAATACCTTCGGTGCGTCCTTCGGTTCTCCCGTCATGGCAATTCCTCGAATGACTGTCGTTTCCATCTGGAAACGGCGAACGGCCTCGAAAGTCAAGCCGTTCTTCGAGGCGGGGGCCTCACAGATGGGCGGCGCTCAGGTCACTCGCGACGGCGGTGCCGGGTCAGGCTTTCCACCACATTCTGGGCGTTGATCATGCCGACGACCGCACCATTCTCGACCACGCCGATATTCCCGGGCTGCCGCGCCATGGCGTCGAGAACGTCAACCAGCGGGGTGCCGGGTGCGGCCGTGGCGGTCACACCGATGGCCGGTCCGCTCAGCCCCTCCTGCATAACATCGCGGGCTGTCAGCATGTTGATCGGGTTCATGTTCTGCACGAAATCCGCCACATACTGATTCGCCGGTTTCTTCACAATGTCCTGTGGCGTGCCGCACTGGATGATACGGCCGCCCTCCATGATGGCGATGCGGTTGCCGATGCGGAAGGCCTCGTCGAGATCGTGGCTGACGAAGATGATCGTCTTCTTCAGCCGTCGCTGGAACTCGAGCAGTTCGTCCTGCAGGCGCGTGCGGATCAGGGGATCCAGCGCGGAAAACGGTTCGTCCATCAAGAGGATCGGTGCGCCGGTGGCAAAGGCGCGCGCCAGCCCGACGCGCTGTTGCATGCCACCGGATAGCTCGTTGACCTTGCGGCCCGCCCATTGGGTCAGGTTGACGAGATGCAGCTGTTCCTCGACGCGGGCCTTGCGCTCGGCATCCGGCATGCCGGCCAGTTCGAGCCCGAAGCCCACATTCTCGGCCACCGTGCGCCACGGCAGCAACGCGAACTGCTGGAACACCATGGACACCGTGTGCATGCGAAAGGCGCGCAGCGACTTCGGCGAGCAGTCGTAGGGATTGAGCGCGCTGCCCGAGGTCTTGACCTGCACCTCGCCGCGAACGACCGGGGCCAGTCCGTTGACGGCGCGCAAGAGCGTCGACTTGCCCGAGCCGGACAGTCCCATCAACACCAGGATCTCGCCCTCGTTGATCGTGAGCGAGGCGCCGGCGACACCGACCACGAGGCCGGTCTCCTTGCCAATCTCGTCGCGGCTCTTGCCCGCATCGACCATGGCGATGGCGCGCTCCGGCTTCTCCCCGAAGACAATGTCCACATTGCGGAAAACGACAGCCTCGCTCATTTGCCTTCTCCTTCATCGGAGGTGCGGAAAAGGCGGTCGAGGATGATGGCGAGGATGACGATGCACAACCCTGCCTCGAAGCCCATCGAGATGTTTACGGAGTTCAGGGCGCGAACGACCGGCACGCCGAGCCCCCTGGCGCCGACGAGCGCGGCAATGACCACCATCGACAGCGACAGCATGATCGTCTGTGTCAGGCCGGCCATGATCTGCGGCGTGGCAAAGGGGAGTTCGACCTTGCGAAGGACCTGTCTCGGTGTGGCGCCGAAGGCCTGCGCCGCCTCGACCAAGGAGGGCGGTGTCGAGATAATGCCGAGCCGCGTCAGGCGGATCGGCGCGGGAATGGCAAAGATCACCGTCGCGATCAGGCCCGGAACCATGCCGAGGCCAAACAGGATAAGGGCGGGGATCAGGTACACGAAGGTCGGGATCGTCTGCATCAGATCGAGCACCGGACGCAACAGCGTATAGAACCAGGGCCGGCGAGCGGCAGCGATGCCGAGCGGGACGCCGACACACATGCTGACGCTGGTCGCCGCCAGGACGAGTGCGAGCGTCTCGGTGGTTTCCTTCCAGTAGCCCTGGTTGACGATCAGAAGCAGGCCAAGGAAGGTGAACAGCGCCACGCCGAAAGACCGGCGGAGATACCAGCAGAGCGCGGTGATCAGCGTGATCAGCGCCAGCGCATAGGTGAATTTGCCCGCGTCGCTCGTAAACGGCCCCTGCAACAGATAAAGGATGGCGTCGATGCCGCTCTGCAGCACCACCTTCAACATGTCGAAGAGGCCCTTGCCGTTGGTGGTCAACCAGTTGACCGCCGTCTTCGCCCACGGGCCGATGGGCAGTTTGATGTTTGTCAGCCAGTCCACGGGATCACACCACCTTCCAAGGGTGTTGACATCTTTGCCGTGCGCCGATGCGCTTCGCCGGGCGGTCGCCAGAAATGGCGCGGCAGATAGATGCTCATAAGGCTATCGAGCGACAGCATGCCTTCCTGATGCACGCTGAAATGTCGGAATCGGACGGGGCGGAAGGTTATCCTGCCGCCCCTGATCCGAGCGGTCAGAGGCCCAGCGACGCCTTGACGGCCGCAAGACCATCGCTGCCGTCCTTTGCCGTCACGCCAGCCAGCCATGGTTCGATCACCGACGGATTGGCCTTGAGCCATTCGGTCGCGGCGGTATCGGGCGCCTGTCCGTCGTTGAGGATCTTGCCCATGATCTCGTTTTCCATCTGCAGCGAGAACGTGAGGTTCTTCAGAAATTGCCCGACGTTCGGGCATTCGGTCGTGTAGCCCTTGCGAACGTTGGTGAGAACCGTGGCGCCGCCATAGTTGGGGCCGAAGACGTCGTCGCCGCCGGCGAGATAGGTGAGCTTGAAATTGGCGTTCATCGGATGCGGTTCCCAACCGAGGAAGACGATCGGCTTGCCGTCTTGCTCGGCGCGGGCGACCTCGGCAAGCATGCCCTGCTCGGAGGACTCGACAACCTCGAAGCCCTTCAGGTCGAAGCTGCCCTTGTCGACCATGTCGATGATCAGGCGGTTGCCGTCATTGCCCGGCTCGATGCCATAGATCTTGCCCTCGAGCGCGTCCTTGTGGGCAGCGATGTCCTTGAAGTCCTTGATGCCGAGTTCGGCGCCCTTGGCGTTGGTGGCCAGCGTATACTTCGCGCCTTCGAGGTTCTCGCGCACCGTCTCGACCGTACCGGCGTCGCGGAACGACTTGATATCGTTTTCCATGGTCGGCATCCAGTTGCCGAGGAAGACGTCGATGTCGTTGTTTGCCAGCGAGGCATAGGTCACCGGAACCGACAGTACGGTCGTTTCGGTCTCGTAGCCGAGGCCCTTTAGAACTGCAGATGTGGTGGCGGTGGTCGCGGTGATGTCCGTCCAGCCCACGTCGGAGAAGCGGACCTTGCCGCAGCTTTCGGGTTCTGCCGCCATCGCGCCGGACAGGCCGAGGGCAAAGAGCGAGACGGCCGCGAGGGCGGACATCCTAAAAGTTGAGTTCGATTTCATGTTTCCTGCTCCCCATATCTTTGTTCTGATGTTCAAGCCAAGCATCAAAAACGTCATTGTTCAAGCACTTTACGATGTTTGAATCGGTGCCAGGGGCCTAGATTATTTCACGCCGGTTCGCAATCGCGCGCAAGAATGTCGCTGTGAACGGCGCGTGTGGAATTCTGTGATTTTTGTCAGGTGGCCACTGGAAATCCGGTCTCGTCCGGGCCAGAACGAGGCTGGAGACCATCATGGCCAAGCTATACTTCCATTATGCGACAATGAACGCCGGAAAGTCGACGATGCTGCTGCAGGCGTCGTACAACTATCAGGAGCGTGGCATGCGAACGGCGATTTTCATCGCCGCCCTGGATGACCGCGCCGGCAAGGGGCGCATATCGTCACGCATCGGCCTGAAGTCGGATGCCATCGCCTTCGATGGCGACGACGATCTCTATGCCATGGTCGAGGGCCTGAGCGGCGACGGCACGGGCGCGGTCGCCTGCGTGTTTGTGGACGAGGCCCAGTTCCTGACCGAGGACCAGGTGTGGCAGCTTGCCCGTATCGCCGATCGTCTCGGCATCCCCGTCATGGCTTACGGTCTTCGCACGGATTTTCAGGGAAGGCTCTTTCCCGGCTCCTACACACTGCTTGCGCTCGCCGACGAACTGCGCGAGGTGCGCACCATCTGTCACTGCGGGCGCAAGGCGACGATGGTGGTACGCCTCGATGGCAAGGGCCAGCCAGTCAAGCAGGGCGCGCAGGTCGAGGTGGGCGGGAACGAGAAATACGTGTCCTACTGCCGGCGACACTGGGAAGACACGATGCGCGGCGATTAATGTGCCGCGCAATCTTTTTGATACTTGAAATTGTTAGGTTATTTTCTGTATTCCATCGCATAATGGGCTGTCATTTTTCGGGGGTATACTTAGCTTACCCCGACTACACGACGCCTTGCCGCATGGCCTGCTGTCCAGATCGCGGTTTAATTGGTGATATTTGAACCGAAAGGAAACAACGTGAAAATCACTTTAGCTTCCACCGCTATCCTCCTCCTCGCGACTGCATCCGCTGCGCAAGCGGACGGGGACGCAACAGCCGGCAAAACGGTTTTCAAGAAGTGTGTTGCCTGTCACACCATCGATCCGGCCAACCGGGTCGGCCCGTCCCTGGGCGGTGTGGTCGGTCGGTCGGTGGCTTCGGTGGACGGGTTCAAATACTCCAAGGCCATGCAGGAGTTTGGCAAGGACAAGGTCTGGGACGAAGCGGCCCTTTCCGAATTTCTCGCCGCGCCGCGGACGACGGTGAAGGGAACCTCGATGGTGTTCGTCGGTCTGAAGAAGCCGCAGGATATCGAAGACCTTCTGGCCTTCCTCAAGGATCCCGCGGCGGCGAATTAACCGTCTCGTATCGGGCCAGGCGCCGCCGGCGACGACACCTGCCCGCAACGGAAAAATACATGGCTACCGGGGCTTGCACGCTCCGTCGGGCTTCCCACATCATGTCTGCCCGCGACCACCAGCCGGTCGCGCGGCGAATGGCGACATTTGTTTGCCACGAAAAGGGGAGCAGGCATGGCCACACTGCAGAATTTCGACGCCGAGATCGCAACGACCCGCGCGGTCGTTGACCAAGTGCGCGGCAAGATGGAGCAGACCAGCGTCGCGCTGGACCAGTTCGCCAAGGCAGATACCAAGCTCGGCGATGTCAATTTCGACATCGAGAACGCCCGCATCCAGGACGTGCTCGCCCAGCAGAAGGTGATGGAAGCCAACATCGCCGACCTGATCATCGGGCTCGAGGACGCCACCAATGTCTTCGGCGCCGAGTTCGAGAGCATGAAGAGCTATACGGGCTACGAGAAGTTCATCGGCATCTTCTCCAAGCAGAAGATGCAGCGCATGCGCACTGACCGGGTGCGTAACATGTCGCTTGCCGGCAACCTGCAGGAACTGCTCGCCAAGTCCGACACGATCGTCGGCATCCTCAAGGAGCAGAAATCCATTCTCGACAGCCGCTACAAGACCTCCGAGGCGAGCCTTGTCCAGGTGATAGAGCGGCGCAAGCAGACGATGGCGAACCTGGAGACGACGCAGAAACGGATCGAGGAACTGAATCCGCAATTGCTGGACGTCGAAAACCGCATCGCCGCCTCAACCGATCAAAAGACGCGCGCGCAACTGGAGGGCGAGCGCTCGAAGCTCGCCACCGAATACAACGAGAAGCAGGCGAAGGAGCAGGAACTGTTGGCCGAAAGCCAGACGCTCGAGCGCTATACCTCGATGTTCCAGACCTTCGTGGATTCGCTCAACAACCAGATCGCCGCGCAGAACACGCTGATCAACAAGCTGACCATCGATACCGAACAGCGCATCGTGCTCTACAAGGCATTGGAGGATTCGTTGAAGACGGCGGCCCAGCAGGACGTCGCCCACCGGATCAACACGCTCGGCAGCAAGGTCGATACGGCGGCGGAGGAAACCATGGCCGGGATCGGTGCTGCGGCCCAGAAACACATCGGCGATCTTCTCGAGATGCACGAGAAGAACATGCTCGCCACCCAGGACATCCAGCGCCGCAAGAAGCTCGCCGACGATGCCTTCGCAAGGCGCTTCCAGGAGGTCATGGATAAGCACAATGCATCGAATTACGTGAAGGCGTGACGGTGCCGCCGTGACCCGCTCGTTCGGCAGAGTTTTGCCCCTCACCCAGGCCCTCTCCTCGCAGGCGGGGAGAGGGGACCGACGCGTTGCGGTTCGTCCCGTCTCCGTGTTCACGGGAAGACTGTGCCCGCGGGCGGACGAGGGGTGTCCATGAAAGCCGCCGCCGACAGCGCCGTCGAGCAGTACTTCGCCTCGATCCGCGCAGCGCTCGGCGGGCTGGAGATATTTCTCGCTGACCGCAATTCGCCGCTCTACCAGCATGGCGTGATCGGCGAAGCGATCATGCCCTACCTCGAACGCCTCAAGGCCTCCTTCGCCTGTTGGGAAAACCGGATCGGCTTCGTCGACCAGTTCCGCATCTCACGCGCCGAGAGCGGCTTTCCGGTCTACCAGAACGTCCTGGAGCTCGAGAACGACCGCAGAAACGCCGACAGGCGCCTGTCCGAGATCCCCAACGCGGATGTGCTGCGCGGGGAAATGGCTGATTTCATCCTGCGCAACAAGGCGTTTCCGACCGAACTGCAGGCGCGGATGGCCGAGCGCATGTACCTGCAGCAGATCGGCAAGGGCGAGATTTTTTCGCCCTTCATCCTGCCGGAGACGGTCCGTGTCGCCGTCAATCCGAAGACGATGCGGCCCTACTACGTCGTCACCTGGGCCGCCTTTGATGGAGCGAGCACGCTGCCGATGGTCTACATGGCGACGGTGGAGGACTCGTCGGAGAAGATTGTCGAGATGCTGGTCACGCCTGACGGCAAGCTCAATCCGGATGTCCGCATCGACCTGCCGGTCGGCGGTCTCCTCAATCCCGAACTGGCCAGCCGCTTCGATGATTTCGCGCTGAAGAACAGCGCCTATTCGCTGTCGCCGGTGACCATCGCGACCAATCTCGACCGGGATTTCGAGATGCTGCATCCCAAGCAGCTTCGCCGCTTCGTGCTCGGCCCCTTCTATTCCGCCGACATCACCGAGAACAACGACAAGGTGCGTGAGATCCTGTCCAAGGTCCGCAAGGTCGAGAACGCCTGGATCCTGACCTGGACGATCCAGGAGGTGTTCTCACAGGCCGAGCGCCCGGCCAGCCGGGGCTTCTGGAGCTCAACGCCGGCGCAGGAGGAATTCTACATCGACACCAACAACCTCGAGGCCACACGCATGGGCGTCAGCGCGTACGAGAAGCACGCACTCGTTCCGCACGACGCCTATCAGGCGCTCTATGCCGCCGGCGAGGCGGAGGCGATCTTCGGCGACTACAAGGTGCATGTGATATCCGCAAACCAGGTGATCAGCGAGGTTTGATGCATGAGCCTGAACACCGGCCTGACGATGATCCCCGAAAGCGACATTGCAAAGCACCAGGCGGTGGCGCAGGGCATGGTGACGCGGCTCGTCATCCTAGAGGCCGACGGCGGGCCGAGCGGCACTGCGCTTGCGGGCACCGGCCGGCGATACGTCTCCACCGTTTCGACCGGTGGCGTGCGGCGTACGCGCGAGGTGGAGCTGGCCAAGTCCATTGCCTCGGTCAGGCCGAACGATCCGATGCTGTCGCCGGCGCAGCACCAGCTTCTCTACCGCTGCCATAGGGGTGTCGAGATCGCGCTCGCCGTCGCCGACGTCTTCGCACGGCAAACGGACCTGGAACAGTTGCAGGCGCGGAACGCGACGGCGCCACTTGCCGGCGAGGAGGCGACCCGCTTCAAGGCGCTGCTTTCGGCCGCGGCCTACGTCGCCGCCTTCACTTTCGCCGCCTATCTCGGTGCGACCCTGCCGGGCGAGGGGGAGCCAGCGGAGGATACCGACGAGCCGGACTACCTGTTCGAGACCGCACAGGATGCAGTGAAGAGCCTTGTTGCCGGGCTGGATCGGGCCATCGCCGGGGCCCCGGACGAGACCGCGCTGATCGCGCGTGCCCGGGCCTTTGCCCGCGTGGCGCTGGAAGGGCTGATCGGCCGCAAGGCGCGCTTCACGGGCCTTTCGACCTTCGAGAGCGCGCACATCCGCATCGAGCAGGACGATTTCACCATCAACGGCTTCGATGTGGCGCCGGGGCAGAAGCGCAAACCGCTCACGATGAGCTTCAAGAAGCCGACCGAGATCGTCGGCAACCACATCGCCAAGTACCAGGCGATGCGGCTCGCCAAGATGCTGATGGCCTACGATTTTGAGCGGCAGATGAACCCGTTCGTCGAGCTTGGCGGCTTCCTCTTCACCTTCATCGGCGACGGCATGCCGGGCACCGGCAAGACCATGCTGATCCAGATGCTCGCGGGCCTGCTGGACGAGTATTGCCGCATCGCCGGCTACCCGCTCCACTACGAGAATTTTGGCGTCGACCAGATCTCCTCCTACCAGGGCAAATCCGGCCAGAACTGCAAGGAATTCGTCAACAATGTCGTCAATCCGAAGGCGATCGGCTTCGGCACGATCGACGACGTCGACCAGGTCGCGGCCAGGCGCTCCGACGACCGCGCCTCGGCGGGCCAGCATGAGGTGACGGCGGTCTTGATGGAGAGCTTCGCCGGCGCCTCGACGGTGGTGCGCGGCAACTGCACCTTCGGGATGTTCTCCAACTATCCGGAAAACGTCGACGATGCGCTGCGTCAGCGCGCCGGTGCCCGCTGGCTGGTCGACGGTCCGCAGTCGCGCGATGACTATATCGACATCTTCGCGATCCTTGTCGGCAAGAACCACGCGATCCCGCTTGGCGAGCACGCGCTTCTGGCCGGCCAGGAGATCAAGCGCGCGGTCTCCACGTCCTACGGGCAGCATTCGTTGCCGCAGGAGGATGGTCTGCGCGCCGTCTGGGAGCGTTACGAGAAGACCCATGGCAAGCTTGGGACGCTCGCGGATGTCGGCTCCTACCTCCACATGATCAAGGAGGCCGAGCCGCGCTTTACCGGCCGGGCGATCAAGAACATCACCGATGCCGTCAAGATGCGGGCGATGGACGTGGACCTGCCGGACGAGTGGTTCGCCACCCCGGAGGCGTTCATGCACAAGTCCTATGACGACAAGAAACAGATGATCGAGGCGCTGCGCGGGCCGATCACGATCGAGATGGTGCTACAGGAGATCAACCGCTACGCCGACAGCGAGTTCCGCTACGCCGACAAGGCCGACGATGCTGCCGTTTCCGAGATCATCCGCCGCGAACGGCAACGGGAGCGGGCGATCAGGGAGATCGAGGCGATGAAGGCGGAGGGGCGGTGGGAGGGGTAGGGATGCGTCACACGCTTGGCCCTCCGACATGGCGTTTGCCCCTCATCCGCCTGCCGGCACCTTCTCCCCGCAGGCGGGGAGAAGGGCGAGTGCCGCGACGCTTCCAGTCCCCTCTCCCCGCTTGCGGGGAGAGGGCTAGGGTGAGGGGCGAGGAACGGTAGATACGGGTGAGGCGTAGATGAGGGGAGCCAATGCGAAGAGGACACAGCGGGCTAGGCAGCTTCGGCAGGCCGACAACGACGCCGAGGAGGCGCTTTGGTCTAAGCTGCGAGGACGAAGGTTGAACGGGCACAAATTCGTGCGACAGCTTCCGATCGGACCATATTTTGCAGACTTTGCCTGCCGCGACAACATGCTGGTAGTCGAGGTTGATGGAAGCCAGCATGCTGGCAGTGACTACGACGCGAAACGAAATGACTTCATGATGATGAATGGCTGGTCGGTCGCTCGTTTCTGGAATGTGGACGTGCTTCGAGAGCCCAATTCGGTTATCGAAACAATACTTGCCATTTGCGATGGTCGGGTAATTGAGAAGACCGTCTCGCCCGACTTCGTGTTTTTGCCTTCGTCGGTCACGCCATGAATCGCCTCCTCGAAACCGAGCTGATCTACGGGCGGCTGCTCGACATCTCCGAGCCGCATCTGGTCGAGCGCTACAACAGGGCACTCGAGGGATTCGGCCTGCAACGCACCAGGTTGACCGGCTTCAGCATCGACATGACCGGCTTTGCGCCGGAGATCGCGGACGAACTTGGCGACCGCGACTATCTCGATCCGAACCGGGTAAACCGCCGCTTCATCATCCTGACCCCGGATCAGGTCGAGCTGCCCGTCGTGCACACGAGCTTCTCCAATACCGCGGCCCTGATGCACGAGTTCTTCAGCGCCAACGCCCGCGCCATCAATGCGGTGACGATCCGCGATGCGCTCTATGGCGAGATCGAGGACAGCGTCTCGGTCGTCGATGACATCGACGACCTGCTATCGATCAACGAAGTGCGTTTTCGCGTGCTTTCGGCAGACGACCTGCTCGGCAAGGCGGCGGAACTGCGCACGCTCGTCGACCGGCTGCAGGCGGTCCCCAATGCCTGGGCCGACGACGCCATGCTGGAGCGCATGGTCGAGCTTGCCAAGCAGACGGGCGACATCCGCCAGAACGCGCTGGTGCCGGATCGGCTCGTTTTCCGCCATGAGGCCTTCTGGGCCAACCACTTCGGCGGCGTCTTCGTCTTTCTCGATGGCCGGCAGACGACGGTGATCTGTGATCCCTCCGTGCCCGGCTTCCGCCGTTCGCGGCCCTGGCAGGTGAGCTACATCGCGCTCGACGACCACCAGCGCACTTTCGAGTTCCTCGCTGCGACGAAACGACTGGAACTGCCGCGCGCCTCCTGGGTCGAGGCCTCGGGGCTGCTGCAGCATCGCGCCGAAATGGCGATTATCAACCTGATCAACCGTATCGATCCCCGCGCCGACCTGGCCAAGGCGGACCGCATCTGGCTCCAGACCTGGATGCATCGCAACGCCGCGCTGATCGCCGAGGACGGGGTCTATCCCTGCCTGCAGGAATCGATGCGCGTCATTGCGGCAACCGGCGAGATCCGGCTGAACGATGTGGCCCCGCGGGACCGGTTCCTGCTCGTGCGCGCCGCCCCCGGCCATCCCGACCGATGGCTGGTCAATCAGCTGATCTCGCAGATGACCCCGTTCGATTTCGTCTCCCGTTTTATCTTCGACAAGCAGGGCTTTTACAAAAGCTATGAGACGCTCAGCGAAAAGTTTAGGGAATATGTGGTTGAAACGCTGACGCGAACCTATTTGAAGGACAAGCCTGCCTTCCGGCAGAGGCTCTATGGTATTGGAGAGGACAAAGGCAATGCTTGACCCGATCGCCGCGTTTTTCCAGCGCGTCTTCGCCGCCATCGGGCGCGGCATAGGGCTTTTCGTGTCGTGGCTGGTCTGGCCTTTCATCGCAGCTGGCAACTGGTATCGGCAGCGCGGCTGGGTCATCAAGGGCCCGATCGCAATCGTCCTTCTTGGCCTTGTCGGGCTCTATGGCTATTTCATCTGGCAGACCCAGGCCTGGCACAATTTCAACGTCGACTACGTCAACGCCTACAACTATCCGGCCCGCAAGAACGATGCGGGCCTGCCGGTGAAGGTTGCGGTCGGCGAGGCGGCGCCTGCCAACAAGTGCGAGCGTTCCGCAATCGTCGACGTAACGGCCGACCTGATCGACTTCAACGTGAACCAGAATGCCTGGGTCTCGTCGATGATCCTCTATAAGCTTGGCCTTTTCGGCATGGATTGGGATGACACGCCCTGGCTCGACAACAAGGCCTCGTTCCAGCGCGGCATCAATCAGGCCGTCCGCCGCACGTCGGTGGAACTGGTCGATACGCTCGGGCGCGTACGTGGCACCTCCGGCGTCAACAACGATCTCCAGACCGCGCGCGGCAACATCCAGTTCGACGAGGAAACCTGGTACTTCGGCTTCAGCCCGTTCGGGCCGAAGACGCCGACGCCGAGCTTCTACCGCGCGGCGATGCGGGATCTGCACAAGTTCAACGACGCGCTCGAACAGTGCAACGCCACCTTCGACGCCCGTTCCGACAACCTCGTCCAGTTCCTCGACCGCATCGCCAACGACCTCGGCAATACGTCCGCGATCATCCGCGAGCGCTCCGAGTTCCACAATGGCGGCTGGTTCGACACGCGCGCCGATGACCGCTTCTGGTTCGCCTATGGCCAACTCTACGGCTACTACGGAATCCTGTCGGCCGCCGGCGCCGACTTCGATGCCGTCATCACCCAGCGCGGCCTGACGCAAATCTGGACGGAGACGGTCAAGCAGTTGCGCGCCGCCCTGAACATCCAGCCGCTGATCATCTCCAACGGCCGCGAAGACGGGTGGATCATGCCGACGCATCTGGCGACGATGGGCTTCTACATCCTGCGCGTCCGTTCCAACCTGGTCGAGATGCGGGACATCCTGACGCGGTGATTGCCAAGGGTGCGGGGCCCTGTCGGGCCGGCGCCTGCGGCACGGACATGGGGCTTGGCTGCCCTTATACGGGCAGCCAGCCGGTGCTCTTGACCTCTTCCATCACGGCATAGGTGTGCGTCTCGCGCACGCCGGGCAGGGACAGGAACGTATCCGACAGGAACGCCCGGTAGGCTTCCATGCCGGCGACGCGCGCCTTGACGAGATAGTCGAAGCCGCCAGCGACCATGTGGCACTCCATGACATGATCGCTTTGGCGGACCGCTTCGGCGAAGGTGTCGAATACGTCCGGAGTCGTCCGGTCGAGCTTGATCTGCACGAAGACGAGGAGATTGCGGCCGAGGCGCTCGGGCGAGAGGACCGCCATGTAGCCGGTGATGTAGCCGTCGCGGGTTAGACGTTTGACGCGCTCGGCCGTGGCTGTCGGTGAAAGATTGACCTTCTCCGCCAGTTCGATGTTCGTCAAACGCCCCTCCTGCTGGAGGGCGCGGAGTATCTTTCGGTCAAGTCGATCGAGTTCCTTCATGTTTCCCTATCGATGTTGTCTTCTGGCGACTGTTTGGCCGGCAGTTGGCACGAAAAATGGTGAAAGTCACCTCACAATTTTGCGCAGCTCGCAACATGGCCCCGTTGGCGGCGTATCGGGCGTTCCGATCGTTGCGAGCAACCCACTCGCTTGTCGCTTTTAGCCAATCGGGCGGCAAATTCCGGCGTAGCGCCATTCAGGCGTTCAGGTACTAATTACGTGCCGCTCAACGGGCGCTTCGGCGCCCGGTGGGCGATTCTGCGCCGGATGTGGGGCGGTGGCTCGCGATGGCTGCAATGCAAAGAATCACAATGAGAGGGCGGCGCTTGAACGCCCTAGCTGGAGAGGAAGCAGTACAACCATGACCGAGGTCAAATCCGATATCGAGATCGCCCGCGCGGCGAAGAAGAAGCCGATCCTGGAAATCGGCGCCAAGCTCGACATTCCCCCTGAGCACCTGCTTCCCTACGGCCACGACAAGGCGAAAATCAGCGCCTCCTTCATCGCTCAACAGAGGGAAAAGAAGGACGGCAAGCTTATTCTGGTGACGGCGATCAATCCGACGCCGGCCGGCGAAGGCAAGACGACCACGACGGTCGGCCTCGGCGACGGTCTGAACCGCATCGGCAAGAAGGCGATCGTCTGTATCCGTGAAGCTTCGCTCGGCCCGTGCTTCGGCGTGAAGGGCGGCGCTGCCGGCGGCGGCTATGCCCAGGTCGTGCCGATGGAGGACATGAACCTCCACTTCACCGGCGACTTCCACGCGATCACCTCGGCGCACAACCTTCTCGCCGCCCTGATCGACAACCATATCTACTGGGGCAACGAGCAAAACATCGACATCCGCCGCGTCGCCTGGCGCCGTGTCATGGACATGAACGACCGGGCGCTGCGCGAGGTCGTCTGTTCGCTCGGCGGCGTCGCCAATGGCTATCCGCGCGAGGCCGGCTTCGACATCACCGTCGCCTCGGAAGTCATGGCGATCCTCTGCCTGGCGAACGATCTCAGGGACCTCGAGAAGCGGCTCGGCAACATCATCATCGGCTATCGCCGCGACAAGACCCCGGTCTTCGCCCGCGACATCAAGGCCGACGGCGCCATGACCGTTCTGCTCAAGGACGCCATGCAGCCGAATCTCGTGCAGACGCTCGAGAACAACCCGGCCTTCGTCCACGGCGGCCCCTTCGCCAACATCGCGCACGGCTGCAACTCGGTCGTCGCGACGAAGACGGCGCTGAAGCTCGCCGATTACGTCGTCACGGAAGCCGGCTTCGGCGCCGACCTCGGCGCGGAGAAGTTTTTCGACATCAAGTGCCGCAAGGCCGGGCTGCACCCGGATGCCGCGGTGATCGTCGCCACGGCGCGCGCCATGAAGATGAATGGCGGGGTCAAGAAGGAAGACCTCGGTCGCGAGGACGTCGAAGCGGTCCACAAGGGTTGTGCCAACCTCGGCCGCCACGTGCAGAACGTGAAGAAGTTCGGCGTACCGGTGGTCGTGGCGATCAACCACTTCATCACCGACACCGACCGGGAAATCCGGGCGATCAAGGAATATGTCGCAACGCTCGGCGCCGAAGCCGTCTTGTGCAAGCACTGGGCGCAGGGCTCGGCCGGTATCGAGGAACTGTCGCGCAAGGTCGTCGAACTCGCCGAGTCCGGCCATTCGCAGTTCGCGCCGCTCTATCCGGACGACATGTCGCTCTTCCACAAGATCGAGACGATCGCCAAGGATATCTACCATGCCGGCGAGGTGATCGCCGACAAGTCGGTGCGCGACCAGCTTCACGCCTGGGAAGCGCAAGGCTACGGCCACCTGCCGATCTGCATGGCGAAGACGCAGTATTCCTTCTCCACCGATCCCAACCTGCGCGGCGCGCCGGAAGGACATACCGTGCCGGTCCGTGAAGTGCGGCTTTCGGCCGGAGCCGGCTTCATCGTCGTCATCACCGGCGAGATCATGACCATGCCGGGCCTGCCGAAAGTGCCGTCCTCGGAAAAGATCTTCCTCAACGAGATGGGGCAGATCGAGGGTCTGTTCTGAGGGCATCGTCCGGCCTCCGCGCGAGGCCATAGGCTCACTGCGTCAGTTGAACGACGAGGCGCCGCGATTGTGTCGCGGCGCCTCGTTTTTTGTCTGGTCCCCACTACTGCGCAGCGACCCAGACCAATTGTTACTGGTGGCCAAAGGGACCGAGATAGTCGCTCTTTCCGATCTCAACGCCGTTGTGGCGCAGAATGTCGTAGGCGGTCGTGACGTGGAAGAAGAAGTTCGGCAGGGCGAATTCCAGCAGATAATCGTCACCGCTGAAAGTCACCTGCATCTTGCCGACATTGAGGGTGACCGTGCGGGCCTCACTGCCATCGAGGTCCGTCTCGCTGATCGAACTGAGATAGGCGATGGTCTTGTCGACGCGCGCCTGCAGTTCCACAAACGACGTTTCCATGTCCGGAAAGCTCGGCGCGCCTGCCCCGGTCAAGCGCCCCAACGCGTTCTTCGAGGTGTCGCTGGCACGCTGGATCTGTCCGGAGAAAGGAAGCATGTCCGGCGCGAGCCGTGCGTTGACGAGCACTTCGGGGGGAATCTTGTTGGCATCCGCATAGATCTGTGCCTTGTCGATCAACCTCGCCAAGACCTTGAGGCCGCGAACGAAGACGGGGACGGAAAGTCGGTGCATGGAAACGGTCATGGAAGCGGTCCTTCAAGAATGATGTGAGGTTCTTCGTACTGGCGATGAATATAGAACGTTCATCGGCTACGGGAGCCCAAATGCCTGCATTTCACGCCTACCAGCAGTATCGGTAACCGTTCGTGCGCTTCATGACGTCGAGATGCAGATGGCTTTCGTGCGCGGCGTCGCTGCCCGGGTCGAGGACGGTCCTGAAATACAGGCAGGCACTGGCCACCGCCGCGCGCTGTAGTGCGCCTTCGGCCGACCCATCCTCGTCGCGCGGCGTGATCGCAAGCCGGCTGCCGTCGGAGAAACGGAAGGCGGCGATATCGACCGCGTTGCCGAATGCGTGCTCGGAGATCTTGCCGTTCGGCGCGCCGTTGCGATTTCGGCAGGCATAGGCGGAGGCCTGCTCCAGGCCGACAAGGCGCTTGGTCGGCATCACCGCGCTGATTGCGGGAACGACCGCTTCGCGGGTCCATCGCTGCAGCTGCAATGCCGTTTCGCATCGCAACGTCGCCGTGGGTCCGATCTCGATGTCGCTGGCCAGACGCGAGACAGCGATCGGCCGGGCAATGCCGCAGCCATCCTTGGTATCGATACGGGTTTCTTCCTTGATGATCGCGCCAGCCGACCTCAGTGCTTCCATGCAGGCGCGGAATGCCACTGCGTCCTCCTCGACCAGCGGCGGTGGCGGCAGCGGTCGTTGCTTGTCGTGCAAATTGTCTGCCGGCGGAGCCTCTTTGTTCGCCTGGGGGCTCTCCTTTCCCGGACGCGGGGCCGGCACTGGACCTTTTTCAGGAAGCGTTGCTCCGGCCAGCAGCAAGCTGGCAATGAGAACGGCGGTCGATCGCAGGTTTATGAATCCACTCCATCCTGTTCGTGTGGGTGGTCATAGAACGATCGTGAAGATTATCGGTTCCCCGAAGGAAGCGCGTTTTCCAGGCTCAGATGCCTGCGCCGGTTCCGTGCTCGAAACGATGCGGGATTTCGGCGCAAGCGGCGAGAAATCCCGTCAGTTCCCGGACGCGTTCGATCAGACGTCCACTGCCGCATTCTTCGCTTCCGGCGATCATGTCGAGAAGAAAGCTAATGAGCGCCCGAATGTCGTCGGCGTTCGCCGGCGAAAGCTGCAGAATGGCCTCGAACGTGTCGGCCGCCTCGCGGTCCAGCGCTTGAAATTCAGGCGTGTCGTATTCGTCGATCCTCTCGAGCAGGCGCCGCTGCAAGTGACGAAAGCGGGCAAGTTGGCATGTCACCATGCGTGGGCCGTCCCTGAAATTCGACAGGATGAATTCAATGCGGTGCCAGCATGTCAGGGCCGGTAAAGCCTGGCTATCCCCAGATATCGCGAGGTTTCGGAAGGACGTGGCCGTCGCCGAAAATGGCGTTGCGTTCGTTTGTGCTTCACGCTAACAATTCTGCGATGACGAACGCACGCAACATCGCGATCTGGTGGTGGGCACGCTAACCGCGGCCTCGACCAGTCATGCGCGATTGAACGACAAGCCGCCCGGAAACCTCGAGGCGGCTTTTTCATTTCGGGCTGCCTTCGGAACCGGGCCGAACAGGAGAGCAAGGAATGGTGACGAAACTTCGGGACGATGGCGCCGAGACCTACGAGACGCGCGGCGGCATCGTCGTCACGCGCCGGCGCCGGGCGGCGGACTATGCGAACGCGATCTCGGCCTATGTCGACCGGCTCGACCAGCATCGCGGCGCGGTGTTCTCGTCGAATTACGAGTATCCCGGCCGCTACACGCGCTGGGATACCGCGATTGTCGATCCGCCGCTCGCCATCACCTCGTTCGGACGGGACGTCCGGCTCGAAGCCTACAACGAGCGCGGCGAAGCGCTGCTCGCCATGATCGCGCCGCGTCTTGCGGAGGTGGGCGACCTGACGATCGGTGCGTCGTCCTCGCGGCGCCTCGATATCAGGGTCAACGAGCCGGATCGTGTCTTCACCGAGGAGGAGCGCTCTAAGATCCCGACGGTCTTTACGGTGCTGCGGGCGGTGACGGAGCTGTTTCGTTCGCCGGAGGATGCCAACCTCGGCCTTTACGGTGCCTTCGGTTACGACCTGGCCTTCCAGTTCGACGCGATCGACCTCAAGCTGGATCGCCCGCAAGACCAGCGCGACATGGTGCTGTTCCTTCCCGATGAGATCCTCGTGGTCGATCACTATTCCGCCAAGGCCTGGATCGATCGCTACGACTTTGCCAAGGACGGGCTGACCACGGAAGGAAAGGGCGAGGCCATCGCGCCGGAGCCGTTCCGCGCCACCGACACTGTCCCGCCGCGCGGCGACCATCAGCCCGGCGAATATGCCGAGCTTGTCGTCAAGGCGAAGGAAAGTTTCCGCCGCGGCGACCTGTTTGAGGTGGTGCCGGGCCAGAAATTTTATGAGCGCTGCGAAAGCAAGCCCTCCGAGATCTCCAAGCGCCTGAAGGCGATCAATCCCTCGCCCTATTCCTTCTTCATCAACCTCGGAAACCAGGAATATCTCGTCGGCGCCTCGCCCGAGATGTTCGTGCGCGTGTCGGGCCGGCGCATCGAGACCTGCCCGATCTCCGGGACGATCAAGCGTGGCGACGATCCGATCGCCGACTCTGAACAGATCCTCAAGCTTCTGAATTCCAAGAAGGACGAGTCAGAGCTGACAATGTGCTCGGACGTCGACCGCAACGACAAGAGCCGCGTCTGCGAGCCGGGTTCCGTCAAGGTGATCGGCCGCCGCCAGATCGAGATGTATTCCCGCCTGATCCACACGGTCGATCACATCGAAGGGCGCCTGCGCGACGACATGGATGCTTTCGATGGCTTCCTGTCCCATGCATGGGCGGTGACGGTGACCGGCGCGCCAAAACTGTGGGCGATGCGCTTCATCGAGGCGCACGAGAAGAGCCCGCGGCTGTGGTATGGTGGCGCGATCGGCATGGTCGGCTTCAATGGCGACATGAACACCGGGCTGACGCTGCGCACCATCCGCATCAAGGACGGGATCGCCGAGATCCGGGCCGGGGCGACGCTGCTCAACGATTCCAATCCGGAAGAGGAAGAAGCCGAGACTGAACTGAAAGCATCCGCCATGATCGCAGCCATCCGTGACGCCAAGGCCGGCAATACGGCCAAACTCCAGCGCGACGTCGCCACCGTCGGCGCCGGGGTCAACATCCTGCTCGTCGACCACGAAGACAGCTTCGTGCATACGCTGGCGAACTATTTCCGCCAGACGGGGGCAACCGTGACGACGGTGCGCACGCCCGTCGCCGACGAACTGTTCGACCGCCTGAAGCCCGACCTCGTCGTGCTTTCGCCCGGCCCCGGCAACCCGAAGGACTTCGACTGCAAGGCGACGATCAAGAAGGCGCGTGCGCGCGACCTGCCGGTCTTCGGCGTCTGCCTCGGTCTGCAGGCGTTGGCTGAGGCCTATGGCGGGGAACTGCGCCAGCTTGCGGTGCCGATGCACGGCAAGCCCTCGCGCATCCGCGTGCTGGATCCCGGCATCGTCTTCTCCGGCCTCGGCAAGGAGGTAACGGTCGGGCGCTATCACTCGATCTTCGCCGACCCGGCAACGTTGCCGCGGGATTTCATCGTCACCGCCGAGAGCGAGGACGGCACGATCATGGGGATCGAGCATGCCAAGGAGCCGGTGGCCGCTGTGCAGTTCCACCCCGAATCGATCATGACGCTCGGCGGTGACGCGGGCATGCGAATGATCGAAAATGTGGTCGCCCATCTTGCGCGCAAGACAAAAACGAAAGCTGCATAACCCAATCAGCCTTTGACATCTCGGCCGAATTGGCTGATAGAAACCGCATAGAAAAACCGCCTGCGCGAAAACCCGCGCGGGCGGTTTTGCGTTGAAGAACATGGATTTTGCAATTCGTTTGCATCCGCAGTGGAGCGAGCATGACTACGAACGGAAACCCGACCGTCAAGCGACTGGCCCTGATCGGCATTCCGCTGGCCGTGTTCGTCATGGGGCTGAAGCTCCTTGCCTGGTGGGTGACCGGTTCGGTCGCATTGCTGTCGGACGCGCTCGAATCGACGGTCAACGTGATCGCTGCCGTTATCGCCTGGGGCGCGATCGGCTACGCCGCGCGGCCGGCTGATGCGACGCACCCGTTTGGCCACCACAAGGCCGAGTATTTCTCTGCCGTCATCGAAGGCGTGCTGATCGTCGTTGCGGCGCTGCTCATCCTGCAGGAGGCCGTGCCGAAGCTGTGGGCGCCGACGCTGCTGGAACAGCCTGTACTGGGTCTTGCGATCAACCTGGTTGCGGCGCTTGTGAACGCCGGCTGGGCAACGATCCTAATCCGTGCGGGCCGCCGGCACCGCTCGCCGGCATTGACCGCGGACGGGCATCACATTCTTTCCGACGTGGTCACGTCGGCGGGCGTGCTTGCCGGGCTTCTGCTGGCACTTGCGACCGGATTCGCGATCCTCGACCCGGTCATGGCGATCCTCGTCGCCTTGCACATCGTCTTCCAGGGGTGGAAAATCATCTCCAACTCTGTAAGCGGGTTGATGGACCATGCGGTCGATCCGGCCGAGGAGGCGGCGATCAAGCAGGCAATCGCTACCCATGCGGAAGGATCGCTCGGCGTCCACGATTTGAAGACGCGACAAGCCGGATCGGCCACCTTCGTCGATTTCCATCTGGTGGTTCCGGCCAGGATGGCGGTGGGCGATGCGCATGAAATCTGCGACCGGCTCGAAGCGGCAATCGAAGCGGTGCAGCCGGGCGCACAGATCGCCATCCACGTCGAACCGGAAACTGAGAAAGCGCACGGCATCAGGGTAAAAGTGGAAAGGGTCAAACCATGACCAAGACGGACGTTTCAAATCTCTCGCAGCTCGGCCGGAACGTGGACCTCCCTTCAAACCCGGAGGAAGCGGTGCTGGAAAAGGTGCCGAGCGGGCATCAGGACGCCGATTTCGTCGTCCGCTTCACCGCACCGGAGTTCACCTCGCTCTGCCCGATGACGGGCCAGCCGGACTTCGCCCACATCGTTATCGACTACGTGCCGGACGGCTGGCTGGTCGAATCGAAGTCGTTGAAGCTGTACCTGCATTCTTTCCGCAACCACGGCGCCTTCCATGAGGATTGCACCCTCGACATCGCCAAGCGACTGGTGAAGCTGCTTTCGCCGAAATGGCTGCGGATCGGCGCCTATTGGTATCCGCGCGGCGGCATCCCGATCGACGTGTTCTGGCAGACCGGCGCACCGCCCGAGGGCGTCTGGCTTCCGGATCAGGGCGTCGCACCCTATCGCGGACGCGGGTGAAAGGCGACGGCGCCTTTACCCATGTTAAAGCCCGTTGCGTGGGTTTTCTCACGCAACGGGCTAACCGCCCGAATATTCGGGTTTGGAATTCGGTCCTGAGCATTCGCCGCTGTTTGCGCCGCCGCGCGCCATTCGTGGCGCGCCGTGCTTAGGCTAGGCGTGCGAATGTGGATGGCGATAGTCCCAGACTGCCCAGGCCGATACCGCGGCGGTGCAGATTCCGAGGATCACGTGAGTCCACATAGCGTGAGTGTTGGCCATGAAGCCAAGCAGCCAGGGCGAAACGATCAACCACAGGCCGACTACCATGTTTACCCATTCCTCCCATTCCGCGAAGGCCGAAAGTGTCATGATCGCAAAGGCGCCAAGCACGATGCCGGCGAGCCAGGCGTTCCAGCTCGGTGTCTTGTCGGCGACAAAGCCGATCACCCAGGGCGACAGAAACAGGCAGACCGCCAGGAGCAGAGTGACCAGATCCTGACCTCTCCGACTGGACATGAGTTTCATCATCGCAACCTCCATGAGGCATTCACCGTGCGCAATTGCACAGTATGATATTAGGATACGCTAATATTTACTTCCTTCAAGATTCATGAAGGTAGTGCCCATTCACGGATCCGTATGGGTATGCAAAGGGCACCCCTTGCATTTACCCTGTTTGCCGCTGGCCTTGGCGCCCTCTATCGCCTCGCTGGCGTTTTGTTGCATTGTCTTGGCGGCTGAGTCGCATTATCTGACTGCGGCAAGGATTTGTGAGACGACAGGCGGAGATTTGCCGATGAACGACGAAGACGACGACAAGAAGACCGAGCTGCCGCTCGGCAAGGAAACCGAGGCGAACCTGTTCAAGTCGCGCTCGATCTTCATCTATGGCGGCATCACCCAGGAGTTGGCGCAGAAGGTCTGCTCGCAGCTCGTGGCGCTTGCCGCCGCCAGCGACGAGGACATCCGCATCTTCGTCAACTCGCCGGGCGGGCATGTCGAGTCGGGCGACAGCATCCACGACATGATCAAGTTCATCAAGCCGAAGGTCTGGGTCATCGGGACCGGCTGGGTGGCCTCCGCCGGCGCGCTGATTTTCGTCGCCGCGCCGAAGGAGCAGCGCCTCTGCCTGCCGAACACGCGCTTCCTGCTGCACCAACCGTCCGGCGGCACGCGTGGTATGGCGTCCGACATCGAGATCCAGGCGCGCGAGATTCTCAAGATGAACGAGCGCCTGAACAAGATCTTCGCCGAAGCCACCGGCCAGTCGATTGAAAAAATCGCCAAGGACACTGACCGTGACTACTGGCTCTCCGCCAAGGAAGCCCTGGAATACGGTCTTGTCTCGCGGATCATCTCCTCGCAAGCCGACATCTGATCCGACCGGACATTCAACAACGTCAGCGCCCTTCCGTCCTCGTGGCGGAAGGGCGTCTTGTTATTGCCGGCCTAGATAATAGCCCGGCGGACCGTAGTCCTTCATGCCGACGGAACGCGCATAGACACAATAGTCGTATTGGTCGCTCATCGGGCCGCCGTATTGCGCGAAGCAATAGTTCCGGGCTGCTTGCATCTTTGGATCGAGCGGTGCGGATTGGCAGCCTGCAAGCACGGCAAGCAGTACCAAGGCGATATACTTCATAGCCCCATTCCTCCGCTGCGGCGTGCCGGGATAGCCGCCGCGTGTCAAAGACTACCGCCTGAGCTCCTCCTGCACAAATCCTCTCGCGTATGGCTTGCGTCACGGCGGTTGCGCCGATATAAGCCAACCCATGTCGAAGACAAGAAGCACCATCGTTGAACGTATTTCGCGCAACCAGCAGGTTGCCCGCGAGCGTTCGCGCAGCTTCTCCTCGCTCCTTCTTCTCGGCCTTACGCGCGGTTGCCGGGTTCTTTGAGGAGCGCCCGGTGGCCGAAAAGCCCACCGGCGCAAGTGCTCCTCGCATCACCCATATTGTAAATTCGACCCGGGCCCTTGGAAGGCCAGCTTTCGCCGTCGCCAAGCGTGCTGCTATCGGCTATGACGTTTTCGCGCGAAAGCCGGGATGACGAAGAGACAGGCACATGACCGTAAAGACCCATACTCCCAATCAAGGCATGCCCAACGCGGCGGCGAAGTATCAGGCGTACCCGCAGATCAGCATTCCCGATCGCACCTGGCCGAGCAATACCATCACCAAGGCGCCGATCTGGTGCTCGGTCGACCTGCGCGACGGCAACCAGTCGCTGGTCAATCCGATGGGCCACGACCGCAAGGCCCGCATGTTCCAGCTGCTGCTTGACATGAACTTCAAGGAAATCGAGATCGGCTTCCCCTCCGCCTCGCAGACGGACTTCGATTTCGCCCGCTGGTGCGTCGAAGAAAGCAACGTCCCCGACGACGTCTCGCTGCAGGTTCTGGTCCAATGCCGGCCTGAACTGATCACCCGCACCTTCGAGGCGCTTGAGGGCGCCAAGCGGCCGATCATCCACTTCTACAATTCGACGAGCGAACTGCAGCGCCGCGTCGTGTTCGCCAAGGACGTTGCCGGCATCAAGCAGATCGCCACCGATGCGGCAAAGATGATCATGGACATGGCCGCCGCGACCGGCGGCGACTACCGCTTCGAGTATTCGCCGGAGAGTTTTACCGGCACGGAACTCGAGGTCGCCCTCGAGATCTGCAACGCCGTCACCGAGATCGTGCGCCCGACGGCTGAGAACAAGCTGATCATGAACCTGCCCTCGACCGTCGAGATGGCGACGCCGAACATCTATGCCGACCAGATCGAGTGGATGTGCCGCAATCTCGACAACCGCGAGAACCTGATCATCTCGCTGCATCCGCACAACGACCGCGGCACCGGGATCGCTGCGACCGAGCTCGGCCTGATGGCCGGTGCCGACCGCGTCGAGGGCACGCTGTTCGGCAATGGCGAGCGCACCGGCAACGTCGACGTCGTCACGCTGGCGCTGAACATGTACACGCAAGGGGTCGACCCCAAGCTCGACTGCACCGACATCGAGCGCATCAAGGCGGTTTACGAATACTCCAACGAGATGGTCATCCCGGAGCGCCATCCGTACGTCGGCGAACTCGTCTACACTGCCTTCTCCGGCTCGCACCAGGATGCGATCAACAAGGGCATGAAGGCGATCAAGACGGCCAACAAGCCGCTCTGGGAAGTGCCCTACCTGCCGATCGATCCGCAGGACGTCGGCCGCACCTATGAGGCGATCATCCGCATCAACTCGCAGTCGGGCAAGGGCGGCATCGCCTACATCCTGCAGCAGGACCACGGCATCAACCTGCCGCGCAACCTGCAGGTCGAGTTCCGCGAGGACATCCAACGCATCACCGACGAAGAGGGCGTCGAGCTGCCGTCGAAGCGCATCTACGAGCGCTTCCTCGAGCGCTACGTCACCCAGCCGGATGCGCGGCTGCGCTTCGTCGACCACCACACCTATCCCGACACGACCCGAAAGGGCGTCCGCATCGTTTTGGCCGAGATCACAGACCGGGGTGAGACGAAACAGATCGAAGGGCAGGGCACCGGGCCGATCGACGGCTTCATCCATGCGCTTTCCGTCCATACCGGCGTGGACATGTCTGTTGTCGACTATTCGGAGCACTCGCTGCAGCAGGGTTCTAACGCGGCGGCGATCGCCTATGTCGAGATCGAGTATCCTGGCGGCAAGCTCTTTGGGGTCGGCATGAACACCAACATCGTCACAGCCTCGCTCGAGGCGATCGTTTCCGCCGCCAACCGGGTTTTGGAAGAATCCAGCCGCTGATCGAACGCGGATTTCGAAACCACAAAGCCGCTCCGGGTTTCCGGGGCGGCTTTTGTGTATCTGGCGATAAACGCCTTGGCTACCGCAAATTCAGATCGTCTGCGCCACTGCCTGCGCGATCGTTTCCAGTGCCGGATCAGACGACGGACCGACGACGACGAAGGAGGCGGTGCCGGCCTGCCAGGAAATCAAGCCGAGGTCATCGCGAATGCTGTCATCGAGCTCGGTCTTTTCGAGGGCGGGATCAATTCGCTGGAAGCAGACCGCGAAGATTTCGCCGTCGTCGTCCTTGTAGAGGAGTTGCGCTGTCGGTTTGCCGCCGGCGACCAGAAGCCGGGCGCCCTGGAAGCTCAGCCGGTTGGCCGTCAGGTCGGGAATCTTGAAGTCGACGCCGACCGCCGCGGTGAGCCAGTCGGCGATGTGCGCGCTCTCCGCGGCTGGAACCTCCGCGAGATGCCGGGTCTGGCGTGCGTAGATGCGGTGATAGTCGGCAATGTCGTCCAGCCAGCTTCGCGACTGTGCCACCTGTGCCGGCGCTGCAGGGGCGGCGTGCTGCGCGCCAAGCAAGTAGCCGGCGCTGCCGCCGGCCAGGAGCAAGACCAGTCCTGCGGCACCAAGGCGTGCCGACGTGCCGTAGGATGCGACTTCCTTGGGGGGCTCGCTCGGGAGCGGACGTCCTGCATCCTGTCCGCCGTCGATCGAAACCAGTTTGATGTTGCGGACGAGATCCAGCGGCACCGGCTCATGCAGCATATCCTCGAACGCCTTGCGTCCCAGGTCGCTTCCCAGCTTGAGCCGGTTGAAGAGCGTGCGCGCTTTTTCGTCATGCGCGAGAATTCCGTCGATTTCATTTGCTTCCGCATGCGATAGCTGTCCGTCCAGATAGGCCGACAAGCGCACCTCGAGCGGGAGACCCTGCGTGCTTTCCAAGCTCAGGTCCTCCTTTCTGTCTGTTCCGAGATCATTGCGGCAAGCCTTATGCGCGCCGTCGAAAGTCTGCTCATGACGGTCCCGATCGGGATACCGAGAATGTCTGCCGCCTCCCGGTAGCTGTGGCCTTCCACGTTCACCAGCAGAAACACGCTCGACAGGCCTTCCGGCATCGTCATGATCAATTTGTGCAGTTGCTTGGCATAGACGGCCTTGTCGGCCGATGCCTCGATACGGAGGTCGTCCTGCTCGGAGAAATCGACCGTTCCCGACCCGGTGCGGACTTTGCGCTTCCTGATCTCGTCCACCCAGAGATTGCGCGTCATGGCATAGATCCAGCTTTCCAGCCGTCCCTCTCCGTTCCACAGGTGGCTGCGGGTAATGGCGCGTTCGCAGGCTTCCTGAACGAGATCGTCGGCATCGCTGCCGTTTCGGGTCAATGTCATGGCAAAGCGGCGCAGCTTAGGCAAAAGACCAACCAATTCACGCCGGAATTCATTCGATTCTGCCGTGGGATGCATTGTGCTTCCAAGGGAACGTTCGAGATCAGACCAATATTCGCCGCAAACCTGCCCGCGAGTATTGATATGGAACATTTGGGCTGCGCTCTGCAAGCGCAGGTTCAGGCAGACTTGGAAGTTTCGGGTGTTTCGGTCAAAACTGTTGGGGATGCGACCGGTGGATGGCAGGGATCGGCGCGACCATGATACTGGCCAATCCCTGCCATGTGATCGGCCGAGGCCGGTCAGTAGGTGCTGCGGTCGCCACCGAGCGACTGGAGCAGCGACCGGTAGGCCCAGCTGTTCTCGCCGCCGCGATCGCGGATCTCGACAAGCTGTACGCGGGCGCCCTGGATGTCGCCCTGTTCGATCAAGGCCTGACCCATGTAGGAGCGGGCGAGGATATAGTTCTCATCCGCCTGCAGGGCCTTTCGATAGTAGGTCATGGCACGTTCCACCTGGCCGAGCTTGCGGTAGGTGAAGCCGTAATAGTTGAGGATGCGCGGATCGTTCTGGTTTTCCGCCGCCTTCAGCGTATTGAGCGCATTGCCGTACTGCCCCGCATAGGCGAATTCGCGTGCCGCCTCGTAGAGAATGTCGTCGGGCTTCAGCTCGCTCTTCTTCTGTGTGCCGTTCTTCTTGGCATTGGCCTTGATCTGGTCGGGCGTGAGACAGGCCTTGCGCTCCCGGCTCCAGACCTTGCCATTGGTGCACGTCGTCGTGGTCGGCGTGGATGCTGGTGGAGAGCCGTTGCCGCTGTCGGCGGCAGAGAGGGTACCGGCCGGCACGAAGGTAAGCGCAAGGACAGCGGCGAGGGTGGTGCGGTTCACAGACATTTTCGATCCTTCCTCGGGGGGGCGCCGATAGCAGAAGGCGCGTCGCGCGAAGGTCGCTCTCGTTCTTCGCCGCGAAGCGCATTCACGAGATTAGACGCAATCGAAGGGCGCTTTATTCCCCCATCGGGAAGCGCGTCGTTTCGGCAAGCATGATGTCTGATCCGGACGCGTCGAGCTCGTAGCGCTCGCGCATGAGGTTCCAGCGCCCCGGCTCTCCGGAAATCTCGAAAAGGTTGTATGCCGCCGGCGGCTTATGCCCGCCCGGTCCCTGCGAAGCCGAAGCAATTCCGACGACGGGAACCTGGCCGCCGGTGGAGCTGAGAAGCCAATGGACGGTGTTGAAATGGGTATGGCCGTGCAGCACAAGCTCGGCACCGCCGGAGGATATCGTCGCGGCGAAGCGGCGGATGCCGATCATGCGTTTGTGGAGGGAGGTTGCGCCGCGGATCGGCGGATGGTGGATCATGACGACGCGGAACAGCCCGGCCTCACCGGCAGCCTGGAGCAGGTTGACTGTCGCTCGTGCCTGGCGCCGGCCGAAATAGCCGCTTGCCGCAAAGGGCGGCGTTGCCACTGCGGTCGAGCAGCCGATAAGGGCAACGTTGCCGCGCACGCGCATATAGGGAAAAACCGGGTGGTCGGCGCTCCATTCGGCGGGGGCATCGTCACCGCGCATATAGGGATACCAGGCCCGGCTCGAGCGCTCATGAGCGCCGGGCACATAGGCGTCGTGATTGCCGGGCACAACCGATATGTTCTCAGGCTTGCCCGCGTCCTTCAGCCAACAAGCGACCGTCTCGATCTCGACGGCCGCTGCGAGGTTGACGAGGTCGCCGGTGATGGCAAGGTGATCCGGATTGCGCCGCTCCAGATCGTCCATCAGCAGGTCAAGCGTGTTGGCAAAGAGATGGCGGCGGCGGTTGCGGTGCCAGTTGACGAACCCGGTGATCCGCTTCGACGCCAGCTCGATCACGGAGAGTGCGGGCAGCGGGCCGAGGTGAATGTCGGAGATGTGGGCGAGGCGAAACATGGCTTTCCATAAACCGAGTCATGGCGTGAAGGAAATGCCACCCGCTCCGATTCGTTGCCTGGGAGGGGTGTTCTCTGTATTGCGCGTGGACAATTCGCCCAGCCCACCGGTCCGGCCTTGATTCAGCCGGCTCTTGGGTAAAGCCTTGCGGGTGAGGCAGACGCGCGATGAACGGGGAGGCGCATGAGCAGCGAACGGCCCCGGAAATGCGAAACCTCTTGGCCCGTCTGGCAACCCGCGTGGTGCATGGCTATTTCGCCTATGCGCGCGGAATGACGCTCGGCGTGCGCGCGGCCTGCTTCGATGCCGAGGGACGCGTCTTTCTCGTCCGGCATAGCTATGTGCCGGGCTGGCACCTGCCAGGCGGCGGTATCGAGCGGCACGAAACCGCGCCGCAGGCGCTTGCCAAGGAATTGCGCGAGGAGGGCAACCTTCTTGCGGGCGATCCGCCGCGCCTGTTTCACGTCTACTTCAACAGAAGAACCAGCAAGCGCGATCACGTGCTGTTCTACGTCTGCGACAACGTGCGGCAGAGTGCGCCGAAGCGGCCAGACCGGGAAATTCGCGAGGCAGGTTTCTTTTCCCTCGACGCCTTGCCGGAAGGGGTGACGCCCGCGACGCTGCGCAGGCTCGATGAAGTGGCCGGCCGAACGCCGCCGGCCGACTTCTGGTGACGACTGCAAAGGTAGCCGCAGCAGTCTTCTCAGGCGGCCAGCAGCCCCTCGCGCCTGTGGGGTGCGGCGAGGTCGAGTTCCGGCCCGACCGGGACGATCCCCGTCGGATTGATCGTCAGGTGGCTGCGGTAATAATGCTGCTTGATGTGGAACAGGTTCACCGTCTCGGCGATGCCGGGCACCTGGTAGAGGTCGCGCAGGTAGCCGGACAGGTTCGGATAGTCGGCGATGCGGCGGTTGTTGCACTTGAAGTGGCCGACATAGACGGCATCGAAGCGCACCAGTGTCGTGAACAGGCGCCAGTCGGCCTCGGTGATCTGGGCGCCGGTCAGGTAGCGCTGGCCGGCGAGACGCTGCTCCAGTTCGTCCAGCGTTGCAAACACACGCGCGACGTTTTCCTCGTAGGCGTCCTGCGTCGTGGCGAAGCCGGCCTTGTAGACGCCGTTGTTCACCGTGTCGTAGATCTGCTCGTTCAGCGCGTCGATCTCGGCGCGCAGGTGCGCCGGATAATAGTCGGCGCGCGAACCGGTGATCCCGTCGAAGGCGGAGTTGAACATGCGGATGATCTCCGCCGATTCGTTGGAGACCATGCGGTCCTGCTGCTTGTCCCAGAGAACCGGAACCGTGACGCGTCCGGAATAGTGCGGATCGGCCTTGGTGTAGATCTGCCAGAGCGTCTCGACACCGAAAAGATGGTCGACGGTGCCGCCGTTTTCGCCCTTGAACTCCCAGCCCTTCGACAGCATCACCGGATCAACGATCGACACGGTGATGAGGTCTTCCAGCTTTTTCAGCTTGCGGAAAATCAGCGTGCGGTGCGCCCAGGGGCAGGCCAGCGAGACATAGAGATGGTAGCGGCCGGCCTCGGCCTTGAAGCCGCCATCGCCGGTGGGGCCGGGTTCGCCGTCGGGCGTGATCCAGTTGCGAAACTGCGAGGCCGCCCGCTTGAAATGACCCTTGGTGGCCGCGGTGTCGTACCAGACATCATGCCAGATGCCGTCCACAAGCTTTCCCATTCCGAGCTCCTTACAGTTACCGATACACTGTCTAAATAGATTCAACGGTCGGGAGCGAATAGGTGCTGTTTCTTGAACAGTGCGTTTTGGGCTTTGACAGACGACATTTTTCTGCTATCCGCGCTGGTTAGAAAACGCGTGCCGGAGTGGCACGAACAGGATTTCGGTTCGAACGATGTTCTTTGCAGGAAACCCGCGACGACGCTGATGCTCTCAAACGCCTCTCTCGAGGCGAAGTCATCCTATTGTCTCGCACACGGTTCCTGTTCCCATGCACAAGCACGACCTCGTCTACCTGACCGAACACGCGTCCCATGACGCCGCCATCGAACACATCAATGAAGAGGCCTTCGGCCCCGGCCGGCACGTGCGCGCCGCGGCAAGGATCCGCGAGCAGGGACCGCACGACCGGTCGCTGTCCTTCATCTGCGCCGACGACGGCGAGACGATCGCCTCGGTACGGATGACGCCGGTCACGGCGGGCGACGTGAAGGCGCATCTGCTCGGCCCGCTCGCCGTGCGGCCATCGCACAAGAACATGGGAATCGGCCGGGAACTGGTGCGGATCGCGGTGGAGGCGGCAAAGCGGAAGGGCACCGAGGCGGTCATCCTTGTCGGCGATCCACCCTATTACGGTCCGCTCGGCTTCGAAAAAGTTGCCTACAATGCGCTGACTTTCCCCGGCCCGGTCGACCCGAAGCGGGTGCTGGTGGTACCAATTTCCGTCGACACGCACGAGCGGCTGAAAGGCGAAATCGGCTGGCGGCCCGATGACGCGGCTGCGGTGGTTCCGGTGAAGCGCGCCGCGGCAGGCTGAGCGCAGTGGCCATCGCCGGCGAGAGTTGCCGGCGAATTGCCCCAAAATGCTTCGGATCAGGAAACGATGCCCCGGCAGGCCACCGCGATGTTCGCAAATGATCTTGGGCCGTCCGGCTGGCCAGCCTCGTAGGCATCGCGCACGGCGGCGTCGGTGCGCGCCCGCTCTTCGGTGCCGAGTGCGGCGACATACTGGCCGAGCGGGCCTTCGCCCGCAGCCATCGGCGCCCAGTAGTCGTCGAAATTCCGGTAGTCCATTCGAACCATGAGCTGGGTTTCCGTAACGTCCACGAGGCCCTGCTCAACGAAGGTCCGTTTCAGTTCACCAGGTTGCATCATGGGCTGGAAGCAATAACGGCCGCGCAGCTGACGCCCGCTTTCGCTAAGTGCCCCCACCGTATCGACCATCATGCGCATGCCGGGCATGCCGCCAAGGTGATCCCACACGGCCGCCGCAACCACGCCGCCCGGTCGGACGACGCGGCGCATCTCGGCGACGGCCTTGGCGGCGTCGGGCACGAAATGGAGCACAAGCAGCGCCATGGCGCGATCGAACCTGCCGGTGTCGAAGGGCAGGGCGCAGGCATCCGCCTGCCGGATCGTCACGCGCGGGTCGGTGTTGCTCCGGGTCGCCGCTTCGACGAAGACTGGCGAATAGTCGATCGCGACAATTTCTTCGACATTGGCAGCCTTGGCGAGGGCGAAGGTGAGACTACCGGTGCCGCAGCCGACATCGATGATTTTCTCGCCGTCGGTAAGCCCCGCGAAATCGATGAACTGGAGGGCGAGAATTCTGCTCCAGCGCCCCATCAGTTGTTCATAGCCGCTTGAATCGTGGACGTTGAAGGTTGAGGGCATCGAAACCTCCATCCCGTGCGGGGCCGTCATCGGCCCGATGAACACCTGTCCTGGCGCGTCTCCGCTCAGCGCTGACGCGCCGGTTCAGCGACCCTCACGATACCACATGCCCGACAGCGCAAGCAGCAGCAGCCCGACGCCGGCAAAGCCGGCAAAGAGCGGCAGGCTGTCGACGCTCTTCAGCGCCGTTTCGTTGGTCAGGCGGAGCGAAAGGCGCTGCGGATCGGACGCGCGCACGGAGCCGGAGACCGGCAGCAGCGGCGGCATGTCGAGGGTGTTTTCGGCATCCGCCAGACGCCGCACCGTTCCCTTAGTCTTGTCAGCCAGCGGCTCAAGCGTCTCGGTGGTCGAGATCGTCGCCTTGAACTCCGGGGCATCGATTGCGCCGACATGCACCAACGCCGTCAACCCCTCGTTCTCGATTTCATAGAGGCCGGTTTCTGCCGTCTTGACCTCGGCGCGGTAAAGTCCGGGGCCATCGGCCTTCAGTTCGACGGAACTCGTCTTGCCCGAGGGCAATTTCATGATTGCGGGGCCTGGGGCTGCCTTGATCGTCTGGCGCGTAATTTCCAGCGTCCGGCCGAAGGCGCGCGCCGTCAGGGCTTCTTCCTCGAGCGCCGGTTCCTGCATCAGCCAATGGGCGGTGCGGCGATAGAGCGAGACGTGCGGGCCGCCGCCCTCGAAGCCGCGCGCCCACAGCCAGCCCTGATCGGACAGCAGCATGGCGACGCGCCCCTTGCCGTGGCGGTTGAGCACCAGGAGCGGGTGGTTGTCCGCCCCTTCCATGACGACGCTGCCCTGCGGCGGGGCCACGTCGACCGTACGGAACCAGCGTCCCCAGTGCGGCGGTTCCTCGAGTGCCCCCTCCAGCCCGCGCGTGACAGGATGCTTCTTACCCTGTTCGGTGAGCCGCGGATAAAAGGCCTTCTCGTTTATCACGCCGGTCGGCGTTGCTGGCAGCACCGCGGACAGCGGCGTATAGGCGATCGAATCGCTGCCGGCATGTTCGGGGCCGGCGGCAATCAGCAGCGCCCCGCCATTTTCCACGTATTGGGCGATGTTGTCGTAATAGAGGATCGGAAGCACGCCGCGATGCTGGTAGCGATCGAAAATGATCAGGTCGAACTCGTTGATCTTGTCGACGAACAGTTCCCGGGTCGGGAATGCGATCAGTGACAGCTCGTTGATCGGCGTTCCATCCTGCTTTTCCGGCGGACGCAGGATCGTGAAGTGGACGAGGTCGATCGCCGTGTCCGACTTCAGCAGGTTGCGCCAGGCGCGTTCACCGGCATGCGGTTCGCCGGACACGAGCAGCACGCGCAGGTTCTCGCGGATGCCGTCGATTAGATGAACGGCGCGGTTGTTGGCGGTGGTGATTTCGCCGGGGACCGGCTCGACGGCGAATTCCAGCACGTTGCTGCCGCCGCGCGGCACCGTGAAGCTGAAGGGGGTTTCCGCGCCAGGGGTCGCCATCTCCGAGGCGATCTCGTTGCCGTTCAAGCGGATCGTCACGTGCGCCGTCGTTCCCGGCCCCTTGCCGTCGTCGGTCACGCGAAACTTCAGTTCCTGCGGTTCGCCGACGATGCCGAAGCGCGGTGCGCTGAGGACCTCGATGCGCCGGTCGAATTCGTCCGGGCGGCCGGTGATCAGCGCGTGCACGGGTGCATCGAAGCTGGTGAAGGCGGCCGGGTCGGGGATGTCGTGCACCTGTCCGTCCGTCACGAGGATAGCGCCACCCACTCGCGAGGGGGGAACGTCGGCAAGGGCGGCCGTCAGTGCGTCGAAGAGGCGGGTCGAGGGCGTGTCGGAGTCCGGATCGTTGCCCGCTTCGACGATGCGCGGCTCGAGGCGCGGGTAACGGGCCAAGCGTGCCTTGAGCTCCTCGACGGCCTTGTCGGTCATCGCGGTTCGATCGGCGTTCTGCTGGCTCTGGCTGCGATCTACGACGACGGCGACTACTGTCGGAAGCGGCTCGCGCTCCTCGCGTGTGACGACCGGGTTGGCGAGCGCCAGCATCAGCAATGCGAGTGCCAGCGCGCGCAACGCCGAACCGCGCAGGCCGCGCCAGAGCCCGAAGGCGCTCAGCAGCACGGCAACTGCGGCGAGTACGGCGAGTGCATACCAGGGAATGAGCGGTGAGAAGGCGATGCTCATGTTACTGCCCCAGCCGTTCGAGAAGAGCGGGAACGTGGACCTGGTCCGCCTTGTAGTTGCCGGTCAGCATATACATCATGATGTTGACGCCAGCACGGAACGCGTGCTCGCGCTGGACCTCATCGGGGGGGACTGTCGGCAGCAGCGGCATGCCGTTGTCGTCGATCGCCCAGGCGCCGGCAAAATCGTTGCCGGTGATCATGATCGGGGTCACGCCGTCGCCGGACCGCACCGGTCGGTTTGGATCATCCTTGTGGTCGAGTTCCGCCTCGACCCAGAGGGGGCTTCCGGCGTAGCGGCCGGGAAAATTGGTCAGGAGGTAGAACGCCTTTGTCAGGACGTGGTCGGCCGGCACGGGCTCCAGCGGCGGAATGTCGAGGTCGGCCAGGATCGCGCGCAGCCGCTGCGTATTGGGGCTGGCTTCGCCGGCGTTCTCGATCGAGGAAAACTGGTCGCGTGTGTCGAACAGCACGGTGCCGCCGTTGCGCATGTAGGCATCGATGCGGCTGATGGCGGCGGGCGTCGGCATTTCCGCGCTTGCGCTGACAGGCCAGTAGAGCAGGGGATAGACGGCCAGTTCGTCGGTCGCGATGTCGACGCCGACCGGCTCGCCGGGTTCGAGCGTCGTCCGGTAGGTGAGAAACTCGGTCAGACCTGCGAGCCCGCGTTCCGAGGTGTGGTCGACATCGCTTTCCCCGGTGACGACATATGCGAGATGGGTCGTGTCCAGGCGGGCCAGCAGCGCATCGTCGCCGGGCTTGGTGTCGTCAGCAAGGGACGATCCTGGCGAAAGGGCCAGCAACGCCAATGACAGCGCGAAGGGGAGGGCGAGGGCGGCGGCGCGCACTGGCGCCTGCCTGATGGTGCGGGCGAAGGCACCGCTCATGATCAGCACGATGAGGCAGTCTGCGATCAACAGCAGAGTCGCAATCAGGAACAGCGTCGGCTTGAGCGATTTCGCCACTTCGCCGATCAGGTTTTCGCGCTCGATTGCCAGATCGGTCGCTGCTGGAAGCGGTGCCAGCCTTTGGCCGGCCGGAAACAGGTTGTGGGCGACAAAGCCATCCTGCGCGCCGTAGAGACCCGGAGGATTGTCTTCCGTGGCCGTAACCTTGCCGGCAGTGGACGGATCGAGCGGCTTGGCCTCGCCGGTATCGGTGGTCAGCGTGCCGACCGCGGTCAGCAGCCGGAACGGCGGCAGGCGCTGTCCCTGCGCTTCGCCCGATACGGCCACGCCGCCGCCGTGCGAAAGCTGCACGGTGCGGCGCAGCATCTCGACGAAGTCGCCCGAAAGCGGCAGGTTCGACCAGCCGGTTTCGGCACTGACGTGGAAAAGCACGATCCGCCCGGCGCCGATTTTTCCGGTCGTCACAAGCGGTGTTCCGTCGGCGAGGCTCGCCCAGGTCCGCTCGGGAAGGTCCGGCGTCGGCTCGGCAAGAACCTGGCGCTTGACCAGCACGTCGTCCGCTCGCGGCAAGCCGGCGAAGGGGCTCGTCGGCGGATAGTCGGCGAGCGGCTGCGGCTCAGACCAGGAAAGCGCGCCATCAAGCGCGCGTTCGCCCTTTCGGAGCATGACGGGCACCAGCGGATCATCGGCGGGGGCTGCGGCGAGACGGGGGCCGGCGAAGCGGATCAGCATGCCGCCAGCGTCCAGCCATTTGTTCATCGGCGCGTAAGCCTCCTCCGGCAGCCGGCCGATATCGGCCATGATCACCACCGACGGGCGCTGTTCGAGGAGTTCAGGAATGGCGGTGGCGAGGTCGGCAACGCCTGGACGGATCAGGTCTGAATAGGGGGCGAGCGCCTTTTCGATGTAGTGCAGCGGCGAAAGCAGCGGTTGGCTGGCATCCTGTGTTTCACCGCTCAGGAAGGCGACACGCCGCCGCCGAAAGCCGTCGTCCAGGAGATAGGTCGCACCGGCCGAGGCCAGGCCATCGACGGTGATGTGGGCAAAATCGTTGCGCAGTTCGAAGGGCGCCGCAATGCTGCCGGTCGCCATTGCTTCGCCGGGCTTGAAGGTGAGCGTTCCGTTGCCGATCGGCCGTCCGCGCGTGTCGTGGGCGGTCAGGGCGAGCGTTCGCGCTTCGCCCGTCGAAAGACGACTTGCGCTGACCGTCATTGCTTCCGCGTCGTTGTTGGCGGACGTTACCGCGATGGTTCCTCTGCCGTCCCCCTCGATCAGGCGCAGATTTGCCGGCTGCAGTGCTTTCAACGCTGAAAGCGTGCCGTCGTCATCACCGCCGGCAATCCCGTCGGAAAGGAAGGCAAGCGTGCCCGGCGGCGTGTTTGCCAGTGCTGTCTTCAGGGCGGCGAGCGCAGAGTCGCGATTTGCCGGCAGGGGGAGCGCCTGGGTCGCGGCGAGCCGCGTGCGGGCCGTTGCCGCGTCGCTCGGCACGGCATCGTGGTGCCGTTCGGCGGTGAACACGATCGAAACGGGAACGTTACGCGCCTCCGCATCGTCAATCAGGGCGGATGCGGTGTCGACGCGCCGTTGCCAGTCGGTGGCGGTGGCCCAACTGTTGTCGATGACGAGCACGAGCGGACCGGCGGCTGAAAGGGTGTTTTCGCGCGGATTGAGCACAGGCTCGGCGATCGCGAGAATGACGGCTGCCGCCATCAGCATTCGCAGCAACGTCAGCCACCAAGGGCTCCGCGCCGGCGTCTCCTCGCGCTTCAGGATCGAGGCGAGGATGCGAAACGGCGGAAAGGCTTCGACGACGGGCCTTGGCGGCGTCAGCCGCAGGAGCCACCAGATCGCCGGGAGAAGCACGAGTGCGGCAAGGACGGCCGGATAGACGAAGACGAGGCTGCTCATCGGTGTGCTCCCGCAGCCCTCATGTCCGGCAGACCGGAGAGGTACATGTGCGCAGCGACGATCGCTTCGGACGCGAGATGGTCGGTGCGGTGCACGACGAAACTCCAGCCGAGATGGCGCAGGTTATCGGCCAGCGTGGTACGGCGGGCCTGATAGGCGCGGGCGTAGTCGTCCTTGAGCGTCTCGGCCCGACCGGCCGTCAACTTCTCCCCGGATTCGGGGTCGGTGAACTCGGTGCGGCCGGCATAGGGGAACAGTTCTTCGGCCGGATCGGCGATTTCGATCACGTGGCCGCGCAGGCCGCGTTTGGCCACCGGTCCGAGCCGCTCCATCACCGCATCCGGCGGATCAAGGAAGTCGCCGATCAGCACGATATCGCTCGAACCGCGGATCATCTCGGTGGAGGGGAGGCCGTCGGCGAGTGTGCTGTGGGCAAGGGCGGTCGCGAGCCGTTCGGCCGCATTGCGGGCCGCGATCGGCTCCATGATGCCCGGGCAGCCGATCCGCTCGCCCGAGCGTGCGAGGATCTCGGCGAGCGCCAGCAGCACCACCAGCGCGCGGCTTTCCTTCGACACCGCGCCGAGGCTCGACTTGTACATCATCGAGGGCGACAGATCGGCCCAGAGCCAGATCGTGTGCGCCGCCTCCCATTCCCGATCGCGCACATATGTATGGTCGTCGCGGGCCGAGCGCCGCCAGTCGATCCGCGCAAGGCTCTCGCCGGTCACGTAGGGACGAAACTGCCAGAAGTTTTCACCGATGCCGCGCTTCCGGCGGCCATGCCAGCCGGCAATCACGGTGTTGGCAAGGCGGCGCGCCTCCACCAGGCAGTCCGGTACCAGAGCCGCGCGCGCCTGCGCCCGCGACAGAACCTCGGCTGTCGGTGTGCGTCGGACGATCTCGCCGATTGCAGGCATGGCGCGCTCCCCGTCAGCCGCGGGCCCGATTGACGAGCGAGGCGATGACGTCGCGCACGGAAATCCCTTCGGCGCGGGCGGCGAAGGTCAGCGCCATGCGGTGCTGCAGCACCGGCTCGGCGAGCGCCAGCACGTCGTCCACCGACGGGGCGAGCCGGCCATCGTAGAGCGCGCGGGCGCGGGCGCATAGCATCAACGCCTGGCCGGCGCGGGGGCCGGGGCCCCAGGCGACCTGCTTGTCGGTTGCGGCATTGCCGTTGCCCGGACGGGCCGAGCGGACCAGCGAGAGGATCGCGTCCAGCACGGTCTCGCCAATCGGCATCTGGCGGATAAGCGTCTGGATTTCCTGCAGCCGCGCGCTGGTCATCGCCTGTCCCGCATGCGCTTCGCCGGTCCCGGTCGTCTCAAGCAGGATCCGCCGCTCGGCGGCAAGATCCGGATAGTTCACGTCCACCTGCAGCAGGAAGCGGTCGAGTTGGGCTTCCGGCAGCGGATAGGTGCCTTCCTGTTCCAACGGGTTCTGCGTGGCAAGTACGTGGAAGGGGCGGGGAAGATCGTTGGCACGACCCGCAACCGTCACATGGTATTCCTGCATCGCCTGCAGGAGTGCCGACTGCGTGCGCGGCGAGGCACGGTTGATCTCGTCGGCCATCAGCAATTGCGTGAAGATTGGACCGGGGACGAAGCGGAACGAACGCTTGCCGTTTTCGTCCTGGTCCATCACTTCGGAGCCGAGGATGTCGGAGGGCATCAGGTCCGGGGTGAACTGGATGCGGCTCGAGGACAGGCCGAGCACGGTGCCGAGAGTCGCCACGAGCTTCGTCTTCGCCAGCCCCGGCACGCCCACGAGCAGCGCGTGGCCGCCGGAAAGGATGGCGAGCATGGTCTGCTCGACCACGCTCTCCTGGCCGAAAATCACCTTTCCGACTTCCTTGCGCACCAGCGCGATATCGGCAAGCGCGTGCTCGGCGGCAGCGATGACGGCTTTTTCGTCCAGGCCTGTTTCGGGGGATTTCGCGACGCCCATGGTGGTCTCCAGGTGCCAGTTTTACAGTCCGGCGATACCGCCGGTCGAATATTGAGCTTATAGGCTCGCCCGCTGCTGACAAGCGGCCATGAAATGACTATCTCGTGACATAGGAATGAGATAGGGGGCAACCGGGACGGAACAATGGCGAAAGGCGAATTTCAGGCGACGGGCGACCCGGCCGGGCTCGCGGCGCTGATCGCGCGCGCTGCCGCGGACACGGGTGGGCAGAGCCGCGGCCTGCCGCCGGTGGACAAGTGGAATCCGCCGGATTGCGGCGATATCGACATGGAGATACGCGCCGATGGGACGTGGTTCTACATGGGCACGCCGATCGGCCGGGCACCTCTCGTGCGGCTTTTTTCCACGGTGCTGCGGCGCGACGAAGACGGAAAGACCTATCTCGTAACCCCTGTGGAAAAGGTCGGCATCCGCGTCGTCGACGCCCCTTTCGTGGCCGTCGAGATGGACGTGCAGGGTGAAGGGGAAGGCCAGACGCTCACCTTCCGCACCAATGTCGGCGACGTTGTGGAGGCCGGAATCGGGCATCCCTTGCGTTTCGTCATTTTTGGCGAAAACAATGAGTTGAAGCCGTATCTTCACGTGCGCGGACGGCTGGAGGCGCTGATTTCCCGACCGGTGATGTACGACATCGTCGCACTCGGCGAGACGATCGACATCGACGGAACGCCGATGTTTGCGGTGCGCTCCGGCGGAGCCGTGTTCCCGATCATGCCGGCGGCCGAGCTGGAAACGCTGTCGCGATGAGCTTTCCCCTCTACAGCGCCGCCGAATTCCGTCGCCGGGCCATGGCGCAGTCCCTGACGTTGCACCCGGAAGATTGGCGCGAGAACGGGGATGCGAAGCTCAATCCGACGACCATTGCCCATGTCGAGGGCATGAAGCTGAAGGACGCCGCCGTGCTGATCGCTGCGGTCAACAACGGTGACGACGCGCGCTTGATTTTCACGCAACGCACCGCCTCGCTGCGCAAGCATTCGGGCCAGGTCGCCTTTCCGGGCGGCGCGGTGGACGACACCGACCGCGACATGGAAGAGGCCGCCGCACGCGAGGCGGAGGAGGAAATCGGGCTCGATCGCCGGCTGGTCGAGCCGGTCGGGCGGCTCCCGGACTACATGGCGCTGTCCGGGTTTCGCATCACGCCGGTCCTTGCGGTGGTGCAGCCCGGCTTTTCCCTGCACCTCAATCCGGATGAAGTCGACGAGGTTTTCGAGGTGCCGCTGTCCTTCCTGATGGATCCGGCCAATCACGCGATGGGAAGCGGCGTCTGGCTCGGCACCGAGCGCCACTATTATCGCATGCCCTATGAGGGCCGAAACATCTGGGGCATCACTGCAGGCATCGTCCGGGTGATCTATGAAAGGCTTTATGCATGACATCGGTTGCGGATCAGGCCTGGTTCAAGGATCCGGCGCTGCAGCACGTGTTGAGGCTGCTCAATGAAGATGGCGGTGAGGCGCGCGTCGCCGGCGGGGCCGTGCGCAACAGCCTGCTGGGGATGCCGGTGGGCGATGTCGACATTGCCACCACCCTTGTTCCGACGGAGGTGATCACGCGTGCCAAGGCCGCCGCGGTCAAAGCGGTGCCCACCGGCATCGACCATGGCACGGTGACGCTAGTCGTGGAGCGAACCCCCTTCGAGGTCACGACGCTGCGCCGCGATGTGGAAACCGACGGCCGGCGCGCGCAGGTGGCATTCGGCACGGACTGGCAGGAGGACGCCGAGCGGCGCGATCTCACGATCAACGCGCTCTACGCGACGGCCGACGGCTCGGTGATCGACCTCGTCGATGGCCTGGCGGACATCGAAACGCGGACGGTGCGCTTCATCGGCGACGCTGATCAGAGGATCGCAGAGGACTACCTGCGGATTCTCCGCTTCTTCCGCTTCTTCGCCTTCTACGGCAGCGGGCGGCCGGATGCCGATGGCCTTCGCGCCTGCGCGCGTGCCAAGGCAAAGCTCGCCTCCCTGTCGGCCGAACGCATCTGGTCGGAGACGAAGAAGCTGCTTTCCGCACCCGATCCGGTCCGCGCCCTTCTGTGGATGCGCCAGTCGGGTGTTCTGACCGAGATCCTGCCGGAGACGGAGAAATGGGGCATCGATGCCGTTCCCGCCCTGATCGCCGCCGAGACCGCCTGCGGTTGGACGCCGGATCCGATGCTTCGGCTGGCCGCGATCCTGCCGCCGGATGCGGAACGGCTCGCGAGGCTGGCGGCGCGTCTGAAGCTTTCTCGCGCGGAAGCGGCCTATCTGGCCCAGTGGGCCGGCGCGCCCGAGATCCCAGCCACGCTCGCAGAGACGACCTTCGACCGCATGCTCTACCGCAATGGTGCGCAGGGGATCGTCGTTCGCCTGAGGCTGGCATTCGCGTCATCGCGAGCGAAGGCCGAGGCTGAACCGCATGCCATGGCCTTCAGCGGCCTTTGCCAGCGATTGCTCGCGCGTGCCGAACGCTGGTCGAAGCCCAATTTTCCGCTTTCCGGCGCGGACGTCCTGGCGGCTAGCGTTCCGGCCGGCCCGAAGGTGGGGGAAATCCTCGGAACACTGGAAGACGAGTGGGTCGAGAGCAACTTCAACCTCGACCGGGCAAGCCTTCTTGCCCGGCTGGCAGCACTCGCGACGTAAGGGTCTTTCCGACGCGCATTCTTTTCGATGCGCGCCCAGTGCCCTTCAATGCACCGCTCTACAGCAGGTCTCCCGAAAGTGGGAACTGGTTTCGGGATAAAGACATGTGAAAGAACAATGACCTAAAGCGCGGTGAGCGAATCTGAAAGATCGCGGCGCGCTTTAGGCACTCTCCACCGTCGGCTCGTCGACGATCCGGGCCTTGATGTTTTCGAGCATGTTCTCGCGGATCACCGTCTCGCCATGCGTATCGCGCAGGTGCTCGACGACGCGGCGCATGACTTCAGCGTCATTGTCGGCGCGGGTATGCCATTCACAGCCCGGGACAAGCGTTCCGCATTCAAACAGTCTCATGGCGTGTCTCCCTTGGTTGCCTTGGCGATGCGTGAGGGACCTTGGACACAACAAATCCAGATCCGCCGTGTCGGGACGGGCCCATTCTGGCCTAGTCAGCCGATCTTGCTGTCGGGCTTTGCCCAGGCGTCGAAGCAGGCGGAGGACTGGTACCTGGCATCTCTGGACGGATTTGCAGAGCCGGTGTCGGCGAGTTGGCGCCGAACCAACTGCAGAAAATAGTCTCGCGGCAGGCCGCTGCCGCTTTCGAGGCGCATTTTCTCGGCGATCCGATTGAGGAATTCGGCGCTATGCTGGCCGGGCTCGGCGTCACTCGGCACACCGGCAGTCGCATTCGTCATGATAACCCTCCTCCGATGGAACCATGCGAGGAAATGCTAACATGAAACAGGATGGCACGGAATTCGAATGACGTCTCGGGCCTGCTATAATCGGGTCAGGGCCAGCGGACGACCGGGGGGAGCGACGAGAGGATCGACTCGACGTTTCCGCCCGTCTTCAGGCCGAAAATGGTGCCGCGATCGTAGAGCAGGTTGAACTCGACGTAGCGGCCGCGCCGGATCAGTTGTTCGTCCCGGTCTTCTTCGGTCCAGCCGTTGTTGAAGTTGGAGCGCACGATCTTCGGATAGACCAGGCCGAATGCCCTGCCGATATCCTGGGTGAAGGAGAAATCGGCTTCCCAGCCGCCGGCTTCCTCCGAGGAATGTTGCCAATCGTAAAAGACGCCGCCAATGCCGCGCGGCTCGTTCCTGTGTTTGAGGAAGAAGTACTCGTCACACCAGGTCTTGAACTTCTGATAGTCGGCGACCGGATGCCGGGTGCAGGTGATCTCCATGGCCCGGTGGAATAGGAGCGTGTCGGGATCGGTTTGCAGCCGACGACGGCCGAGCATCGGCGTCAGGTCCGCGCCGCCCCCGAACCAGTGGCTGGTCGTGACCACCATACGGGTGTTCATGTGCACGGTCGGAACGTTCGGATTGACCGGATGGGCGATCAGCGAGATGCCGGAGGCCCAGAAACGCGGGTCTTCGCTCGCACCCGGTATCTGTCCGCGGAATTCGGGAGAGAATTCGCCGTAGACGGTCGATGTGTGGATGCCGACCTTCTCGAAGACGCGGCCTTCCATCATCGACATGCGGCCGCCGCCGCCGTCGCCGTCATCGCGCTGCCAGTCGCGCGCAACGAAGCGGCCGGGCGCACGATCGCTCAGGGGACCCTGCAACTCGTCTTCGAGCGTTTCGAAGGACGCGCAAAGATGGTCGCGCAACGCCTCGAACCAGGCGCGCGCGCGCGCCTTCTTGGATTCGATGTCATCCGGCAGGCCCTGCGGCAGGTCCGGTCTTTCCATGATCTGTTCCTGATTGTCGGGCCACATTCTACGGCCGATTCGGCTTTCCCGACACTTCCCATTTTTCTGCCACACTTGGCAACCGTGCCTCGGCGGCGTTGGGGCGGGAGGACTCGCCAAAGCGCCGGCGACATCCTATGTTTAGGCCATGAATGTGCTGCCGGAGGAAATCTGCATGGCGCGTATTCCAGGGCCCCCGCCGCTCGATGGCCTGAGACGACGGATCGAACAGAGCCGACGCGAACGGGCCGGACAGGAAAAGGGCCACTTCATCCGCGAGACCTATCGCCTCGAGCGCGGCGCTGCGCGCCTAAAGGCCCGCGAATGGTTCGATACCTGGCCGAAGGCCGCCTATTGGACCGAGGTGGAAAGCTGGCGTCCGCTCGAAGGCGATCGGATCGAGTTCACCATGCGGCGGCTGCCGAGCGCGGATTGACGGCAGCCGCACGGGTTCAACGGGTCTGATGCTCGCCGTCCCGACATTGAATCGGCATAGGGAATTGGCACAGGTCGACAAGGTTTGCATTGACCCTGAAGGCGTTGCCCCGTAGTTTGCGGCGCATCTGAAACAGCAGAAAGGTGCCGGTTCGAGAAATGCGTCCGGCGAACACCGCTTGTTCGAGCTTGCGATTGCATTTGTTCTTATCGTCATCAACGGGGTCTTTGCCCTTTCCGAACTCTCCATCGTTTCATCGCGAAAAATCCGCCTGAAGACGCTCGCTGCGCAGGGAAAGCGAGGGGCCGAGGCGGCCATTCGCCTCGCCGACAATCCCGGCAGATTCCTGTCCACGGTGCAGATCGGCATCACCCTCGTCGGCATCCTGGCCGGTGCCGTCTCGGGTGCGGCGCTTGGCCTGCGTCTGGGTGAGATCCTGCGCGATGCAGGCGTGTCGAACTGGCTCGCCGGACCGCTCGGCTACGGCATCGTCATCACGATCATCACCTATCTTTCGGTCGTCGTCGGCGAACTCGTGCCCAAGCAGGTCGCCCTGCGCAATCCGGAGCGCTTTGCCTGTTCGGTCGCCCCCGCCATGTTGCTGCTTTCCAAGGCGGGCGGCCCGTTCGTCTGGTTGCTGGACGGCTCCACGCGGCTGATCTTTCGCGTGCTCGGCCTGCACGAAACACCGGAGAGCGTCGTCACCGACGAGGAGATCAAGGCCGTCATGGCGGAGGCCGAAGCGGCGGGCGTCATCGAGAGCGGCGAGCAGAGCATGATCGCTGGCGTGATGCGCTTCTCCGACCGCGAGGCAAGGGGTCTGATGACGCCGCGCAAGGACGTCGACTGGATCGACCTCAGCGACGATCGGAACGAAATCCGCCAGCAGATTTTCGCAAGTCCGCATTCGCGCCTGCCCGTCGGCGACGGCGGCATCGAATCGATCATCGGCATCCTGCAGGTGAAGGAGCTTCTGCCGGCGGCCTCGTCCGGCGCGCCATTCGACATTCGCACTTACATCCGCCAGGCGCCGGTCATTCCCGACAGCATGGACGCCATGCGCGTGCTCGAAGCGCTGCGCTCCTCCGACGTGCCGATGCTGCTCGTCCACGACGAATACGGCCACTTCGAAGGCGTGCTGACGCCGGCCGACGTCCTGGAGGCCATCGCCGGCGTGTTCCGATCCGATGTCGGTGAAGGCGAGGAGGACGACTATGCCGTCCGGCGTGCCGACGGATCCTGGCTAATCTCCGGCTCGATGCCGATCGATGAAATGGCCGACCAACTCGGCCTGTCGCTATCCGACAGCCGAAGCTATCAGACCGCCGCCGGTCTTATCATCGATCTGCTCCAGCATCTTCCGGTCACAGGCGAGGTCGTCCAGACCCAGGGCTGGCAGTTCGAGGTCGTGGACATGGATGGCCGCCGCATCGACAAGCTGCTTGCCAGCAAGGTCGAGTAGCTGATTGCCGAGCGTGGCCCTGGGGCAGGGGGGCTCCGGCTGCGCGCTGGGAAACGGTCTATGACAGCGTCGCAGCGTCGCCGGATTGGTCAGGGCTGGATTGGGTCGGATCAGAAGCCCGTCTGCCGCAAGGCCTCCCCGGCGATCATTGCCGCCGACATGGCGACGTTGATGGAGCGCTGTCCCTCGACCATGGGAATCAGCACGCGGGCATCCGCACTTTCGTGCACGTGGTCCGGAACCCCGGCGCTTTCCCGGCCGAACAGCAGAATATCGTCCGCCTGGTAGGCGATGTCGACATAGGGTGTTGCGGCCCTGGTCGAGGCGAGAACGAGCCGCCTGCCGCTGGCCTCGCGCCATTCCGCGAACCGCTCCCAGGTGACGTGCCGGGTCAGCGTGACGGCGGCGAGATAGTCCATGCCGGCGCGCCTGAGGCTGCGGTCGGAGATGTCGAAGCCGGCGGGTTCGATGATGTCGACGCCGAGCCCGAGGCAGGCGGCGAGCCTCAGGATCGTGCCGGTATTGCCGGCGATGTCGGGCTGGTAGAGGGCGATGCGGAGTTGCGACATGGCTTTCGCCTTAGCGCATAAACCCTCGCATCGGAATCGAAATCCGGCCTGTGCCATGCGCAGGTCGGGGCCGCGGCACCACCGTTGTCCGCCATCACGCACGAGCCGGTCCGACGCCATTGCGGTCGGCAGTAGAACGGCCAGGTTGTGCCGATCCGGCAACAGCGACCGGCAATGGCGCAATTTCCGACGGTTTCCTCTGGCAAAATGTCGCATTTCACGGTAACAAGGCTCATCTTCAACGCGAGAACAGGGAGGCATCCATATGGACACAGCATATCGACAACGCCTCCTTGACGGCATCACTTACCGTCTCGCCTAGGCGCTCGGCGCTCTTTCAAACTTGAATTTTCAATCGACCGTGGGTGGCCCCGTCGCTCGCCTTGCGGTCTCCCGGGCATCCCTGTCAGGCTTACGCTCCTGCGAAAGCCGTGCCACGTTACCCCGGGCAGATTTCGGAGAAGACCACCATGTTCGGCTGGTTCGAACGCAGATTGAATCCTTATCCCTCCGAGGAGCCGACGCTCCCGCCGAAGGGAATTCTTGCCTTCCTCTGGCACTACACGCGGCCGGCTGCGCCGTGGCTGGTGCTGCTCGGCTTCTGCTCCATGGTGCTCGGGATCGCGGAAGTGCTGCTGTTCCGGTTCCTCGGCAATATCGTCGACTGGCTCTCGGCTGGTGATCCGAGCACGTTCCTTGCCCGCGAGGGCGGCACGCTGGTCTGGATGGCCGTGCTGCTGCTCGTTCTCATTCCGGGCTTCGGCGCGCTGCACACGATGACGATGCATCAGGCGCTCGCGGGCAATTTCCCGATGATCGCCCGCTGGCAGATGCACCGTTACCTCATCCGCCAGAGCATGACCTTTTTCGCCAACGAGTTCGCCGGCCGCGTCTCGACGAAGGTGATGCAGACGGCGCTCGCCGTGCGCGAGACTGTCATGAAGATCATCGACGTCTTCATCTACGTGGTGAGCTACTTCGTCTCGATGATCGCGATCATCGCCTCGGCCGACCCGCGTCTGGTCGTGCCGCTGCTTCTGTGGTTCGTCATCTATGTCAGCATCCTGCGCTATTTCGTGCCGAAGCTCATGGTGATTTCGCGCGAACAGGCGGATGCGCGCTCGATGATGACGGGCCGGATCGTCGACAGCTATACGAACATTGCGACCGTGAAGCTCTTCTCGCATGCCGGCCGTGAAGAAACCTATGCCCGCGAGGGCATGGACGAGTTCCTGCAGACGGTGCACAAGCAGATGCGCCTCATCACGCGGTTCAACATCCTGATCGATGTCAACAACGTCATCACGATGTTCTTAACTGCGGCCATCGGCATCTATTTCTGGATGTCGGGCGATGTGACAGTCGGCGCCGTGGCGGTCGCCGTCGGGCTCGCCATGCGCATCAACGGCATGTCGCAGTGGGTGATGTGGGAAGTGACCGCGCTGTTCGAGAACATCGGCACCGTCTATGACGGCATGGGCATGATGACGAAGGCGCACGACATTACCGACAGTCCGCAGGCGCCGCCGCTTGCCGCAAGGAAGGGCGCGATCGAGTTCGACCGCGTCGGCTTCCATTACGGCAAGAGCAAGGGCGTGATCGAAGACCTGTCGCTGTCGATCAACGCGGGCGAGAAGATCGGCCTGGTCGGCCGCTCCGGCGCCGGCAAGACGACGATGATGAACGTGCTCCTACGCTTCTACGACCTGGAGAAGGGCCGCATCACGGTCGACGGCCAGGACATCGCCGAGGTCACGCAGGACAGCCTGCGCAGCAAGATCGGCGTGGTGACGCAGGACACCTCGCTCCTGCACCGTTCGATCCGCGACAACATTGCCTACGGTCGGCCGGAGGCAACGGACGCGGAGATCATCGAGGCGGCCAAACGCGCCAATGCCTGGAGCTTCATCGACGACCTCGTCGACCAGCAGGGCCGCAGCGGCCTCGATGCGCAGGTCGGCGAGCGCGGCGTCAAACTCTCCGGCGGCCAGCGCCAGCGCATCGCGATCGCGCGCGTTTTCCTCAAGGATGCGCCGATCCTGATCCTCGACGAGGCGACTTCGGCGCTGGATTCGGAGGTCGAGGCGGCGATCCAGGAGAACCTGTTCGCGCTGATGGAAGGCAAGACGGTGATCGCGATTGCACACCGGTTGTCGACGCTGACGGAGATGGACCGCCTGATCGTCCTCGACAAGGGCCATATCCACGAGATGGGCACCCATGCCGAACTCGTCGCCCGCGGAGGCATCTACGCCGACCTCTGGAACCGCCAGTCCGGTGGCTTCATTGCCGACGACGAGAAGGCGGAAGCCGCGGCAGAGTGAGTGAAACGGACCTGTCCGCCAAATGGCGGGCAGGCTCCTGTCCGAACTTTAATTTGCTGCCCTCGGGAATCGGCCTATATCTTGCCCATGGTTCTGCGCGCGATCTTTTCCCATTTCGAGAACTGGATAAAGCCGTTTGCGCGCACCGAGGATCTGCGCCCGCCCGCCGGCCTGATCGGCTTCATCTGGTTTTACGTCCGCCAGGCGCCGGGGCCGTTCGTCGCCTTGATGATCCTTGGCGGGTTGACGGCGGCGATCGAGGCGGCGACCTTCTGGTTCGTCGGGCGGCTCGTCGACATCCTGGGCACGGTGAAGCCGGCCGATGGCTGGTCGGGGCTGATCGCCGGTCATGGCTATGAGCTTCTGGCGATGCTGCTACTGATCGGCATCGTTCGCTTCGGCGTTACCTTCCTGATGGCGCTGTTCGACCAGCAGGTCATCACGCCGGGCTTTTACAATCTCGTTCGCTGGCAGTCCTACGCGCATGTCGCGCGCCAGTCGCTTTCCTTCTTCCAGAACGACTTCTCCGGACGCATCGTCACCAAGGTCTGGTCATCCGGGCAGGCGACGGGCGACGTCATCACCTCCTTCATGGAAAGCATCTGGTTCGTGATGATCTATGCCGCCTCGACGCTGGTGTTGATCGGCGGGCTCGATCTTCGGCTGGCCGCCGTCGTCTGCGTCTGGATCGGCGTCTTCGCGCTGCTGGCGCGGTTCTTCGTGCCGCGCATCCGCTATCATTCCAAGGAATCCGCGGAAGCGGCGTCCATGCTGAACGGCCGCATGGTCGACGCCTATTCAAACATCCAGACGCTGAAGCTGTTCGGGCGTGACGACGTCAACGATCGCTACATGTTGCAGGGTTTTGAGACCTATCAGGCGACGATCCTGCGCTTCACGCGCTTCTTGACGGGTGTTCGCGCGTCCCTGGGCCTGCTTTCTGGGATCATGATCGTCAGCATGGGCGTGTTGTGCATCCACCTGTGGCTCGCCTCGATGATAAGCGCGGGCGCGGTTGCCTTTACCATGGCGCTCGTCCTGCGGCTCAATTTCCTGCTCAACCGCCTGATGACCCAGCTCAACAGCATCATGCGCAACATCGGCACGATCCAGAATTCCGCCGAATTGATCTCGCAGCCGATCGGTCTCGTTGACCGGCCGGACGCCCGGCCCCTTGTGATGACGCGGCCGGAAATTCGCTTCGAGAACATCCGCTTCCACTATGGACGTCCGTCAGGGGTGATCGACAATCTTTCGCTGACCATCCGCCCCGGCGAGAAAGTGGGGATCGTCGGCCGTTCGGGGGCGGGCAAGTCGACCCTCGTCAACCTGCTGCTGCGCTTTTACGACCTGGAGGGTGGCCGCATCCTTGTCGGTGGCCAGGAGATTGGCGCCGTGACGCAGGAAAGCCTCCGCGCCAACATCGGCATGGTGAGCCAAGATACCGCGCTTCTGCACCGGTCGATCCGGGACAACATCCTGTTCGGCAAGGCGGACGCGAGCGAAGCCGAGGTGATCGCCGCCGCCGGCCGCGCCGAGGCCAACGAGTTCATCCAACGCCTCGAGGACCAGCGCGGCCGCAAGGGCTTCGATGCGCATGTCGGCGAGCGCGGGGTGAAGCTCTCGGGTGGCCAGCGCCAGCGGATTGCCATCGCGCGGGTGATGCTGAAGGATGCGCCCATCCTGGTGCTCGACGAGGCGACCTCCGCACTCGACTCGGAGGTAGAGGCCGCCATCCAGTCGAACCTTGAGAAGCTGATGCGCGGCAAGACCGTCCTCGCCATCGCGCACCGCCTCTCCACGATCGCTGCACTCGACCGTCTCGTCGTGATGGACCGTGGCCGGATCGTCGAGCAGGGAACGCATATCGAGCTCGTGGCTCGGCGTGGCCTCTACGCCGAACTCTGGGCGCGTCAATCGGGCGGATTCCTTGCGCGGGATCAAGCCGCGGAATAGACGAAACGCAATGGAGACCGTTCCGCGGTCGGCCGCTGCCCCGCAAGGTGCGGGATGTCGGCTTCGGCAATGAAATCACTGCACTGGCTTTTCCCGCGACAATGTGCCCACCTGCGCTTGCCAAGGCTGGACATAACTTGCGTTCGAGCTTAGAACGCGCCCGATTGGCGGGGAATCTATGGCCGCATTGTGTCCGGATTCTCGGTAACCATGAGGTCAGTGCGGTAACCGCAGACTTTGCGTGAGAGGATGGTCAGGCCGTGAGCGAACACGACACAACAAGCGGGACCGCGGGCGAACCCACGCGCCGCGATTTTCTTTACATTACGACGGGGATGGCCGGCGTGGTCGGTGCGGCCGCGCTCGCCTGGCCGTTTATCGACCAGATGCGTCCGGATGCTTCGACGCTTGCGCTCGCATCGATCGAGGTCGATGTTTCGAGCCTCGAGCCGGGCATGTCGCTGACGGCGAAGTGGCGCGGCAAGCCGATCTTCATCCGCAACCGCACCGACAAGGAAGTGGAAGAGGCCAAGGCTGTTCCGCTCGGCGATCTGAAGGATCTGAACGCGCGCAACGCGAACGTTCCGGCCGATGCAGAAGCCACCGACCTTGAGCGTTCCGCCGGCGAGGGCAAGGAAAATTGGATCGTGATGATCGGTTCCTGCACCCATCTCGGCTGCGTGCCGCTCGGCCAGGCCGGCGATTTCGGCGGCTGGTTCTGTCCCTGCCACGGTTCGCACTACGACACGGCCGGCCGCATCCGCAAAGGTCCGGCGCCGGAGAACCTTCACGTGCCGACCTTCGCCTTCGTTTCAGACACAGTCATCAAGATCGGTTGAGGGGGAATACTGATTATGAGTGCTGAACACTCCACCTACCAGCCGACGACCGGCATCGAAAAATGGGTCGACTCGCGCCTGCCGCTGCCGCGCATGATCCATGACAGCTTTGTTTCCTATCCGGTGCCGCGCAACCTGAACTACAGCTACACCTTCGGTGCGATGCTGTCGGTGATGCTGATTGCGCAGATCCTCACCGGTATCGTGCTCGCGATGCATTATGTCGCCAGCACCGGCGAGGCCTTCACCTCGGTCGAGAAGATCATGCGCGACGTCAACAACGGTTGGCTGCTGCGCTACATGCACGCCAATGGTGCGTCGTTCTTCTTCATCGCAGTCTATCTGCACATCGCCCGTGGTCTCTACTACGGCTCCTACAAGGCGCCGCGCGAAATCCTCTGGATTCTCGGCGTGGTCATCTACCTCCTGATGATGGCGACCGGCTTCATGGGCTACGTTCTGCCCTGGGGTCAGATGTCCTTCTGGGGCGCGACCGTTATCACCGGCTTCTTCTCGGCCTTCCCGCTGGTGGGCGAGTGGATCCAGCAGTTCCTGCTTGGCGGCTTCGCCGTCGACCAGCCGACGCTGAACCGCTTCTTCTCGCTGCACTACCTGCTGCCCTTCATGATTGCCGGCGTCGTCGTCCTGCACGTCTGGGCGCTGCATGTCACCGGCCAGACGAATCCGACCGGCGTCGAGGTGAAGTCCAAGACCGACACCGTACCCTTCACGCCCTATGCGACGATGAAGGACGCGTTCGGCGTCTCGGTCTTCCTGATCGTCTTTGCCTGGTTCATCTTCTACATGCCGAACTTCCTCGGCCACCCGGACAACTACATCCCGGCTGATCCGCTGAAGACCCCGGCTCACATCGTTCCGGAATGGTACTACCTGCCGTTCTACGCGATGCTGCGCGCGATCACCTTCAACGTTGGCCCGATCGACTCCAAGCTCGGCGGCGTTTTGGTGATGTTCGGCTCGATCATCATCCTGTTCTTCCTGCCCTGGCTCGATACCTCGAAGGTCCGCTCGGCTGTCTACCGCCCGTGGTACAAGCTGTTCTTCTGGCTCTTCGTCGCCAACGCCATCATGCTTGGCTACCTCGGCGCCATGCCGGCAGAAGGCATCTACGTCATCCTTTCGCAGCTCGGCACGCTCTACTACTTCGGTTTCTTCCTCGTCATCATGCCGGTTCTCGGCCTGATCGAGACCCCGAAGCGCATTCCGAATTCCATCACGGAAGCGGTTCTGGAACAGAAGAACGCCAACGCAAAGCTGGCCAAGGCCTGATCGCGACGCGACGAAAGGAAACCGAACAAAATGAAAAAGCTTCTTGCAAGCATTCTGTCGCTCGCAGTCGTCGCCGGCCTCGGCGTATCGATCGCCACCGCACAGGAGGACCATGCCGCGGCTGGCGGTGCGGCGGCGGAGCACGCCACCCCGCACTACCCGATCAACAAGCCGCGCGAACAGGACTGGTCGTTCGCCGGTCCGTTCGGCAAGTACGACAGGGGTCAACTGCAGCGCGGCCTGAAGGTCTACACCGAAGTCTGCGCCGCCTGTCACTCGATGAACCTGGTCGCCTTCCGCACGCTGGAGGACCTCGGTTACTCGGAAGCCCAGGTGAAGGCTTTCGCGGCGAACTATGAAGTCCAGGACGGCCCGAACGCCGACGGTGAGATGTTCACCCGCAAGGCCGTGGCATCCGACTACTTCCCATCGCCGTTCCCGAACCACGAGGCGGCTGCGGCTGCCAACAACGGTGCGGCGCCGCCGGACTTCTCCCTGATCGCGAAGGCCCGCGGCATCACCCGCGGCTTCCCGCAGTTCGTCATCGATATCTTCACCCAGTACCAGGAAGGCGGGCCGGACTACATCTACTCGCTGCTGACCGGTTACCAGGATCCGCCGGAAGGCGTCGAAGTCGCCGAGGGTACGCACTACAACCCGTACTTCGCGAACTCGGCCACGCTCGCCATGGCCAGCCCGCTCTCCGACGACCAGGTCACCTATGACGACGGTTCGCCGCAGACGCTCGACCAGTACGCGCACGACGTCTCGGCGTTCCTGATGTGGGCCGCAGAGCCGCACCTGGAAGCGCGGAAGCGCATGGGCTTCATGGTCATGGTCTTCCTGGTGATCTTCACCGGCCTGATCTACCTGACGAAGAAGTCGGTCTACGCGAACAAGGAACACTAAGCTGTTCCAACGACATGCGAAGAAGGCGGCCCCGTGCCGCCTTTTTTCATGCGCCGACGAATCCCCCTTGCAATCGACAGCCGTTGCCCCTCTCTTTTCCTGATCCGCCATACGGAACCTGCACATGAACACGCTCCACGACGAACTGATCGCGGCGATCCGCAACATTCCGGACTATCCGAAGCCGGGAATTATCTTCCGCGATATCACGACGCTGCTGGGCAATCCCCGCGCGTTCCGGCGGGCGGTCGACGAATTGGTCCATCCCTACGCGGGTATGGGTGTGGCGCAGGTCGCCGGCGTCGAGGCGCGTGGGTTCATTCTCGGCGGTGCTATGGCGCATCAACTGTCGAGCGGCTTCATTCCGATCCGCAAGAAGGGCAAGCTGCCGCGCGAAACTGTGCGCATCGCCTACAGTCTCGAATACGGCGTGGACGAGATGGAAGTTCACAAGGATGCGCTGAAGCCGGGCGACAAGGTGATCCTGGTCGACGACCTGATCGCCACCGGCGGCACGGCGGTTGCGGCGGTCAATCTGCTGCGCCAGCTCGGCGCCGACATCGTTGCGGCCTGCTTCGTTATCGACCTGCCGGACCTCGGTGGCCGGATGAAGCTGGAGGATCTCGGCGTCGAAGTGCGCACGCTCGTCGCCTATGAGGGGCATTGAGCGGCTTTGGATGCCGGTTCAGTTCGATCGGAAACTTCGCCTTATGGTGAGGGCCACTTGAGCGCACAGGATGCCGGATCTGGTCGGCATCACGGAGCAGACTGGCTGCCGCTGGAGAATCAGCAACCGAAATAGGATGTCGTCCCGGAGCCCCAACCGCTCAGACGAATTCCAGTACGATGCTCTCGAAGCTGACGACCGGTTCACCGTGCTGGTTTTTCCCTTCGCAGACGATTGTGTTGATCAGGCGTCCGGGGCGTGAGGCCAGTGGCCGCGACGTGAGCAGCATCACCGAATAGGTGATCGTGTCGCCGGCAAAGACCGGCCGAAACCAGCGCAACTTGCGGAAACCGGTGGACGGCCCGAGTTCCGGCGGAGCGATGCCCGCCTTCTTCAATCGAATATATTCGGCGCTCCAGAACGCCACGAAGGTCTTCATCCAGCCCGCGCAGGTGTGCCAGCCGGAGGCGCAAAGCCCGCCGAACAGCGAGTGCCTAGCCGCATCAGCATCGACATGGAAGGGTTGCGGGTCGAACTGCCGGGCATAGCGGATGATCGCGTCAGCGTCGAAGTGATGGGAGCCGAGGTTGATCTTCTCGTTGGCGGGATAAAGCTCAGCCAGGCGCATGCACCGTTTCCTCTGCCTCGACGCGGATCATGTTGGCATAGTCGCAGACGGCGACCGTCTCACCGCGCTGGTTCGTCACCTCCGCCACGAAGCGGACGATGCCGATCTCGGGCCGCGAACGCGACAGGCGCGCCTCGGTGACCGTGACATGTCCTGAAAGCGTGTCTCCGGCCAGAACCGGCTTCCGCCACTCCATGCTGTCGACACCCGGGGAGCCTTCCGCTGCGGTCCGATCGATATAGCTGTCGCAGAGCATGCGCATCATGATTGCGCTGGTGTGCCAGCCGGATGCCGACAGGCCGCCGAGGATGCTGGCCCTGCCTGCAGCCTCGTCGACGTGCATCGGCTGCGGGTCGAACTCGCCGGCAAAGGCGACGATCTCTTCCGCCGACAGCGTGCGGCTTGGGAAATCGAACCGCCGTCCGATGGGGAAGTCGGCGAACACGAGTTGGGCCATGCGGCGCTCCCGCAGTAGTTAGGTGTTGAAGCGGAAGTGGATGACGTCACCATCCTGGACGACGTATTCCTTGCCTTCGTCGCGGCCCTTGCCGGCTTCCTTGGCGCCGACTTCGCCCTTGTAGGCGATGTAGTCGTCAAAGGAGATGGTGAAGGCTCGGATGAAGCCGCGTTCGAAATCGGTGTGGATGACACCGGCGGCCTGCGGCGCCTTGGTGCCGCGCACGATGGTCCAGGCGCGCGTTTCCTTCGGGCCAACGGTGAAATAGGTGATGAGGTCGAGGAGGTGGTAGCCGGCGCGGATCAGGCGGTCGAGGCCCGCTTCCTCAAGGCCGAGCGCCGACAGGAATTCTGCCGCTTCTTCTTCCGGAAGCTGGGCGACCTCGGATTCGATCGCGGCCGAAATGATGACGCATTCGGCGCCCTGTTCCTTGGCCATGGCGGCGACGGCTTCGGTGTGCGTGTTGCCGGTCGAGGCGTCGGCCTCGGCGACGTTGCAGACGTAGAGAACCGGATGCGACGTCAGAAGGTTGAGGCCCTTCAGGACTTCGATCTCTTCCGGTGCCAGGGTCTTCAGGAGGAGGCGGGCCGGCTTGCCCTCATTCAGGAGCTTGATCACGGCTTCCATGACCGGCAGCTGGGCGATGGAATCCTTGTCCTTGCCGGTGGCGCGCTTGCGCGTCTGCTCGACGCGACGCTCGAGGCTTTCGAGGTCGGCGAGCATCAACTCCGTCTCGATCGTGTCGGCGTCTCCAACCGGGTTGATGCGGCCCTCGACATGGGTGATGTCATCGTCTTCGAAGCAGCGCAGCACATGCACGACCGCGTCGACTTCACGGATATTGGCGAGGAACTTGTTGCCGAGGCCTTCACCCTTCGAGGCACCGCGCACCAGGCCGGCGATGTCGACGAAGGAGATGCGCGTCGGGATGATTTCCTTGGAGCCCGCGATCTCGGCGAGTTTTTGCATGCGCGGGTCGGGCACGGCGACTTCGCCGGTGTTCGGTTCGATGGTGCAGAAGGGATAGTTCGCCGCCTGTGCGGCGGCCGTCTTCGTCAGCGCGTTGAAGAGGGTGGACTTGCCGACATTGGGCAGCCCGACGATACCGCATTTGAAACCCATGGAATGGTCCGTCCGTGTCTTGGAAATCTTTGCCTTCGCTATGGGGGAAGGGCGAGGGATGGTCAAGCCTGCGGGCTTGGAAAGCATCCAGCAGGGGACGTGCTGCTACCCCCAACCAAAGGAGACCGCCCGCGCTCTTGCCGCTTCGGAGTTCGCGTAGCAAGATGGTTTTGCCAGGTCATGGAATGACGGCCCGATCATCAGGAGAGGACCCTCCGATGAGCAACAAGGATACCGCAGTCAGCCCAAAAACGGCGACGAAGCTGCAGCGCCCGCGGCTCTACAAGGTCATTCTCATCAACGATGACTACACGCCGCGTGAGTTCGTCATCCTCGTCCTGCGCGCCGTCTTCCGCATGACGGAGGAGACCGGTTACCGTGTCATGATGACGGCCCACAAGATGGGCACCTGTGTCGTGGTGGTCTGCGCCCGCGATATCGCCGAAACCAAGGCCACCGAGGCGGTGGATCTGGCCAAGGAGGCGGGTTTTCCGCTGCTGTTCACGACCGAGCCGGAAGAGTAGAAATGTCGTTCTCAGCCTTGCTCAGTCTGCCTGCGGAAGAGGCAACCTGAGCGCCCGGTCAGACGCTATGATCCTTGCCTGTTTAGGCGAGATTTAATCTGCCTTGCCCAACAGCTTCTTCAGCATCTCCGCCATCGGGCCACTCGCCGGCAACGCCTTCGGCTGGGCATGGTTGCGGGCGGCGCGGATATGCGACTGGCCGGCCGGTTTCTTTTCAGCCTTCGGCTTGTCTTCCGCCGTGCCGCCGATGGCGAGCGCCAGCTTGTTCATCAGCTGCGAATCCTCGCCCCGCACCAGCATGTCGGCATTGAGCCCCAGTTCGTCGAGCAGCGGATCGAGCCAGGTGTGATCCGCCTTGGCGAAGTCGCCGAGAACGTGGTTGTGCACCAGTTCCTTGACGCCCGGATGGCCGATGCCGAGCCGCAGGCGTCGGTAGTCCTTGCCGCAATGGGCATCGAGCGACTTCACGCCGTTGTGGCCGCCATGGCCGCCGCCCACCTTGATGCGCGCCTTGCCGGGGGCAAGGTCGAGTTCGTCGTAGATCGCGACGATGTCCTTCGGCGCAAGCTTGTAGAAGCGCATCGCCTCGCCGACGGATTCGCCGGAGAGGTTCATGAAGGTCTGCGGCTTGATCAGCAGCACCTTCTCCCCGCCGAGTTCGCCTTCGGAGATTTCCCCCTTGAACTTCTTCGACCAGGGCGAGAAGGTGTTCTTGCGGAGAATGGCGTCGACCGCCATGAAGCCGATGTTGTGGCGGTTGGCGGCATACTTCGGTCCGGGATTGCCGAGGCCTGCGATGATCAGCATGGGAAGCGCTCGCGTCGTGGCTTGTGTTCTTTAGTTTGTCCCACAGCCAATCGCGGGCGATGTCAACCCTTATTGCCGATCTGACGATCAGCGCGCAGCGGCGCGCGCATCCGGCGGCAAGCCGTAGGCTGCAAAAATTGCGTCCTGTTTGCCGCTGGTGATCAGTTCGTCGAGCGCCTTTTGCATGGCCGCGACGGTGTCCAGCGGCATGGCCCTGTGGCAGGCGATGCCGTAAATCTGTCCATCGAGCAGCATCGCCTTTTCGATGGGCTGTCCGTCCTCCAGCATCATTTCATAGGTCTTGACGGAGGTTGGCATCAGATCGATGCGTCCACTCTTCAGCTTGCCGAGCGAGACCGATATGTCTGCAGCAAGGTCAATATTCGAAAAGCCATGCTCCTGAAGTGCCTCCACGGCGAAATCACCGCGTTGAGCACCCACCCGCAACGTGTGTATATCGCTCGGCGCCGTGATCGCGACATCGCTTCCCTTGCGTCTCACCATGACCATCTGATCCTTCAGCAGCGGCTCGACCCAGCGGAACCTCTTGTCGCGCGCCCGGTTGTGACCGGTCGTGAAGACGCAATGGTCCTGGCGGCGTTCCGCCAAGACAACCGCGCGCGCCCACGGCATGATTTCGATCCGGTAGGAGAGGCCGGCCGCCACGGCAATCTGATGAACCTGCTCGACGGCGACGCCCTTGATCGTTCCACTGTCGGAATAACTGAAAGGGGCATACTCCTCGGTGACGAACGTGATGTCGCCCGCCTTAACGGGCTGTGACAAGAGAGCGGCGAGGGCCAACGAGCCTGCAAGCTTTTTTATCGACATCATTCCCAATTCCCATTTCCGTTCGCAAATGATCAGCGGCCCGCGGATTGTTTCCCTCGTGTTCGCTCCGAGATGTTCTCCAGCGCCCGCATCAACTCGGCGAATGGCAGCGGCTCGCTGAAGAGATAGCCTTGACCGAGGTCGATCCCCATCTCTTCGAGAGCCTTTCGTTCGTTTTCGGTTTCGATCCCTTCGGCAACGACGACGCATCCCATCTGATGCGAGATCATTCGGATGCCTTCGATCAGGGTTCGGCTCTTTGCGCTGATCTTCTGCTGGTCGCTACCGAGCGAGCGAATAAAGGATTGATCGACCTTCACGATATCTACCGGGAAGCGGTTGAGGTAACTCATCGAGGAATAACCCGTACCGAAGTCATCCAGCGCAATCCTGCATCCCAATTCCGTTAGTGCGTCCAGGGTCTGGCGTATCACGGGATTGTCGAGCATCAGCACCGCTTCGGTGATCTCGATAACGATGCGCGATGGTGTCACGCCGCAACCCAGCAGGAGTGCGGCGAGCCGGTTCGGCAGGGTTGCGTCGAACTGCAGGGGAGAGAAGTTCACCGCCAGATAGCTGTTGGCCATTCCGTCAATAGCCGAAATGGCCGCCAGATCGCGGACCGCCTTTTCCAGTATGACGTCACCGATCTTTCCGATAGCCCCGTTTTCCTCTGCCACGCCGATGATCTCGTTGGGTGAGAGAATACCATCCTGCGGGTGGCAAAGGCGCATGAGCGCCTCAAATCCGGCGATACGGCCGTCACTCAGGCTGACAATCGGCTGGAGATAGGCATCGAACCTATTCTCGCGGAGGCCCTCTTCGATGCGTTGCTCGATTTCGAGGCGTCGGCGGGCGATGTCGACGATGTCGTCGTGGTACACTTGCGTTCCGTTCTTGCCGCCGCGCTTTCGCGCGTACATCGCCATGTCGGACTTTTGGAGCAGGTCCGCCGCTGTCGCAGCGTGATCCGGGTAGACTGCGATGCCGATGCTGGCGCTGACGTTCAGCCGACTGCCCTTGACGAAAATGGGCTCTTTCAATGCGGTACACAGCCGGCTGCCAACGTCCACGGCCAGCTGTGCCGCTTCCGGGGAGAGCAGAAGGACGGCGAATTCGTCGCCGCCCAGCCTTGCCACGACGTCGTTGAACCGCAACTGGTCGCGCAGCCGGTTCGCCACCTGGCATAGGACTTCGTCGCCGACGGCGTGACCCAGATTGTCGTTGATCCACTTGAACCGATCCAGATCGAGAAACAGGCAGGCAAGGTTCTGGTCCTCGGTCTCGGCCTTGTGGATCAGTTCGCCGAGCACGGACTCGAAGCCCTGGCGGTTGAGAAGGCCTGTGAGATGATCGGTGATCGCCTGACGGAGGTTACGGCTTTCCGCCTCCTTCAGATCGGTCACGTCCGTCATCACCGACAGGGTGGTTTCGGCGCCGGCGTCGACCATCGCCAGTCCGGTCTCGAGCACGAGCACGTCCATCACCGTTGCATCGGCACGATGGAAGCGCACCGTCACTTCGCAAATCCCCTTGCTGCTCGGTCCAGTCTGGTGCCGGTCGCGGTAGATCAGGTGATCGGCGGCATCCACGAATTTGGTGAAGCTATGGCCGATGACTGCGTCGCGGCTGTAACCGGTGGCAACGAGCCAATAGTCGCTGACCGCCGTGATGGAATTGTCCCGGTTGGTGGAAAAGAGCATTGCCGGCGTCTTGTTGTAGATCTCGGTGGTGCGGGCGTGCGCCAGCTTCAGCTCGTTCTCTTCCTGCTCAAGCCTGCTCTGCATCTCGTTGAAGTTGTGGGCGAGATGGCCCATTTCGTCGTTCGACGTCCAGTCAACGTGATGGCGCGAGCCTAGCCTGCGTGTCGCTTCGATCGCGGCGGTCAGGCGCATAAGTGGCCGAATGATGGTGATGCGGTTGCCGATGATCGCTGCGGTGAAGAGCGTGCCGACGGCGAAGAGGAAGATCGAGAAGAGAGCCAGTTCGTCCGTGGAGAACCGCGAAAACGGTCCGTCCCGCGCAATCGCGATCTCCGCCGTGCCCACCTTGCGAATGCCCTCATTCGTCCGATGAAGGATGTCCGCGGTCACGATGGACTGGATCGCGCCCCGTGCCGGCTCGACTTCGGGATCCCGGATGTTGATCAGCCCAGAAGTGTCGCGGATCTGCACGTAGTTTATGTTGGCGCCGGTCTTCAGTGTATCCACGATCTGGGCAATGCTGTCGAGGTCGAAGTCCCAGATCGGCTTGCCGAGCGCCTGGGCGTTGGCCTGCATCAGCACCTCGGTGTGCTTCAGTCTTTCGCGCGCGACGCGGTCCGACGACAGGACGAGGAAAAAAAAGAAAAGCGGCGCCACGAACACGAGGAGCGCACCGATAACGATGGCGATGAACCGGCTCTCCACCGAGTGCATCCTCATCCCGTGGCCCCCACGGTTTTCTCCACAATTGCCGGCACGATGCGCCCTTCTCCCGATCGGTAGAACAGCTTTCCATTTATTCCTTAAATGTTGTTGAAGGGGGGCTGTGCAAACACGAAAAATCCGCCTCCGTTTCCGAAGGCGGATTCCGAATGTAGCTGGCAATTTCCGCCGATTATTCGGCCGATGCTTCGCCTTCGGCCGCTTCCTCTTCCTTGGCAGCAGCCGTGCCGACGATGGTCGCGACGGTGAAGTCGCGGTCGGCGATGACCGGGCTCGTGCCCTTCGGCAGCTTGACATGCGAGATGTGGATGCTGTCGCCGATCTTCAGACCGTCGAGGTCGAAGGTGATGGCATCCGGAATGGCGTTGGCCGGGCAGTGGAGTTCGATTTCGTGGCGAACGATGTTCAGCATGCCGCCGATCTTGATGCCCGGGGACTTCTCTTCGTTGATGAAGTGGACCGGAACCTGGACGGTGACCTTGCTGTCGGCCGACACGCGCAGGAAGTCGACGTGCATCGTGAAGTCGCGGACCGGATCGAGCTGGTATTCCTTCGGCAGGACGGAGATCTTCTCGCCGTTGACGTCGATCGTCGCGACCGTCGTCATGAAGCCGCCGGCGTGGATGCGCTGGGTGACTTCCTTCGTCGACAGGGCGATCGAAAGCGGGGCCTTCTTGTCACCATAGATGACAGCCGGGATAAGACCGTTGCGGCGAAGTTCGCGGGAGGACCCCTTACCAACCCGTTCGCGCGTCTGGGCCTTGAGCTCGTAGGATGCGTTGCTCATAGCATTGACCTTTCAAGTGTTACTGGAGAGTCTCGCCGGTCGCAGCTTCCGCTCCGGCCGACAGAAACTTGAGGATCCTGATGGAAACCTCATCCGCGTTGCCTCCAAGGGTGTCTGCGCGGACGGGGTCGCTTAGCGGAGAATGCCGGAAAATGCAAGGGTCTGCCGGGGCAGAGCGCCCTGCGGCAGCGTTACACCTTGCGTGCCCGGCGAGCGACGACGAGGCGGTTCAATCCGAGCATCAGACCGCCGGCAACGAGGCCCCAGAAGGCGCCCGAAATACCACCGAAGCTGACGCCCGAGGCGGTCGTCAGGAAGGTGAGAGCGGCCGCTTCACGCGTCTCCGGCTCCTTGAAGGCGTTCATCGCCGAGCCGGCGAGGGCATTGATCAGCGCGAGACCGGCGACGGCCTGGATGAGGATCGGTGGGGCGAGGCTGACAAAGGCTGTCACGGCGCCAGCCAACAGTCCGAAAACAATATAGAACATGCCGGCATTGACCGCCGCCCAATAGCGGCGGCGCGGGTCGGGGTGGGCATCCTCACCCGCGCACATCGCCGCGGTGATCGCGGCGAGATTGACAGCATGGCCGCCGAAGGGGGCGCTCAGGATCGAAAAGAGGCCGGTGACGGCAAACAGCGGCCCGGGCGTCGGTTCGTAGTGGTTGACCTTCAGCACGGCGATGCCGGGGATGTTCTGTGAGGCCATGGTGACGATGAATAGCGGCAGCGCAATGCTGACGAGACCGGCCAGGTTGAAGTCCGGAGCGACGAATTCAGGGCTTGGCAAAAGGTTGCGGGCGATCTCATGCAAGGCGCCATCCGGAATGTCGACGCCAAAGGCCAGCACCAGCACGAAAGCGACGAGCGCCGCCGGGACCGCATAGAGACGGTTGACCGCGCCAACGACGACCCAGGCTGCAACGATCGGCAGGCCGAGGAGGGGATTGAACGCGACCGCCTTGACCGGGGCGAAGCAGAGGCCGAGCAGGACGCCGGCGAGCATCGCGTTGGCGAGTGTGGCGGGGATGGCCGCAACCATGCGGCCGAGTGGCTTCCACAGGCCCGCGACGACGATCAGTGCCGCACAAACGAGAAAACCGCCGACGGCGGCGGAAAAGCCGCCTTCGACCGCACCCGAGCTGGCGAGCAGCGCCGCCCCCGGCGTCGACCAGGCGATCGAGACCGGCAGCCGGGTCCATAGGCTGAGCACGATTGCGCACAGGCCCATGGAGATCGACAGCGCCATCAGGCCCGAGGCCGCCTGCGCCTCGCTTGCGCCGACGCCGGTGAGGCCATGCAGTACCACGGCAAAGGAACTGGCGAAGCCGACGAAAGCGGTCAGCAGGCCCATGAAGAGCGCTTGTGCGGAGAAGTCGCGTAGCATGGCGTGAGGCGGGCGTTGTGGACGGGAACCGCGGTACTAGCACAACTTCGTGCGGAAGCGAAACTACCCCGCCCGCGCCGCCGCCTTCAAGCGGCCAACGGCACCGTCAGCGGCGGCATTCGCCTTGGCGTACGATCCGAAAGTCCGCCGTCCGAGCCTCGCAAGCGTTCGCAAAGGTGCGTCGCGTGCCGCTCCGCTCTGCGCAGACGGGTGCAAATTCGCGCGTGCAGGCGCGGTCCCGTACCGGTTCTCGCCTGCATTCGCCGCGGCTGACAACTCGAAAACCGTCGTTCCTGGCCGTGCAGGCGTTGGCGAAGGTTTGCTGGCGTCCGCCGCGTTCGGCACAGACCGGATCATATTCCATCGTGCAAGCGCGGTCTGGCGCCGGCTCCCGCCTGCACTCGCCGCGGCTGACGACGCGAAAACCGTCGCTTCTCGCCGTGCAGGCGTTGGCGAAGGTCTGTCGGCGTCCACCGCGCTCGGCGCAGACCGGATCATATTCCCGCGTGCAGGCGCGGTCCGGGATCGGTTCCCGTTGGCATTGGCCACGATGGGCGATATCAAAGCCCCGGCTGCGCGCCTCGCAGGCGTTGGCAAAGGTCTGGAGACGTCCGCCGCGCTCACCACAGACAGGGGCGTACTCCATCGTGCAGACAGGTGGTCGCGACACCGGTCGCCCGCTGCCGACATAACCGGGGGAGGATTCCACAGTACAGGCAGCGATCAGCGGCAGCAGGAGAAGCGCCGCACACGTGCGCGGCTTGCGCAGCAAGCCGGGCACCTTCGCGACGAACCTGGAAATTCGGTGTCCCATCAGCATAGCTCGTCCTCCTGCGTCATATTGTTCGGTGCCTGGTGTGGTGGCGTCTGACTGATCAACGCACCGCCGTGGTTGCACCTATAGCGATCCATCGGTCGGATCAATGGCAACAATTGGGGTAGACCGATGGCGTGCGTTTTGCTTGCCTCGGTGCGGAGGGGGAGCGGGTGCATTTCGCCAATGCAAAACGGCAGCCCATTTGTTCTGGACTGCCGTGGCACGATCGGTGCGGTATTAGCGTTGCTCAGTCGAAGAGGCTGGAAACGGATTCTTCGGCGGCCGTGCGGTTGATCGCTTCGCCCAGCAGGTTCGCCGTCGTCAGAACGCGGATGTTGTGCGCGGACTGAACGGCCGTCGTCGGCTGAATGGAGTCGGTGATCACCAGTTCCTTCAGCTTCGACGAGGTGACGCGGGCGACGGCACCGCCGGAGAGAACCCCGTGGGTGATATAGGCGGTGACGCTGATCGCCCCGTTCTTCAGCAGCGCCTCGGCCGCGTTGCAGAGCGTGCCGCCGGAATCGACGATGTCGTCGATCAGGATGCAGTCCTTGCCGGAGACATCACCAATGACGTTCATCACTTCGGACTCACCGGGGCGGTCGCGGCGCTTGTCGACGATCGCGAGCAGACAGTCGAGCCGCTTGGCAAGCGCGCGGGCGCGCACCACGCCGCCGACGTCGGGGGAAACGACCATCACGTTCTTCTGGTCGTAGTTCTCCTTCACGTCACGCGCCAGGATCGGCACGGCGTAGAGGTTGTCGGTCGGGATGTCGAAGAAGCCCTGGATCTGGCCGGCGTGCAGGTCGAGCGTCAGAACGCGATCGGCGCCGGCTTCGGTGATCAGGTTGGCGACGAGCTTCGCGGAGATCGGCGTGCGCGGACCGGGCTTGCGGTCCTGGCGGGCATAGCCGAAGTAGGGGATCACGGCCGTGATGCGCCGGGCGGAAGAGCGCCGCATCGCATCGATCATGATCAGGAGTTCCATCAGGTGGTCGTTCGTCGGAAACGAGGTCGACTGGACGACGAATACGTCCTCGCCGCGCACGTTCTCCTGGATCTCTACGAAGATCTCCTGGTCGGCGAAGCGGCGCACGGTGGCGCGGCCCAGGGGAACATTGAGATAGTTGCAGATCGCTTCGGCCAGCAGCCGGTTCGAGTTGCCCGCGAAAACCTTCATCTATGGTCCGCCTGTGTGATGGCCTACGAGAATGCTGATGGGCTGCCTTTTAGCGTTCCCGAGCGTGAATGCAAGTCCCGTGCCGCACGGTTTTTCCAATCTTTCGCGGGCGCAATAGGCAAGATGGTTGGCGAGGGGCGGTTCGGGACCACCACTGGTTACGCTCGATGCCCCTAACCACCCGCCTGTTTACGCCAGCTCATGTACTCCTCGATCGTTCGTTGAGCGATCGCTTCCATGGTGCCTGCCGGCACGGCACGCCACGGATCGGACGCGGTCGCATTGACACTGTCCTGGCCCTGGATGCGATGGAGGCGGCCGCCCGAGCTGTCCAGTACGTCCCAGACGTAAACGACGGTCGTCTTGTTACCATCCTGCATGGCGGAGAAATAGCCCTTCAGGATGTACCGGCTGGTGTTGTCGGAGGAACTCTTGATCGTCAGGCCGTTGGCGCGGGCCTGCGCCCCGAGTTGCCTGGACAGCGGGGTCACAGACTCAACCGGTGCGCCGATGATCGGCAAAAACCGGACGCTCTCGCCATCGGTGGCGGGCGTCAGGGCGGCGGTCTGTGCCTGCGGCGCCGGCGACGATGTGTGGTCGGCCTGAGACCCGCCCACGACCATCCCGCCTTCGCCGCTCGCGACGGGATTGGTCTGGTTATGGGTCAGCGCGTCGGCCTGCGCCTCCAGCGTGCCGGCCGATGCCGGATGGCCGGCCATCGCATTCGCCTGCGCGCTGCCCACGGGCTGATTATAAGCGCTCACCTGGTCGAGATCGCGTTGAGTGACGGGCGAGGACTGGGGGGAACCGCTGCCGACATCGACCTGTGGGGTCAGCGCATCCGTGCTGTTGCAGCCCGCGAGCGCCAGGAGTAGGCTGGCGAGAGCCAGCCATGGCTTCAGATGATACATCCGTTTCCGTCCGCTGTGCCGGAGGTTGCGTTGTTCCTTCATACCCGAGCAAATTTATGCTTTGCCGTAATGCGGCGTGTCAATCGCAGGATCTTGGAGGCGCGCAATCACCTGTTTAAACGTTGATGAAATCGAGGCCGTAGCGCGACAAGGCCTTCGGTTCGTCGGTGGTCGTCAAATAGGTCTGCCCCAGTGTCATTGCGGTGCCGCTGTCGGAGTCCATGATGATCATGTGCACGAACAGCGACATGTCAGGTAGAATTTCCTGTGGATTGCCGACGTGGAACATCTGGTGTTCCATCCATGAGGGCGAGAAACGGGCGCCGAGCGAATAGCCGCAGGCATTCAGGCGATGGCGGGCGAGACCGCGCTCGTCCATGATTCTTGCATGGGTGTCGAACACCGTGCCGAAGGTGTTTCCGGGACGCAGGACCGTTTCGATGGCCTGTATCGTGTCGCGGCAGGCACCGTAGAGCTCGCGGTGGCGATTGGTCGGTTCGCCGATGATGACGGTGCGCATCATCGCGGCGTGGTAATGTGCGCTGACGCCCGCCCATTCGAGGGTGAGCTGGTCGTTTGCGTCGAGCTTTCTCCGGCCGGACTTGTAGCGGCACAGCAGTGCGTCGATTCCCGAGCCGATGATGAACTCGTTTGCTGGATAGTCGCCGCCGCCGGCGAGCACCGCGCCCTGCATCGCCGCGAGGATCGCTGCCTCGTCGGCGCCGGGGCCGATCAGCGGCAGCGCGGCGTCCAGCGCGTCGTCAGCAAGTGAAGCGGCCTTCTCGACATGGGCCAGTTCCGCCGGGCTCTTGACCAGCCGCAGGCGACTGACCAGCCGCGAGGCGTCGACCAGTTCGCCGAAGCTCTGCAACTGGTTGTCCAGGAGCCGGGCATTCCTGCCGGTCAATCCATGCGTGTCGTACTCGACGCCGATCCGGCATCCCAGCAAGTCCAAGTCGGACAGCAGGTTTTTCAAATCCATTGCCGGGTCGGCATTCGCGCGGTCGACCCAGATCTCGATCTTGGCGATGTTGGACGTCTGGCGAGCCTGCCGCAGGTCGGCGGAGCGGGTCAGCAGCACCATATCGCCGTCGGCCTTCACGATCAGCGTCTGGAAGAAGCAGTAGCCAAAGGTGTCGTAACCCGTCAGCCAGTACATGCTTTCCTGGGCGAAGAGCAGCATGGCGTCGAGCTTTTCGTCGCGCATCCTGGCGGTCAGACGTTGCAGCCTGTTGGCATATTCCTCGCTGTCGAATTGCAGTGCCATGCTTTGCTCCTAGTCCTGTTCTCGATCCGATCGTAACATGATCGCCGAGATCTGCCGCCCGTAGTCCGGCTCCTTGCGATGCACTGTTCGCCGATAGGAAAAATAGTCCGCTTCGGCCGGGTAGGTGCAAATGTCGAGATTCTCGGCCTCGATGCCGGCCTCGGCAAGCCTTTTCAGCGTCAAACCCGGCAGGTCGAACATGGCGTGACCCTGCCGCTGGGACGGGGAAAAGAAATCCGCATAGGTGGGGTTTGTTCCAAGGAAGCGCTCGACGAATTCGGGACCGACTTCGTAGTGGTGACAGCTGATCGATGGCCCCAGGCCGGCGACGATGTGCCTGCGGGACGCGCCCAGCGTCTCCATTGCGGCGACCGTGTTTTCCAGAACGCCGGTGAGGGCGCCTTTCCAGCCGGCGTGGGCCGCGCCGATGACGCCGGCTGTCGGGTCGGCGAAAAGCACCGGCCCGCAATCGGCGGTCAAGACGCCGAGGACCAGGCCGGGTGTCGCCGTGACGAGTGCGTCGGCGGTGGGCCGCTCGCCGGCATAGCTGCCGTCGACGGTGAAGACGTCCGGCGAATGGACCTGGTGGACGGTTGCCAGTCGGTCAGGGGATGCTCTGAACCATTGACCGACACGGGTGCGATTTTCGATCACGCGTTCCCGGTCGTCATTGGAGCCGAGGCCGACATTGAGGCCCGCATAGATGCCCTCGGAGACGCCGCCATGGCGTGTGAAAAAGCCGTGCAGAACGGAACTGCCGGTGGAGCGGGCGATCAACGGGCTCTGGACGGGGGAAAGCACAGGGCATCATCCTTCATCGCTTCGAAGCACCCTGAAATAGGCTGCCGGCGCTTCGGTGGGCTGCGGACAATGCGGGTGTCCGATTCGGATCGCGGCGATGTTGACCGCCGCGATTGGGGCTGTCAATCCGTCCGGCGGAACGGGGCGAGCGGCTCGTCGGCGCTGGTGACGGCAAGAACCTTGAACAGGTCGCCCATGTTTCCGGCGCCCGAACCTGCCAGCCGCTCGACGTCGGCGATGATCTGGCTTTGCAGGCTTTCGTCCCGTCCCCGACCGAGCGCCGAGGCCCGTTCGGCCAGGCCGAGCCCCATCAGAAAATCGCCCTGGGGTTGAGGACCGTGGATGTGCAGGCCCGCCTCGCGAGCCACCGTGGCGAGCCGTTCGAAGTCCACATGGCTGGTCAGGTCCGCCTCGCCTGGATGGGCGAGGGGAGGGTCAAAGGCGTGGCGTAGAACCGCCTGCAGCGTGTCACCGAAGCCGCTGACGACGTGTCCGTAATCGATGACCAGCGCCGTGCCGCCGTGATCGCTCAGCCGCTCACTGATGGCCGTCATCGCCGCCTCGCGGGCTGGTGCAAACTCGAAGATTGCTCCGACGGGCTGGCTCTTGTAGCCCTCCGGCAGCAGTGCCGGATCGATGCCGGCGATGCCTGCGGCAAAGGCAAGCTCGCCATCGGCGTCGAGGCCGACCATGCGTTCGCGAAATCCATTCTGCGTCCGGACGAACTGGCGGATCGGGATGGCGTCGAACAGTTCGTTTGCCGCAAGAAGCAGCGGCCCGACGGGCAGTTGGTCGAAGCTGTCGTGCCAACTGATCCGTTCGGCATGTGTGCCCAGCGTCTGTCTCTGCACGGCGCGCAACCGCTCGCTCGTTTCGATCAGGTGGAAGCTGGCGCTGTCGTAGAGGGCGGGGGCGAGCCTGGCGACGACGCGCAGCATGTCGGCCATCATCGTGCCGCGGCCGGGACCGATTTCGGCGAAGCGCACGCCATTCGGCATGCCGTGCTTCTGCCAGGCGTGCACCATGAAGACGCCGAGCATCTCGCCGAAAAGCTGGCTGACCTCAGGCGCTGTGACAAAATCGCCCTCGCGTCCGAAGGGTTCGCGCGTCCGGTAGTAGCCATGCTCGGGATCGGCGAGGCAGAGCGAGAAATAGTCGGTGACGCTGATCGGCCCGTTGGTGTGGATCAGCGCCTTGATCTTACGGGCAAGCGGTGTCGACATGTCAGCCCTCGTGGACGGCGACCTGCCGGGCGCGCAGCATGGCCCAAAGGCCGAGCGCAAGCATCGGCAGCGACAGCAGCATGCCCATCGTCAGCCAGCCGCCGAAGAGATAGCCGATCTGGGCGTCGGGCTCGCGGAAGAATTCCACGAAGATGCGGCAGAGCGCGTAGCCAGCGACGAACAGGCCGGTGACAAAGCCGGGCCGCTTCAGTGCCTTGAACCCGTAGACGGCGACGGCGAGCACGGACAGGAGGACGAGCCCTTCCAGACCGGCCTCGTAAAGCTGGCTCGGATGGCGTGCGAAGGGGCCGGCGTTCGGGAACACGAAGGCCCATGGGGCGCCGGACAGCTTGCCCCAGAGTTCGCCGTTGACGAAGTTGGCGGTGCGGCCGAAGAAAAGCCCAATGGGGGCGACGGCAGCAACGACGTCGAACAGGCTCCAGATTGCTATCTTGTGCTTGCGTGCAAACAGGACGATGGCGATGGCCGTTCCGGTGAGGCCGCCGTGGAACGACATGCCGCCGTTCCAGATCTCGATTGCGCGCAGCGGATTGTCCGCGATCGCTGCAAAATCGTAGAAGAGAATATAGCCGATGCGACCACCCAGCACGATGCCGAGCGCTGCCCAGACGAGGAAGTCGTCAAGTTGGGCAACCGTCATCGGCGAGTCCTTCGCCCAGAGATCGGCGCGCGTGACCAGCCTGCGAGCATAGAACCATCCGAGCAGGATGCCCGTCACATAGGCGAGGCCGTACCAATGGACGGCAAGGGGACCGACCGAAAATGCGACGGGGTCGATATTCGGGAAGGCCATCACGGCGAGGAGTTCGGCAGCTGGGATCAAGGGTTCGGGTCCGGTTGGCTTGGCCGGAAGATGGCGTCCGGCCATGGGATGGTCAAGCGGTTTTGCGGTTTCGCCAGTCCTGCCGGCGGTTTGGACGGGGGCGGATGCGATTCCGCTTGCATCGCAAGGATTGACCCCCTACCTCAGAAACACGACGCGGCATGGGCCGCCAGCATAGATCTGCAAGCCGAGGAGGGCCGGACCATGGCAACCGGAACCAGTCGAATTCTCGACGATTTCGCCAAATTGATGACCGACGCCGCCGGTGCGGCGCAGGGTGTGCGCAAGGAGATGGAGACGGTCTTCCATGCCCAGGCCGAGCGTTTCCTGAACGGGATGGATCTCGTCAAGCGGGACGAGTTCGAGGCTGTCCGGGAAATGGCCGTGAAGGCGCGCGACGAGAACGAAGCGCTCCTCAAGCGCATCGAGGCGCTGGAGGAAAAACTGGCTTCGGCCAAGAAATAACCCGCTTCCGACACCTTCGCTTCCGTTACGTGAGGCCGACGCGATCTGCTTCGCGCCGGCCTCTTTTTTTGGCGTTTTTTCGCCCCTGTGGACATCGTTAAAAAAGCCTTATCGCAGAGTCGGTTAAGGTGCCGGGCTGAATCATTTTGACAACGTCTGTCCACAACGTGAGCGACAAAATAGCCGCGTGGGGGCTGGTGTCGGGACTCTACCATTATAGACTGATTTTAAATGATGATTCGAGACGGCGACGCCAGCTTGGGGCAGGGTTAGTAAGTCAGGTTACTGGCGTAGTCGCGCAATCGTTCAGTGTTGTTTCCGGGTAGGTTGCTGCGTTCGTGTCGTGCGTGATCGCGACGACGCGCGTCTCCCGGTCTAGAGGGTGCCGCATGAGCCTGATGGAATTGGAAATCGCACGCCAGTCGAACCCGGTCGACATGATCGAGTTCGTCGCGGCGAACAACGACTGGTCGTTCGAGCGCTCCGGCGAAGACGAAATCGCCATGACGGTCGAGGGCAGGTGGGCCGACTATCATGTTTCCTTCTCCTGGATGGAGGAGTTCGAAGCGCTTCATCTCGCCTGCGCCTTCGACATCAAGGTGCCCGAAAGCCGTGTCAATGAAGTCATCCGGTTGCTGTCGCACGTCAACGGTCAGGTCCTCATGGGGCACTTCGACCTCTGGCGGCACGAGGACGTGGTGATTTTCCGCCAGTCGCTGCTGCTCGCCGGCGGCGCCGAGCCGACGAACCGGCAGGTCGAAGTCCTGCTCTCGAGCGCGCTTGACACCTGCGAGGCCTATTTTCAGGCTTTCCAGTTCGTCGTCTGGTCGGGTATGGAGGCGCAGGCCGCGGTCGAAGCGGTCATGTTCGAGACGGTTGGAGAAGCGTAGCCATGAGCGTTGAATCTGTGGGGCCCATCGTACTGGTCGGAGCCGGCAACATGGGGGGCGCGATGCTCGCCGGCTGGCTGAAGAGCGGCATCCCAGGCTCCTCGGTTCTTGTTCTCGATCCCGGCCCATCGCCGGCCATGCTGAAGCTGATTGCCGACAATGGCGCGCGCCACGAGACGGCAGCCCCCGCGGATGTCACGGCGGGTATTCTGTTCATCGCGGTCAAGCCGCAGCTCATGGATATCGTTCTGCCTCCTTTGAAGGGCCTGGTCGGTCCCGAGACCGTCGTCGTCTCGGTCGCGGCCGGCAAGACGCTGGCCAATCTCGAGGCTCATCTCGGACAGGCGGCCATGGTCCGCGCGATGCCGAACACACCGGCGATGGTCGGCCGCGGCGTCACCGGCGCCTTTGCCAATGACGGCGTCAGCGCCGCCAAGCGCGACCAGGTGCATGCGCTTTTGAAGGTCAGCGGCCCGGTCGAGTGGGTGTCGAGCGAAGCCGAAATCGATGCCGTCACCGCTGTCTCCGGCAGCGGTCCGGCCTATGTCTTCTATCTCGTGGAGTGCATGGCAGAGGCAGGCCGCAAGCTCGGCCTGCCGGCGGACCTCGCCATGCGTCTTGCGCGGGAAACCGTCTCGGGGGCTGGTGAACTGCTTCACCAGTCCCCCGACGACGCCGCGAAGCTTCGCCAGAACGTCACGTCGCCGGGTGGGACCACGGCGGCTGCGCTGTCGGTCCTGATGGCCGACGACGGTATTCAGCCGATCTTCGACCGCGCCATTGCCGCCGCCCGCAAGCGGGCCGAGGAACTTGCCGGCTGAAGACGCGCTTGCGCATTTCCGAAACAGCAAAGACAGCGCGGTGGTTGCGTCTTCGGACGGTCCCTGCCTCGTTTTACTAAGCTGCGCGCCGGCAGGCGCGGCAGCTGACCTGTCGTTAGAATTCCTGGGAGTCCTAGATGTCCGAAACCATTTCCTATGCCGATTTTGAACGGGTCGATATCCGCGTCGGCACGATCGTCGAGGCGGCCGAATTTCCGGAAGCGCGCAAGCCAGCCTACAAGCTCCTGATCGACTTTGGGCCGGAGATCGGCGTGAAGAAATCGTCCGCGCAGATCACTGTCCACTATGCGCCCGAGCAACTGGTCGGCCGCCAGGTGCTGGCCGTCGTCAACTTCCCGCCGCGGCAGATCGGCCCGGTGCGCTCCGAGGTGCTGACGCTCGGCTTTGCCGACAAGGCCGGCGCCGTCGTGCTGGCTGCGACAGAACGCCCGGTTCCGAACGGGGCAAGGCTGCATTGAATTTCGTTGTGTGATCGCTGCGTCCGGTCCACGACAACGGCATCACCACGACGCGGCCGGCGATCACTTTCCAAACGCGTGCCGCGATCTGATCAGCCCATAGTCGCAGTTCAGACGGGAATCCGCACCGTCGCCCTCAAGCCGCCAAAGGGACTGTCCGACAGGGTCACGTTGCCGCCGTGGCTACGGGCGATGTCGCGGGCGATGGCGAGGCCGAGGCCGGTGCCGGAGGAATCGAGATTGCGCGCTTCATCGAGGCGGAAGAAGGGCTTAAACACGTCATCGCGCGAACGTTCCGGGATGCCCGGCCCATCGTCGTCCACCACGATCGTCAGCCATTTGGCATTGTGGCGGGCATGGAGATGCACCTTGTTGGCATAGCGCAGCGCGTTCGAAACGATGTTGCCCAGCAGACGCGAGAACGCGTGCGGCCGCACCATGACCTCGTCCGCGCCGTCGATTTCACTCGTCAGCTGCTTGTCATGAAGCTCCGCCTCCAACCCGAACTTGTCGAACAGATCGCTGAGGTTCAACTGTCCCACATCCTCCTCGGCCTCGCCACGGGCGAAGGAGAGATAGCCTTCAAGCATGCACTGCATGTCCTCGACGTCCTTGTTCAGGCCGTCCAGATCGGAATTCTTGCCGGCCAGCGCGAGTTGTAGCTTGAAACGGGTGAGGATGGTGCGCAGGTCATGGCTGACTCCCGTCAGCATTGCGGTGCGTTGCTCCATCTGGCGCTCGATGCGTTCGCGCATCAGCATGAAGGCAAGGCCGGCGCGCCGGACCTCGTCGGCCCCGCGCGGGGCAAAATCCTCGGGCATCTTCTGTCCTTTGCCGAAGCTCTCGGCAGCCGATGCCAGCGTCAGGATCGGACGGATCTGCCCGCGCAGGAAGAGGATCGAGATCGTGAGCAGCACCAGCGAGGTGCCCACCATCCAGACCAGGAAGATATGGGTGTTCGACGCATAGGTGTGACTGCGCCGGGCATAGACGCGTAGCGTCCGGTCATTGTCCACCAGGATGCGGATCTCGACGAGATTGCTGTCGCCGAGCGTGTCGATCCAGAACGGCCGCTTGATCTGCTTTGTGATCTGCTCGCTGAGAATCTGGTCGAGGATATTGAAGAACGGCTTGGGCCGCGGCGGGGGCAGATCGTCACCCTTCTCGATGGCGATGTTGAGGTCCATCCGCTCGCGAGCGATCCGGACGATTTCTGCATCATCGCTGTCGTTCGGGAACGTGTCGATCAGGTCAATGATGGCGGCGATATCGCGGGTGACCGCCATCGACAGGCGTTGCGTGACGAGCTGCCAGTGCCGCTCCATGAAGACGAAAGCGACAACCGACTGCAGCAGCACCATCGGAATGATGATGATCAGCAGCGAGCGAGTGTACAGTCCCGTCGGCAATTGCCGGCGCAGCCATTTGGCGAACCGCCGCCAGCCAGCCAATGGCGCTCGTTCGAGATCACGCTTGAGGGTTTCGAGTGTCGTCATTTCTGCATCGCGCTTGCTCAGCTTTCGTCATGTCCAAAAACACCGCGCGTCTCTGGACACCATATCTTAGTCGGTGCTTAGCCGGTATCCGATGCCGCGCACCGTCTGCAGCCAGATGGGATTGGTCGGGTCATCCTCGATCTTGCGCCGCAGGCGGTTGATCTGGACATCGATCGTCCGCTCGCCCACGTCCGTCTCCTCGCCGATCAGTTCGTGGCGTGGGATCGTCTCGCCCGCGCGCAGCGAAAAGAGCAGCATGATTTCCTGTTCGCGATCGGTCAGCCGGATCGGATCGCCACCGCGCTTGAGTTCCTTGCGAACGATAGAGAAGGTGTATGGCCCGAACATGACTTGCTCGATCTTCGGCGTCGTCGGTTGAGCGTTGCGCTTGAGGATGTTGTTGATGCGCAGCACCAGTTCGCGCGGTTCGAACGGTTTTGCGAGGTAATCGTCGGCGCCGGCCTCCAGCCCTTCGATGCGGGCGGTGGTCTCGGTCAGCGCCGTCAGCATGATGATCGGCACGGTGCGGATCGAGCGCAGGCTTTGGGTCAGTTGCAGTCCGCTTTCGCCGGGCATCATCAGGTCCATGATGATCAGGTCGAAATCGAGCCCCTGCAGCTTGCGGCGCGCCTCGTCGGCGTCGCTGGCCACCGTCACGCGGAAGCCTTCGCCGGTCAGGTAACGGCTCAAGAGTTCGCGGATGCGTTTGTCGTCATCCACGATCAGAAGATGTGCGGCGTCGTCAGAGAGTCTTTCAACTGTCGTCATCGCGATCCAGTCCTGCTTGTTCCGTTTCAATCTCTGTGCGCGTTCTGCATTCCGGCAAGAAAACGCATCACGGCATTGCGGTCGTCAGCGGTCATCCCCTCGAAGGCGCGTGCAATCCGTTCCTGCTGTGGCTCGGCGAGCGCCAGCGCCAGCTCGCGGCCGCTGCGGGTCGGGTAGAGCCGGCGCTGACGGCGATCCTCGGGGCCTGCCACCTGGCAAATATAGCCCGAGTCGATCAGCTGTTTCAAAACCCGAGCCAGACTTTGCTTGGTAATCTTCAGTGTATCCAGTAGATCGGCCACCGTCATGCCCGGCTCGCGGTTGACGAAGTGCACGACCCGGTGGTGCGCCCGGCCGAAGCCGCTCTTCTCTAGGATCGCATCGGGGTCGGAGATGAAGTCGCGATAGGCAAAGAAGAAGCCCTCGATGACCGCGAAGTCGATCCCACCCTCGTCGGTCAACGGCTGGTCATGGAACTCGATCGTGTTCTTCCGTTCGGGCGTTTGTCGTCCCACGCGGTCATTTCCTTTCCTGGCGCAGGCGCTTCGCGCAACATCGGTAAAAATAAGTCAGTGTTGTTGACATATTTTTACGCCCTTGTTACCCGTGTGTCCACACCTTGTCGCCGCGAGTGGAGGCTGTGCGGCGGTATACGTAGCCTGTTCCTTCGCAACCGGCGCAAGGCAGTCTCACGCCTGTTTCTGGTTAGACCGTATCGGGCGCAACAAGCAACATCAAGAACGGCGCTTCGCGCAGGAGGAAAACACCATGGCGGTTCCCTTTGACCAAATGGAAGGCCAGATCTGGTTCAACGGCGAGTTTGTGGATTGGAAGGACGCCAAGATCCACGTGCTGACCCATGGCCTTCACTATGCAAGCGCAGTGTTCGAGGGTGAGCGCGCCTATGGCGGGCAGATTTTCAAGCTGACCGAGCACAACCGCCGTCTGCATCGCTCCGCCGAGGTCCTTGGCTTCAAGATCCCCTACAGCGTCGAGGAACTTGATGCCGCCAGCATCGAGCTTCTGAAACGCCAGGGCTTCTCCGAAGCCTACGTCCGACCGATCGCCTGGCGAGGGTCGGAAATGATGGGCGTTTCAGCGCAGAACAACCGCATCAATGTCGCCATCGCCATCTGGCAGTGGGGCAGCTACTTCAACCCGGCGGAAAAGCTGAAGGGCATCCGACTCGACATCGCCGAATATCGCCGGCCGGACCCGAAGACTGCACCATGCGAATCGAAGGCCGCCGGCCTCTACATGATCTGCACGATTTCCAAGCACGCCGCAGAGGCGAAGGGCTATGCCGACGCAATGATGCTCGACTATCGCGGCCAAGTGGCCGAGGCGACCGGGGCGAACATCTTCTTCGTCAAGGATGGCGTCATCCATACGCCCACACCCGACTGCTTCCTCAACGGCATCACCCGCCAGACCGTGATCGAGCTCGCCAAGCGGCGCGGCTACCAGGTCGTCGAGCGGGCGATCATGCCGGAAGAACTCTCGAGCTTCATCGAATGCTTCCTGACCGGTTCGGCGGCGGAGGTCACGCCGGTTTCCGAGGTCGGCCCGTACCGCTTCACGCCGTCGACCGTCTGCGAGACGCTGATGAACGACTACATGAAAGAGGTTTATCCGGTCGCCGCAGCTGCGGAGTGATCGACCCCTGAACAAATGAGAAGGCGGCGAGATCGTTTGCCGCCTTCTCTGCCTTTTCCGGGTGTTAAGCCGATTTGCGACCCAGCACCATGCCGGCGATCGCCTGCAGCACGCCGCCGCCGATCAGGCCGCCGAGACCATTCGCAACGAGATTGGAGAGGCCTGCCTCGCCGCCGAACGCTTGCAGAAGAAGGCCACCGCCGACGCCGCCGATCGCGCCGACGATCGTGCGGACAATCATGCTGGTGGCCTGCTGCTTGAGCATGGCGCCGACCGCGTTGCCGCCGATCGCGCCGCTGATGAGTTGAGTGATGAGTGGCGTCAATGCTTCCATGTACACTCCCCCGTATGGTCGTGCCGGAAGCGCGCCTTGAGCCTTCCGGCGATGACACGTGAAGCTGGCGTGGCCGGCAGAAGCGCGGGCGACTCACCAGCGCCGAATCCCTCGGCGCGCCCAAGGTGGTTGTAAATGTGGCAACTGTCAATTTGACCGGGAAGTTGCCCACCGGATCTGGTGGTTCAACGCAAAAGCGGCCCGGATTCGGGCCGCTTCGCAGGGTCCTTGCCGCTGGAAGGCAGCCAGGGATGCATCCTATTCCGCCGCGTCGTTGAAGACGCCGCGGCGGATCTGGTCTTCCTCGATCGATTCGAACAGGGCCTTGAAGTTGCCCTCGCCGAAGCCCTCGTCGCCCTTGCGCTGGATAAACTCGAAGAAGATCGGCCCGATCACGGTCTTGGAGAAGATCTGCAGCAGGATCTTCGTCGTGCCGCCGTCCACCACGCCTTCGCCGTCGATCAGGATGCCGTGCTGTTTCAGCCGCTCGATCGGCTCCTCGTGGCCATGCACCCGCTCGTGCGATTTCGCGTAATAGGTCTCCGGCGGCCCGGGCATGAACTTCAGGCCGTTCTCCGCCAGCCGGTCGGTGGCGTCGAAGATCGCCTCCGTGCCGACGGCGATGTGCTGGATGCCTTCGCCATTGTACTTGCGCAGGTATTCCTCGATCTGGCTTTTGTCGTCGGTCGATTCGTTCAGCGGAATGCGGATCTTGCCGCAGGGCGAGGTGATGGCACGGGACACGAGGCCGCTCATCTTGCCGGCGATGTCGAAGAAATGGATCTGCCGGAAATTGAAGAGCTCCCGGTAGAATGCCCACCACTTGTCCATGTTGCCGCGGAAGACGTTGTGGGTCAGGTGGTCGAGATAGTAGAAGCCGACGCCGGCCGGTTTCGGGTCGGGGTCGCCGAGCCACTCGAATTCGGCGTCATAGGCCGAGCCCTTCGCGCCGTATCGGTCGATGAAGTAGAGCAGAGACCCGCCGATGCCGACGATCGCCGGCGCGTCGATACACTTGTCGCTGCCCTTGTATTCTTCGGCGCCCATGCCGACGGCGTGCTTCAGCGCGTGCTGCGCATCGACCACCCGCCAGGCCATTGACGGGGCGCAAGGGCCATGCTTGTCGACGAAGCGGTCGGCAAACGAGCCCTTTTCCGCGTTCAGGATGTAATTGATGTCGCCCTGACGCCAGAGGGAAATGTCCTTCGTGCGGTGCCTGGCGACGTTCGTGTAGCCCATGCGGGCAAACAGTTCCTGAAGCTTCTCCGGCTCGGGATGGGCGAATTCCACGAACTCGAACCCATCGGTTCCGGCCGGGTTTTCGGCGTTGATCTCGGCCGGTGGGGCATCATGCGGGAAAGGTCCCATGGCGTTCTCCTCCTCGTGCGTCTTGACAGAAGGCAAGTATGCGCCGGAGCCGCTGCATGATGTTTGCAAAGTGCATGGCCATGGGCGTCTTGATGACGTATATTTGCATCAATTGCTGTTATGAGGGTGAATTCGTGCATCTTGACGCGTTCGACCGTAAATTGCTGGCGCTTCTGCAACAGGATGCGCGCCTGACGAACAACGAGCTTTCCGAGCGCATCAACCTGTCGCCGTCGCAATGCTCGAGGCGCCGTGCGCGGCTGGAGGAGGAGGGGATCATCCGTGCCTACCGCGCCGAACTCGATCGCGAGAAGCTCGACCTCGGCATCGTCATCATCGTCACCGTGACGCTTGCCACGCACAATCGCGACAATGCCCAGCGCTTTGCCCGGCTGATCACGAACTTGCCGGAGGTGCTGGAGGCGTTCTCGCTGACCGGGGAAATGGACTACATCATCAAGGTGGTGGTGCCGAACCTGAAGGCGCTCTCCGCCTTCGTCAACGACGTTCTTCTGCCGCACGAGTCCGTCGCCCACGTGAAGACGGCGATCGTTCTGGATACCTTGAAGGAGACGACGACCCTCCCGGTCTAGATCCTGGGTCCGGTGAATTGTCCGCCGGTCTCGCCCGAGTTCCCCGCGGAACAGAATGGCGCGTGGTGACATTATAGGTTGCAGGCCTGCAATCGATAACACCAACGAGCCGAAAGGACGTTACGATGGACGATCGGAAGCCTGCCGAAGCACACGTGGCCGCCCACCTGCGCGCAGTGGTCTACGCCTATGTCGCAGCCAACATCGCCGTTGCTACCCTCCTGCTGTCGACCGTCACCCCGACACCCTCCGCGCATGCCGGCTGGTCAGCCGGCCATCACGAGGTCGCGCAGCGCTAGAGCCTTTTCGGTTGGGATTGAAGTATTCTGCCGGACCTGCAAGGAACCATGGCATCGGGCTCATCGAGCCTCTATATGCGGGGCGAGATCATTTCCCAGCGAGGACACCATGGGCATGCTTCAGGCGGGCATCATTCCCGTAACCCCCTTCCAGCAGAACTGCACCATCCTTTTCGACATGGATACCAAGGAGGGCGTGATCGTCGATCCGGGCGGTGACGTCGAGACGATCCTCGATGTCGTCAAGCAGAACGGCATCACGCTGAAGGCGATCTGGCTCACCCATGGCCACATCGATCACGCCGGCGGGGCGAAGGAGTTGAAGGAAGCGCTCGGACTCGAGATCATCGGCCCACATAAGGACGATCTGCCGCTGTTGCAGCGCATTGAGACCCAGGCGGAGAAATTCGGCATCGCCACGAAGGTGCAGAACGTCGTGCCCGACCGCTGGCTCGAGGACGGCGACCGCGTCGCCTTCGGCGAGCACGAGTTCGAGGTCTACCACACGCCGGGTCATGCGCCGGGCCACGTGATCTATTTCAACCGCGCCCAAAGGTTCGCCCATCTCGGCGATGTGCTGTTTCGCGGATCGGTCGGCCGCACCGACCTTCCCGGCGGCAACGAGCGGGTGCTGCTCGATTCGATCCGCGACAAGGTTCTGCCCTTGGGCGACGACGTCGGCTTCATCTGCGGTCACGGCCCGGGCGGCAAGATCGGCGAGGAGCGCCTCACGAACCCGTTCCTGCGCGGGATTTGATCGGCAGGCAGCCAATTCTATCTGGAAAAATGCAAAAGGCGGATGGGTGCCCATCCGCCTTTGATGCCGATGCAGTCAGCTTTCGCCTCAGCCAGCGACGCAGAAGTGCTCCAGACCGTCGTAGCCGCGGAAGGTGCCGGTGTTCGGGTTGAAGGAGCGATAGGTGTCGCCGCAGTAGCGATACCAGCCCGCGCTCCAGGGCTCGTAGGCGCCCACATAGGCCGGACGAGCGCGATAGACGCGGCGCACCGGACGGTATTCCGGCTCGACATAAACCCGACGAGGCGCGTAGTAGCCGTCGTCGTAGTAGGCGGGCCCGGAATTGGCGATCGCGCCGCCGACGATGACGCCGGTAACGAGGCCGGCAGCGCCCGCCGCCCATGCTGCGTCGTTGTTGTTGTGGTGATGATGGCGGTCGCGCGCCTCGGCCAGTCCGGAGGTGGTCAGCGTGGCTCCGGTGACTGCTGCGGCAAGCACTGCCGTCTTGAAGAATTTGTTCATCGTGTGGTCCCGATTTGGTCGGCAAGGCCGAACCGTTCAATGATCAGGAGTCTATTAGGGACCGGATGAATGCCTGCTGAACAAAAAGAGCCCGGCAAGAATGCCGGGCCTGAACGTCATTGAAAATGAAGATCGCCTCAGCCGGCGATCTGCAGGTTGACCGCCTTCGGGCCTTTGCCGCGGCGATCGGGTTCCGTCTCGTAGCTCACCTTCTGGTTTTCGGAGAGGCCGTTCAGGCCGGAAGCCTGCACGGCGGAAATGTGTACGAAGATATCGGCGCCACCATTGTCAGGCTTGATGAAACCAAAGCCCTTTTCGGTGTTGAAGAATTTTACAGTGCCAGTTTCGGCCATGCGTCAGGTCCTTTTCTCTCTGCCCATAAGTTTGGCGGCGGGCAGCATTTCCAGTTTGCCCCAAGGGGCGTGAGGCAGGCAGTTTCGATGTGAGGAAAGGGTCCTGTTTTAACCGCAGCCAGCCACCTGCTGTTCCGGAGGAACACATCAGCACGGCCGCCCGGAATTTTTGTCGCGTCTCCGGCGCGCTATTATTCAAGGTCTTCCCATGTTCGCAAATTGCCCGAACAGCGAAAGAGTGCTGTGTTTATTCGGAATTGGCAAGCAAAAGTTTCAATCTTCTGATATGCGGTCTCAATTCGACCATTTTTCAGGCTGTTGCACAAAAAGGCCGCAGCCATTCCGGTATAGTCTGCGGCGTTTCTTGCGAACTATATTGATTAGGTTACGCCACCGGCTGCGCCGAACAGCATAGCGCCAGCGTATTTCGTTCGCGTGTTCAGTAAATTATGGCTGGACTATGCCGCGGCGGCGGCGCGTGCCTTGTCCTTCAGAAGCTCGGGAACGAGTTCCGTCGCGAGCATCGCCACGAAGATGATGGCGCATCCCGCATAGCCGGCCGGGCTAATGCTCTCGCCCAGCAGGAGCACGCCGAAGAGAGCGGCAAACAGCGCTTCGCTTGACAGGAAGATAGCGGCCTGCGGCGCGGTCGTGTAACGCTGCGCGACGTTTTGGCAGATGAAGGCAAGCCCGCTCGAGAAGAAGCCGGCATAGAGGATTTCCGGCAGGGCACCCTTTACCGCCGCGAGGCTGACCGGCTCCAGTACGGCCGCCACGGTGCAGCCGAGCAGCGCGCAGACCGCAAACTGCACCACTGACAGGGCCATGGGCCGGCCCGACCGGCCGGCGAATGCACCGACGCTGATCATCTGGACGGACCACAGCAGCGCGCACAGGATCGTCAGCAAATCGCCCGTCGTCAGGGCCGAAAAGGCGCCGCCGCTCAGCAGGAAGATGCCTGCGGTCGACATGGCAGCGGCCGGCCAGATGATCCAATGCGGCCGCTTGCGCAGAACGAACACGGTCAGGATCGGGGTGAACACCACGTAGAGCCCGGTGAGAAAGCCGGAATTGGTGACCGAGGTGGTGAGAAGCCCCACCTGCTGCGATATGGCGGCCAGGAAAAGCGCAAACCCGGTAAACAGGAAGCCTATGCGGTCCCCCGACCGCACCGGTGTTGCAGCGCGCTTCTTCTCAACCAGGGCGAAGGGCACGGCGACAAGCGTTGCAATCGCGAACCGCAAACCGATGAACCATATCGGCCCGAGCGTTTCCATCGCCGTCGACTGCGCGATGAACCCCGCACCCCAGATGGCACCGGCAATCAAAAGGAGGAGGTTCGCCTGGACGCGCGACATGATGATCCTGAGTTTCGGACGGAGTGGTGAGGGAGGGGACTTGTTGCTGAACGATACTTGGTGTGTACGAGAAACGGAGTGGCCGTTCCGTTAGCAGACGGCCAAAGCGCGAGCAAGTCCCGGGCATGCCGGTGCGGGGGCGCCGGTGCGCCGGGGTGATCGGCTGTCCGGCCGGGGCAGCCCCGTTACGCTGGAGGGAGGCGCGTTAGGCTACTGAGAGGAGGGAGAGCGATAGATGCGAAGCAGTTGTCCGTTGTCCTCGTCCGTCAGTATCAACACTGCCCCGTCGGGTGCGACCTTGACGTCGCGCAGCCTGCCAAAGCTGCCGTCGAACATCCGCTCCTCTCCGACAATGGCGCCCGTCTCGTCGCGCTCCAAGCGTACGAGCATCTGGTATTTCAGAGCGGCGACAAGGAGGTTGCCGTCCCATTCCGGGAACATCGCACCCCGATAGACGGCGATCGCCCCCGGCGCGATGGAGGGATCCCAGTAGTAGGCGGGCTGCTCGTAGCCGTCCTTGGCCGTTCCTTCGCCGATCTCCGCCCCGGAATAATCCTTGCCGTAGGTGATGACCGGCCAGCCATAGTTCTTGCCCGGCAACGGATAATTGACTTCGTCGCCGCCGCGCGCGCCGTGTTCGACGGTGACAAGCCGGCCGTCCTTCGGGTCGATGTCGATGCCTTGAGGGTTGCGGTGCCCTTTCGACCAGATCTCCGGCAGTCCGCCGCTGTGGCCGGCAAAGGGGTTATTGGCCGGAATGCTGCCATCGGCATTGATGTGCAGGATCGATCCGGCGTGGTCGCGCGGGTTCTGGGCGCGATCCCGCTCGCCGCGGTCGCCGATGCCGAAGAACAGGCTGCCGTCGCCTGCGATTGCGATGCGGGATCCGAAATGCATCCCCGTGCGGCTGAACCGGTTCATGGCGAAGATGCGCGTGACGTCTTCAAGGCTCTTCTCGTCGTGCGACAACCGCGCGCGTGCGACGGCCGTTCCTCCGCCGCCAGGGCCGGAAGCACTGTAGGTCAGCAACAGGGTGCGGTTGGTGGCGAAGTCGGGCGAAAGTGCCAGGTCGAGCAACCCGCCCTGGCCACGTGCGAAGACGGGCGGGATCCCCCGGATCGGCGCGGACACCTTCCCGTCGCGGATGATGCGCAAGGCGCCGGGCCGCTCGGTAACGATGTAGGCGCCATCCGGAAGTACCTCGACGGACCACGGATGGTCGAGACCGGTGGCCAGCGTCTCGACCAGCAAGCTCGCCTTCTTGCTGGTGAATTCCTGTGGCTCGGCAGCGGCGGGTGCGAGCGCCAGGGCATGCAGGGTGAGCGTGGTAGCCGCGAGCCGCCCTGCACATTTTAAAGCTTCGCCCAGCCACTTGCCGGTCAACAGGTCCAGCATGACATCTCCCTTTTCATAATAACTGAAGCGGGAGGCTTGCGTTTTCAAGATGCCTGCGTCGTGCGGCCAAGCTTTCGCGGGCCGGCTTTAGGCTTCACTGCGCCAAGGTGCTGGCGGTCTGTGCCGGGTACCTCGGTTCATCAACTGGCCGACACCCGCCACGACGATAAATCCCGCGAGCACGAGGGCAACCGTCAGCCGGTGGTCGATTGTCGACGCCGCGTGCGCATTCGGGGGCGTGCTTGCTGTTGTTGTCGGGTCGATGTGGGTGGCCGTGTCCTTGAGCGCCGTATTGGGCTTTGCAGGCTGATCAGAACCATCCAGACTGACGGCGAGCAGCACGTGCGTGTCGCCGATCTCGCCCTGGATGACCAGGCCGTCGTCGTCAATGAGGTTGGCCTGGGCAACGTTCATCAGGCCGAACAGCATCAGCACGCAGGCCGCAAGCGCCGTCACGGTGATGTAGAAGACCGCGCGGCCTTCCCTTCTCCTGTAATTCCTTGCCGGCTTTTCGTCGTCGATGAACATTTTTCTGTCCCCTGGCTCTCGTGTCCGACGAGCTTGGCGCCCGGTTGCGAGGGGCAGAAGGCACCCGCAAATCGGCCTCAGGGGGACTGAAATGCGGCACTTCCCGACAGTTGTTGTGGTGAAAACATGGCGGTTGCAAAATGCCGGATCATACGCCGGTTTGAACGTTTTAGGCCGCCACAGGCGCGTAGCGGCAGCGGGCGGGAGGTTGCTTGCGACGTAGCGCCCTTCCTCAGGCGATACGGCGTCCAAACCTCGGTGCGGTCCGCGGCGCTCGGTTCGCCGGCGTTGCGAGACGAGAAACAGGGGGCGAGACGCGGACGGTGCCGCCGGCTATCGCGGGAAAGTCGGCATTGAGCGAGGTCGGCACGATCTGTGGCCGCCCCAGCAGGTAGCCCTGCATCAGCGGCATTCCCATTTCCCGGCACAGTTCGACTTGTGCGGCCGCCTCGACGCTCGGTACGATCGCGTGGACTCCCTCGCGTTCGAGTTGTGCGACGATCACCCGCATCAGCGCGACCCCGGCCGAGTTGCCGGCAAACCGTTGCATCCAGACTGGATCGAACTTCAGGAAGTCCGGCCGCAGTCGCGAAAGTCGGTCGAGGTCGTGGTCCGTTGCCGAATAGTCATCGATCGCCACGAGGAAACCCGCCTCGTGCAACTGCCCGGCAAAGCGCGCCAACGCCGCCAGGTCATCACCGGAGCGCTCGCGAATCTCGCAGGCGATCCGCGCCGGCGCCATCCCCGCCTCATGCGCCGCAAGCCGCATCCGGTCGATTTCCTGGCGGATCGCATGAGGAGAAGTGAACAGGCCAGGCTGCGAATTGATCAGCAGCGTTACGTCGTTACGCCCCAGTAGGCCGGCATTGAGGATGTGGAGGCTGCGGCAGAGGCTGTCCACCAGCGGCTGGTCTTCCTCATCGATCAGGGAGAAAAGTTCCGCCGGTGGAATGTGCACGCCGTCGCGGCTCGCACGAACCAAGCCTTCAATTGCCTCGAGCTCGAAGACGCCCTCGCTTGTCTCGCGCAGGATCGGCTGGAGTGCCGACTGGAGGAGATACGGCCCATGCTGCGCGGAAACGTTTCCGTCGGTGGCCCTGGTGAGATTGGAGAATATGCTGCGTTCTATCATCTGCGGTCATCCGGTGCGTCCCGGCCTGCCGGAGCGCTTCCACACGATAATGCTACACCTGTTAATCTGTCTTAAAGATTTCCGATCGAATGCGTGCTGTTACCGGATTTGCAGTCATTCGATGCATTTTGGCGGGAATGCCGGCGCGCAACCCATTCCTGCCGTTGATGACGTCGATGAAACTTGTTCATCTGGCGCCTCAGACCGCGGTGGACCGCGCGTTTTTTCAGCGCGAGCCTTGCAAGGCCCGGCTAGTTTGGCCATAGACCTTACCGTCATGGGCCCTTGAGAGGCGCTCCATGGCCTCACGCTGTCTTTGAACCCGAAAACGGACAACTGACCATGGCCTTTCTTGCCGATGCCCTTTCCCGTGTGAAGCCCTCCGCCACCATCGCCGTCTCGCAGAAAGCGCGCGAACTGAAAGCCAAGGGCCGCGATGTGATCGGCCTTGGAGCCGGCGAGCCGGATTTCGATACGCCCGACAACATCAAGCAGGCGGCAATCGACGCGATCAACCGCGGCGAGACGAAGTACACGCCGGTCTCCGGCATTCCGGAACTGCGCGAGGCGATCGCCAGGAAGTTCAAGCGCGAGAACAATCTCGACTACACGCCAGCGCAGACGATCGTCGGCACCGGCGGAAAGCAGATTCTATTCAACGCCTTCATGGCGACGATGAACGCGGGCGATGAAGTCGTTATCCCAACCCCTTACTGGGTCTCCTATCCGGAGATGGTGTCGCTCTGCGGCGGCACGCCGGTGTTCGTCGCCACCACGCAGGAAAACAAATTCAAGCTGACGCCCGAAGATCTCGACCGGGCGATCACGCCGAAGACGAAATGGTTCATCTTCAACTCGCCGTCCAACCCCTCGGGTGCCGCCTATACCCATGACGAGCTGAAGGCGCTGACCGACGTGCTGCTGAAGCATCCGCATGTCTGGGTCCTGACGGACGACATGTACGAGCACCTGACCTACGGCGACTTCAAGTTCGCCACCCCGGTCGAGGTCGAGCCGAAGCTCTACGACCGCACGCTGACGATGAACGGCGTCTCCAAGGCCTATGCGATGACCGGCTGGCGCATCGGCTACGCGGCCGGCCCGCTCGCCCTCATCAAGGCGATGGACATGATTCAGGGCCAGCAGACCTCAGGCGCCTGCTCGATTGCCCAGTGGGCCGCCGTCGAGGCGCTGAACGGTCCGCAGGACTTCATCCCGGCAAACAAGAAGATCTTCGAAGGTCGCCGTGACCTCGTCGTCTCCATGCTCAACCAGGCCAAGGGCATCGACTGCCCGTCCCCTGAAGGCGCCTTTTACGTCTATCCGTCGTGCAAGGGTCTGATCGGCAAGACGGCGCCGTCGGGCAAGGTGATCGAGACCGACGAGGACTTTGTCTCCGAGCTTCTGGAAACCGAGGGCGTCGCCGTCGTCCACGGCTCGGCCTTCGGCCTCGGCCCCAACTTCCGCATCTCCTATGCCACCTCCGAGGCGCTGCTCGAGGAAGCCTGCAAGCGCATCCAGCGCTTCTGCGCCGCCTGCAAGTAAGCGACCGCCTCGGCGAAGGACTGCAAAACCCGCCAGCGATGGCGGGTTTTTTGTTGGGCGGGTTCTCAATCTGACGTCAGGTTACGACCGATGTTCGCAATCCGATTCATCCTTCTCGCACCGTGATTCCCCTACTTGACGTAAATGGCTGATTTAGCTTCCTAAAGCCCGATCACGGTCAGCATCACGAAGGTGGCGAACAGGATGAAGTGGGTCATGCCTTCGATTGCGTTCGTCATGCCGTCGTTGAGGTTGATCGCCGCGACGACCAGGGTAATGACGGTCATGACGCTCTGCACCGGCGTCATCGCCATGACGAAGGGCTGGCCGGTGTAGAGCGCGATGGCCTCCATTACCGGCACGGTCAGGATAACGGTCGAGAGCGAGGCGCCCATGGCGATGTTGACGACCGACTGCATCCGGTTGGCAAGCGCTGCGCGCATTGCGGTGAGGATTTCGGGGGCCGCCGAGATCGCCGCGACGATGACGGCCATCAGTGCGGGCGGTGCGCCGCTGCCTTCAAGGCCGGTGTTGAGAGTCGCCGCCATCACCTCGGCGAGCCCGCCGATGATGACGACGCCGGCGAGGATGATGAGGATCGAGGGCAGGGCGGGTTCGTCAGCCTCGGGATGCTTCTCCAATGGCCCGCGCTGGTCCGCGCGCGGATAGGCATAGCTGAAGAAATAGCTGTGCCGGCCAACCTGCAAACGCAGGAAGAGCGTATAGAGCGCCACCATCGCGCCGATGGTGAAGGCGGAGTAAAGTTTCCAGCTTTCGCGCGGCACGAACTCCGGTACGATCATCGAGATGCCCATGGCCGTCAGGATCATCACGCCGTAGGTGCGGCTGGAGTCGTCATTGTAGGGTTGCTCGCCGTGGAGCAAGCCGCCCATTAGCGCGGCAAGTCCGATGATGCCGTTGATGTCGAGCATCACCGCCGCGTAGATCGTGTCGCGCACCAGCGTCGGCGATATCGCGGCCTGCATCATGATCCCGAGTACCACCACCTCGACCAGGACGGCCGAAAGGGTCAGGATCATCGTCCCATAGGGATCGCCGACCTTGACCGCCAGCACTTCGGCGTGGTGGGCGACCCGCGTCGAGGCAAGGATGATCGTCGCGACGAAGGCGAAAGCGGCAATCAGGGTGACGGCGCGTCCAGCCGCCAGGATGTGGTGCTCCGTTGCGTAGGCGGCGACCGCCACGAGCAGGGCGATTAGGAGATACTTTTCCTGGTTGGTGCGGCGCAGTTTCGTCAAAGGGAGACCCTGCTCCTAATGCGAGACCTCGAGCCGTCGGCTATCGCCGGCAAGCCACTGTCATGCCAAGATAGCGCCGGCATGGCGATTGGCAACGGTCGCGATGGAGCCGGGTCGAGGGCGGCCGGGAAACGGTCGCGGCGTGGTCTGAGGGTTTCAATTGCGGAAGACGACGCAGGCGCCGCCGGCCTTGCGGATCCGGCCGCAGAGATCGTCGGCCTCTTCCCGTGTCTGCCGGCCGATGCGGGCGGTGTAACGAGGCCGGATGCCGAAGCCGGGCATGCGCTCGCGCTGGATGAGCGGCTTTTCCGCGTTCAGCGGTGAGGGCAGTCGTTCGACCGCCATCATGAAAAGACGGTAGGCAGCCGGCTTGTTGAAGTGCGAGGCGAGTTGCACGCCCCATGGCGCCCAGGTGCCATCGTCCGTTGAAATGATCTCTTTCATCTGCCGGCTCGCGGCGAGTGCGATGCAGGCCTCGAGGAAGGGCTTGTCGCTGTCGAGCGCCAGATCCAGCTTTTCTGGCGGACTGTCCTTCCACTGTTCGGCCGTATGGGCCGTGATCGCGATCACATAGGCACGCGTCTCGAAGGGGAGGCTGCCGTTGACGAGAAAGTTCGCCAGCCCGCCTTCGCCGGCATTGTAGGCGGCGGCCGCCAGGCCGAGATTGCCGAAGCGATCGCGCAGGTCTGCCAGGTACTCCGCAGATTTGCCGAGCGCATCCAGCGCATGAAAACTGTCCTTCAGGCCGCGCATCCTGGCCGTGCCCGGCATGAACTGGGCGATCCCTTCCGCTCCCTTCGGACTGACGGCGTTCGGGCGGAACAGGCTCTCGCGCCAGATGAGCCGGGCGAAGTATTCCGGTGGCAGCGCATTGGCCGATGCAAAGCCCTCGATGGCCGTGCAGATATCGCGATTGAAGGTTTCCTGGCGCACGCAGAGCCGGGAGCCATTGGCCATCCGCGTGGAATAGAGGCACGGGGGTGGTGCGCGCCATTCGGACTGGCCGGCCGCAGTCCGCGGAGCAAGCGGAGTGACCGCGAGCAATATCGCCAGCCAGACCGCATATCGCAGCGGCAAGGTTTTCCTGCACGAAGTTCTGCGTCGCCGCTCATTCGCAGACATCGCTTCGACCCTCGAGGCTCAGACGTTATACAATTTGATAACATCGACTGGGCCGGGGGCGGAAGACCGAATGGTGCAAGTCGGTCTTCGGCCTTCGTGTCAGAGTTGGGCGGACGCAGTCACCGCGTCCGCCTTGTACGCTTCAAGCGGCGTTATCCAGTGCCGGATAATCGGTGTAGCCCTTTGCGCCGCCGCCGTAGAACGTCGCCTGGTCGGGGGCGTTGAGAGGTGTATTCTCACGCAAGCGCTCGACAAGGTCCGGGTTGGCGATGAAGAGCTTGCCGAAGGCAACCAGATCGGCATCGCCGCTCTCGACGGCTTTCACCGCCAGTTCTCGGTCGTAGCCGTTGTTGACCATCCACGCGGCCTTGCCGCCCTTGTCGCGGTAGGTCGCCTTCAGAGCGGCATAGTCGAATGGCGCGGTTCCCTGCTGGTGGTCGCGCGCCCCTCCGGTCGCCCCCTCGATCACGTGGATATAGGCGAGGTCGTTCGGCAGGCCTGCAACGACATGGTTGAAGAGCGGCTGGGGATCCGGATCGAAGGAGTCGTTTGCCGGCGTTACGGGCGAGATGCGGATGGCCGTGCGACCGGCGCCGATCTCGCTGGTGATCGCGTTCACGACCTCGAACAGGAAGCGTGCACGGTTCTCGATCGAGCCGCCATAGGCATCGGTGCGATGATTGCTGCCGGACCGCAGGAACTGGTCGAGCAAGTAGCCGTTGGCGGCGTGGATCTCCACGCCGTCGAAGCCGGCGCCGATCGCAGCGCGCGCAGCCTTTCGGTAGTCCTCGACGATCTCTGCGATTTCGGAAACGTCGAGTGCACGGGGCTCGGAGGTCGGCGCAAAGCCGCCGGTGCAATCCTCGTTGCGAATGTAGGTCTTGGATTTCGCCGTGATGGCCGACGGGCCGACTGGCGGGCCGCCATTTGGCTGCAGGCTGGTGTGGGAGATACGGCCGACATGCCACATCTGCACGACGATCTTGCCGCCGGCGCGATGGACGGCGTCCGTCACGTTCTTCCAGCCGGCGAGTGCCTCAGACGTGTACAGGCCCGGCACGTCTGCGTAGCCCTGGCCCTGATGCGTGATCGCCGTGCCTTCGGTGATAAGGAGCCCGGCACTGGCCCGTTGCTCATAATAGGCGACGTTCAGCGTGTTGGGCACCGCCTCGGGCGAACGGTTCCGTGTTAGCGGTGCCATGACGATGCGGTTGGCAAGTTGGATGTCACCGACTGCAATGGGGTCGTGGAGACTGGTCATGGGTAGTCCTTTTATGCTGGGGAGGGATGGAACGCCTGGAGGGGCGTTCAGAGGGTGGCGTTGATATGCTTGAGGAACGCGCCGATGGTTTCCTCGTTTCGACTGTAGAAGATCCACTGGCCGACGCGCCGGGTGGTGACGAGGTTGGCTCGCTGCAGGACGGCGAGGTGGGCCGAAACGGTCGACTGCGACAGCCCGCAGCGTTCGAACTGGCCGGCGCAGATGCCCATGTCGAGGGGTTGCTCCTGGCTGCTGAAATGCAGCTCCGGCTCGCGGAGCCAGTTGAGAATCTGCGTGCGTGCCGGGTGGGCCAGGGCTTTTAGAATTTCGTCGGCGTCCATCGTCGTCTCGCTTCGTCGCATCGCGATACAGCGATATTTATATCGACTAATGACGATATAGAAAGTCACAACCGCGTGAACGCCTCAGAGCAACGAAAAAAAGGCATGGTGGAGCAAGGGCCTCAGGGGCACTTGTTCGACCATGCCGGAGTTACCGTGCTACCCGCCGGCACTGCGGCGGGAATTGGACATCAGTGCGTTACGCCCACTGTCGCGCCCAATCGCGTTCGAACCACGCTGGATTCCCCCTGAAATTCCGCCAGAACGTCAGAATTGTTGCAGAAGGCGACATGGTCGATTGCGATCGTTCCCTTGCGGATGCTTTGCCGGCAGGAAGACTTGTGGGAGCACACCGCGCAGACGCGCGTCATGTCGTTGAAAGCGGTACTGTCCTTGTGCCGGACTGCTTCGGTGTCGATGCCGAGAGCCATCATCACACTTCCCAGCTCAACGGCGGCGCGGGGTCCGCGTCTGACCACATCGCGCAACTGATCGGGTGTCAGCCCACAGTCGGCGGCGAAAGTATGCATTTCACCCGGTCCAAGCTGTGCAAGCTTGCGATGCATTCGCGCGCCTTCGCGATAGTCCTTCCAGCGGGTTGTCATCATTTCCATAACGTTGTGCAGCAGCGAGTGGTCCGACATTGGTGCTCCTCCTTATGAAGGCATGTTGCATCCCCCGGCTCCTCCGTTCTTTGCGTAAAAGCAAATCCGGGCCGCAAAAGCCGAACGCCGTCATGGGTCCGCAAGCGGGCAAAAAAAGAGGGCCACAAGCGAAGCTTGGGCCCTATAGGTGTGAAGGTAAAAACCTCCAGAGGGGAACAGCCGACGCGGCGGTACTGGGAGGAGAAAACCGCCAAGCGCGTCGACTGAGAGCGATATGGGGCGGGCGGACTGACATTTCAAGGGAACGAAATGCCGCATCGCGAAAAGTAGTGAGAAAAGTGGGAGAAAAGTATTCACAAGGCAAAAAAAGAGGGCCGCAAGATAAACTTGGGCCCTTTATAGTTATGAAGGTAAAAACCTCCAGAGGGGAACAGCTGCTGCGGTGGCACTGGGAGGAAAAGCCACCAAAAGTGCATCAGCTGGGTGCGATATGCTGGTTTTCTGAGCAGACATCAATCATTTAATGTGCATGCCAGCCATGCATGGGGCGCAGGCCTTTCGGCGGAGCCGCGCGCAATGCGGATCTAGAAGTTCCAGTTGCGCGCCTTCGCGACGATGAAATCGCGGAAAACCTTCAGCTTCGCCGCGTTCTTCATTTCGCTCGGATAGCAGAAATAGGTATCGAAAGATGGAACGTCTGCATTCGTGACAAGCTGCAGCAGTCCCGGATCGCGGCCGACGATGTAGTCGGGCAGCATGGCGATGCCGATACCGAGCAGGCAGGCACGCTTGATCGAGGTCAGGCTGTTGATCTGCAGCACGGAGGGGCGGGGATTGTCGGAATCGCGCCCGGCAATCTGCAGCCAGTTCACATCGAGCAGGTAGTTCGGCGCCGGCTCGCCGAAGGTGATGATCTTGTGATGGTCGAGATCATCGATCGACTGCGGCTCGCCGTAGCGGTTGATGTAGGAGGGCGCGGCATAGACGTGCATATGCACGGTGAAGAGTTTGCGTTGGATCAGGTCGGACTGCTGCGGCTCGCGCAGGCGGATTGCGCAATCGGCGTGGCGCATGTTGACGTCCAGCTCCTCGTTATCGAGCAGCAGTTGGACCTGCATGTCCGGATAGAGCGCGAGGAACTCCTGCACCTTGTCGGTCAGCCAGCCCTGGCCGAGGCCGACGGTGGTGGTGATCCGGAGCTTGCCGCTCGGCTTCTCGGTCGTCTCGGTCAACTGCACACGCACGCTTTCGAGCTTCATCAGCACTTCATGCGCGGTGCGATAGAGGATCTCGCCCTGCTCGGTCAGTATCAGGCCGCGGGCGTGGCGATGGAAGAGCTTGATGCCGACGTCCTGCTCCAGCGCGCTGACCTGGCGGCTGATGGCGGACTGTGAAAGATGCAGCTTGTCGGCTGCATGCGTGAATGAGCCGGCCTCGGCTGCGGCATGGAATATCCGCAGCTTGTCCCAGTCGAGCGCCATTCTGTCTTTCCCCCACATGTCTGTAGGGCGGGGAACTCATGGTTTCCCGCCCGGTTGCTGATGAACTACTGTTCCCACTCCCGCGATTGCGGGCCGGAAGCCCGCCTCGCGTTGTACTGGCGGCTTCTACTCGGCCGCAATTGCGACAGGCATATGACCTGCCAGGTACTTTTCCGCTTCCAGTGCGGCCATGCAGCCCATGCCGGCTGCGGTCACTGCCTGGCGATAGATGTCGTCCGTCACGTCGCCAGCGGCGAACACGCCGGGCACGTCCGTCGCCGTCGAATCCGGCGCCGTCCACAGGTAGCCGTTCGGCTTCTGCTTCAGCTTTCCGACGAAAAGTTCGACGGCCGGCGCATGGCCGATCGCTACGAAGACGCCGTCGGTCGCCATGTCGGAGGTCGCGCCGGTCTTGGTGTTCCTGAGCCGGACGCCGTTGACCGAAGCCGGCATCGGCGGCTTTGCCTCGGCGCCGAGATATTCGATCACCTCGTGATCCCAGATGACCTTGACGTTCGGCTTGGCGAACAGGCGCTCCTGCAGGATCTTTTCGGAACGGAACGAGTCACGACGGTGCACGACCGTCACGGTCTTGGCGAGGTTGGAGAGATAAAGGGCCTCTTCAACGGCCGAGTTGCCGCCGCCGACGACGATCACGTCCTTGTTGCGGTAGAAGAAGCCGTCGCAGGTGGCGCAGGCGGAAACGCCAAAACCCTGGAACTTGTGTTCGGTCTCAATGCCGAGCCACTTGGCCTTGGCCCCGGTGGCAATGATCAGCGTGTCGGCAGTCCATTCGGCACCGCTGTCGGTCGAGATGCGGAACGGGCGCACATCGAGGTCGACCTTGGTGACGAGGTCGTTGACGATCTCGGCGCCGACGTGCTGGGCCTGCTTGAGCATCTGCTCCATCATCCACGGGCCCTGCACCGGATCGGCATAGCCGGGATAGTTCTCGACGTCGGTCGTGATCATCAACTGGCCGCCCTGTTCCATGCCGGCGATCAGCACGGGTTCCAGCATCGCACGCGCCGTATAGATGGCGGCGGTGTAGCCGGCGGGACCGGAGCCGATGATCAGAACCTTGACGTGACGGGCAGACATGCTGCTCTCCTTGGCATAGCGCGGGCTACCGGCAGGCGGGCCGGCGCGGACTGTGACGATTGTGACGCTCATTTATGAGTGCAGCCTCCTTATATTCAAGGGCAAGACAGCACTTGCCAACAGGCTTGGCACCGGACGCGACATTTTTGTTCATGTCGATGCAATTATCTTACGCTCCCCGGACGTTTCTGGTAATGCGCCCTCAAACAAGCAAGGAAGCAACAACGTGTTTCGCGCCGAACTCGACGCCATCGACATCAAGATCCTGAAGGAACTGCAGGCCGACGGCCGCATGACCAATGTGGACCTCGCCGCCAAGGCCGGCATCTCCGCGCCGCCGTGCCTGCGCCGCGTGCGCAAGCTGGAAGAGGCCGGCGTCATCGAGGGATACCACGCTATGCTGAATGCACCGGCGCTCGGCTTCGACCTCGTCGCCTTCTGCATGGTCGGCCTGAAGCATCAGTCCGAGGCCAACCTCAAGGCTTTCGCCGGCGCCACCGCCGAATGGCCGCTCGTCCGCCAGGCCTGGATGGTGTCCGGAGACAGCGATTTCCTCCTCCACTGCGTCGCCGAGAACCTCACCCGCTTCCAGGATTTCGTCATCGAGGTGCTGACGGCCAACGAACACGTCGACACCGTTCGCACGATGCTGACGATCCGCCAGGTGAAGAAGCTCGGGCTGGTGGAGGTGTGAAGGTGGGTTCCCGCAGTGATCCTTCGCTCGGAAGTTGTTTCAAATATTGAAAGATCGGACCTTAGGTCTAGCGGTTAGGTATGAGGAGCGAATGAGTTCAAAACTGAAGCGGGTTCAGCGTCAGCTCGCTGAAAAGATCCCAGATCCGATATATCAAGTCTACGCGAACACAAGAAATAAGCTGAAAGGCTATCCTCACAGGGCCGATATTAATTCTTCGTCGGGATTGATGTCCGTCTCGGATGGCGACAGGCAAATTTACATTTGTCGACGCAACCGCCTGTGGCTTTACAAAAGATCGATTTCAGATCGACTTCGGCAACTTGAGCGCGCCTATCTTCTCGACAAAATTCAAGTTTCAGACGGTGCTTTTATCGATTGTGGCGCCAATGTCGGCGAGCTCGGATCGTATTGCAAAGCACATGGACTTGATTATCACGCTTTTGAACCAGAACCGCTAGAGGCGGACTGTTGTGACCGAAACAATTTCCGCGGCGAGCCGCGGACGAATCGCGTTGCGTTGTGGTTCGAAGAAGCGACTTTGTCTTTCTATTCCAAGCCCAATACGGCGGACAGTTCCGTGTTCGAGACTGAAGCTTACTCTGAAGTGCGCGCAGTCCCGGCCATGCCGCTCGACCACTATGTCAAGCGAAACGGCATAGAGCACATCGCCGTTCTCAAGATTGAGGCCGAGGGGGCGGAGCCAGAGATTCTGGCTGGGGCTGCTCACTCGCTCGAGATAGCGCGATATCTTACGGTGGATTGCGGCTTCGAGCGCGGTAAGGAAAATAGTAGTACCGTGGTGGAGGTTTTGAACATCGCAACATCTGCTGGATATGAGGTCCTGGACTGGAACCCGACAAGGCTGGTGTTCCTTTTCAGGAACAAGCGATTCTGCGGCCAGTAAAGGCGAACGCTGGATGGTGGCGTTGAAGAATTCGATCAAATGAGCTGTAACTCGATGGCGGATGTGAGCAGGGAGCAGGGCATGAAGAATGGCGTAATTTATATTGCGTTTGGAAAACGTTATGTAGACCAGGCTATCTATTCCGCGAAGACGCTGAAGGCGGTTTCATCGCTCCCTGTCACGCTGTTTTCTGATGTTGACGTTCAATCTCCATACATCGACAGCGTCGTGAAGATAGAGCCGCAGCACAAGCGCGCAAAAGTGGATTATATTTCTCGCTCACCTTACGAAAGGACGCTTTATCTCGATTGCGACACGGAGGTTCGTCGCGACATATCCGACATTTTCGGCGTGCTTGACCGGTTCGATATCGCAGCAGTGCAGGATCACTGCCGCAAGAATTATCGTTGGTCTTCGCAAATTCCCTCGTATGACGCCATTCCCTATGCTTTTTCGGAGTTCAATGGCGGCGTTTTGCTCTATGGCAAGGGCCCCGGTGTCGATGCTTTCTTCGAAAGTTGGAGAAGTCATTTCTACGCCAACATCGAAGCAACCAATGGTCAGGATCAAGCATCACTGCGCATTGCTTTGTGGAACAGCGAACTGAAGATCCACACGTTGCCGATCGAGTTCAATGTTCGGAACCAACGGATTCGTGATAAGTTAACCAGACGTGCAAAGGAATTCGGTCATGAGGGGCTTCTTGCGCCGCGCATATTTCACTGGCACAAATTGCAAACGCGCAAGGGCCTTTTCAGGCTAATCAGCAAATACCGGCCGATGAAATACTAGATATGCACGTACTTCATAACATGGGCCGAATCCTTTCAGTGCACAAAACGTGTCACATTGGTTATGACACGCTCTGAACGTCCATTGTTGCGCAAACTTATCAAGGTGGGTGCGCGCGTGTTGCTTGGGAAAGCATACGCGCATGCGCAGGACGCGTTTCCAGGGCTTCGGATCTCCGCCGCTGCCGCGCCATCCGGCACTCGACAGGTTGAGTATCGGGGCCGTCAGGTCGCAGTCCTTCATGACGTTGACACGCTTCGGAGATACGCCGCTCGCAGCCTTTGCATCCTTGGCTCCGGTCCATCGATGCTCGGCAGCCGTCCTGGCCTGCTTGCTCCGCACTCGGCTCTGGCGCTCAACGGCGCCATCAGCTTGTTCAAAGATGAGGTGACGCAGCCGCTTGCCGTCGTTATCGAAGACGAGAGATTTGTGTTCCGGCACTTTGCGCTCATGCGGGAAAAGATTGCCGCAGGGCAGATCTGCCTGTTTTCCGTGAGCGTTTTGCGGGCTGTTTGCGAGCAGGACGCGGCTTGGCTGGCGGATAAACATCTTATCCTCGTGGACAACATACTTAAGCCCTATCGCGCGCGCCGGCGGAGCTTCCAGGACGTGTTGATGCGGCCGAATGTCGTGGTGAATGCGACGTGCTCGGCCGGCCTTTCTCTCGACCCAAATCAGGGAGTGTTTCAGGCTGGATCAGTGGCCGTGTCTGCATTTCAGTTTGCGTTGTGCTGTCGACCGGAAAGCATTGGCTTCATGGGGATCGACATATCGAATGCCGCTGGCCCGCGGTTCTATGAGCAGCCTGGTGGAGCTGCTTATTCTGGCGTCGCGCGTGCGCAAGCACGGATTCTCGACCACTTCGCTCTCGGAGTAGATGTCGCCAGGCAACGCGGCACTCGGCTCCTCAACTTCTCACCGACGTCCGCGCTCGAGGAACTCGGTCTCGCTTATGACGATCGCTTTTCGCGAGATTACCCTGCCGGACCTGACAGCATCGATTTCTAGGACATGGCATGCAATTCCTGAAGAAGAATAAACCCATCTTTTCCCGCTGCCTGACGATCACACCACCTCTTCCCATGTCAAACCGGCGAGAGATCGCCATCGTTGCAACAGTCCGCAACGAAGAACAGTACATTGCAGATTGGGCTGATTTCCATTGGCGTGCCGGGGTTGGCCACTTCGTCATCTACGACGACGGATCGATTGACGATACGTTGGGTGTATTGCGACGGACACTGCCTGAAGCAGCATTGACGGTCATGCCGTGGTCGAGCCGGATGTTCGATGAAGACAGCGGTAATCCCCTCAACGGACAAGTCATTGCGTTCGCGCATGCAATTCTGAATTTTGGAGCGCGGTTTCGTTGGATGATGTTCATTGACGTGGATGAGTACGTCTTTCCAAAAATTGGTGAAACCATCGGCGACGCCCTGCAGGGGGCAGGGGGCTTTCCGTGTGTTTCGCTGCCATGGCACATGTTCGGGCCGGGTGGCCACAAGCGGAAGCCGCAGGGTTCAGTCGCGATGAATTTTGTCCGGCGAGCTGCCTCGCCGATCAATCGGCACAAGAACATCGTGAATTTCAAGTGCATCGTCGACCCTTGCGAAGTGACCGCGGTCAGCGTTCACCACTTTGAGACGCGAATGTTCGGCGAGGTCACGGTAAACGATGCTGGTTTGAAGGCGACACGAAAGAAGCGTCGAGATCCATCCTTCTACTCTTCGAAATACCTGCAGCTAAATCATTATTACAGTAAGTCGGAGGAGGAATTAGACGAGAAACTCAGCCGTGGACCTGCGTCGCCCGAAAGCAGGGCGCGATATGCCCAGCGTGTAAGGGATGCTGTCGCGAACATCGAGGCCCATACGACCGAGGACCGAGCCATCATCGACTATATCGCGCGCCGGCGTTAAGCAGTCTTTTCGTAGACGCGTCCGATCGCGCGTGCTTCCTTCTCCAGTGCGAAATTCTGCCGGACGTGGCGCAAGGCCGCCTCGCCGTGAGTGAGCGCGCGCTCCGGATCGCCCAGGTAGCGCCCAATCGCCGCCGTCAGCGCCGTGCCGTCGCCGGCCGGCGCGATCGAGCCGGTTTGTCCTTCGATCGTCATCTCGCCATAGGCGCCGGCATCGGAGGTGACGACCGCCGTCTGCGAGGCCATCGCCTCCAGCGGTGTCAGCCCGAAGCCTTCGTTGCGGGAGGGGGCGACATAGAGCGTCAGGCGCCGGTACCACGGCTTGATGTCGTCCACTTCGCCGAGGAAGACGATGCGATCGGTCAGGCCCGCGGCGGCGATCTCGGCTTTCAATCCATCGCCGAAGGCTTTGTGTTCCGGCGTGATGCGGCCGGAAATCACGGCCGTCCAGTCCGGAAAGCGTGGTAGGAGTTCGATCATTGCCCGGACGAAGAGGTCGGTGCCCTTCTGGTGGCGCACCCGGCCGAAGCAGCCGACGAGGTATTTTCCGGGCAGGCCCGTGGCTGCGATCGTGTCGTCCGAACCGGTGGGCGGGTGGAAACGCTCGAGATCGACCCCGTGCTGAATGACCGTGTGCGGCACCTCGAGGAACGAGCCGGAGCGCGCGCTGGTCGCGATCACCGCGTCCATGCGGCCGATGAGGAACTTCGTGTAGCGGCTGTGGCGGCGCTGGGCCGCCGAGGTGAAGAGCAGCTTCAGCGGCATGCGGAGCAGGTCGCGCAAGATGATCCCCGGCAGCATCTCAGTGTTGCGACGGGCGTGCCAGACGCGATTGCTGCGGCCGGCCGGCGGACGCCACAGCGAGAAGAGGTCGGAAAAGCGGATATGCGGCAGGTCGGTGGGCAGACCCGGGCCAAGCGTCGCGACGCGCTGGCCGAGGGCCCGCTGCATCGGCACCAGCTGGATGATCGTCGAGGTGACGCCGGACAGGCGCCGCTTGAAGTTTGGAGCGACGACGTCGACATCGGCGATGTCGACGCGTGTGGTGTCCTTATCCGGGGAGACCGTCATTAGAAGGGGATCAGCCCCAGGTGACGGCGAGGATTTCGTAGGCCTTCGAGCCGCCCGGTGCGTTCACCTCGATCGAATCGCCGACTTCCTTGCCGATCAACGCGCGCGCGATCGGCGAGGAGATCGAGATGCGGCCGGCCTTCACGTCGGCCTCCTGGTCGCCGACGATCTGGTATGTCTTCTCTTCCTCGGTGTCCTCGTCGACGAGCTTCACCTTGGCGCCGAACTTGACCTTGTCGCCGGACATCTTCGACAGGTCGATCACCTCGGCGCGGGCGACGAGATCCTCGAGTTCCGTGACGCGGCCCTCGTTGTGGCTCTGCGCTTCCTTGGCGGCATGGTACTCGGCGTTTTCGGAAAGGTCGCCATGGGCGCGCGCTTCGGAAATTGCCTCGATGATTCTCGGGCGCTCCTCCTGCTGGCGCCAGCGCAGTTCTTCCTGCAGCTTGACGAACCCGCCCTGCGTCATCGGAACCTTTTCGACCATTTTATCCTGTCCTTCCAATCGCGGCGCCCCGTCCATCGCAGGCACGCACGCAAAATAAAACGGTTTCCGGGGCGTTAGCCCCGGAACCCGCAGAACTGTTTGAACGGCGCTTATAGCAGAAACTGACGAACAAAAGCCAGTTTATTTCGGCGGCGGCCGGCAGGGCTGCTCAAGGAACAGCGCGCAGCTTCAGTAGCTGTCCGCCGCCGGACTTCGCAGCTTTTGACCGCAAACTTTGCAGTAAAGGCCGGAGAACCTGGCGGCGAAAGGCGTTGCCGGTATTTCTACATGCAAAGCCCGGTGCCGCCAAAGTTACATCGGCTTAGAAATAGCTCTGCAGCGGATGCACCTCGAGCTGGCCTTCCTTCAGCGCCTTGATCGCCTGGGCGGCGGCTTCGGCGCCGGCCATGGTCGTGTAGTAGGGCACCTTCTGCATCAGGGCGGCGCGGCGCAAAGACTTCGAATCGGAGATCGCCTTGGTGCCGTCCGTCGTGTTGATGACGAGCTGGACCTGGCGGTTGCGGATCGCGTCCTCGATATGCGGACGGCCCTCCTGCACCTTGTTGACCTTCGTCGCCTCGATGCCGTTTTCGCCGAGGAAGCGGGCGGTGCCTGATGTTGCCAGCACCTTAAAGCCGATCGAGGTGAGAATGCGGATCGCCGGCAGCACCCGCTCCTTGTCCTCGTCGCGCACCGAGACGAACACCGCGCCGTCACGCGGCAGGTCGACACCGGCGCCGAGCTGCGACTTGGCAAAGGCGAGCGGGAAGCTGGTGTCGAGCCCCATCACCTCGCCGGTCGAGCGCATCTCCGGGCCGAGCAGCGTATCGACGCCCGGGAAACGGGCAAACGGGAAGACGGCTTCCTTGACGGCGATGTGCTTCAGCTTGCGCGGATCGGGCTTTTCGCCATAGGCGGCGATCGCGGCGTCCAGCTTTTCGCCGGCCATGACGCGGGCGGCGATCTTGGCGATCGGGGCGCCGATGGTCTTGGCGACGAAGGGCACGGTGCGCGAGGCGCGCGGGTTGACTTCGAGCACGTAGATCGTGCCGTCCTTGATGGCGTACTGCACGTTCATCAGGCCGCCGACGTTCAGCGCCTTGGCCAGCGCCTTCGTCTGGCGCTCCAATTCCTCGACCATCTCGGCGGACAGGGTGCGAACCGGCAGCGAGCAGGCCGAGTCGCCGGAATGGATGCCGGCTTCCTCGATGTGCTCCATGATGCCCGAGACGAACACGCTTTCCCCGTCGCAGAGCGCATCGACGTCCACCTCGACGGCATTGGTCAGGTAGCTATCAAACAGCAGCGGGTTCTTGCCGAGCAGCGTGTTGATCTGGCCAGTCTTGTCGTTCGGGTAGCGCTGCTTGATGTCCTCCGGCACGAGGCCAGGAACGGTGTCGAGCAGGTAGGTCTGCAGCATCGATTCGGAGTGGATGATCTGCATGGCGCGGCCGCCAAGCACGTAGGACGGGCGCACGACCAGCGGGAAGCCAATCTCGGCAGCGACGAGGCGAGCCTGCTCGACCGAATAGGCGATGCCGTTGTTCGGCTGGGTCAGGTCGAGCTTCTGCAGGAGCTTCTGGAAGCGGTCGCGGTCCTCGGCAAGGTCGATCATGTCGGGCGCAGTGCCGAGGATCGGAATACCGTTCTTTTCCAGGGCTTCGGCGAGCTTCAGCGGTGTCTGGCCGCCGAACTGGACGATGACGCCGACGAGCGTGCCGTTGGTCTGCTCGGCCTTGAGGATCTCGATGACGTCCTCGGCCGTCAGCGGCTCGAAATAGAGGCGGTCGGAGGTGTCGTAGTCGGTCGAGACGGTCTCCGGGTTGCAGTTGACCATGATCGCTTCATAGCCGGCATCCTTCAGCGCGAAGGCGGCATGGCAGCAGCAGTAGTCGAACTCGATGCCCTGGCCGATGCGGTTCGGGCCGCCGCCGAGGATGACGACCTTCTTGTTGTCGGAAATGCCGGCTTCCGAGCGGGTCTGGCCGGCGAAGGGCTGCTCGTAGGTCGAGTACATGTAGGCGGTCGGTGAAGCGAACTCGGCGGCACAGGTGTCGATGCGCTTGAAGACGGGGCGCACGTCGAGGCTGTTGCGCAGTTCCGCCACTTCCTTCGGCCGCTTGCCGGAAAGGGTGGCAAGGCGGGCGTCGGAAAAGCCCATCGCCTTCAGCATGCGCAGGTTCTGCGCGTCTTCCGGCAGGCCGTGCAGGCGGATGCGCGCTTCCATGTCGACGATCGCCTTGAACTGGGCGATGAACCATGGGTCGATCTTCGAGCTTTCGTGCACCTCTTCCGGCGTGAAGCCCATACGCAGTGCCTGGGCGACCATGCGCAGGCGGTCCGGCGTCGGGGTGGAGATGGCGGCACGCACGGCGTTCTTGCCGTCGCCGTCCTCGTAGCCGGGGATCTCGATTTCGTCGAGGCCGGTCAGCCCGGTCTCGAGGCCGCGCAGCGCCTTCTGCAGCGATTCCGCGAAGGTGCGGCCGATCGCCATGACCTCGCCGACCGACTTCATCGCCGTGGTCAGCGTCGGCTCGGCACCGGGGAATTTTTCGAAGGCGAAGCGTGGGATCTTGGTGACGACGTAGTCGATCGACGGCTCGAAGGAGGCCGGCGTCGCGCCGCCGGTGATGTCGTTCTCCAGCTCGTCCAGCGTGTAGCCGATCGCGAGCTTGGCGGCGATCTTGGCGATCGGGAAGCCGGTGGCCTTGGAGGCGAGCGCGGACGAGCGCGAAACGCGCGGGTTCATCTCGATGACGACGAGGCGGCCATTTTCGGGATTGACGGCGAACTGCACGTTCGAGCCGCCGGTCTCAACCCCGATCTCGCGCAGCACCGCGATCGAGGCGTTGCGCATGATCTGGTATTCCTTGTCGGTCAGCGTCAGGGCAGGGGCAACCGTGATACTATCGCCCGTGTGCACGCCCATCGGGTCGATGTTCTCGATCGAGCAGATGATGATGCAGTTGTCCGCCTTGTCGCGGACGACCTCCATCTCATACTCCTTCCAGCCGAGCACCGATTCTTCGATCAGCACTTCCGTCGTCGGCGAGGCGTCGAGGCCGCTGTTGACGATCTCGAAGAATTCCGAGCGGTTGTAGGCGATGCCGCCGCCGGTGCCGCCGAGGGTGAAGGAGGGGCGGATGATCGCGGGCAGGCCGATCTCGTCGAGCGCGGTCGCGCCGATCGCCATGGCATGGCTCATGTAGCGCTGCTTGCGGTCGGTCTCGCCGAGGTTCCACTGGTTCTCCAGCTCGTCCAGCGCCTTGTCGAGCGCATCACCGGAAAGCTCGGCCTTGAGCTTGGCGCGCTCGGCCTCGTGCTTCTTGCGGTCGGCGTCCTTGATCTCGGTGGCGTTGGCCAGAAGCGACCTCGGCGTCTCGAGCCCGATCTTCGCCATGGCCTCGCGGAACAGAGCGCGGTCCTCGGCCTTGTCGATCGCTTCCGGCTTGGCGCCGATCATCTCGACATTGTAGCGCTCGAGTACGCCCATGCGCTTCAGGGAAAGGGCGGTGTTCAGCGCCGTCTGGCCGCCCATGGTCGGCAGCAGCGCGTCGGGGCGCTCCTTGGCGATGATCTTGGCGACGACTTCCGGGGTGATCGGCTCGATGTAGGTGGCGTCCGCCAGGCCGGGATCGGTCATGATCGTTGCCGGGTTGGAATTGACGAGGATGACGCGGTAGCCTTCCTCCTTCAGCGCCTTGCAGGCCTGGGTGCCGGAATAGTCGAACTCGCAGGCCTGCCCGATGACGATCGGTCCCGCGCCGATGATGAGGATCGATTTGATGTCTTGGCGCTTGGGCATGGCTCTATCCGTTCGTTCGCCTGCGCGAAAAACCGGCCAGGGTGGGAGGTTCACCGGCCGGGGCGCGAAAGGCATGGTCTTTAAAGGCTAGAAGCGGCTTATAGGCAAATGCGACCCCGAGCGAAACCCCGAAAATTGTGAAAAGCGGAGAATCTACAGCCGAAACGTCGGTTTCCAGAACGGTCAAACTCACTTGCAACTTTTTATTGAGTCGCTTCCGTTAAGGAAATCATAGGGTGAGGCTCGCTAGGGTTGTGTAAAGCCATAGGCGAGAGCGTTTGATGTCCATCTTTCCCGGAAAATTCACATACTTCACGATGCTGCTGATCATTCTTGCGGATGTCTGCCTCATTTGGGTAACAGGCCTCAGGCTTTCTCCCGACCAGTTTCTCCGCTCCGGCTTGACGGTGTTGCTGTTCGCTTCAGGCGTAGCCTGGATCGGGCGGGTTTCGCCGTCGTCAGAACGGGCCGAAAGGCTGTTCCACCGCGCGTCCTGCCTGATGCAGGGGATGATTTTTCTGTTGCTGGGGTGGATGGCGGTTCGCGTTCTCAACCATGCAAGCATGCGCACCGGCATCGAATATGCTGATGCTAGGCTCGCGGGCTGGGATACGACGCTCGGTCTGGACTGGCCCTCCTATTTCGAGTTCGTCCGAGGGTTCCCGCTTCTTCGTACGATGATGGACCACAGCTACACGTCCCTGAGCTTGCTTAGCTTTGTCTCCTTTCTGGCTCTCATGTTGTATCGCGACACGCGGAGAGCAGGCTTCTTTCTCGAAGGTTTCTTCTTTACTGCCGTCATATGCACGGTGATCGGAATGCTCTTCCCCGCCAGGGCGGCGGTCGCAACCTACCTTGGCGAGAACGCGGTCTTTGCGGATTTCAATGAGCCGCCCGGATTGTACCATCTGGCGCATATGGAGGTTTTGCGCGGCAATGCCGTTCATGCGCTGGATCTCGCGAACATGCCTGGTCTGGTGACGTTTCCGTCCTTCCACACGGCTGCCGGCATTATCCTGATGGCGGGTTTCTGGCGGACGTGGCTGCTCTGGCCCGTTGCTATTTATAGCGTCGTTATGATCGCCTCGACGCCCGTTTTTGGCGGTCACTATTTCGTCGATCTGTTTGCGGGTGCGGCGATCGCATTGGCTGTCGTTGGTGTTCTATCTTCGCTGCCCCGTTACCGGAACCTGTTCGCGGTAGGCAGCGCGACAGATACGGTTCCTGTTGTCATTAGCGAAGGCGCTGGCTGATCGGAACAATGCGCTCCACGCAACCAACGGAGCACTTTTGCGTTCAGCAAAGACCCTATAATATGCATTCCGACACTGCGGATGCCGTCGCGGCAAGGGAGCTTATCATGGAGTGGAAGGGCCGCCGTCAGTCCAGCAACGTTGAGGATCAGCGCGACAGCGACGGGGCTGGCGGCAGTCCGTTCGGCCGCGGCGGTGGGTTCCGTATCCCCATGGGCGGGGGTGGCCGCACCGGTGGGGGGCTCAGCTTCGGCACCATCATCTTCCTCGTCGCGCTGTATTTCCTTCTCCGGATGATGGGAGTGGATCTCCTGCAGGTGCTGGGCGAGGGTGGCGGCGGACAGGTGAACCTGCCGGGCTTCGAGCAGACCGAGAGCGCCAGCCGCGCCAATTCGCCCGCGCAGGAGGAAACGAAGCAGTTCATGGCGACCGTGCTCGCCGAGACGGAGGATGTCTGGAACGGCATCTTCCAGGCGAGCGGCGCACAGTACGAGGAGCCGAAACTCGTGCTCTTTTCGAATTCGATCCAGTCGGCCTGTGGCTTTGCCTCGGCTGCGACCGGACCGTTCTATTGCCCGGGCGATCACAAGGTCTATCTCGATATGGCCTTCTTCGATGAACTGGCCAAGCGCTTCGATGCCGCCGGCGACTTCGCCCAGGCCTATGTCGTCGCCCACGAGGTCGGTCACCACGTCCAGAACCTCACCGGCGTGCTGCCGAAGTTCAACCGCGCGCGCCAGCAGATGAGCGAGGCCGACGCCAACCAGATGTCGATCCGGGTCGAACTGCAGGCCGATTGCTATGCCGGTATCTGGGGCAAGTACACCGAACAGAAGGGGCTGCTCGATACCGGGGATCTCGCGGAGGCTCTGAACGCTGCCGTCCAGATCGGCGACGACACCATCCAGAGGCGCACGCAGGGCTACGTGGTGCCGGAAAGCTTCAACCACGGCACCTCCGAGCAGCGCCAGCGCTGGTTCAAGCGAGGCTTCGACACCGGCCGCGTGCAGGACTGCGACACATTTCAGGCTGCAAACCCCTAGTCCGACGCTTTGATGGTTTGTGGCGTGGGCGAGCGGCGACGTGAGGTACCGTCTTCGTCATCGTCAATTCGCAATATTCACGTATTGGTTCATGCCGGCTTCTGTTTTAGAACGCAGGCTTCCGTTTCTTCGCGCGCTTTTCCGCCGGGATACCTCCGATGAAAGATGAAAAATCCGTCCGACGAGGCCTCGCCCTCGTTTTCATGATCATGTTCCTCGATGTGATCGGCATTGCCATCATCGTGCCGGTGCTGCCGACCTATCTGGAGCAACTGACCGGCGACGACATCGGCACGGCGGCGGTCGACGGTGGATGGTTGCTGCTCGTCTATTCGGCCATGCAGTTCCTGTTCGCGCCTTTGATCGGCAACCTCTCCGACCGATTCGGGCGGCGGCCTGTCTTGCTCGTTTCGGTATTCACCTTCGCCATCGACAACCTCATCTGCGCGCTTGCCACCAGCTTCTGGATGTTGTTCGTCGGCCGCGTGCTGGCCGGCATCAGCGGCGCGAGCTTCGGCACCGGCGCGGCCTACATCGCCGACGTCAGCACCGACGAAACGCGGGCCAAGAATTTCGGCCTGATCGGCATCGCCTTCGGCACCGGCTTCGCGCTCGGTCCGGTCATCGGTGGCTTCCTTGGCGAGTTCGGCCCGCGGGTGCCCTTTTTCGGTGCCGCCGCACTCGCCTTCCTCAACTTTGCGATCGCCTGGGCCTTGCTGCCGGAAAGCCTGGAAGCGAAGCATCGCCGCCGCTTCGAGTTTGCGCGCGCCAATCCGCTCGGCGCCCTGCAGCAGATGCGCAACTATCCCGGCATCCTCGGGGTGCTGCTGGTCTTCTTCCTCTACTGGCTCGCCCATTCCGTCTATCCCGCCGTATGGGCCTTCGTGGGTGCCTATCGTTACGGCTGGTCGGAGGGGCAGATCGGTCTTTCGCTCGGCATTTTCGGCATCGGTGCCGCCCTCGTCATGGCATTTGTGCTACCGCGCGTCGTGCCGGTGCTCGGCGAGTGGCGCACCGCAGTGCTTGGCCTTTCGTTCTCGGTTCTGGGTCTCGCCGGATACGCCGCCGCCTGGCAGGGCTGGATGGTTTATGCGGTGATCCTGCTGACAACGATCGAGAACTTGGCCGACCCGCCACTGCGTTCGATCGCCGCGGCGAAGGTTCCACCGTCGGCCCAGGGCGAACTGCAGGGGGCGCTTTCGAGCCTCTCGAGCATCACCACGATCGCAGGGGCGTTGATCTTCACCCAGACTTTCGGCTATTTCACGGGACCTGACGCTCCGGTCAGCTTTGCTGGAGCACCCTATGCGCTTGCCGCGGTCATTCTGCTTTCGGGCGTCGCGGTGTTCGTGCTGAAGGTCCGGGGGCAGCCGAGCGAAGGGGCGAAAGCCGCTGAAGTAACCACCTGAGCCGTTTCCGGCGCAGCCTGTTCTTCTCCGAACATTGGAGCAGGCTTGGTGAGTTCCGCTTGAATCTACTGAATTCGATCTCGAAGGAGTGCGCTTTCGCACCCGCTTTCACATTTTTGATCGATGAATAAACGCTAATCGATTGATCGGGCCCCGCCGATGTGATCGGAAGCGACCGAAAGGTAGCAGAATCATGCATACTATCGCAAAACGCGAAGACAATGGCTGGGCGGCCCATATTCGCGCGACGCTCGCCCTCGGTATCCCGCTGATCGGTGCGCAACTGGCGCAGCTCGGTATCCACACGACCGACGTCGTCATTCTCGGGCGGTTGGGTGCTGCCCACCTGGCTGCGATCGTGCTCGCAGGGCAGTTCTACTTCACCATCTTCATCTTCGGCTCGGGTTTCGCGACTGCCGTGATTCCGATGGTTGCGCAGGCCTATGGCCGCGGCGACCTCGTCTCGGTGCGCCGATCGGTGCGCATGGGCATGTGGGTCGTGCTGCTCTACTCGCTGGTGACGGTGCCGATCTTCTCGTATGCCGAACAGATTCTGCTCTACGCCGACCAGAAGCCCGAGGTCGCGGCCCTTGCACACCGGTACCTCACGATCGTCCATTGGGGGCTGCCGCCGGCGTTGCTGTTCATGACCTTGCGCGGGCTGGTCAGCGCGCACGGCAAGGCGGGGATCATCCTATGGATCACGGTCCTTGTCCTCGTCGTCAACGCCATCTTCGCCTATGCACTGGTGCTCGGCCATTTCGGCCTGCCGGCGCTGGGCATGGAGGGGGCGGCGATCGTCTCCTTCGGTGTGAACCTGCTATCGTTCGTGCTGATCCTGGTCTACGTCCAGAGCCGCCCGGAGATGCGCCGTTACGAGCTGTTTGTCCGCTTCTGGCGCCCCGACTGGCCGGCCTTCTTCGAGGTGCTGCATCTCGGCCTGCCGATCGGCCTCACCATCCTGGCCGAGGTGAGCCTGTTCACCGTCGCCTCGCTGCTGATGGGATCGATCGGCACGATCGAACTGGCCGCCCACGGCATCGCCATGCAGCTCACCTCGATCGCCTTCATGTTCCCCTATGGCCTCGCGCAGGCGGCGACGGTTCGCGTCGGCGTGGCGCACGGCAAGGGCGACCATCAAAGCGTCAAGCGGGCCTCGGTGGCGGTGATCGTCGTTGCCTCGCTGATCGCGCTGTCGGGCGGGATCCTCTTCGCGCTCGCGCCGACGGCACTTGCCGGCATCTTCCTCGATCGCCACTCGGCCGAGGCCGCGCAGGTTCTCGCCTATGCCGGACCGCTCGTCGTCATCGCCGGCATCTTCCAGCTCGTCGACGGCCTGCAGGCGATCGCCTCCGGCCTGCTGCGCGGATTGAAGGACACGCGGGTGCCGATGATTCTGGCGCTGATCGCCTACTGGCCGATCGGCTTCGCCTGCGCCTGGACCTTCGCCTTCCCGCTCGGTCTCGGCGGCATCGGCGTCTGGCTCGGCTTCCTCTGCGGCCTCGCCGCTGCGGCCATCCTGCTCAACTGGCGCTACTTCCGCATGCTGGCGCGGCAGGGCTGAGGGGCTGGCCCCGCATGCCCGCTGAGCGACGGCCCGTGTCGAAAGGCAAGCTTCTACCCACGTCGCATTGCTGCCAAGAACGAGAAAGGCCCGGAAGCGCAAACGCTTCCGGGCCTTTAAATTTCCTGCGTTGCTGGCGCTTACGCCCGCTCAGGGATCGCCTCTTCACCCTTCTTCTCGCGCACCAGGTTGAGGAAGCGGCGGAACAGGTAATGGCTGTCCTGCGGGCCGGGCGAGGCTTCCGGGTGATGCTGCACCGAGAAGACCGGCTTTCCGCTCAGCCGCAGGCCGCAGTTGGTGCCGTCGAAGAGGGAAACGTGTGTTTCCTCGACGCCCTCAGGCAGCGAGTCGGAGGAAACCGCAAAGCCGTGGTTCATCGACACGATCTCGACCTTGCCGGTGGTGTGGTCCTTGACCGGGTGGTTCGCGCCGTGGTGGCCCTGGTGCATCTTCTCGGTCTTGGCGCCAAGCGCAAGGCCGAGCATCTGGTGACCGAGGCAGATGCCGAACATGGGAATGCCAGTCTTGATCAGGTCCCGGATCACCGGAACCGCATACTCGCCGGTCGCGGCCGGATCGCCGGGGCCATTGGAGAGGAAGATGCCGTCCGGCTTCTGTGCCAGCACCTCTTCGCTGGAGGAGGTGGCCGGCATCACCGTGACCTTGCAGCCGAGGCCGGCGAACAGGCGCAGGATATTGCGCTTCACGCCGAAGTCGAGCGCGACGATATTGTAATCGGCATCACCCTCTGCAAGCTCGTCGAAACCTTCGTTCCAGACCCAGGGCGCTTCACTCCAGCGCGACGACTGGCCGGAGGAGGCAATCTTGGCGAGATCCAGGCCGACGAGCCCGCTCCAGGCCTTGGCCTCGGCAATCAGCGCCTCGATGTCGAAGACGCCGGCCGGGTCGTGGGCGATGACGGCGTTCGGTGCGCCGTTTTCGCGGATCCAGGCGGTCAGCGCGCGCGTGTCGATGCCGCACAGCCCGATGATGCCGCGCGCCTTCAGCCAGGCGTCGAGGTGCTTTACGGCCCGGTAGTTCGAGGGATCGGTGATGTCGGCCTTGAAGATCACGCCGACCGCGCCGTGGCGCGCCGCAGGCGTCAGGTCTTCGATGTCCTCGTCGTTGGTTCCGACATTGCCGATGTGGGGGAAGGTGAAGGTGACGATCTGGCCGAGATAGGAGGGATCGGTGAGGATCTCCTCGTAGCCAGTCAGCGCCGTGTTGAAGCAGACCTCGGCCTGGACCTTGCCGGTCGCGCCGATGCCCTTGCCTTCGATCACGGTACCATCGGCGAGAACGAGCAGGGCTGTCGGCTTTTCGGTGGTCCAGGGGGCGGTTGAGGTCATGGTCATCCCTTTTCGGGCGGGCGGACCGGTCTGCCTTGAAAGGCGTTGGGTCAGCCGCCATTTAATGTCGCAAGCGTGGGCGCGCGGAAGTTCCGCGGAAGGGCCACCACATGCAAATTTCGTGCAGGTGCCGGAAAATAGACAAAGCGGGCGGCGGGGTCAACCGCTCCCTGTGAATTGGTTGGAAATATAAGTCCAGCAAATTCAATGCCTTAGGCAACGGGTTTGATTGTCTAGGCATTGCTGGTCTATGAGAGCGCACGAATGACAAGACCAACAGGACGGAATCCGACCCGCCATGACCGGCTGCGGGCGCGGACGTGCAGCGGAGAAAAAAATGCGCGAGCAATTCGCAGAATGCCTCAAGGATGCGCTGAAAGCCAAGGAAACGCGCCGCGTTTCGACGGTGCGCCTGATCCAGGCGGCGATCAAGGACCGGGACATCGCCAACCGCGGCGCCGGCAAGGATCCGGTCGACGACGACGGGATCAAGCAGATACTGTCGAAGATGATCAAGCAGCGCGAGGAGTCTGCGAAGATCTATGAAGACAACGGCCGCCCTGAACTCGCCGCTCAGGAGCGGGAAGAAATCGCCGTCATCAACGGTTTCCTGCCCGAGCAGATCTCGGAGGAAAAGGTGAAGGAACTCTGCGCACAGGTCATCAGCGAGACCGGCGCACAGGGCTTGCGCGACATGGGCAAGTGCATGGGCGTCTTGAAAGAGCGCTATCCCGGGCAGATGGATTTCGCCAAGGCTTCGGGTGTGGTGAAGGAACTGCTGAAGTAGCAGTTTTCCCCGTCCGCCTGGACCAAGTCTTGCGTGGCGTTGTCAGAACAAACTAATCTTCGGCCGGCCGCTCTCCAGGGGGCGGCCGGTTTTTTTGGCTGCGCCGGTCACGCCCGCGACGGTTGGATCGGTGCGGCCGCGACCCCGTCGATGACCTCATGGAAAGCCATGTCGACGATTGCGTACTTTTCCGCTTGATACCGCAGATACTCCAGCAACAGTCGCCGCGACACCCAGACGGCACTTTGCCCGCGCCCCGCGTTCCAGCCGAAGTCGCCCATTTCGGCGGCCTTGTCGAACAGCCGCTTCACATGGGTCCGGGAAATGTTGAAACGGCGCGAAACATCGTTGAGCGAGACGGTGCCGGCGGGGAGGCGTTCCCCCGCCGATCCGTCGACTTTGCCGCCGGTCTCGATCGATGCGATCAGCTGGTCCATCACCATCCCGCCGGCGTTGGTCCAGGTGAACAGGTCGAAGGCGGGGCCCTGGCTGCGGACTCCGCGTGCTAGCAGCAGTTGCCCAGCCACCCTCGGCTGCAGGCGGCGGATCATAGCTGGATCGGAACGGAAGCTCTCGGCGCGATTTCCCCCGTCGAGCCCGTCGAGCAGCGACAGGTGCAACTCGAGCCAGTGCGACATCGACCGATGCGTGACCTCGGTCAGTTGCAGCAACCGCTTGCGGCGATCGCCATGCTGCTCGACGGCGTGCGCGAAGCCGATGTCGACGATCTCTTTGATAAAATCGGCCGCCGTGTTGCGGCTTGCCACGTTGTTTTCCGTCAGCAGATCGATGAAGCGTGCCGCATAGAGACTGTTTGCAGGCTGATCCCCGTCGCTCGTGCAGGCGAGGGCGTAGCCCGCGTGGCACATCAGCCAGCGCTGCTGCGAAGAGAACAAGGCGCCGACGCGCGGGTCCTCGTCATGGAGCCGCAGGAGTGCCTGCGCCCCTTGCTGGACGGCAAGGAAAAAACGTGGATCGGCGACGAGAGCCGGAGGAGGGATCGGCATAGCGGTCCTGAACTGGAAGGCTGTCTTCCTCATCGCCCGGTTGTGGCGCCTCTGTCAATTCGGCTGACGGCGATTGCCTCTGCACATCTTCTGTCGCGCACTGTTTCCCGCCGAGAACTTGTCCTATTGTTGCCTCCGCATTCTTCCCACTGTAGAGGCTGGCTCCCACCCGGCGGCGACGGAGACAACGTTTCATCATGCGCTTTTCCCCTTCCTTCCTCGATGAGCTTCGCGATCGCGTGCCGATATCGGCCGTGGTTGGTCGGCGCGTCACCTGGGACCGGAAGAAGACCAATGTCTCGCGCGGTGATTACTGGGCATGCTGCCCGTTCCATGGCGAGAAATCGCCGAGCTTTCACTGCGAGGATCGCAAGGGGCGCTACCACTGCTTCGGCTGCGGCGTGTCCGGCGATCACTTCCGCTTCCTCTCCGAGCTAGATGGCCTGAGCTTTCCGGAAGCGGTGCAGCAGATCGCCGATCTGGCCGGCGTGTCGATGCCCCAGCCCGATGCGCAGTCAGAACGGCGTGAACGGGAGCGCACCTCGCTTCTCGACGTCATGGAGATGGCGACGGTCTATTTCCAGGAGCAGTTGCAGTCGGCCGCCGGCGCGCGTGCCCGGGCCTACCTGCGCGACCGCGGCTTGAGCGGGCGGACGATCGAGACCTTCCGGCTCGGTTACGCGACCGATGGCCGCAACGCGCTGAAGGAGCATCTGGCTGGCAGGGGCGTGCCGAAGGAACAGACCGAGGCCTGCGGTCTCGTTGTTCACGGCCCGGAGATCCCCGTCTCCTACGACCGCTTCCGCGACCGCATCATGTTTCCGATCCTGTCGTCGCGCGAAAAGGTGATCGCGTTCGGCGGCCGCGCCATGTCGCCGGATGCCCCGGCGAAATACCTGAACTCGAACGAGACCGAGCTCTTCCACAAGGGCAACGTGCTCTACAACTTCGCCCGCGCCCGCAGGGCGGCGCAAGGAACAGGGACGATCATCGCCGTCGAGGGCTATATGGACGTGATCGCCCTGCATCAGGCCGGCATTGAAAATGCGGTGGCGCCACTCGGCACCGCGCTGACCGAGAACCAGCTGGAATTGCTCTGGAAGATGACGCCGCAGCCAGTGCTCTGCTTCGACGGCGACGGGGCAGGTGTCCGCGCTGCCAACCGCGCCGCCGAACTGGCGTTGCCCCACATCAAGCCTGGCCGCACCGTGCGCTTCGCACTTCTACCCGAAGGCAAGGATCCCGACGACCTCGTGCGCCACGAGGGGCGCGAGCCTTTCGACACGGTCCTCGCCTCCGCCAGGCCGCTGGCCGAGATGATCTGGACCCGCGAGGCCGCTGGCGGCAGCTACGAAACGCCGGAAAGCCGCGCCGAGCTGGAGGCGAGGTTGAAGCAACTCGTCTCGGTAATCGCCGACGAGAACGTGCGCCGCCACTATCAGCAGGACATGCGCGACCGGCTGAACGCCTTCTTCCAGCCCGCGATGCGCCAGGGCGGCGAGCGGCGCGGCTTTGGTGGCCGCCAGCAGCGCCGCGAGGGCGGACGCGGTGCGGTCGGAACGCAATCCTCCACGCCCGCGACGATCTCCGACCGGCTGGCGCGCTCGACACTGGTGCGCGGCGCCCAGGAGCTTCCTGCCTTGCGGGAAAGCGTTCTGGCGCTGACGATCGTCAACCATCCTCAACTGCTGTTCGAGGAATATGACGAGGTCGCAGCGATCGAATTCGACAATCGCGATCTGCAGCGGTGCTGGTCTGAGGTGCTTGGCATCGCCGCCTCGGCGGGCTACCGCCTGACGCGCGACCGACTGGTCGAGGAACTGGAGGCGGCGGACTTCGGCTCGATGCTGAAGGCGCTCGACCAGCAGATCCGCAATTCCCGCCTGTGGACCGCCACGGAGGAGGCAGCACCCACCGACGCCCGCGAGGGCTACCTTCAGGCGCTGGCATTGCACAAGCGCACCCGCGCGCTGCTCTGGCAGCGCCGCGAACTGGAGCGCGAACTGGCGGAAGCTACCGAAGAGGGGGACGGCGAGCGCGTGCCGCAGATCCTGCGCGCGCTGCAGGAGGTGCAGATGGAAACCAAGCGCCTGGAAAACCAGGAAGCCATCATCGACGGCTTCGGCGTCATGTCCGGCCGCGTGAAGGGGCCGGCAAAAGGGTAGGGCTCACGGCAGTGGCGTTGCGCCAAAGGAAAGCAAGCCGCACTGCCGCAAGCCAGATCCCAGCGCACAACAGCCATCTGTCGCCATATCCAGTTGCTCGCTCGCCAGGCCAGCGTTTTTGTTAGCATCCAAACGACCGCTGCGAGTCCAACAGCGCTCATTGCGTGCAAAAATGGGCAAGCTACGGCACGGTTCAATCCTGACGCATCACATCTGTCGTAACACGAGTGTTTTCGCGAGCTTGTGCAACGGTATCGTGCTATTATTACGGCTTCCAAACTGCGTTACTTGTGGCAAGAGTTGTTCTTGTCATCTCATGTTGCATCACTCTCCGAAGCGAATCCCAATACGCGCAACCACTTGCCCAAGCCGGGCGAGTTCTTTTATGGAGAACGACCATGAAGCGCCTCTTTTCAATAGCACTCGCAGTTGCAGGTATCGGTCTTTCTGGCCAGTTGCTGGCCGCGGAAGTGGATATGTCCAAGCTCACCTGCAAGGAGGTTGGCGCAATGCCTGCCGCCAGGACTCTTGGCGTTGCCATGTGGGTGAATGGCTATGTTCACGGCAAAGCGGGCAATCCCATGATTGATGGTGAAAAGGCGCATGCCAACGCAGAGAAGGTCGTCGCCTACTGCAAGGAAAACCCCGGTACCACGCTGGCAGACGCGATAGAGGCGATCGCCAAGGGGTAACGCAAGCCGCGAGGCACCGTCTTCGCTAATCTATCTTGGCATAAGCGGGCGATGACCGGATCTCATTCTCTTTCCCGAGAGATGTCAGCCGCACAATGAAAAGCTGAAAACGCCATTGTCGATCTCCATCGCTACCCGCCCCCGGATGACCTTCCGGGGGCGATGTTAGGAAACGACCTGATCGCTACCCGGTTCTCCACCGGTATCGCCATCACTGGCCTCCGCCGTCCAGCGCCGCCCGCAATCCGGACCCAATCAAGCCCGCCGGCAACCCGCCTTCGCCTAGGACGCGTCGGTGGTGAACTTGTGTACCGTCGTCGACTTCAGCGTCTCGCCCGGTTTCAGCACGGTCGTCGGAAAGTCGGGCTTGTTTGGCGAATCCGGGAAGTGCTGGGTCTCGAGGCAGAAGCCGTCGGTCTGGCGGTATTGCTGGCCGGTCGGGCCGACAAGCGTCGAATCGAGGAAATTGCCGCTGTAGAACTGGACGCCCGGCTCGGTGGTCGAGATCTCCATGATGCGGCCCGAGCGCGGCTCGTAGACGCGGGCGGCGAGCGAAAGCCCATCACCCGACCGGTTCAGCACGAAGTTGTGGTCATATCCGCGGCCATAGACCATCTGCGGGGCGCTTGAGCGGATGCGTGCGCCGATTGGTGCGCCCTGGCGGAAGTCGAACGGCGTGCCGGCCACGGAGGCAAGTTCCCCGGTCGGGATCAATGTCGCATCGACCGGCGTGTAGCGATCGGCGTTGATCGTCAGGATGTGGTCGCCGATCCCGCCCGTGCCTTCTCCGGCGAGATTGAAGTAGGAGTGGCTGGTGAGATTGGCGACGGTCGGCTTGTCCGTCGTCGCCTCGTAGTCGATCCGCAGCTCGTTGTCGTTGGTTAGGGTATAGACGACCTGGACCTTGAGCGTGCCGGGGTAGCCTTCCTCGCCATCCTTGCTCGTGTAGCTGAGCTTTGCTGCGGCCCCGTTCGCTTCGGTCTGCGGCTCGACTGTCCAGACGACCTTGTCGAAGCCTTTCTTGCCGCCATGCAGGCTGTTGGGCCCGTTGTTGGCGGCGAGCTGGTGCTCCGTGCCGTCGAGCGTGAATCTCGCGCCGCCGACGCGGTTTCCGTAGCGCCCGATCAAGGCGCCGAAATAGGGGTTCTTGGCTTCGTAGTCGGCCAGGTCCTTGAAGCCGAGCACGACGTTGCCAAGCCTTCCCCACCGGTCGGGCACGTTGATTTCCGTGATGATGCCGCCATAGGTGATGAACTTGACGGATGCGCCCTTGTCGTTGGTGAGCGTGTAGAGTTCGACGGCCTTGCCGTCCTGGGTGTTTCCGAATGTGGTCTTGTCCACGGAACCGGCTCCGGCGCTCGTTCCCGTCAGCAGCACACTCATGGTGAGCACGGCCGCGCCGAAAACTGGTTTATGCCACGCATGCGATGTGTTGGGATCGACCTGCGTCATGGTTTCCTCCCTCGCTAGAGCATGTTTCCCGAAAGTGGAAACCAAATTCGGGAGAGAGACATGCGTGAATAGAAGAATTGCAGCGCAAAGAGTGAATTTCTGAATCGCGATGCGCTTTAGGTCTCTTCCCATCGGCTTCGCACCAGCCGCGGGGAACGAAATTCTAAACTCATCCGCGCACAAGGGTAAGCGCGTCATGGTAGAAGGTTGTACAACAAAACCGGGCAAAAGGGCGTGCGCGAGTTCAGCGACGGATACTGCTCCTTCAAGCTGGATACGCGCCCTGAGGCGGAAGAGCAGAGTGACCCGTCGCCTGGTTGCGTGTAGACTTGAAGGCCCACGGGGACTCCGACCGGGTATGAGGTGAGTTTCTCTTTCTGAGTGAATGGCAACTCTTCATACTACCGCCTGCTGGGAATCGGACGAACGGTTTCAGAACGACATTGACCGAAAGGAACAGGCAATGGCGAAGAACACGATTTGCCTCTGGTTCGAAAAGGACGCCGAGGCCGCCGCTCGCTTCTACTGCGGGATCTTTCCTGACAGCAGGATGGGGGCCGTGTTCCGCGCGCCCAGCGACTACCCATCCGGCAAGGAGGGCGACGTTCTGACGGTCGAATTCACCGTTGCGGGCGTTCCCTGTCTCGGCCTGAACGGAGGGCCCGTATTCACGCACAACGAAGCCTTCTCGTTCCAGATCGCCACCGACGATCAGGAGGAAACCGACCGCTACTGGAATGCGATCGTCGGCAATGGCGGCCAGGAGAGCGCGTGTGGCTGGTGCAAAGACAAATGGGGGATTTCCTGGCAGATCACGCCGCGCGTCTTGACTGACGCGCTGGCGATCGGCGGCGCCGAAGCAAAGCGCGCCTTTGATGCCATGATGACGATGGGAAAAATCGACGTTGCGGCGATCGAGGCGGCGCGGCGCGGTTGAGGCGCCATCGCGTCTTGCGATCTAGGTCCTGAGCCTAAATTGCTGCCCGAGCGGTTTTTAACCGGATCGGGTAGTCTATGACGCTTCCGAGTTCGGTCATCACCTCTTGCGCCACTGCGCAGTCTGACGATGATGCGCGGGCGATTCCCCGAAAGAGACCGATGCCGCACGACAGACCCGACCCGCCATTCTCCACCGACCGGCTCTTTGCCGCCGCCCGCACGCCGCTCGACGTGCTTAAGCGCGTCTACGGCTACGACGCCTTCCGCGGCAAGCAGCAGGCGGTCATCGAGCATGTGACGGCCGGCGGCGACGCCGTCGTGCTCTTTCCGACCGGGGCGGGCAAGTCGCTGTGCTTCCAGATCCCGGCCCTCTGCCGTGACGGTGTCGGCATCGTCGTCTCGCCGCTGATCGCGCTCATGCGCGACCAGGTGGAGGCGCTGAAGCAGCTTGGCGTGCGCGCCGCCGCGCTGAATTCGTCGCTGTCGCGTGAGGAGGCGGTCGCCGTCATGCGGGCGGTTCGGGCCGGCGAGATCGACCTTTTGTACGTCACACCCGAGCGCATCCTCACCGAGGGCTTCGCCGATCTGATCAGCCAGTCCCGCATCGCGATTTTCGCCATCGACGAGGCGCATTGCGTCTCGCAATGGGGTCACGATTTCCGCCCCGAGTACCGTGCACTCGACTGCCTCGCCGAGCGCTACCCCGGTGTGCCGCGCATCGCGCTGACAGCCACCGCCGATCCGCACACGCGCGAGGACATCGTCGAACGGCTGTCGCTTGGGAAGGCGCGGGTGTTCACCACCTCCTTCGACCGGCCGAACATTTCCTACGACATCGTCGAGCGCGACCAGCCGCGCCAGCAACTGCTGCGCTTCCTTTCCCGCCACAAGGATGCCAGCGGCATCGTCTATTGTCTGTCGCGGGCGAAGGTCGAGGACACCGCCGAGTGGCTGGATAAGCAGGGGATCCGGGCGCTGCCCTATCACGCCGGTCTCGACCGTACCATTCGCGATGCGCATCAGGATGCGTTCCTGAAGGAGGAAAACCTCTGTCTCGTCGCCACGGTCGCCTTCGGCATGGGCATCGACAAGCCGGACGTGCGCTATGTCGCCCACCTCGACCTGCCGGGCTCGGTCGAGGCCTATTACCAGGAGACCGGCCGCGCCGGCCGCGATGGCCAGCCGTCCGAGGTCTGGATGGCCTACGGCATGGCCGACGTGATGCAGCGCCGTCGGATGATCGATGAAGGGGACGCTGCTGAGGAGATCAAGCGCGTCGAGCGCGCCAAGCTGAACGCGCTGCTCGCCATCTGCGAGACCGCCTCCTGCCGACGACAGGCGATCCTCGCCCATTTCGGCGAGGCCCATGGTGGCGGCTGCGGCAACTGCGACACCTGCCGCAATCCGGTCGAGACCTGGGACGGCATGGAGGCAGCGATCACGGCGCTCGCCGCCGTCTACCGCACCGGCGAGCGGTTCGGCACCGGCCACGTCATCGACGTGCTGATGGGCACCGTCAACGAGAAGACTGAACGCTTCGGTCACGTCGACATGCCCGTGTTCGGGGCCGGCAAGGACCTTCCGGCCCGCACCTGGCAGTCGGTGTTCCGCCAGTTGCTCGCCATGGGTCTGATCCGCGTCGACCACACGGCATTCGGCGCGATGAAGCTGGAGCCCGAGGCCCGCGCCGTCTTCCGCCGCGAGCGCGAGGTGCGGTTCCGTAAGGACGGGCCGGTTTCGGCGAAGGCGGCGAGGGGCCAAAAATCGGCCTCCGCCCGCGAACGCGCCGACCTCGCCGGCTCCGACCTTGAACTGTTCGAGAAACTGCGCGCGGAGCGCCTGTCGATCGCCAAGGAGCTCGACGTGCCGCCCTATGTCGTTTTCCCCGACGCCACGTTGATCGCGCTCGCCAAGGAGCGGCCAGGCGATTGGGACGAACTGCTCGACATCCCCGGAATCGGCCAGAGCAAGCGCGAACGTTTCGGGAAGGCGTTTTTGCGGGTGATCGAGGATTATGTCGACTCACCGCTTCCTTGAGGGGGCCGAGGGTCGCCGCATGTTTGGGGACAATTGCGGAATTATGTAGCTAAACCAACGGCAACTTTTGGCCCATTCTAGCCGCAGACCCAGACTTCTCTCCAACGCCATCCATAGTACGTCAGCACCTGATGGGGCTGCCAGCAGGAACCGTATGGCAGGTAGGCGTAAGGGGCGAAGCCGTCGTCGAAGAAATCTTCGTCGTCGTGATCATGGAAGTGACGATGGAAATCTCTGTCGTGGAACCGTCCGAAATCCCCGCCTCGGAACCGTTCGCCACCACCACCGTGGAAGTCGCGAGGGCCTCCGCCTTGGAATCCGCCGCCGCCGTGCATTGCCGCCATCCCGGGCGCGACGCCCGCGCCTAGGGCGACAGAAGCGACTAGTGCGAAAAGAGCTTTGCGCAACATGTCAGTCTCTCCTCGATGTTGACTCGACGGGAGGCAGCTATCGGTGACTGACTACGTTTGGCGAGCCGCAGTTCTCGCATTCGTGGAATCATCTGCAGCTTGGGATTGGCGATGCCGTTCATTTTCGAGCCCGCCTCCACGCTTCTTACTTTAGGCTTTACTACTTCAATATGCAATTTGCCGCTTGGAATGGTAGCGCGATCGTTACCGAAGGAGCTCGGTTCGGGCCGAGCCTGCCCGCTCACCTGCATGAAAGGCGGCGACCGCTTTGGCCCAAAGCGGACTTCGCCCTGCACGGGCGCCCCGCGGGAGAAACGTGGTGGGCCTGACCCGGGGAAATGCGGCAAAACTACACGCTTGCCGGGCTGTATCCGGATGGCCGGCGTGCTAGAACGCCATGATCCTGCGTCCTCTAGGAGACTTGGCCGATGACCACCGCGTTCCTCTCTCACCTGCGCGCTGAACTCGAAGGGCTGAAGGCCGCCGGCCTCTACAAGTCCGAGCGGGTCATTACCTCCAAGCAGGCGGGAACGATCGAGGTCGCCTCCGGGGCGCGCGTGCTGAACTTCTGCGCCAACAACTATCTCGGTCTCGCCGACAGCGAGGAACTGGCGGACGCCGCGAAGAAGGCGCTCGACCGCTATGGCTACGGCATGGCCTCGGTGCGCTTCATCTGCGGCACGCAGGAGGAGCACAAGCAACTTGAGGCGAAGATCTCGTCCTTCCTCGGCATGGAGGACACGATCCTCTATTCCTCCTGCTTCGACGCCAACGGTGGGCTGTTCGAGACGCTGCTGTCGGAAGAGGACGCGATCATCTCGGACGCCCTGAACCATGCCTCGATCATCGATGGCGTGCGCCTCTCCAAGGCCAAGCGCTTTCGCTACGCCAACAACGACATGGCAGCGCTCGAGGAGGAGTTGAAGAAGGCCGAGGGCAGCCGCTTCAAGCTGATCGCCACCGACGGCGTCTTCTCCATGGACGGCATCATTGCCAACCTGCAGGGCGTCTGCGACCTCGCCGAAAAATACGGCGCCATGGTCATGGTTGACGACAGCCACGCCGTCGGCTTCGTCGGCAAACACGGCCGCGGCTCGGCCGAGCATTGCGGCGTCGAGGGCCGCATCGACATCATCACCGGCACGCTCGGTAAGGCGCTCGGCGGCGCCTCTGGCGGCTACACGTCCGCAAAAGCCGAAGTGGTCGAGTGGCTGCGCCAGCGCTCGCGCCCCTACCTGTTTTCCAACACGCTGGCGCCGGTCATCGCCGCCGCCTCGCTTAAAGTTTTCGACCTGATCGAAAACGGCAATGCCCTGCGTGCCCGCCTCTATGCGAACGCCGATCTCTTCCGTGCCGAGATGACGAAGCTCGGCTTCACGCTGGCCGGCGAGGGGCATCCGATCATTCCGGTGATGCTGGGCGATGCGGCGCTGGCGCAGGAGATGGCGGCAAAAATGCTGGAGAAGGGCGTCTACGTGATCGGCTTTTCCTTCCCCGTCGTGCCGAAGGGCCAGGCCCGCATCCGCACCCAGATGTCGGCGGCACACAGCGAGGCTGACGTTCGGAAAGCGATATCCGTCTTCGCTGAAGTCGGACGTGAACTCGGCGTCATTTGAAGAGTCTTCTGAATCCTTTGCGGAGATTTCGTCATGTCGAACATGATGCGTGCGCTGGTCAAATCGAAACCCGAGGTCGGTCTGTGGATGGAGAATGTGCCGGTGCCGGAACCCGGCCCGAATGACGTGCTGATCCGCGTGAAGAAGTCCGCCATCTGCGGCACCGACGTGCACATCTGGAACTGGGACCACTGGGCGCAGAAGACCATTCCGGTGCCGATGGTCGTCGGCCACGAGTTCGTCGGCGAGATTGCCGAGATCGGTTCGGCTGTCACCAAGTATCAGGTCGGCGAGCGGGTCTCCGGCGAGGGCCACATCGTCTGCGGCAAGTGTCGCAATTGCCGCGCCGGGCGCGGTCACCTCTGCCACTACACTAAAGGCGTCGGCGTCAACCGGCCCGGCTCCTTCGCCGAATTCGTCTGTATCCCCGAGCACAACGTCGTGCCGATCCCTGACGACGTTCCGGACGAGGTGGCGGCGATCTTCGATCCGTTCGGCAATGCCGTCCACACCGCACTCTCCTTTGATCTCGTCGGCGAGGACGTGCTCGTCACCGGCGCCGGGCCGATCGGCATCATGGGGGCAATGGTCGCCAAGCGCTCCGGAGCGCGCAAGGTCGTCATCACCGACATCAACCCGGTGCGGCTCGAGCTCGCCCGCAAGGTCGGCATCGATTATGTCGTCGATGCCTCGAAGGAAGACCTGAATGAAGTGATGGCCAAGATCGGCATGACCGAGGGTTTTGACGTCGGGCTGGAAATGTCGGGCGCGCCGCCCGCCTTCCGCTCGATGATCGATGCGATGAACAACGGCGGCAAGATCGCCATCCTCGGCATCGCGCCGGACGGTTTCGGGATCGACTGGAACAAGGTGATCTTCAAGATGCTGACGCTGAAGGGCATCTACGGCCGCGAGATGTTCGAGACCTGGTACAAGATGATTGCCTTCGTTCAGGGCGGGCTGGACCTCTCGCCGATCATCACCCATCGCATCGGCATCGATGAATTCCGCGACGGCTTCGAGGCGATGCGCTCCGGAAACTCCGGTAAGGTGGTGATGGATTGGCACTAGAAAGGGAGATGACGCAAATGAAGTATGAAGGAAGCTGCCACTGCGGCAACGTCGCTTTCGAGGTCGAAGGCGAATTCGACACGGCGATGGACTGCAACTGCTCAATGTGCCGCCGGCGGGGCGGCCTTCTCGCCTTCGTGCCGCGGGACAAGCTGGTGCTGACTGTTCCTGAGGCGAATGTGTCGACCTACCAGTTCAACCGACATGTCATCCGTCACCATTTCTGTGCAGTGTGCGGCATCGCGCCCTATGGCGAGGGAACGGATGGAAAGGGCAACGAGATGGCGGCGGTCAACCTGCGCTGCATCCCGGCAATCGACCTCGATGCACTATCGATCACCAAGGTCGACGGGCGGTCGTTCTGACGTTATGAGGGCGTGCGAATCGCTGATCTCGGGAGCGGTCGAGCGCGGGCCCTTGTCTTTTCCGCGACCATCCCTACATGTTGTGCAGCAATCGCAACCGACGCCTTTGGCCTTGAAGACCCGAATCAAAGGGTTTTCAGGGTTTTTTGGCGGAAGAGCTTGACGGAACCGAAAATTCTGGGAATCACCATTTCTGGCACAGGTGAGATGGGTACGGCGGATCGGGAGTTCATGTCAATCGTGTTGCCGAGGCAGCATGTCCGCGACCTTCGAAGGCAAGGCGTGGTTAATCAGGATTTAAGTTTCATTCCGTTAGGTCAGTGAAACTGGTTGGCACGGCGCCGGCATGTGGGCTGGCGCCTGCGCAGTTCCCAACGGTACGAACCAGATACTCCAGGAAAGCGAAGAATAGATGGCAACCAAGGTCAAAGAAAACGAAGAAGCCGAAACCGAACGCGAAGGTGCTCCGGACGGCCCGCTTCTGGATCTTTCCGATGATGCCGTCAAGAAGATGATCAAGGCCGCCAAGAAGCGCGGCTACGTCACCATGGACGAACTGAACTCGGTGATGCCGTCGGAAGAGGTCACCTCCGAGCAGATCGAGGACACCATGGCGATGCTGTCCGAAATGGGCATCAACGTCATCGAGGACGAGGACGCCGAGGAAGCTCAAGGCGGCGACGACGACAGCGACGACGACAGCGAGAGCGAGGGCGGCGAAATCACGTCTTCGGGCGGCACCGCGCTTGCGACCACCAAGAAGAAGGAGCCGACCGACCGCACGGACGATCCGGTTCGCATGTACCTGCGCGAAATGGGCTCGGTGGAGTTGCTGTCGCGCGAGGGCGAAATCGCCATCGCCAAGCGCATCGAGGCCGGCCGCGAGACGATGATCGCCGGTCTCTGCGAGAGCCCGCTGACCTTCCAGGCGCTGATCATCTGGCGCGACGAGCTGAACGAGGGCCAGACGCTGCTGCGCGAGATCATCGATCTCGAAACGACCTATTCCGGACCGGAGGCCAAGGCTGCGCCGCAGTTCCAGAGCCCGGAAAAGATCGAGGCCGACCGCAAGGCGGCGGAAGAGAAGGAAAAGGCGAAGAAGAGCCGCGCGTCCAGCGACGACGACATCACCAATGTCGGCGGTGACATGCCGGCGCCGGAGGAAGAGGAAGAGGACGACGATGAATCGAACCTCTCGCTCGCCGCCATGGAAGCCGAGCTCCGTCCGCAGGTGATGGAGACGCTCGACACGATTGCCGAGACCTACAAGAAGCTGCGCAAGCTGCAGGACCAGCAGGTGGAAGCCCGCCTTGCCGCCACCGGCACGCTGTCGCCGGCGCAGGAGCGCCGCTACAAGGAGCTGAAGGACGAGCTGATCACGGCGGTGAAGTCGCTGTCGCTGAACCAGAACCGCGTCGACAGCCTCGTCGAGCAGCTCTACGACATCTCCAAGCGGCTGATGCAGAACGAGGGCCGCCTGTTGCGCCTCGCCGAAAGCTATGGCGTCAAGCGCGACTCGTTCCTGGAGCAGTATTCCGGCGCCGAACTCGATCCGAACTGGATGAAGTCGATCGGCAACCTTGCCGCCAAGGGCTGGAAGGAGTTCGCCAAGGCCGAGAACGCGACGATCCGTGACATTCGCCAGGAGATCCAGAATCTCGCGACCGAAACCGGCATCTCGATCGCCGAATTCCGCCGCATCGTTTCGATGGTGCAGAAGGGCGAGCGCGAGGCGCGCATCGCCAAGAAGGAGATGGTGGAAGCCAACCTCCGTCTCGTCATCTCGATCGCCAAGAAGTACACCAATCGCGGCCTGCAGTTCCTCGACCTGATCCAGGAAGGCAACATCGGCCTGATGAAGGCCGTCGACAAGTTCGAGTACCGCCGCGGCTACAAGTTCTCGACCTACGCGACCTGGTGGATCCGGCAGGCGATCACCCGTTCGATCGCCGACCAGGCCCGCACAATCCGCATTCCGGTGCACATGATCGAGACGATCAACAAGATCGTCCGCACCTCGCGGCAGATGCTGCACGAGATCGGCCGCGAGCCGACGCCGGAGGAACTGGCCGAAAAGCTCGCCATGCCGCTCGAAAAGGTCCGCAAGGTCCTGAAGATCGCCAAGGAGCCGATCTCGCTGGAAACGCCGGTCGGTGACGAAGAAGATTCACACCTCGGCGATTTCATCGAGGACAAGAACGCGCTTCTGCCGATCGATGCCGCCATCCAGGCGAACCTGCGCGAAACGACGACCCGCGTGTTGGCCTCGCTGACGCCGCGCGAGGAGCGCGTGCTGCGCATGCGCTTCGGCATCGGCATGAACACCGACCACACGCTCGAAGAGGTTGGCCAGCAGTTCTCGGTCACCCGCGAACGCATTCGCCAGATCGAGGCGAAGGCGCTGCGCAAGCTCAAGCATCCGAGCCGCTCGCGCAAGCTCAGAAGCTTCCTCGACAGCTGATCGAAGCGCAGCGACAGATATCGCACATTGCAAAAGCCGGAACCTTGCGTCCGGCTTTTCTGCTTTTGCCAGCCCCGCTGGAGCTGGCACCGCTGCCATTACGCCGCCGGCGCTCGCGTCCAAGACGCACTTCTGCGCCTGCCGAATTTGAGAGCATGCAGCGTTGTGTGCCACCCGTATTCTGCTATGGTTAGCGCGCGGCACCGCCTGTGGTAGCATCTGCGGGCGCAACAGAGAGCACTCTCTTTACCTGCTCACCGGCCTTAATGCCGCCAGCCGGATATAGGAAAACTAAGCGTCCTCAGTGGCGCTGACAGCGTCTAGCATTTCGCATCTCGCATCTCGCATCCTTCAATTCAACAGCTCTTCAAGCCAATCCGGATCGAAGGGGTTGGCCGCCAACCTGGAGGTTACCATGGATGTTTCTCGTCGTGCGTTGTCGATCGGTGGACTTGGTTTGCTTGCGGCAAGCGCATTGTCACCCGCGCGGGCAATGGATCTCCCAATCGCCGACCCCTTCGACGGGACAAGCGACTTCTGGACTGCTGTCGAGGCCTATATTTACGGCTACCCGCTTGTCACAATGGAAATGACGCGGCGGGTCGTAACCAACGTTGAAAAGCCCGAGGGCACCAAGGCGCCGATGGGACATCTCATCAAGCTGAGGGAATATCCCAACGCCTCCTTCACCGACGTCACGGCGCCGAACGCCGACACGCTCTATACGACGGCCTTCGTCGATGTCGGCAAGGAGCCGTGGATCCTGTCGATTCCGGAGATGAAGGATCGTTACTTCCTGTTTCCGATGCTCGACGGATGGACGACCGTTTTCCAGGTGCCGGGGAAACGGACGACCGGGGGAGGGGCGCAGACCTATGCGATCACCGGCCCTGGCTGGGAGGGCAAGGTTCCGGATGGCGTTACCGAATACAAGTCGCCGACGAGCCTCGTCTGGATCCTCGGCCGCATCTACTGCACCGGCACACCGGAGGACTACAAGGCGGTGCATGCGGTGCAGGACGAGTGCAAGCTGGTGCCGCTTAGTGCCTACGGTAAGGAATGGACACCGCCGCCCGGCAAGGTCGATCCGAGCATTGATATGAAGACGGCCGTTCGGGAGCAGGTCAACCGCATGGATGCGGTGGAATATTTTACGCTGCTTGCCGAGTTGTTGAAGACCAACCCGCCGACCGCAGCCGATACCGAAATGGTCGAGAAACTGGCCCAGATCGGCATCGTCCCCGGCAAGGATTTCGACAAGAGCAAGCTTGATAGCCGCTTTGCCAAGCGCATTCCCGAGATTGCCTTTGGCCGTACCATGCTGCATTTCAAGTTCAGCGATGGCGACGTCAAGGATATCAATGGCTGGGGCTACACGACCAAGACAGGTGTATATGGAACCGACTACCTGCAGCGGGCTTTGATCACCGCCATCGGCCTCGGCGCCAACCGACCTCAGGATGCGGTCTATCCAACCTCGCTTAAGATGAAGGAGGGCCTTTTGGGGCGCGCTTATGATGGCGCGAACAAATACGTCCTGACTTTCCCTAAGGGGCAGATGCCGCCGGTGCGCGGGTTCTGGTCGCTCACGATGTACAACGACAAATACTTCTTCGTCGATAACCCGATCAATCGCTATTCGATCAGCGCGCGTCAGGACCTCAAGTCCAACCCCGATGGCTCTACCGACATCTACATCCAGCACGAGTCGCCGGGAGCGGACAAGGAATCGAACTGGCTGCCGGCACCGAAGGACAAGTTCCTCCTGATGATGCGGCTTTACTGGCCAGACGACAGCCCGCCTTCGATTCTCGATGGTTCATGGGCGATACCGCCGGTGCGGAAGGCCTGACCGCAGGACACAGATTCGGCAGGGCGGCTCGCCAGCCGCTTGCCGCAACGGTGCCGCGCTGCGGCTGCGCCGGCGGACGATCTGCCCGCCGGCGCATCTTTACCTTGTTTCTGGTGCACCATCGAAATCATCTTACAACCGACGGCTTTCCTCGACAGCCCACGGCATTGGGCGCTATTGAAAACCTGGCCCGGTCAGCCAAAACTGGCTCGCTTGATTTCGGACGATGAAGACGGCTTACGGCAATTGCTCTCAATGATGCGGTGGATGGCAGAAAGGTTACGGCAGCGCCTCGGCCGGGGCGCGATCGCCTCGATCGCGCTCCACCTGCTGATCGCCGCGATCCTTTTCGTCCGATTTCCCCTGCCGGACATGACACCACCGGCCGAGGAAAGCGTCAGCGTCGAACTCGTACCACCGCCCGAGGAGAAGGCCGCGGAGGAGCCGCCGCCCGAGGAAAAGCCGATAGAAGAGGAAAAGTCGGCAGCGCCTCCGGAGCCGCCGCCGCCGCCCGAGCCGCAAGAAGCACAGGCCGCCGAGCTGCCGGCTGACGGGGTGCCCATTCCAGTCCTGCGGCCTGTGCTGGAGTTCGGTGAAAAAGACGCGGGGCCGTCGCCGGCCGAGATGACCGATCTGATGAGGAGGAAGGGCGTGCAGCCGGACGCACCCTCGGTCAATAAGCCGGTCGAGAAGCCCGTCGAGGAGCCAAAGCCTGTCCCCGCGGAACAGGAACCGGAACCAGAGATCTCCGCAGCAGCGCCGGCACAGGACCTGAACTTGCCCGAGAGTGATGCCGCGGACGGCTTTCCGGCTGCACCGGAAGAGGCTGAGCCGGACCTCGGCGTCAAGGCGACAATGCCAGAAGACGCTTCGAAGGCCGATACGGCCGATACCGCCGGGCAACCGGAGGCGCCGGAGCAGATGACCGAGGCGACGCGGTTGTTCTCGCCGTCCGTCACCGATGATCCGATGGCGCAGACGGCGATGGGCGATCTGCCGCGGGACCTGCGCGTGGAACAGTTGTGCAGTACCGAGCTTTACGCGCAGCTCAGGCATGCCTCACCACCCTATCAACCACAGCTGCTTCCATCCTATCGCCTGTCGAAGGGGACCGTTCTCGAGGTGCGTCGTGCCGCCTTTTACGCCAAAAGCCGCTGGTTCGACCTGAGATTTCGTTGCGAGGTCGATGCGGATGCGACACGCGTTATCTCCTTCGCCTTCGCCGTTGGCGACGAAATTCCGAAACGCGAATGGAAAAAGCGGGGCTTTCCGTCGCTGTAGATCAAGCGCAGCCGAGCGTCCGCCTCGACGGCAAATACAACTTCCTTGTCGCCGTTGATCCTCGACAGGCGTATATTCTCGAGACGGGCTGAGGCATTGCCGCAGCGCCTCACGGAGGCGCGAAGGGGAGGTGTGCCATGACCATGTACATCGTTCTCATCAATTGGACGGAGCAGGGCATCAAGAACGTGCGTGAATCGCCGAAGCGGCTCGATGCCGCCAAGAAGGCGCTCGGCGACATGGGCGGCTCGTTCAAGGAATTCTATCTCTGCATGGGCGACTACGACATGGTCGCTGTCTGTGAGGCGCCGGACGATGCGATCGCTGCCCGGTTCTGCCTGACGCTGGGCCAAGGCGGCAACGTGCGCACGAAGACGCTGAAAGCGTTCCCGGAGAAGGCCTATCGCGAACTCATCGCGAGCCTCGGATAAGGAAATTTGGGGGCTTTGACGCGTGGCTGCCCGCCTATAAAAAAAAAGACCGCCGGACGTTGCCGGCGGTCTCGTATTTTCCACTTTGGAAGTGCTGGTCAGCTCGCCATCCGCAAAGGTTGCGCTTGGCTGCCGTCGCCCGTTTGCCCGGTCCTGAAGCCGCGGATCAGGTTCAGCAGGTCGGCCGTGTTGTTGGCGAGAACCTCCGCCGAAGCGGTGGTCTGCTCGGCCATCGCGGCGTTCTGCTGGGTCGCGTCGTCCAGCTGGTTCAGCGTCGAGGAGATGGAACGAAGTGTCGTGTCCTGCTCCTGGGCGCTGTGCGAGATCTTGGAGACAATCTCGTTGGCGCTGGCGATCTGCTGAGAGATGCGCTTGAGCGCATCGCCCGCTTTGCCGACGAGTTGCACGCCCTGATCGACCTGGGAGGACGAACGGGCGATCTGGTCCTTGATCTCCTTTGCGGCGGCGGCCGATCGCTGGGCCAACTCACGGACTTCCTGTGCGACCACCGCAAAACCCTTGCCGCTTTCGCCAGCCCGTGCGGCCTCGACGCCTGCGTTCAGAGCGAGGAGATTGGTCTGGAAGGCGATTTCGTCGATCACCCCAATGATCTTGGAGATTTCCGCCGATGACTGCTCGATGCTGCTCATTGCCTCGATTGCCCGAGTGACGACCGCATCGCTCTCGCGCGCCTCGGTGCTGACCGCGCCGACCTGGCTTGCGGCTTCGCGCGCACCCTCGGCGGTCTGGCGCACGGCAACTGTCAGTTCATCGAGCGCTGCGGATGTCTCCTCGAGGCTGGCGGCCTGGCGCTCGGTTCGCTGAGCCAACGCGTTGGAGGCCCGATGGATCTCCTCCTTGCTGACGCCGATGTCGTTGCTCTTCAGGCTCACGCGGCCGACGGCCTGCTCGAGGCGGGCGATGGCCTCGTCGAAGTTTTCACGAAGAGCCGCGTATTTCGGCCCCAGTTCCCCGCAGCGAACGGTGAGGTCGCCTTCGGCCAGCCGCTGGAGCGCGGTGCCGATGGTGGAAACCACATATGTCTGCTCGTCCGTCTCGGCTTGCTGGCGTGCAGCGTTCTGCTGCCGCTCGCCATCGAGTTCGCGCTGCTGCTCCGCCTGGCGTGCCACCAACGCGTGACGCTCACGGATCTTCTCCTGGAGCGACTTCGTCGCCCTGGCCATCAGCCCGACTTCGCTGCCGAGGTCCGTGTGGGGGATTGCGATTGCCACGTCTTCGTCTGCCACTGCTTCCAACGTCGTGTGAACGGCCGAGAGAGGACGGGAAATACCGCGGACGATGAAGTAGGCCAGTACCAGGGCAGCGATCGTGCCGATCGCGCCAACCACGATCGCTTCGAGGATCGTGCGGATTACGGTGGTGTCAAGATCGTCCATGTAGAGACCGGTCGCGACAACCAGACCCCAGGGCTTGAATTCTAACGCGTAAGCGGTCTTGCGGAAATTATCACCTTCTTTGCCGGGCCTTGGACCGTAGAAGTCGGTTTGACCGCCACCGGCGCGAGCCAGTTTCACCAGTTCGTCGTGGTAGGGCTGACCATAGCTGTCCAACTTGCCCTTGACCGACACACCGACGAGTTTTGGATCGGCGTGGACCAGCATGTTGAGGTCCTGGTCATACGCGAAGAAGTATCCGTCCGGCTCGAAGGCAAGGGCGCCGATTTGGGTCAGCGCCTGCTTCTGCGCCTCCTCGCGGCTCAGTTCACCCGACAGTTCCTTGTCATGGTAGATCTTGAGCAGGGAGGTTGCTGTCTGGACTTCGGTGCGCAGCATTTCGTAGCGCTGCTGATAGATCATCTGCGTCGTTGCATAGATCTGGAAGAAAGTAGCGATGGAGAAGGCAACCAGCAGCCCGCCGATCAGCAGGAAGAGCTGGGTGGATATGCGAAGATTCTTCATTGCAAGTCGCCGAAAACGAGGGCCTGGCCGACAGGCCGATGCCGAAGTCAGGATGTCAGGGGGAGGCGATCGGTGCGTCATGCTCCGACGGTGGTCTAAAATCCTGAATTTAGGGCTGATTGCTTAACCAAGGAATAAAGGGGCGGCAGGCGTCGGTTGCCTCCGCCCATGCGCGACGCCGGGTTACCGGCGTCGCGTGCTGGTAGCAGTGTCCGGCTTACTCGGCGGCGACGATCTTGCCGTCTTCCCACTTGAACAGCGAGAAGCTCGGCGAGGACAGGTCGCCGGTTTCGCCATAGGTCAGCTTGCCGATCGCCGTTGCGATCGGTTCACCTGACTTCAGCGCCGTTGCGACAGCGGCCGTATCCTCGGCGCTGCCGGCCTTCTCGATGCCGGCCTTGAGAACTTCGACCGCAGCATAGGCGTTCAGCGTAAAGGCTTCCGGCGGAATGCTGGCAGCCTTGAGCACTTCGACCGCCTTGGCCGAATCCGGGTTCTTCAACGCGTCGATGGCGTTGGTGAAGGTCGTACCCTTGGCCGCGTCGTTGGCGATCGCCCAGAGCTCGCTGTTGGACAGGCCGTCGCCACCGATGATGACGGCATTGACCGACATGTCGTGCAACTGACGGGCAAGCAGGCCAGCCTCGGGATGATAGCCGCCGAAATAGACGACTTCCGCACCCTCAGACTTCAGGCGAGTGATCAGCGCGCTGAGGTCCTTCTCGCCCGGGGTCACGCTTTCGTAGAGGATCTCGTTCACGCCACCGGCGTTGATGCCGGCCTTGAACGCGTCCGCCAGGCCCTTGCCGTAGGCGCCCTTGTCGTGGACGATGGCGATCTTCTTGTCCTTCATCGTCTTGAGAACGTAGTCGGCTGCGACACCGGCCTGCTGGTCGTCGCGGCCGCAGGTGCGAAATACGTTCGTCAGGCCACGGGCGGTAAGGTCCGGTGCGGTCGCCGTCGGGGTGACCATCAGGACGCCGTTCTCGGCCAGCACGTCGGATGCCGGAATCGCGACGCCGGAGGTGACCGGTCCGACTACGAAACGGATGCCTTCGCCGACGAGCTGGTTGGCCGCGGAGACGCCCTGCTTCGGCTCGCCCGCATCATCCGCCAGCTTCAGGACCACCTGCTCGCCGAGAATGCCGCCATTCTTGTTGATCTCGGCAACGGCGGCTTCGGCGCCCTGCCTTACCTGGTCGCCATAGGCCGCGACTGGGCCGGTCAACGGTGCGATCAGGCCGATGGTGATGTCGGCATAGGCGGCCGTCGAGAGCAGCAACGAGGCTGCAAAGGTCGCGCCGGTGAGCGTCTTCAGTATCATGGTTCTCTCCCTTCAATGGATCCAGGTGGATCCGGACGACGAGCCGCCGAACAGCACAAAGATGTGCAAATCGGAAGCCGCAAGCGCTCTTGCGACCGTTTCGATCGCGAGGGCACTCAATTGGGCACTTTAACTAGGAAAACTACCGTGCTTCCGCAACAAAATATCTCGTGAAGTTCGGCGCCATACAGGATGACGGCCCTGCGCGGCAAAGTCGCCAACGCCGACGGCAGTCAATTGTCACCCGGCCGCCACCCCAGGGGCGGTTGCCTGACCGGCGAAATGGCGTCATCGTGCCACGTCGGTGGCTTTCCGGCATGCAACCGGCGATGCCTCGCGCCGGACCGACATGCATGTTGCGGCTGGTATTGCCACCAAAGAGCGTCACAGTCTTTGAAACTCGCTCAACGCGCGTTATGTCTTTGGTTTCGCATATCGACATTCGCTAGCACAGGTTCCCGTCATGCCGCATCGGTTCTTGAAGTTCTGGGTGTCGCTTTCCACCATCGGACTGTTGCTCGGCGCGGTGTTTTTCTCCGCTTCGCTGACACCGAGCCTGGTTCCGCGAACCTACATCGCCCAGGGTGTGCTGTCCGGCGTCTGTTTCGCGGTCGGCTACGGGATCGGCGTGTTCTTGTGGCACCTCTGGGTCTACCTGGAATTGCCTCCTCCTGCCGGCCGTTTCTGGCGCGGCTTGAAGCTCGCCGCAGCCGTGGTTTGCGCGGTCATGGTCGTCGTCGCCTTGTGGCGGGCCGCCGAGTGGCAGAACTCTATCCGTACGCTGATGGAGCTGCCACCGCTGGAGACCGGTCATCCGACAAAGGTCGGCCTGATCGCACTTCCAACGTTCATCGGTGTGATTGTGCTGGCTCGTCTCTTTGGCTTTGCCAGGAGGCTCGTCGCCCGGCAGTCGCAGCGCTTCGCCACACGACGCATTGCCAACGTGATCGGCGGCGTGGTGGCGATTGTGCTGTTCTGGTCCGCGGTGGAGGGGGTCCTTTTCCGATGGGCATTGCACACGGCCGACTCCTCGCTGCGCGCGCTTGACCAACTGATCGAGCCGGACACGCCCCAGCCGAGCGATCCCAACCGTACCGGCAGCGCGGCGTCACTCGTTTCCTGGGAAAATCTCGGTCGGCGCGGCCGGGAGTTCGTTGCAAGCGGCCCCCAGAGGGACGCGATCGCGGCCTTCAGCGGCCGGGAAGCGAAGGATCCGGTACGGGTCTATGTCGGACTGGGCGCCGGCCAGACCGCGGCAGAACGCGCCGACCTCGCCCTGAAGGAACTGATCCGCACCGGCGGTTTCACGCGCAAGACCCTCCTCGTCATCATGCCGACCGGCACGGGCTGGGTCGATCCGGAGGGCGTCAATTCCGTCGAATACCTGACCGATGGCGACATCGCCAGCGTAGCGATCCAGTATTCCTACCTCTCCAGCTGGCTGTCGCTGCTGGTCGAACCGAACTACGGCTCGGATGCCGCCCGCGCCCTGTTCCGCGCCGTCTACGACTACTGGACAAAGTTGCCCCGGAACGAGCGGCCGAAGCTCTACCTTTACGGCCTCAGTCTCGGCGCGCTCAGCTCCGAACAGTCGACCGAATTATTCGAGGTGATCGGCGATCCCTACCAGGGTGCGCTCTGGGTCGGTCCTCCGTACCAAAGCCGCATCTGGAACAAGTTCACCGCGGGGCGAAATGAAGGAACCCCCGCCTGGTTGCCGCGCTTCGGCGATGGCTCCTACGTCCGCTTCACCAGCCAGCAGAATGCGTTGTCGCAAGCGACCGCGCCCTGGGGGCCGATGCGCATCGTCTACCTGCAATACGCGAGCGACCCGGTGACTTTCTTCGATGAAGGCGCCTATCGTCGGCCCCCGGCGTGGATGGTCGGTCCGCGCGGGCCGGACGTCTCGCCGGAATTCGGCTGGTATCCGGTCGTCACCTTTCTGCAACTCGGCCTCGACATGGCGATGGCGACGACGACGCCGATGGGCTACGGCCATGTCTATGCGGGCGAGCACTACATCGACGGCTGGATCGCCGTGCTGGGGCTGGAGGACGCCTGGACGCCGGAAGAGATCGAGAAGCTGAAGGACAAGTTCCGCGCCAACCGGCCGCAGGACTGAGCGACTGGAAAGGTCGCCCTGACGGCAAGTCCCCCTTCTGGCGTCTTTCCGGACGTGATCCCGGATCCAGCCGCGCCGCTCGACGCGAATGAGCAAGGACTTGAGCGCGCTGGATGCCGGATCGAGTCCGGCATGACGGAGATATCGAGCCCATCCAACAGGGTCGACTTCCTCGGCATTCGTCGAAAAACGAAACTTTAAGCTTTACGATTTATCAATCTCTCCGAAATGAGAGATCGATCGATGCGTTGCGTTTTTGTCGTCGTCCTCACGATGATGCTTGCTGCCTGCGGGACTGTCCCGCGCAATACCGACAATGCCTGTGCCGTGTTCGAGCAGCGCGACGGGCTGTTTGAGAACTGGGAGCGCGATGCGCGGCGCGTCGAGCGCGAGTACGGCGTTCCCGTCTCCGTGCTAATGGCGACCGTGTATGCGGAATCCGGTTTCCGCCACAACGCCAAGCCGCCGCGCACGAAGCTCTTCGGCTTCATCCCCTGGAAACGCGCCTCGTCGGCCTACGGATACTCGCAGGCGCTCGACGGCACCTGGGACCGCTACAAGAAGTCAACCGGTCGCTGGATGGCCAAGCGCTCCGACTTCGGCGATGCCGTCCGCTTTGTCGGCTGGTACCACCACCAGAGCCATCTGAAGAACGGGATCGCCCTCAACGATGCCTACCGCCTCTATGTCGCCTATCATGACGGTCATGCCGGTTATGCGCGCGGCAACTGGAGCGGTCCGGCAAAGACGGGTGCCGCCCGCGCCTCGAAGATGGCGTCGCGCTACTCGTCGCAACTGCGCAACTGCAGCGCCTGGTAGGCGGGCATGGCGGGTCAGGCGGCAGCTGCCCGCTCCAGTTCGGCGACGTCGAGCTTGACCATGCCCATCATGGTCTGATGCACGCGTCCGGCACTTTCGGGGTTGTCGAGCAGGCGCAATAGCGCCTTCGGCACCACCTGCCAGACGAGCCCGTAGCGATCGGCGAGCCAACCGCATTGCATCGGCCGCCCGCCCTGCAGAAGCCTGTCCCAGTGATGATCAACCTCGGCCTGGTCCTCGCACAGAACGAGGAAGGATACGGCTTCGTTGAAGGTGAAGTGCGGTCCACCATTGAGACCGATGAAATCCTGACCGGCAAGACGGAACGAGGCACTGAAGACCTTTCCGTCCGGACCACGCTTGACCGTATTGATTGCGGCATCTTCAAAAATGGACGCGTAGAAGTCCATCGCGTCCTCGAGCTGGTCATCGAACCAGAGAAAAGGCGTGATCATCGGCATCCTTCGTCTCCCTTCCGGTTTAAACCCTTCAAGGACGGCACAGCTTTACCGCTTCCGACAGCAGGCTCGACAAAATGCATCGGCGCCACCACCTCTTGGACTGCTGCCACGGAAACCGAAAGCGTAGTATTTCTAGAAGTGGCCACGCCTGCCTGCGCCAGCCGTTCGGAAGACATTGGCGCCTCGCGCGCCTTGCCGAGTGAATGGTGATGCTTCGGATTGCGGCTTGCGCCATACTCCGGTCGCGAAGGGGAGGGAGCCGGTTCGGTTCACATGACACGCGCGCAACAGGTCGGCATCCTTGTCGGGCTTGTGATCGTGGCAGCGCTGACGCTGTTGCGCGCCGCCGATCCATCGTTCTATCGGCTTGCCCGCGAATCCGTCTTCGATGAATATCAGCGCCTTGAACCGCGACCCTTCGAAGACATGCCCGTGCGCGTCGTCGACATCGACGAGGCATCGCTGAAGGCCTTTGGCCAATGGCCGTGGCCGCGGGATCGCCTGGCTCTGCTGGTGGACCGGCTGTCCGCCATGGGGGCCGCGGCGATTGCGTTCGATATCCTTTTCTCCGAACCCGACCGGTTGTCGCCCCGCACTGTGGTTGCCGAAGTGGGCGGCGTTTCCGAGGACCTGCTCAACCGGTTGCCGGACAACGACGCGACCTTCGCCCAGTCCTTCGAGGGGCGCCCAATCGTGCTGGGCTTCGCCATCTCTAACGACGGCCGCCGCCTGCCGCAGGTCAAGGCCGGTTTTGCCTTCACGGGCGAGCCGCCCTTCGGCGCTCCGCCCAGCTTTTCGACTGCTACGCCGCTGCTTCCTGCCTTCGAAGCGAATGCCGCGGGTATCGGCCATATCAGCCTGGATCCCGGCAACCCTTCGGCTGTCGTGCGGACGATTCCCCTTCTGCTCAGCGATGGTGAGCAGCTCTATCCGAACCTCACGCTGGAGGCGTTGCGCGTGGCGCAAGGTGCTTCGACCTACCTTTTGGCCGATGCCCCCGATGTTCCTGACACGATCACGGAGATCAAGGTGGGGGAATTCGTCGTTCCCGTCACCGCCGCGGGCGAGCTCTGGCTCTACCTGGACGCCGACAGAGCCGATCGGTACGTTTCAGCCCGGGCGATACTTGCCGACGATGGGCCGCCCGAGGATGTCCGTGCACAGCTGCAGGGCGCCATCGTTTTCGTCGGCACGTCAGCCGCGGGGCTGCAGGACATCCGCACCACCGCGCTCGGCCAGCACGTGCCCGGCGTTTCGATCCATGCGCAGGCTGTGGAGCAGATCCTGTCCGGCCGGTTCCTGTCGCGGCCCGACTGGGCAAATGGCCTCGAGATCCTGGCGATCGCGATCGCCGGCTGCCTGATTGTTGTGCTGACGACCTTCGTCAGCCCGGCCGTTGCCCTCGCGTTCGGTCTGCTCGTCACAGTGGTCGCGCTCGCTGCGTCATGGGTGGCATTCCGCTACGCCGGGCTGCTGTTCGATCCGCTGGTCCCCATCGCGAGTGCCACGATCGCCCATTTCGCGGCCACCGGCTTGCGCATCCTTGTGGTGGACCGGGAGCGGCGGCAGGTGCGGCGGGCGTTCGGCCAATACCTGTCGCCCGAACTTTTGTACCGCATCGAGCACACCCACGACGCCCTGCGGCTCGGCGGCGATGAACGCGAACTGACGGTGATGTTCGTCGATGTCCGCAACTTCACCGACATGAGCGAACAGCTTTCCCCCAGCGAGGTCGTCACGTTTCTCAATCGGCTCCTCGATGCGCTGAGCCGCGATGTGATCGACAACGAAGGCACGCTCGACAAGTTCATCGGCGACTCCATCATGGCTTTCTGGAACGCCCCGGTTGATATCCTTGACCATGGGCGGAAGGCGGTCCGCACGGCGCTGGCCATGCGCCAGACGCTTGCCCGTCTCAATAGCGAAGACGCGTTCGGTTTTGGTGACGAGCGCAGGGTCTCGATCGGCATCGGCATCCACACCGGCCTGGCCTGCGTCGGCAACATGGGGGCCGAGGCCCATTTCAATTATTCGGCGGTCGGCGATACCGTCAATGTTTCCGCGCGGATCGAGGCTGCCTGCAAGGAGGTCGGCACGGACATCCTCGTCTCTGAAAGCACGGCCCGATGCATATCGGAGATGGCGCTGCTGGAGGCGGGGACGCTTGCGCTGAAGGGCCGGCGGTCGCGCACGAAGATGTTCGCTGTCGTTGGGGATGAGCGCCTTGCGGCGTCCGATGCCTTCGCCGATCTGCGGTCGGTTCACGATGGGCTGGTCAAGGCGTTGCAGGACCGCTCAGGTAACGCTCGCCAGCTCGCACGCGAGGCAAAAGCGAAATCCGCGACGCTGTCCGAAGGCCTGCCTGAATTCTACCGCCGGATGTCCCGCAGGAGCGATCATTTCCAACAGGACGTTGAGGCGGAGAAGGACGTTGCAGTGAAATAGGGGTGTCTAGTCTCAGAGACACGGTTCCGTTCTGGCCCTCCAAGTGACCCTGTTTCAATCTTCGCGCCCTCAAGTAATCGACACAACCTTGCGCTGGTGCCTCAGCGCCGGTTCCCATGGCGGTCGGAAGAGGATTCGCCGTGCCCGCGGTTCTCGGGCGTTCGAACGTCCGGTCTGTCGAAGTCCGGCTTGTCTCTGATGCCGTGCTTCTCCCTGTCCGGCCGGTCCCAACTGGGCTTGTCCCGGTCGGGCTTGACCCGACCCGGCGATCCGAAGTCCGGCTTGTCGTGGGGTGTTTTCTCGTGGTCGGGCCTGTCCCAGCTGGGTCTGTCCCGATCAACCTTTTTCGGCGGGGCGGCCTTCTGCGGCTTCGAGGGCTCGCGCGGGTCCGGATGATCCTGCTTCGTCTTCACAGCCGTCTCGAGTTTGCAGCCGCCATTCTGCATCCCGCCCGAAAGTTGCTGATCCCCGGTGAGGAAGGGCAGAGCTCGTGCATTGCCGAGCGCGCGCAAGACGTTCCTGTCAGCGCGTCGCGGGTCGGAAATGCCGCCGCGGCGCGAAGCGATGACGCTGTCGCAGCGCCGGGTCAGTTGCGCGCAGCCGCTCGTGCCGCAAAACGAGGCGGCGCCGCTCAGCAGCACCATTGCGGTCGTTCCGTCGGGGGCGACGTAGAAGTCGAACACGGTCCCGCGCACGCCGATCGTTCCGGCGGGTGTGAGAATTTCGTAAGCCGTGCTCCTCGATTTGCCGCTGATCCAGCGGAACGTGCCCTTTGCCGCTGAAATCGTCAGCTTCTTGAGTGATTTCTGGTCGTCGTAGACATACCGGTCGATCACGACCGACGAACCCCATCCGGACCGCAAGCTTGCTGCCGTCGCTAAATACGAACTGGCCCAAGCCCGATCTGGAGGTGCTGATGCGCTCGTCGCGGTGGACTGGATCCTGAACCTGCAGTTCCGCGCCGTCACCCGTCACGCTTGTCCTGATATGCACCGCCTGGCCGACCGGCTCGGCCGAAAGCCCAGGCGTCGAGCTTGCAAGGGCGATGCCGAGCCCAATGATTGCGGAGCGATGCAAGCGCAACATTGCTGCCTCCTCGCGTGACGATGCCGTGGTTCTTGCGAAAGTCGGTATTGATCGCCGCACCCTTTGCGCGGAGCATCAATATTATATTAGGTGAAGCTAAAAGTCCGCTGAAGCAAAGGTGGTATGCCATAGCGAGGTTTGGAACCGCAGCCGTTCTACGCCGGCATTTGCCAGCGCCCCTTGGCATTGCACCGGGTCAGGGACGAAGAGTATCCTGTCGGCACCGGGTCAACGTCTGGGCCGCGGGCCATGAGGCCACGGTTTCGAGGCGCCAGAACGATCGCCTCGGTTCGTCGGTGTAGGCAACGGCTCGGGCAAGACGTCCTTTGATCGCTGCGAGCTCTGGGTCCACACCGGTGCGAGCGGACGCAACATTGTGCAAACGCATCCTCTCAAGGAGGTTCCCATGCCCTATGTCGACGGATTTGTGATCGCCGTGCCGAAACAGAACCTCGATGCCTACAAGGCGCTTGCCGGCATTGCCGGCCCGATCTGGAGAGAGCACGGTGCACTCTCCTATGTCGAGTGCATCGGCGATGACGTGCCCTATGGAAAGCTGACCTCCTTCCCGCGCGCAGTGCATGCAAAGGACGACGAGGTCGTCATCTTTTCCTGGGTCACCTATGATTCGCGTGAAAGCCGCGATGCGATCGTCGCCAAGGTGATGGACGATCCCCGTCTTTCGGAGGAAAGATGGCAGGCGGTCTTTGACGGCAAGCGCCTGATCTATGGCGGCTTTCAAAGCTTTCTGGAATTGTAGCAATTCGATCGCGCTCGGCACGGCTTGGGCAGCCTTCGTGGCGGCAACCGTCGTGTCGGCGGGGTGACGATGAGGAGACAGGGTGCCACAGGGCAGGGTCACCATTCAGACCCGCGGGCAGGGTCTTTACGAATTCACCGACAAGGCGAGTGCTTTCGTGCGCGGGGCCGGGATTGGCGAGGGGCTTTTGACGGTCTTCGTCCGTCATACCTCCTGCTCGATCCTGATCCAGGAGAACGCCGATCCGGACGTGCGCCGCGATCTCGACCAGTTCTTTCGGCGTCTCGTGCCCCCGTCCGACGATCCGTCGATGCGCTGGATCGTTCACACGCTCGAAGGTCCGGATGACATGCCCGCCCACATCAAGGCGGCGCTGAACCAGGTTTCAATCGGCATCCCCGTGGCACAAGGCGAGATCGTGCTTGGCACCTGGCAGGGCATTTTTCTGTTCGAGCACCGTGATACACCGCATCTGCGCGAGGTGGTGCTGCATCTCGGACCGTGAATGACCCTCGGAACTCCGGCGGCAACCGACGCATTGGTAAGAGATCGGCCATGAACAACGGAGGACGGTCGCCATGGCAGACACAGTCACCATTGCCCACGACGTGGTCGCGGCGCTGAATGTGCGCGACTACGCCGCGGTTGCGCAGCTTGCGGACGACGATATCGCAATTGCCGGGATCGGCGAGGGAAGCGAGATCGGACGCGCGGCGCTGCGTGACCGACTCGCTCGCCACTTCGCCGCTTTCGATGAGACCTATGGTGACGCCACAATCATGACTGCCAGCGGTGGTTCACCCGTGGCGGTTCGCCTCACCGCACGCGGCCAGGTGTCGTCCGGAAAGTCCTATGCGACCGAGAAAGTGCTGCTGATCGACTTCGACGACGGGCTGATGACGCGCCTGTCGTTGCTTGCCGACGCCGGCGACCTCCAAAGACAACTTGCCGGCTAGCTGGATCGGGCAGTCTGCGATCGACCGCCGGCACATGTGCGCCGGCTGGTTACGGCGCGCACCCCGCGTATCGCTATGATTCTGCACACATAACCCCCGTGTATCATTGGCGCTGAACACATGCTGAACGCGCGGTTCCGGCAGCGTTCAGCGTGGCGGCGATAGTTGTTCTCCATCGATTGCTCAAAGCGACGCTCCATAACAGCGGGCGCACAACGAACGGAGACCTTCATGTCGCGTATTCTCGGAAAAACCCTTGCCGCTGCCCTCCTGGCGATCGCCGGCCTGACGGCGGCCGCTCCCGCCGCTTCGGCCGGCGGCGCGGACATTCGCATCGAAACCGTCGGCTATCGCGACGGCTACTATGGCCGCGGGCCGGACCACCACCACCGTTGGGACGACCGTCGCGACCGTGGCCGTTGCACGCCCCGGCTCGCAGTGGAGAAGGCCCGCGATCGCGGCATCCGACAGGCGCGCATCGCCGACGTCAGCCATCGTCGCGTCGTTGTCGAGGGGTGGCGGCACCATCGCTACACCCGTATCGCCTTTGCCAACGTCCCGCGCTGCCCGACGCTTTGGGGCTGACGTCGGGGGACCGGCGCAGCCTGCAGGCGGTCATTTATCTCAAGTAATGGGGCGGCGCAGACTTCTGCGCCGCCCCATCTTTATGCCTCGCTGCCGCCCCGGCGCGCAACCACGCAAAAACCGCGTCGGACTGTCAACGCTGACCAGCGCCGGCGGACAGTTGACTGCCTTCCGGCATCGGGCGCCGGCAGGACAGGGTTAGTTCTGCAGGGCGAATGTCACGGTTACGTTGACCGAGTAGCTTGTTTCGCCGGCCGCGACCGGGACGGCCTCGGCGGCAAAGTCCTTTGCCATGGCGCTTCGCATCATCGGCATGGGCTGCGGACGGTAGGACGTCTCCGACATTTCGAGAACCCGGCCGAGGCCGATCCCCGCAGCCTGGGTCAGTTCCTTGGCCTTGGCGATCGCGTCCTCGACGGCCCGCTTGCGCGCCTCGCTGATAGCGCTCTCGGGCTTGTCGTTGGTGAAGCGAATGCCGCCGGTCTGATTGACGCCGAGCGTCACCGTCTGGTCGAGAATGGCGCCAAGCTTGGAGAGATCGCGGATGCGCAGCGACAGCATGTTGGCGACCTGGAAACCGACCAGTACGGGCGGTTTGTTCTCTCCGTTCTCATTTTGCGGAAAGTGATATTGCGGATTGATCGTGAAGCCGGACGTCTGCAAGTCCCGCTCGGCGATGCCCGCGTCCTTCAGCGCCTTCATCACCTCGGCCATGGCCTTGTTGTTGGCGTCGAGCGCCTCACGCGCCGTCTTGCCGTCCTTGACGACGCCAAGTTCGACGATAGCCATGTCGGGAGCGACATCGGAATGCCCCTCGCCGGTAACGGTGATCACCGGCTCGCGCGGCCTTGCTTCCTGCGCAAGGGCGGGCGCGGATGCAAGTGCTGTAATGGCGGCGGCGACGGCGCCATTGAGCGCTATGCGCGAAAGGATCGATCGAGGCATGCGAGTTGTCTCCGTTTGGTTGTGTCCCTTGAGACGTTCTTCACGCGAGATTGTGTAAGGATTGCGGCGGTGCTTGTCGACCGGTGATATTTCGTCTAGACGGGGTGCTCCCGGGGCCTGCCATTGACCCCGCGCGCCGCTTCGCGGCCGGGCCTGTAGCTCAATGGTTAGAGCCGGCGGCTCATAACCGCTTGGTTGGGGGTTCGAGTCCCTCCGGGCCCACCAATGCCTTTTAGGCAGTGTTGATTTATCAGCGTTTTTTGGCTGTTTTTGCCCCACTTTTCTCCGACTCTGAAGGGGGTGGGACAATTTTGTCCGCGTTTCGTTCCAGCGTCATGTGCTTCATGCCGGCCTCGGCGAGGCGGCGCCGGTTGGCTTTTGCGGTGTAAAGCGTCGTTTGCTGCTTCGTCGTCCAACCAAAGATCGCCATCAGTTGATCGTCGGTAGCGCCGTTCTCAGCGGCGATTGTTGCGCCTGCCTTGCGCAGTCCGTGCACGGTGCAGTGAGGCAGGCCGGCATCGTCGCACCACTTGCGGAAGCGGTTGCCAAAACCGTCATCGGTGAAGGGGCGGCCGTAGTCATTCACCAACCATGTGAGGTCGCCGGTCGGCGATGCGGCGATAGTGTCAGACAGCCACGGCAGCAGCGGGATCTCCACCACGACATTCGACGACCGGGCCGTCTTGCCAGGGCGAAGGCTGATCCAGCCGTTCTGCAGGTGCTGGCGACCGACGAGGATCAGGTCACTGCGGCGCAGGCCGGTGAACAGGGCGATGTGAAGTGCCAGCCGCGCCTTGCTGCCGAGCGGATACTTCTGCTCGAACTGCCGCACCTCTTCGATCGTCCATGTGTGGAAGCCGTCGCCAGATTTCTGCCGCTTGATGCCAGAGCACGGATTGTTGGTGGCGAGGTCGTTCTCAATCGCCCAGGCGAACATCGCCGACAGCGCCTTGATGACGTTGTTGCGGGCGCCGGTGGTGGCGCGCAACTCGTCGCGGATTTCCGTGACATGCCGCTTTTCCATGAGCCGGTAGGGCAGTTCGCCACGCTTCCTGGCGCTCTCCTTTCCGCCCTTCCTGCTCTCGCAGATTTCCTCCAACATCCTGACCCGGCGTTCCATCAGATCGACAGATACCGTCCCGCGGGCGCGGCGCTTGTATTCGCCGAGCAGCCATCGCAAGGAATCTTTGATTGCTGGCGGTTGGACGGGATTGCTTGGCGTCTTCGCGTCCGGTTTCGTCCAGGGAATGCCGAGGCGGGCGGCGGCAACCTCCTGCTCGAACAGTTTGGTTCCAGGTGTTTCCTTCAGCCGAACCTTCGCAGCGCCGGTGCGCCGAAAATAGTAGCGCACGTTGCCGTGGCGGTCCCGGTCAGTGGAGACGCCCTTCGGCAGCTTCGTTTCTGGCTTTGTCGCTTCACTCATCGTCCCAAGGATTGCCGTTTGCGGAATCGCCGTCAATGGGATCGTTCGGGTCTGGCTGATGTGGCAGCTGCCTGAAGGCGGCCGCAAGTTCTGAGACGTCGTAGATCAGCCGCCCTGCCGACGCGATGCGCGGCCGCGGCATTTTTCGCGCAGCAACCAGCTTGTCGAAGGTCGAGGGGGAGACGCCGATCAATTCGGCGGCCTGCTCGCGATTGATGCCGAGCGGCGGCAGTGATGCCGGCAGGACCACGTTTCGAGCCATCTTCATCCGGTTACGTCCTCGCGCGCCATGGCGCGCTTTGCCTCTTCGCGGCGGATCGCGTTGCGCTTGCGCGTTACCATCTGCAGATGCTTGTCGTTGTCCGGCCGAATGCAGCGTCGGTTGCGGCAAACGTGATCCAGTTCTTTCTTACCGGGGATGTAGCCGTGCTCGTTGGTCCACATGGCGATGTGGACGGCGACCGTCTGGCCATCAAGGCTCATGCGCGGATAGCCTGCACCGCGGCCGTTCTCGCCCGAGCTCGGGCCGGTCCACAGCCAGCAGCCGGTTTCCTCGTCGATATCGACGCGCGCCATAATCTTTGCGCGGATGCGGTCGCGACGCGTGCTCATGCTTTCCAGATCCGCAAGTTGATCAGGAAGCGATGGAAATCCCAGTTGCGACCACTTTCTCTGAAAGTGCGATAGGCCTGCCAGGTAGCCTTCGCCTTGGTTTCGGCCTGAAACTGCTCCGGATCAAATCCGTAGACTTCGACGACAAACACGGTCACGACGAGCGCGCTCCCTTTGGCTTCATCGGCATGAGGATCGTGTAGTTCAGATCGTCGCCGGCGGCGCGGAGGAGCGAGGGGCTGGCGCCGGTGCTGGTGAGCAGCTCGACGGCATCGCCTTCGGTATGTTCGAGCGCCTCACGCATGTGTTTGCCATTGTAGCCGGTTTCGATCTCGCCATCCGCTTCGCAGTCGATCTCGTCGTCGCCTTCGCCGACGGCATAGTCGCGCGCGTTGATCGCGAGCGCGCCAGCCGCGAAGCGGAAGGCGACGCCGAGGCCGGCATCTGGAGTGGCCACCAGGACGCGGGCAATGGCACCGGAAAGCGTCGAGGCGCTGAAGCTGGTGCGGATGGCGGATGCTTCCGGCTGGATCCGCTCGTAGTCTGGAAAGGTAGCTTCGACGAGCTTGGCGGTCATGACGCGCGAGGCGCAGGAGATCCGCAGCTTCATGTCAGAATAGTCGACGGTCACGTCTTCGCCGTCGGCGATGATCTTCAGTATGGCCTCGACGGCCTTGGTCGGAATGATGATCGGCGGCAGCTTGGCGATCGCATCCTCCTGGTCGATGTCGATCGCCTTGATCAGGCGGACTGACAGGCGCAGCCCATCGGTCGCCACCAGGTGTAGCCCCTCCTTCTTCGGGCGGAGATAGACGCCGGCTAGATAGTAGCGCGTCTGGTCAGTCGAGACCGCGTGAACGGTTGCCTTCAACGCTCTAGCGAGAACGGACGATGCCAGGCTCAGTTGATTGGGAAGGGTGGCCGCGTCGAGCTTGGGAAAATCAGACGCGGGCAGGACCGGCAGCTTGATCCGCGACCGGCCTGACTTGACGTAGATGCCGATCATCTTTCCGGCTTGGTCGATGCGCTCGACGCGGATCTCCTGGCCATCCGGCATGCTCTTAACCGCGTCGGCGACGAGATGGGCCGGCACGGTGAAGTCCTCGAAATCGGCGGCAACGGTGGCGGTGAAGCGAGCGGCCATCTCGATATCCATGCTCGTGCCGCGGACAGTGACCGCCTCGCTGTCGCGCTCGAAGAGGGCATTCTGCTGGATCGGGATCTTGGCGTTGCGATTGACGACGCCGATGATGCTGGCGAGGGCCGCCACGAAAGCGTGCTTTTCAGTCTTAAACATGGGCTGGGCTCCTGCTGGTGCCGGAAAGGAGATCGGCGATCGCGCATTCATGGGAGGGGGGAGCAAGTCCGAATTCGCGATGCAGTTCGTCCATGGCGGCTTCGATGTCCCGGCTCGCCAGCAAGCGATAGACGCGATGGATCGTCTCCATCTGCGGAAGGTCGATGTCGCGATTTTCGAGCTCGTCGAGCAGCTCCTCGTCGTCGAAGTCCTCGATGGTCTTCTCGGGCGGCTGCTGGCTTTGCCAGTAATCGTGTGCCCACTTTTTCACGTCGGCGCGCCGATTGAATTCGGATTTGATGACGTCATCCTGGATGACGGCGACATCAAATGAAACTTCGGTGGTGATAGTTACAACCGGCATCGTTCAAGCCTCCGCCGGCAGCTCGATCATGCCGAGCGCATGCAGGTAGGTGTCAAGGACGGCCTCCTGTTCTATCCGCTCGTCCTTGTCCTGCTTGCGGATGGCGATGACCTTGCGGAGGATCTTGGTGTCGAAGCCGACGCCCTTGGCCTCGCCATAGACATCCTTGATGTCGCCAGCGATCGTCTGCTTCTCTTCTTCGAGTCGCTCGATGCGCTCGACGAACGCGCGGAGCTGGTCGCGCGCGACGCCGTGCGCCGCTGCGGAACCGGTCTCTTTGTCGCCGAAGGCCTCGGGCTGCGTTGGCTCCTCAGCCTTGGGATGCTTGCCGCTCCCGGCCTGCTTCGAGATCGATTTGGCGGCGGCTGTCACGGCCTCGGGTGGAACCTGGCTGCGAAAGGCCAGGGGATCGAATGTTTGTGCATCCATGCGACTGCCCTTTCCTAGAATGGGATGTCATCGTCCATGTCGCGCGAGTAGTTCGGCGACGAAGACGGGGTGGAGGGTCTGGAGGAAGTGCCGCCGGCGCGATCGGTGTCGTAGCCGTAGTCGCCTGCACCGTTGCCGCCCGCCTGGTAGCCGGAGCCGTTGGCCCGGTCGAGCATGACGAGCTGACCATGAAAACCCTGGAGGACGATCTCGGTCGAGTAGCGGTCCTGGCCCTGTTGGTCCTGCCACTTGCGCGTGACGATCTGGCCTTCGATGAAGACCTTGGCCCCCTTCTTCAGGTACTGCTCGGCGATCTTGCACAGCGCCTCGTTGAAGATGACGATGCTGTGCCATTCGGTCTTCTCGCGCCGCTCACCGCTGTTCCTGTCGCGCCAGCTTTCGGATGTGGCGAGACGCATGCTGGCGATCGGGCGACCGTCCTGGGAGCGGCGGATTTCCGGATCGGCGCCGAGGTGGCCGATCAAGGTGGCGCGGTTGACGGATCCGGACATCAGGTGGCCCTCCCGTTCTCGGAGCCGCGCGGCCACATATGCGACAGCGCGATTACCGCGGTTGCGAGGATGAGGTTTGCCTGCGGTTCGGTGATAGCGCGCGGATTGCCGTCGGCGACCTTCATTGCCAGGGCATGCGCCGCTTCTATCTGGATCGGGCCGACGATCAGCTGGCCATCGTTGTCCGCCAGGACGAAAGCGCCGGCGCTGAAATCAGCGGCAAGCTCGCCGCCATCCTTGGCGGTACCGACCGTGGTCGAGCCGTCCATGCTGGTGATCATAAGCTGGCGCGTCGCGCCAATCGCCGCGAGCGGCGTGCAGGCTATCGTTTTCATAGGGATCTCCGAAGGGCTGCAAGGGATGCGCGGTCGAGGATCCGCTCCTCGCCGATGAGGCGATCGGCCATCGCCATGAATTGCTCTTCCGCCTTGCCCGCAGCCCAGGGCTTAATGGCGCCCGTCAGCTTGGGCGTTGCGGAGGTAGGGAACTTGCCGGCTGCGGCGGCGCCGAAGAGCGCAACCGCCTCGGCGCGCTGCATGCGCGCGTCCATATCCTTGACGAGCTTAGCCTGGCGCTTCGTCCATGCTTCTGGTCCCGGCAGGCCGGCGGCAAAATAGATCGCCTCGTCCCAGGCGGACTTGCAGGTGGCAATCGCATCGAGCAGACGTGTTTCGCCGTAGTATTCGGCGCAGGCAGCGGCGAAGAGTTCGGCGCTCGGGCGGATCAGGTCGCCGAGCACCCACTCATGCGCGTCGTGCAGTAGAAACAGCGCGGCATCGAGACGGTTTGCGCCTTCGTTGAGAAGCGCTTGCGCGCCCATGACACAGTGCTGGGCGACTGACAGCGCGATGCCGCGATTGCGGCCGTTGAAGCGGGCGATCTTGGAGAGGGTATTGCCGATCTCGGCAAAGCAGACGATCTCGTGATCCGGGTTCGCAAGATCGATGTCTCGCCCATCGTTCCAGACGGTCGTGACACGCTCATCGACGAGGCGTGCGGCTGCCATCATGTAAACACCCATGCGCCGAGTGCGATGCTGCCGGCCGTCAAAACGAAGCCGATGAAGATGCCGACGATCAAGGTCTCGAGTTCGTTTCCGGCGCGCGCGGGCCGACTTAACCAATCGTCGCCGGGAAGGACGAAGCCGGGTTTCGGATGGCGATCGATCATGTCAGACCACCTGCCGGATCGACTTGCGGCGGGCGATCGCGGCGGCCTTGTCGTGCAGGCGCAGGACCGTATTGCGGGTCCAGCCACGTGAGATCAAAGTTTCGACGCTGACGTTATCGCCGGCGAAGGCGAGCTCGCGCATGTCGTCGGCCATGCGCTCTTCCAGAGAGCGGACGCAGCGTGGTTTTGCAGCGATCGCAGCTGTGGTGTTGGGATGGGTGATATAGCGGATCATGTGGCCCTCAACGTTGCGTGAAAACGCATCAACGCCGGGGATAATACCGCTATGGTATTATATGGTCAATACCGCTTTGGTATATTGGTATCGGGCATTACGCCGCCCGCGAATCAGGCGACGCCGGCCAGTGCGATAAAGTGCACCGAGTGAACGGCTCCCGCAGGGAATTTGAGCTCCTTATGGGGATTGAACTGCTCAAGCACCAGTTCTTCCGCGTTGTGGCGCAGGAACTTCTTCACATAAGCGAGCAGTGGTCCATGCTCCTCCAGGTGTACCTGGGCGATCACGTAGTCGCCCTTCCTCACTCGGCGCATCGGGTCCACGAAGCAGATCTCGCCATCTTCGTATCGGGGATACATCGAGTCGCCTGACACCTGCACCGCATAGGCGCCTCGAATGTGGGAGATTACTGGCGGCGCCATCACTTCATACAAAACACTGCCATTCATAAGGAATTCGCCGTCAATGCCGCCTACCGCCTGCCCATATACAGGGATCTTCCTACCCTTGCCCTCCACCTTACCGCGAATTTCTGCGTTGGGAAGGTCCGAGTTTTGGCTGCCGACACCCGGCGAAGTGTCCGTCCCGCCGGATGGAAGTTCGAACATGAGTGCGAGCGCTGTTGTCTGAAGGTGTGGCGCCAAGCGCTCGGCCCACTCCTTTGTCAACTTTCGTTCGCCGGTCTCAAGGCGCTTGATCTGCGGCTGCGAGGTGCCGACGCGATCTGCCAATTGCTGCTGGCTGAGGCCTTGCTTCTCTCGTAAGTCTTTGATCGTGCTCATGGTCTAAGCCTATTCCATATTGGCATAAACTTCAAAAACCGAAATGGTATTAGTGGGCTTGCGAAATAATGCCAAAGTGGTATGGTCTTTCGCATGACGCTCGGAAAATACATTTCGGAACGCGGCCTCACCCATGAGGCTTTTGGAAAATTGGTTGGCGCTTCTCAGGCGACGATCAATCGCTATGTGCGCGGCGATCGTTTCCCTTCGCGGGAGATGGTCCTCAGGATCCAAACAGCCACGAATGGCGAAGTGTCGGTCGGCGACTGGTATGCGGCGCCGGAGGCTGCGGAATGATGCGGCGTTTGCCATGCGGTCCCCCTTGATCTGATGGACCAACCCTAAGCTGCGCACGCGCGGCTTTCACGGAAAGATTTATCGAAACGATTTCCTTGATTTTCAGGGAGGATGACTTGCGCACTATTTCCGACAAACAGGGCCTGACGTTGAAGGCTGCAACACGCCGCGGCATCGACCAGGCAGGCGGCGGCGACGCGCTCCAGCACGTCACGCGCGTCAAGGCCGGTGCGCTGTCCAAATACGCCACCGTCGGCGAGGACACGGCGGACAAGTTCATGCCGATCGATATCGCCGTCGAATGCGATCTCGAAGCAAACTCCCCGATCATCGTTTCGGCCATGGCCGCCATGCTTGGCTACAAGCTCGTGCCCGCAGATGACAACGCCGCCGTTTCCATGGCGCCGATCACTCTGCGCGACGGGCTCAAGATAGCCAACGAGGCGGCCGACGTCGTCAAGGCCATCACTGAGGCACTGGAAGACGAAAACATCGACGCGCTGGAAAAGCGCATCATCACGCGCGAGATCGACCAGGCGATGCAGGCGCTGCAATGCGTGTTGCGCCGGATCGGCGGCGCCGCATGACGATTGTTCGGATCACGCGCATCGTCTGCCCGATCTGCCGGGGCGAACGTGTCCGGCTCGGCGCTACCTGCTTTTTTTGCCACGGCGTCGCCAAAGTCCCGGTCGACTGCGCCCTTGACGCTGCCGAGCGTCGCTATCGTCTTGCGAAAGGCGGAGTGACGTCAGGCGACTACCCTGCCGATGTCTCGCGCCGCTTGATGGACGAGGCGAATCAGATCTTCGACATCGCCGGCGTCACGCCGCCCTGGAAGCAGGGAGCGGCGGCATGAGCGAGCGTGCGAACGGCACCATCTGGCGTCTCGCCGGCATCCTCTGCCCACAATGCGGCACCAACTCGAGTCGCGTTCTCGACAGTCGCGAGCGCCCCGGCGCAGTCCGGCGTCGCCGCGAATGCATGCGCTGCGGCGGTCGCTGGTCCACAGAAGAGCGCATGACGAGCTTCAAGGCAGGGAGGGCTAAGAAATGACGATCGAGCGTCCGCGCGCCCTCTTCACTGTCGTAACTGACGATGTGGACTTTGCGCTTTCAGTCATCTTTGCGTGCGCACGTAGCAATGCACCAAGCTTTGCCCGTGTTATCGACGACCCGGTCGAGATCCTAGCACTTCCCAACGGCGCGAAGGTGCATCCCGGCATCTGGACGACCAGCCGCGAGACCTCCGGCGCCGAGATTGCTTGGCGTGGGCGCCGGAGGCGTGGCGGACTCGTGTTTCTATCCGACGATGAGATGGAGAAGGTTTCGCGCTGGCGTGCCCGCAACGTTGCTGGCGAGCGGGATGCGCCTGCCTCTCCGCCGCCGACATCGCCTGTCGCCGTCACGGCGCCCGTCCCACAATTTGCCCAGGAATGGAGGTAGCCGGTGTTCGGCCAATTCTTCGACAAGATGACGCCGCAGCGGTTCGCGGCACTTGCACCACACATGCAGACGGAAGCGCTGCTTCTGGCCGCAGAGGTGGGCCTTGCCGTCCCTGTGGTGGCGGCATCGATCTCGATCCCGACACTAGAGGCTAAGCGCCTGATGTGTCAGCGGCACGGCTATCGTACACCGGAGGCCGCGAGCAACTGGGTCGATCCAGACAGATCCGTCGACGTCCGCTCGAACAAGATGAAGATCCTGTCGATGATGCTGGCTGAGGGTGGCGCAGATGGCATCTCCCTTTCGCTGGTCGAGATCGCTGAACGGGCCGGAATCGGATCGACGAATGCGCCGCGCGCGATGCGGGACCTGACGCATGCCGGCTTTATCGTCTGCATCAAGCGCGGCGGCCCACATCATGCGGCCGTCTACCGGGTCACCGAGGATGGCATCGAGGCCGTCCGCAAGGCGCGGGGCGATCGATGAGAAGAGGGGCTCCGCGCACGCTCTATGTCATCGCTCCGTCCATGATCGAATGCGTCGAGACGGCACGCGCCTTCGGGCTGGCGCCGGCCGAGATGGAGCACCATCGCAACATCACCTGCGCCTATTCGCTGCGCGACACCCTGCCGGGCACGCCATTCATCGCCAAACCTGTCAGCGACTGGCTACCGGGGCCGAACACGGACGTGCTGGCTCTGGCGGTCAAGGCGATGCAGCTGCAGGGCAGGCTCAGGATCATGGGCGCTCAGGAGGCGCCGCTCTACCAAACGTTCAGCGATATGCCTCGGCGGGAGATGAGGGGATGAACGACCACTTCCTGGTTCGTGGTCCGGCCATGATCTCCTTCTCAGGCGGCCGCACCTCTGCCTTCATGCTCCACGAGATCGTAAGAGCGCATGGGGGGCGATTGCCCGACGATGTGATTGTGGCCTTCGCGAATACCGGGAAGGAACGCGAGGAGACACTCCGCTTCGTATTCGAGTGCGGCAGCAGGTTCGGCGTTCGAATTGTTTGGCTGGAATGGCGAGACACCAAGCCGTGCTTCGAAGAGGTTGGTTTCAACAGCGCAAGCCGAAACGGCGAGCCATTTGACGCCATCATAGCAAAGAAGAAGCGATTGCCGAACTGGCGAGAGCGCTGGTGCACCAGCATGCTCAAGTTGGAGCCGATGTTCGCCTATGCCAAAAGTCTAGGCTGGAAGAAAGGTGAGTATGCGGAACTGATCGGCCTGCGCGACGATGAGGGGGAACGCATCCTGCGCGGCTTTGCCAAAGCCGAGGAGACCGGGCGCCGTGTCGGTTATCCACTCGCCAACGCGAAGATCCGCAAGGCGGACGTCATGAACTTCTGGCGGAAGATGGACTTCGACCTGGCCCTGGAGCCATGGGAGGGTAACTGTGATCTCTGCTTCGCCGTGCCCAAGGCTATTCGCCTTGCCCGCATCCGGCGCAATCCTTCTTGTGGTCTCTGGTGGAACCAGAAGGAAGTGGAGCGCGATGGCTTCTTCGATCGAAGGGTTCGCGTCGCCGATCTGATGGACCGTGTAGAGCGCCATCCCGACATGTTCGACACTGCAGAATTCGACGAGTTCGACGCGGAATGCGGCGACGGCTGCGGCTACGGGGAGGCGGCGCAATGACTGCCGCTCTGGACGTCTTCATCGACGAGGCCAGATCCGTATCGGTCACCGATGCCGCGGCAATCCTGGGCTATACCCTAACGCGATCCGAATTCTCTGGTCCATGCCCCGTCTGCGGGGGCCGGGATCGGTTTTCGATCTCCACCGCCAAACAGGCATGGAACTGCCGGCAATGCGGCCGCGGCGGGCGCGACGGCATCGGGCTCATCGCCCACGCGCGCGGCCACGACGTCTCTACGCGAACCGGCTTTCTGACCGCGTGCAGCGAAGCGCTGCAGCGCGAGATCCCTGCGGAAGGTGAGCGCGAGACCGATGAGCAGCGGGCTGCGCGGCTGGCGGTGATCGAAGATCGTCGTCGGCATAATGCCGAGGTAGCAGCGCGCGCCAGCAACGACTTTCGTGACAAGGCGATCGCCAAGGGACGCGGCATCTATTTCAACGCGCGCAAGGTGGCGCCAGGCGAGCGCTGCGCGGCAGCCGATTACCTGCAGCTGCGCACGGGTTTCGAGATGCCAGACGCCGTATGGGCCAATATCCGCTTTGATCCGACACACTCCTATTGGAGCAGCCGCAAGGACGATCGTGGGCACCATCCCTGCCTCCATGTCGGCCCGGCCATGATCGCGCCGTTCGTCGACATGGACGGGAAGGTCACCGGTTGCCACGAGACGTGGATAGATCTGGCTCGTGGACCTAAATTCCGCCCGTTGCTTGCCGATGGCGATGACGTGTTGCCGACGAAAAAGATGCAGGGTGTGAAGAGGGGATCGATGATCCCGCTCTTCGGCTTGATGTCCTCGACACGCTGGGTCGGCGGCGAAGGTATCGAGAACGGCCTCGCCATTGCCGGCGCCGAGGGCTTTCCCCGCGATACCTTCTATTTCGCCGCCGGTGATCTCGGCAACCTCGCTGGCCCTGCGGATCCCGCCAGCGCCTTCAATCATCCGACGCTTACGATGACTGACAAGCGCGGCCGCTCGCGCGCGGTCCGCGTACAGGGACCGGAGCCGAAGCAGGATCTCCAGCCCGGCGAGGTGCTGGTTTTTCCTGATCGCGTTGCGCAGCTCGTGCTGCTCGCCGACGGCGATAGCGAGCCCGTGTTTACCGCTGCCGCCATGGCGCGCGCAGAGAGGCTGCATTCCCGTGGGGGGCGCGAAATAGAGACTTGGTGGCCTCCCACAGGCTCCGATTTTTCCAAACTGATGGCAGGGTGACGTGGCAGAGCGAAAGAAAAAACCTGAACTACCCGAGGCTGTCCGCGAAAAGATGCGCGAGGCCGAAGAGCAGCGGCGCGGCGAAAACCCCGTAACCCCTGCCGGTCCTGCGGACGAGGATCCCGCACACATCCTGGCCGATCTCGAAGCTGATAAAGCGGCGCTGGAATTTTGCGCCGAGCTTGATCACTCCGACACCGACAACGGCAAGCGAATGATCGTGCATTTCGGCTCCGATCTGCTGGTGATCGCCCAGGAAAAGGCCAAGACGCCGGCCTTCGCTGTTTGGACGGGAACCCATTGGGATGCCTCGAACGGCGGGCCGAAGTCCAAGGCACTGGCGCAGCGGCTAGGCGACCGCATTGCGCAGGAGATCGAATTCATCAAGCCGAACGCTTTCGAGCAGATGCTGATTGACCAGGGTCAGGAAGCGCTGAAGAAGCCGGAAGAGGAACGCGGACCGGTCGAGCGTCGACTTGCTGCCGGCGCGGCGAAGGCAACCGAGGCGCATGGGAAGCGCGTCAAGCGTCGCCTCGATCATGCCGTTACCTCGAAGAACGTTGCCAAGATGAATGCGGCGTTAGAATGCGCCGCACCGCATATCATGCGCAATCCGAACGACTTCAACGCCGACCGGATGATGGTGGCCGTCGAGAACGCCACGCTGCGCTTTCATCGCAAGACCGAACGACGCCGCAATCCACGCCACAAGAGCACGATGGAAACGCCGGATGCGCCGGAATTCATCGAGGCCTGCATCGACTCGACGCTGGAAGTGATCCCTGGCCATCGCAGGCAGGACATGATCACCCATATCGTGCCGGTGCGCTACAAGCCCGACGCGAAGTGCCCGAAGTGGATGGCCTTCATCGAAAGCAAGCTACCCGATCCTGCGGTCCGCCGGCTGGTGCAGGTGAGTTCAGGGCTCGGGCTGCTGGGCATCACTGTGCAGTATTTGTTCTTCCACTACGGCGACGGCGCCAACGGCAAATCCGTCTACATGGAGACGCTCTGCAGGCTGCTTGGCGAGGCATCGGTGACACTTCCGGCGACGAGCCTGATCGGCGAAGGCGGATCCTCCGGTAGCGCCAGCCCTGACCTTGCCCGTCTGCACGGACGGCGCCTGCTGCGCGTCAAGGAGCTTCCGGAGGGCGAGGATCTTCGCGAGAACCTGGTGAAGGAGCTCACAGGCGGGGAGACGATCACCGCGCGCGATCTTTTCACCGGCTACACGGACTTCCTGCCGATCTTCGTCGCCATCATGAGCGGCAATGGCTACCCGCGTATCACCGGTACGGACGACGGCATCTGGCGGCGCATGGCGGTGATCCATTGGCCGAACAAGATCGCCAAGGAGGACCGGCGAGAGTTCGAGGAGATCGTATCGTCCTTCGAGCCGGAATATCCCGGCATCCTCAACTGGCTGATCGAGGGCGTTCATGTCTTCCTGCGCGAGGGGCTCGTGATCCCGGAAGCGGTGGAGCGCGCCACGCAGGACTACCGCGACGACATGGACCGCACGGCGGGGTTCGTCGGCCGGTGCGTCATCCGCGATGCCATTGCGTCGCCACTGCAGGGCAAGGTGCTCTATCAGGCCTACTGCGACGACACGATCGACCAGGGCGGCAAGCCGATGAACGTCACCAGCTTCGGGCGCATCATGGGCAAGAAGTTCCCGAAGGAGCGCACCGACACCGGCGTCGTCTACATCGGCATCCGGCTAGCGAACGTACCGGCGCGGGCCTCGCCAGTCGATCCGCCCGAGGGCCGCTTCGACCCAGATGTGCCGTTTCCTGACGAATTTTCCTGACCGGTGATCTCCCCGGAACCCCTCCTTGCCGGTTTGTATCTGACCAGTTTTGACGAGTTGCTGACGGGTGCCTGACCACTTCAAAGGGAGAGAAAAGACAATGAAATCAAGGTGGCTGACGAGTTCTGACGAGTTTTCGCACGTCTCATTATGTGAGCGGTGGGAGGTGCGGAGGGTGGTTATATGCGATTAGGAAGATAACTCATCAGACTGGTCTAAGTGCATGAACTTTATAAACAAAACTCTTCATTCGACTGGTCAGAAACTAGTCAAAACTGGTCAGATGGGAAAGATGATGAAAAAAACCACGATCGAACAGCTTCTGACCTGGGCTTTCGTCCACGAGTTGCCGAAGGTGGGCGCCGGGAACGGCGGATCGCTGGTGGCCGGTTCGAGCTGGAATGCGATTGTCGAGATCGCAGCGCTCGGAACGATGATCGACCGCAACCCCAACTACTACGGCGCGATCCCCGGCTACGTGTACGAGGGCGAGCCGGCTGCAGATGCTCTGATTGTCGGTGATGCGGTGCGCGAGCTGGCGAAGCGCGACGGCTTCGAGATCGCTGCTGGCTGGCATCCTTTCCCTGAATGGGAGGACCCCCACGGTCTGATCTGCACCGAGGTTGATCGCGTCGCCGATGAACAGCGCAACCGCAGCGACAGGCTCAACGGCAAGCATGTGGTCAATCTCGTCATCAGCGCCGCCATGCTGGGCCGCGGGCCGTCGTGGGATGCGGATGAGCCGAGCGCACGGCCGCTGATCGACGTGAACGGGCGCGCCATGTGGTTCGTCGACCGGAAGGCAAAGGACAGCCTGGGTCGCGTCTACACCTACACCGACAACGGTTACGACCAGCGCCGTCATCGTCCGATCAAGGGGGCGTATCGGAAGTGGAGGCTGAACCGTCCGCTGCGTGGCGATATCCTTGCCAGGCTGGACTGGCAGCTGTGGCAATCGGCCCTCGAAGTGCTGCAAGATTCGCTTTGCGGGCGCCTGTCGGCACATGAGCTCTTCGAATTTGTGCCGGATCGGCACCCATGGATGAGGGTAAAAAGAGCTGAAGGAAATGGCCTATCTGTTTGATATGGCGAAGAAATCACTATGCTTCAAAATGATGTTGCGTGCGTTTGGAAGTTGACAGATAGTCAGCACGTTAAATCAGGTTCAAAAACCCGCTGGCGGAAACGCTCGGCGGGTTTCGCTTTTGTGGGCGGGTGAGATGGCGCGGTTGTCGACATTGAGGCCGCGCCTCTCCACTCTCGCTCCGAGGATCGGCAGGGCAGCGGGCGACGAGCAGGCGCGGTTGCGTGAGCGTGACCAGACGGTCGCCTGGCGCAGCTGGTACAAGACGTCACGATGGCAGAAGCTGCGGCAGAAGATCCTGCTGCGCGACAACTACACCTGCCAGCAGACTGGCGTGATGTGCGTCGGCAAGCATCCGGCCGACAACAGTCCGGTGATCGACCACAAGATCCCGCATCGCGGTGATGAGCGGCTGTTCTGGGACGAGGACAACCTGCAGGTCGTCAGCAAGGCCTACCACGACAGCGAGAAGCAGAAGCAGGAGCGGGCGCAAGCTCTGTGGTGATCCGATAGCTACGGCACCACGTAGACAAGTATCGCAATGACGCTGGTGAAGATCACTGTCCATACGGCAGCGGCCAGCGACCAGAAAGAGACAGGTGACAGCCGATCAAGCCAAACCCGTCGCTGGATGTCCTCGCTCAGAACCTTCAGCTTCTCGCGAGGGTTGCCCCACTTCACGCGTCTGAATTTGTAGACGTTGTTGACCATGACCCAGAGCATAGTCCGTCGCGGGTTAAGCCAGATTGAACGCTCGAAACAGAAGCAGGAGCGCGCGCAGGCTCGGTGGTGAGGTCGAGAAATTAGAAAAGTTATTGAGGCTAACCTCGCCTCCTACGACCCGAAAACCGGGTTTCCACCCCTCGACCTCCGACTCCTCGACCCCTGTTGCCGAAGTGCAACGCCGGGGGGGGCGGGTCGATAGTCTGGAGGCCCCCTCCGGCCCGGACCCGCGTCCCCCTCACGCAGAGATTTTTTTCGGATGGACACGATTTTTGACCTATTCGGGCATCCGGTCCCGGCATGGAGAGGCAAGCGTGGCCGGCCTCCTTATGAGCCGACCGAGGATGACCGCAACAAAATCAAGCTGTTGCTGGCGCTCGGCTGGTCGATCGAGCGGCTGGCAAACGGAGTCGGCGTCTCTCCAGCGACGGTGAAGCGGTATTTTAGAGCCGAGCTGAAAGAGCGTTACGCCATGCGCGACCGTCTGGATGCCCGGCGCTTCCAGATCGCGATGGAGCAGGCAAATGCCGGCAACGTCGCGGCGCTGAAGGAGCTCGGGAAGATGATCGAGCGGTCCGATATGATGGATGCCGATCGCAACATGCGTGATGCGCAGCGTGATCGGGCGACCACCGAAAAGGCCGCCGAGAAGCTCGGCAAGAAGGCGGCCCAGAAGGAGGCCGCGAAGACAGCCGGCGCAGATAGCGAATGGGGCAGCGACCTGCTGCCCGGCGTGCATCGGAGCATGCAGTAGTGGAAACGGCCTGGATGCCGGCGTCGACCTGGTCGACGGCCGTTCCCGACTGGAAGGAGCGGATCCGCGGCAAGCGGTCGCTCATCCCCGATCTGCCGCTCTACGATGCCGTCGCGGAAAAGGCGCTCCGCATCTTCAAGCGGCTGCGCGTACCGGACATCATCGGCAATCCGACCTACGGCGAGGCTTGCGACGAGTGGGTGTTCGGTTTCGTCCGCGTCGTCTTTGGCAGCTACGATCCGGAGACTAAGCGCCGTGCCCTGCGCGAGTTCTTCCTGCTCGTGCCGAAAAAGAATGGCAAGTCCTCCATCGCGGCTGCGATCATCGTCACCGCTGCGATCCTCAACGAGAGGCCGGAAGCGGAACTGCTGCTGATAGCGCCGACGAAGCAGATCGCGGATATCTCGTTCAAGCAGGCCGTCGGCATCATCCGACTCGACGACGAGCTGGCGAAGTTGTTCCATCCTCAGGATCACCTGAAGAAGATCACGCATCAGAATACGCTCGCCGTGATCGTCGTAAAGGCTGCCGCAGCCGACGTCATCACCGGCTCGAAGGCAACCTACATCTTGATCGACGAGACCCACGTCTTTGCCGCCATCGCCAAGGCCGCCGATATCTTCGTCGAGATCCGCGGATCGTTGGCGGCGCGGCCAGATGGGTTCTTGCTGCAGATCACGACCCAATCGAAGACGCCTCCGGCCGGCGTATTCAAGGCGGAGCTGCAGAAGGCTCGAGACGTTCGCGACGGCCTTTTCGACTTCCCAATGCTGGCCGTGCTCTACGAGTTGCCGGCGGAAGATGCCGTCGACGGCGGATGGAAGCGGCGCGAGAACTGGGGCCTTGTCAATCCGAACCTGAACCGGTCGGTCAACGAAGACTATCTCGCCGGCGAGGTCGCCACGGCTGAGCGCGAGGGGCCGGAGAAGCTGGCGCTGATCGCCTCGCAGCACTTTAACGTGGAAGTCGGCCTCGGCCTTCATGCCGATCGTTGGGCCGGGGCGACGTATTGGGAGGGCGCAACTTGCGCCGGCCTGACGCTCGAGCGGATCATGGCCGAGTGCGACGTCTGTGTCGTCGGCATCGATGGCGGTGGCCTCGACGACCTGATGGCGATGGATGTTATCGGGCGCCAGCGGGAAACGCGGAAGTGGCTCGCGTGGGGAAAGGCCTGGGCGCATCCGGACGTATTTGAGCGCCGCAAGGAGATCGCACCGCGGCTGCGCGATTTCGAGCGTGACGGCGACCTGGTCGTCTGCAACGAGGTTGACCAAGACATCACCGAGATCGCCGACATCTGCGAGCGGCTGTTCTTGGCCGGCCTGCTGCCGGAAAAGGCCGGCATCGGCCTCGATGCGTTCGGGGTCGCCAGCCTTCTCGATGCGCTGGCGGAGCGCGGCATGGCCGGCGATCTGACCATGGCCGTCGGACAGGGCTGGAAGCTGCAGTCGGCGGTGACGACGCTGCCGCGCAAGCTCAAGGACAAGACGATGCAGCACTGCGGCCAACCACTGATGGCGTGGGCGGTCGGCAACGCCAAGACCGAGCTGAAGGGCTCGAACTACATTGTCACCAAGCAGGCGGCCGGCGCGTCGAAGATCGACCCGCTGATGGCGCTGTTCAATGCGGCGATGCTGATGTTCCTCAACCCGGAAGCAGCCCCGGCCTTTGATGCTGAGGCGTGGATAGCGAGTTATGCATGAACTGGTTCAAGCGACTTCTGCGCCTTGAGGGCACAAAAGACATAGAGCCGTGGCGAGGCGGGGCCGCTTCCACCGAGAACGCGGACAACTTCGTCACCAATCAGGTGACTCTCGCTGGCTACCGTGATGGACGCTTCGGTCAGCCTGGCGCGGCCGTTGGCCTTTCCGCGACCTGGGCCTGCGTGCAACTGATCGCGGGCACGATCGCTTCGCTGCCGTTGATGGTCTATCGGACGGAAAATGGGATACGGAAGGTCGCGAAGGATCATCCGCTTTATTTCGTTTTGCACGACAGCCCGAACTATGACCAGACCGCCGTCGACTTTTGGGAGGTTATGGCAGCCAGCATCGAACTGCACGGCAACGCCTACGCCGTGATAGAGCGGCGCTCCAGCGATGGCGCTCTAAGTGCGCTGCACCCCGTGCGACCCGATATCGTCAAGGTGCGCAGGACAGAGAGCGGAGATCTCGAATACGAGTGGACCGAGAACGGCCGCCGAATAGTCAAGCGCGGCTCAGACATCCTGCATATTCGCGGCGCACTCGGGGACGGCATCTCCGGATCTTCGACCCTTTCCATTTGCCGCAGCGTCTTCGACGATGCCTTGGCGGCGGAAAGTGCCGCGGGCGCGATGTTTCAGAACGGGGTTAACCCCAGCGGTATTCTATCGACCAAACCTGAAGTCCAGCTTTCGCCTCTGCAGCGCCAGGAGCTCGAGCAGCATCTCGCAACGAAGTACATGGGCTCGATCCGCCAAGGCCGACCGATGCTGCTCGACAACGGGCTGACCTGGACGCAGCTTACGATCAACCCGCAGGACGCACAGATGCTTGAAAGCCGCAAGTTCAGCGGCGAGCAGATCTGCCGGATCTTCGGCGTGCCTCCTGCGATGGTCGGTTTCGGTGACAAAGCCTCGAACTGGGGGACCGGCAAGGAAGTGGACGTTCTGGGCTTCCAGAAATTCACGCTTCGCAAGCGGCTGAAGAGGATCGAACAGGCGCTTTTGAAGCAGCTCGTTGCGCTTGCCGAGCGGCGGGAGCAGGGCATCACCATCGAATTCAACTTCGAAGGCCTGCTGCGCGGCGACACGGCCAGCCGATATGAGGCCTATGAGAAGGCGATCCGCATGGGGATTGCCACCCGGAACGAGTGCAGGGCCTTGGAAAATCTTCCGCCAGTAGAGGGCGGTGATGTCGTTACCGTCCAGATGCAGGACGTCCCCCTCTCCACCGCCATCAACGGAGGTCCTAATGGACAAGAAGACGGCTCCGGTTCTTGAGATCAAGTCGCTTAAGGATAGCGGCGAGTTTGAGGGCTACGGTTCCACGTTCGGCGGAGAGCCGGACGCCTATGGCGATGTGATCGCCGATGGCGCGTATGCGGAAAGCCTCGCCGTCCACAAGGCGAAAGGCACCATGCCGAAGCTGTTCTGGCAGCACAACTCGGATGAGCCGATTGGGAAGTGGCTGGACGCCAAGGAGGACGATCATGGCTTGCTGATGCGGGGCAAGCTGAACATGGATGTCCAACGCGGCCGGGAAGCCCATGCTCTCCTCAAGGCCGGCGACATCGACGGATTGTCGATCGGCTATCGGATCAAGGAATACAGCGTCGACACGGAAACCGGCGTCTGGACGCTTCAGAAACTGGATCTGGTCGAGGTCAGCATCGTTTCCGTCGGCGCCAACGAGAATGCGGTTGTGCAGAGCGTGAAGGCTGCCAAGGCCGCGCATGATCTTACGGAGAAGCTGAAGGCCGGGGACCGGCTGACAGAACGAGAGTTCGAAACCTGGCTCAAGGGGCTGGGCTTCTCGAACTCGCAGGCGGAACGCGCCGCGCGTCTCCACCTGAAGGGGCAGGGGGACCCTGTCGACGCGGCTGACGACGGCGTCGCATTCCTGCGCGCCTTGATGGGCTGACGCCCGATCTCAAACCGAAATCAGGAGGTTCCCATGTCGGGACGTAATCTGGCCGTCCTCTGCGGCGGTTCCATCGCATTTGTGGCCGCTTCCATGGCTGCTCTTCCCTTCGGCCCTCGTATTGTGTTCGATGCGCCGGACCGTTCTGGCGGTGGCGGCGGAAAAACCGCGGCAGAGCTCGCCGCCGAGTTCAAGCGCGACTTCGAGACCAAGCACGACAAGGTCAAGGAGATTGCTGAGAAGGCACTCGCCGAAGCCGAAAAGGGTGTGCCAATGGCATCCACCGCCAAGGAGTTGGCGGACCAGGCGATTACCGGCATGAACGAGGCGAAGGCCCGTCTCGACGAGATGGAGCAGAAGATGGCTCGCCGCGGCCAGCCGGCCGACGAGGCGCGCACCGCCGGCGAACGGTTTGTCGAGGACGAAGGCTTCAAGGCCTTTGCTGGCCAGACCCGTCCCCGCGGCCGGCACATCGTCGAGGTGAAGGATATCTCGTCCCTCACCACGGATGCGCCCGGCTCCGTCGGCACGCTGGTTCGTCCCGATCGCGCCGCACCTGTCGAGTTGCCGCGGCGCCGCATGACGATCCGCGCGCTTCTCGCTCAGGGCAACACCTCCTCCAACTCCATCGAGTATGACAAGGAGAAGCTGTTCACCAACAACGCTGCCCCGGTCGCCGAAGGCGCTCTAAAGCCGCAGTCCGAGATCCAGTTCGAAGAGGCGACTGCGACGGTTCGCACTATCGCTCACTGGATGCGCGCCTCGGTGCAGATCCTTGCCGATGCTCCTGGTTTGCGGTCCATGATCGACAACCGTCTCCGTTACGGCCTCGCTTATGTCGAGGAGACGCAACTCCTCAATGGCAGCGGCGTCGGCCAGAGCCTGTCCGGCCTGGTGACGGAAGCGACGACATTTGCCGCGCCGGGTGGCCTTGTGGCGGGGCAGATGATCGACACGGTTCGTCTCGGCATGCTCCAGGTCGCACTTGCCGAGTACCCGCCGAATGGTGTCGTGCTCAACCCGATCGACTGGGCCTTCATCGAGATGCTGAAGGACGACCAGGGTCGTTACCTTATCGGCAACCCGCAAGGCACGCTCAACCCAACCCTGTGGGGGCTTCCGGTCATTCCGACGCAGGCCATGGCGGAGGACAAGTTCCTGGTCGGCGCATTCGATCTTGCGGCCCAGATCTTCGATCGCCAGGACGCAACCGTCGAGGTGTCCACCGAGGATCAGGACAACTTCGTCAAGAACAAGGTGACGATCCGTGCGGAAGAGCGCCTTGCACTCGCCATTTACCGTCCGCAGGCGCTTGTCTACGGCGACCTCGGCCGCGTGGCCTGACGAGTTCGGCTCATCAAGGAGGGCAGCCTAGCTGCCCTCTCTATGAACCGAAGGAGAAGCATCATGGTCAAGGCAGTTCTACTCAAGCCGCTGGACGGCCAGCCGGAAGGCACCGAGCGTGAATTCAGCAAGGCCGACTTTGATCGCCTGAAGGCGTTGAACGCCGTTGGTGCGGCCGGAACGCCGAAAAACAAGGCCGAGAAGGCCGCAAAGTGATGCTTGCGCCCGTCCGCACCTCCGCACCGGCGTCGACGCCCGTCTCTCTGGTAGAGGCCAAGGCAAGCCTGCGCGTCGATTTCAGCGATGATGACGATCTGATCACGTCGCTGATCGCTGCGGCCGTGAACCATTTTGACGGATGGTCCGGTACTCTCGGGCGGGCGCTGGTCACACAGTCCTGGCGGCAGGATTTCGGTAGGCTCGGCGTCATGCGTCTGCCAGTCGGGCCGGTCGCCTCTATCGCCAAGATCGAATATTTCGACGGCGACAATGTTGTCCAGACGGTCGCCGATACGGTCTACACGCTTCGCACGGATGCCGTCGGAAGCTATGTTGACCTGGCGCCGGACCAGGCATGGCCGACTACCCACACGCGGCCCGACGCTGTCAGTGTTACCTATGTTGCCGGGACGGCCGCCGCTGATGTGCCAGCTGCGATCAAGACGGCCCTCCTTCTGATGGTCGGACATTTCTACGCCAATCGTGAAGCTGTGGGCGAGGCGCGGTCGGAACTGCCGTTCGGTGTTCACGCGCTCGTCGCGCCCTATCGGCGGGTGGGTGTGTGATGGATGCGGGCGATCTCCACTACCGTGTCGCCTTCGATCGACGCTCCGAAGTCGACGACGGCCATGGCAACACCCGGGGCGACTGGCACGAGCAGTTCCAGTGCCGTGCCGCCTATCGTCATCTTCGCGGCGGCGAGAGCGTCCTGGCTGGTCGCCTGGAGGGAAGGCATCCGCAGATCATCACCGTCCGTGCCTCGTCGCAGACGCGGCAGGTCACCACCGACTGGCGGGTGAGGGATGTCCGAACGGGCGACGAGTTTAACATCCGCGACGTAACGCACGAAACCGATCGGCAGTGGATCTCGCTGCTCGTCGAGCGTGGGGTGTGATGGCCGTCATCGGTCTGGACCGCCTCCGTCGCAAGCTGACGAAGACCATCCCCGAGGCTGCGCAGCAGCGGATCAAAGAGGCGATGGAGCAGAGCGCCAACGAGGCCGTGGCCTTGATGAAAAGCCTTGCTCCGCGTGACAGCGGCGCGTTGGTCGACAGCGTCGGCTGGACCTGGGGCGATGCGCCGAAAGGCGCAATGGCGATTGCATCGAGCAAGGCCAACGCCGGAAACTTGCGCATTACCATCTACGCCGGCGGCGGGGATGCCTTCTATGCCAGATTCGTCGAGTTCGGCACGTCGGCGCATGTCAACAAGGGCAAGTTCGCAGGCTCAAAGAACCCGGGCGCCCCGGCGCAGCCGTTCTTCTACCCAGGCTGGCGCATCGTCCGGAAGCGGGTGAAGGGCAAGGTGACGCGAGCCATCAAGAAAGCGGCGAAGGAAGCAGCAGCATCATGAGCGTAGGACAGGAACTCTGGGACGCCATCCGTGATACTCTCCTTGCCGACGCGACGGTGATGGCCGGACTAAACGCGATCTACGACAAGGTTCCCGACAAGCCATGGGGGGAAAAAAACGCGTATATGAGCCGCGGCCCGTTCTACGGGATTCCGGACGAGGCCGATTGCATCGGCGGGCAGGAGATCACGATCCAGCTCGATATCTGGTCGCGCAAGCCGAACCGCTGGACGATGGATGACATGATCGCCGCGGTCCGCAAGGCGCTGCATGAGCGAGGCCTGCAACTGACCGAAAATGCGCTGGTCAACATGCGCGTGACGTTGTGGCGGATCATCGACGATCCGGACCCGCTCACCGTGCACGGCGTCGTGCAGGTGACGGCGCTCGTCGAGGAGCCGGAGGAGGTATAATGGCCTGGATGATTGTTCATGCCGAGGGAAACTTCCGTCGGCCTCGGTCGATCTACTCGTTCAACTTCAAGCCAAGCCCGGAGCCGCAGGAGCGACCGCGCGACGTCGTCGACTATGCGGTCGCGAAAGGTCTGGCGACGGAAGTTCCGTCTCCGACCAGAGAGCAGGCCAAAGCTATCAGGCAGCGGCGCAACCGGGCGAAGTAGCCCATTCCTCTGAAACCGGGCGCAAGCCCTTCCAGGCTGGACGATCTCCGGCCCCTTGCCACATGGAGAAAAGACAATGGCCGCGCCCAACTATCAGCGCTTTCACGAGTTCGTTGTCGAGGTCGAGACCGACACGCCAGGCACCTATGCCAAGATCTGCGGCATCACCGGTCGCCAGGTCAATCGCAGCCTCGCCCTTGAGGAGATCTCCGTACCCAAGGACTGCGATGACGAAGCCGCCGGCGCCGAGACGCTGGTCGAACCGGGGCCGCTCGTCGTCACCGTCAGCGGCACTGCAAAATGGGCGCGCCAGTCTCACGGCATGATGATGGACTGGATCTATCTGAAGCAGCGCAAGTCCGTCCGGGTTGCGCATGTCGCGGCTGGTGTGGGCGACACCGAATACGAAACCGGCTTCGCCTACATGACATCTCTGAACGACAGCGGCGAGCTGGAGGGTGAGGGCAAAATCGTCACGCGCGAGATCGAGCTGCGCTTCGACGGAGAGCCGACCTGCACGGCCAAGGCCGCCCCCTGATGAAGGGCGTCGAACTCACATGGGCGGGTGGTGTGCACGACTTCAAGCTCACCATCGACTTGCTGCGGGGCCTGCAGGACAAATGCGATGCCGGCCCACAGTTCATCCTCGAGCGGCTCGGAACGCGCCGCTGGTTCATCAACGACATCACCGAGACAATCCGCTTCGGCCTTGAGGGCGGAGGGCTGCACAAGGAAGCCGCGCGGAAGCTGGTGAAAGACTTCGTCGAGGATAGGCCTTTGACGGAGTCGGTGATGATCGCCCAGGCTGTGCTGATGTCCGCTCTCTTCGGCAGCGAGGACGACATGCCGGGGGAGCCGGCGGCGGGGGAGGTGAGCCAGAGCGCAACCCGCTCCCGCGAGGCAAGTGGCGGTTCTCCAGCTTCTACAAATGGGCCGGCGTCGTCTCCGGAAACATCGGTGGAATGACCCTCTGGGAGTTTGCCTGCATGCAAGATGGTTTCCGGGAGGCGCATCCCAGCGGGAACCAGAGTGCACCGGCAATGAGCGACGACCGATTGGCTGAACTTGGCATCGAGGGCTTCTAGTGGCTACAGACGTTGAAAAGCTGATCGTCGCCCTGGAGGCGCGGACGAAGGCGTTCGAGAACGCCCTCAACAAAGCGAACGGCGTGGCAAACAAACGCGCCACGGCGATCGAGCGGCGTTTCCAGGCGATGAACCGAAACCTCTCCTCCGGCTTCAATGCGGCTGCTCGCGCCTTTGCGATCATCGGCGGGGCGGCCGGCGCCAAGAACCTGGTCGACACCGCCACCCGGATCGATAACGCGCTGAAGGTTGCCGGTCTTTCTGGCGAAGAGCTGGAACGCGTTTATGGCCGGTTGCGCGACAGCGCGCTTGCCAACGCCGCCCCGCTGGAATCGCTTGTCACGCTCTACGGGCGCGCCGCGATCGTGCAGAAGGAACTCGGCATCTCCACCGACGAGTTGCTCGGGTTCACAAACAACGTCGCGGTGGCGCTGCGCGTTGCCGGCACGGATGCGCAATCGGCGAGCGGTGCGCTGCTGCAGCTGTCGCAGGCTCTCGGCTCCGGTGTGGTCCGGGCGGAAGAGTTCAACTCGATCCTCGAAGGTGCTCTCCCGTTCGCCCAGGCCGCCGCCGCCGGCCTCAAGGAGGCTGGCGGCTCGGTGGCGAAGCTCCGTCAGCTCGTCGTCGATGGTGCTGTCTCTTCGGAGGCCTTCTTCCGGGCGTTCGAGGCGGGCTCCGTCGTCCTGGAGGACAAGGTCGCCAACGCCACACTGACAATCGACCAGCGGCTGGTGAACCTGCAGACATCGCTTGTCGATGCCGCACGCCGATTCAATGAATCTGCCCAAGCGTCGGCTACGTTCGGCGCTGAGATCGACCGGGTCGCAGCCTTCGTCAACAGCATCGACTTCGACAATCTGATCTCCGAGATCAGCGCCGTCATTGCGGCGATGAACTCCGGGATCAAGTCCGCCAACGACTTCGCCAATGCGGTCGGCAACATGAAGGGGTGGGATAACGTCGGAAAGTTGCTGACCGGTGGCGCGGCACGGCGGGAGTTTCTTGGCGGCGCCCTGACTGTCACCTCGACGGCGGGCATCACCGACCGGATCAACGAGGCTTTTGAAGACGAAATCCAGAAGGCGGGCGAACTCACCTCAGAAGCCATCAAGAACAGCGTCCTCGGCAAGGGGGCGTTGACGACGCCGAAGGATGGCCGTGTGCCGGCTGCGGCGACAGTCGCGCCGGTTTCACTGGCGGATTTCGACCTACCTGCCTCGAAGTCGAAAGGCAAGGGCAAAGGCAAGGGTGGTGGTGGCCGTAGCCGCGCAGATAGCTTCCAGCGTGAAGTCGAGCAGATCCAGGAGCGGACGGCGGCGATCCAGGCCGAAACGGCCGCGATGGCCGGCCTCAATCCCCTGATCGATGATTTCGGTTATTCGATCGAGTTCGCGCGGTCGAAGCAGGATCTCCTGAATGCCGCGCAAAAGGCGGGTGTGGAAATCACTCCGCAGGTTCAGGCCAGCATCGAGGCGATGGCGAGAGGCTATGCCGAGGCAACGTCCGCGGCGGAACGACTGGATCAGTCGCAGCGCCAGGCAAGGGAAGCATCCGAGTTCTTCGCGGATTCGGCCTACGACGCCTTCTCCGATCTCATCCCGCAGATCGAGACGGGGAACAAGGCGCTCGACAAGTTCCTCAACACGCTGATCGAGGCGGTGGCCCAGTCCATCCTTCTCGGGAAAGGGCCGCTTGCCGGTCTCGGCGGGGGTGGCGGATTCCTGGGCGGCCTGTTCTCCATCTTTGGGTTTGCAAACGGCGGCATCGCGGCTCGGGGAAGGCCACTGAAGCAGTTTGCCAGCGGCGGCATCTCGCGCACCGCAGCAATCTTTGGAGAGGCTGGGCCGGAGGCGGCTGTTCCCTTGCCGGACGGCCGCCGCATCCCGGTTGATCTCCGCATGTCGACAGGCAAAGGCTTGGGCGGCGGCCGAGACGAAGTCACCATTTATCTGCAGGACGATAGCGGGCGGATGGCTGAAATCGCCGATCAGCGCATCGAAACGAAGAGCGGCACGATCGTGAACGTGGCGGTGGCTCGCGCCGACGCTCGCGCTCCCGCGGCGGTGGCGAAGTATCAGGCGCAGCGCGCCGGCGGCGACTACAGGAACTCCTGATGGCTGACATCATTGAATGGCCGCTCTGCGTGCTCCGGCCGCAGACGATAACGCCGTGTCCGGTAGCCTTCACCCGATCCGGCGGCGCTTCGCTGGGCGGCGTCGAGTCGGCGATCCGGACTGACCTCGGTCACTGGAGCATCCAGTATGGCAACGTCGTGCTGCAAAACCGGAACCGGGAGCAGTGGCAGACATGGCAGGCGGTCCGGCAGAAGCTGTCGGGACGGTCAGGGCTGATCGTGGTGCCCGTACGCGCGGGGCTGTCCGCGCCGTATGTGTCGGGCAAGTTCGAGCCGCAGACCGAGGTGCCGCACGATGACGACGCGCTGTTCGATGACGGCGCCTCCTATCTGCAGGGCGCCATCTCGGTCGTGACCGATGGCAATACGGCGCTCGGGGCAACAGTCATCAAATTGCGCATCATCAACGCAGCGCCGAACTTGGCCGGCGTGATGTTCTCGTTCAACCACGCGCTCTACGAGATCGGCCCGGTGATCGCCATCGATGGCGATATTTGGACCGTGCCGATCTCGCCGTCGGTCCGCGAGTTCATCCCGGCCGGCTCTGCGCTGGAGTTCGATCGACCGACCTGCCTCTGTCACATGGCCGACGATCGCGGCATGGACGTGGACCGCAACGCAGTGGGCAAAAACTCGCTGCCTTCGGTCTCGTTCGTCGAGGCCACGGACTACTGGAACGCGCTCGCATTGGGGCTTGCCTGATGCTGAAATCGCTTCGCATCCTGGCGCAGGCCGACCTGCCGTCGAAGACACTGCGCTGGTATGACGGCTCTGGCGGTCCGTTCGTCGACGACGACGGCAACGTCTATCGCTCCAGCGTCCTAACGGAAGACGCGCTGAGCAACATCGAAATGGCGATCAACGCGGAGGCGTTCACGCTTTCGCTCGTCATCTCCGGCATTGACGTGGCGACGTCGAACGCGATCTGGGCTGACTACAAGGCGGGCACCATCGCGGGATCGCGTTTCCGCATCCTGATCCAGAAGTGCGACCAGTACGACCAGCCGATGGGCGCGCCTGCGGTCAAGTTCACCGGCCGCATCGACAACCTGATCTTTGGTGACACCGTTGATGGCGAGCAGATCCGCTCAACGATCACGATCGAGATCACCAACCGCTTCTCGCTGCGCAAGCAGTCGAATGGCTCGGTGTTGTCCGACGTCGACCAGAAGGCGAGGGCGGCCATCCTCAACCCGTCCGCACCGGCTGATCGTATCGCCGAGCGCATCATCCTGTTGCGCGACAAGAAAATCCGCTGGCCGGATCTGTAATGGAGACTGCTCTTGGAGACTTCCTCCGCGCTTACGACGAAAAGCCATGGGCGCCTGCATCCGTCAACTGCCTGATGTTTCCGGCCGCGTGGGCCATCTGGCTCGGACATCGCGACCCGATCGAAAAGTGGCGTGGCGTTGTCCGTGACGACGAGCATATGCGCGCAATCGTCGCCGAGGCCGCAGGCTGCGTTCTACTGATGGAAGAGGCGGCGGCTGTCATTGGGGGGCGGCGCGTGTCGCAGCCATGCTGCGGCGACGTTGGCGTAATCGGCAGTGCAACGAACATTCATCGGCAGTTCGGCGCGATCTTCGACAGCGCGCGCTGGCGGGTCCGCTTCATCGACCGCGTCGGCACGATGGTCGCAAAGCCTTTGGCGATCTGGAGAATTTAATGCCTGGATTGGAAACGCTGGCGCTGATCGTGTCATCGATCGCGACGACGACCCTTGCCGCCAACGCGCTTTACCTCGGCACTTATGCGCTGGCGATCGGCGGCCTTGCCTTCGGATCGAAGCTGCTGGCAAGAAAACCTGACGTGCCGAAGCCAGAGGATGGCAGCTTCAATCTGAAGCAGAATGTGCCGTCGCTATCCTATGTGCTCGGACGCACCAAGAAGGGTGGCGATTACCTGTTCCTCGAGGAGAAGGGCGGGACCGCTGACCATATCATCTGCATGGCGGCGCATCGCATCGAGGGCTTTGTCCAGCACTATGCGCATGACGAGAAGCTGACGCTCGACGGCAACAACGATGTGACGTCGCCTGGGCACTTCACCTACGATGGCACGAAATATCTTCGCATCCTGACGCGACTTGGCGCCAACGCGTCGACGGCCTATGCGGATATCGTTTCGGCCTTTCCAACGATCTGGGGTAACGATCACCGCGGCGATGGCCTGGCCACCGTATTGATGCGGGTGAAGTCGGCCAGCCAAAAGCGCTTCATGAAGGTGTTCCCGAACAACATGCCGGAATATTCGGGCGTGATCGATGGGTTGCGCCTTTACGATCCACGCACAGGAGCCACAGCATTCTCGCGCAATCTGGCGCTGATGCGACTCTGGCATCTGACCAGCCCCGTCGGCGGCAAGCTGACCCGCAGCGACATGTATCTGCCCGAATGGCAGAACGCTGCCAACGTCTGCGACCAGAACGTGACGAACCGCAGCGGGGCCACAGAGAAGCGCTATCATGGCGGCTTCTGGTTTCGCGCCGAGAATGATCCGGTCGAGGTCGGCCGGGTGATGGACCAGGCCGCCGAACTCGTCGTCTACGAGCGGGCGGATGGGTTGGTCGGCGTTCACGCCGGTGAGTTCGTTGCGCCGGATATTCGCCTGACGGCTGCCGATATCATCAGCGTCCAGCTCGATGGCAACACTCGGCAGGTTGGCACTGTCCTTGCCGTGCGCGGCCGCTACGTCGATACTTCCAAGGACTACAACACCGCCGATGCTGCAATCTACGGCAACCCGTACCTGCCAGAGGAGGACACGGAGCGGACGAAAACCGTCGACAACGAGGCGGTGCAGTCGCACAACCATGTTTCGCGGATGCAGAAGATCGCTTTCCTCCGGGCCAATGCACCGCGCGTCTCGGTGGTGGCGCATTACGAGCCGGCGGAGAATGTGCCTTACCGGCGTTTCGTCAAGGTTCACGTGCCGCCCAAGCTCGACGAGGCGATCATCGAAATCACCGACGTTCCGACGATCTCGCTGCGCAACCTGACCGTGGCGTTCTCCGGCATCATCGTCCCAGCCGGCCTCTACGATTTCAATGCTGGCATGGAGGAAGGCAAGCCAGGCACGAGCGTCGAGCCGTTGCCGCCTGAGGGGGTGCCGGTCCCGACCGGGTTCGACGTCATCATCAAGAGCGAGACACTTTCCGGCGGACAGAAGGCTGCTTACGCGCTGGCGTCCTGGACGACGACCAACCCGGAATTCACCTACGAACTCGAGTGGGAGCCAGTGTCTGGCGGAGAGCCGGCGCGGTCCACACTATCTGAGGCAGGGAGCGCCAATGTCCGCTCGGCCTATCTGTCGGACGGCGTGCAGTACAAGTTCCGGCTCAGAACATGGGCTGCCAGCTCTTCAGATTGGACGACCTATATCAACCGCACAGCGACCGTCTGACCTATACGACGTCGCCTCGGCCAATGACGCGACGTGTCGTCAGCTGAGCCGCCACTAAATACAGCTGAAAAAGCGCTCTGGCTGGGGGCCGGATCGCTTCTCTATGAGGAAACGACATGACCAATTTGACCGCCGCCGAAGTTTACCGCGACTACGTCACCGATGGCGTGCCTTCGTCCGGCCCCAACAAGCCGAAGAAGGCGGATATCCGAAAGCTGCATTCTCAGTATGAAGCGATTATTGACGCCTTCACCTCGAATGGCGGACTCGTTTATTCGTCCTTGGAGTCCCTGAACGCGGACCTTGCCAAGGCCGTCAACACCATGGCGTGGGTGGTTGGTGACCCTGTCGCCGCCAACAACGGCGTCTACGGGAAGGTCGGGGCGCCCGGCTCCGGTTCTTGGACCCGGCGGAGCGACCTGCCGTTCAGCTTTGTCGTTGCGTCTAATATTGGCGCCGGCACGCCCAACGCGATCCAGGCAACGTCTTCAATTCCGGTCTCCGGATCGGCGCTTGTCTGGGTGAATGTGTTCACTGCCAACACCGGACCAGTCACTGTCGCGTTCAACGGCGGGGCACCTTTGCCCATTAAAACGAATACCGGAAACGACGTAGCGCCTGGTGGTCTCATGTCTGGTATGATCGTGCTCGGCATCGTATCTGACAGCACGTTCAGGGTCGTGAATGACCAGGTGTCGAGCGCCATTGTTGCGGCAGCTGAGGGGTGGGCCAACGTGGCATTGGCCGCCGCAAACAGCAACCTCGCCTTCGTAACGCGCGCAGCAGCGGCCGCCGCTAGCGTCCCGGCCGGCGTGCATTCCATTACGCTTAGAGGGGGGGCCTCCGAAAGCGACGGGCTTGGCGGGTTGTGGACCGACACCAACAACGGCAGCACTGACACCTTCACGACCAATGGTGGCACGCGGACGTGGTATCGGGTGCGTGATGTTGCGGCAATGTCGCGACTTCCAGAAACGGAAATGTCCGCCCAACGTTTGTTTGACGCCAGCCTTTCACGCGACATGGCGTTCGATCAGCCCTGGTGCCGTTTCGTGCCGATTGCCGGAATGGGCGTGAACCAAACAACGGGCTTCGACCGTCAGCGCGGTTATATCTACACGCACCACAACATCAATGACGGCGCCGATAAGGGTGTCATCACCCGCTATGCCTGGGGAACCGGCAGCCGCGCCCCACTTGATAGCATGACGCCTTCGGCGCTAATTAGCCATTCCGGTCTGTGTGTCGAAAGGGCCACCGGAAAGCTCTGGACCGGCGGTGCTGGCGGGGTTGCACTTCGCTTCGATTACGCTGCCGGCGGTGCGCCAGCAAGCGCACAGCAAATCACCTTCTTTGCCGGGTCATCTGGTAAGGTGTCGATCAGTTATGATCAGAAATGGTTTGTGACGCAAAGCCGCTCGGGCGGTACGATCACCAATCGTTTCTATCCTCTCGATCAGGTCTTGGCCGCCATCGGCTCGTTGCCTACGGCTGATGTGTCGGGGCTGGAAGTCGTGTCAATGCGGATCACGTTTCCTGATCCATCGCCATCCAATCTGTACTATCAGGGGCACGGTTGCGACGGGCGGCGGCTCTACACCATCGCCGGCTACACGAATATCAACACGTCCGGGCAAATCCTCGTCCATGATATGTTCACCGGCAAACTGCTGTATCGCAATTCGGAGTTCCGTCCTGGTTTCGCAACCTGCAACCCTGTGTCCAAAGGTGTGCATTGGGAGCTTGAAAGCATCGATTTTATCGACGGTTCGGACAACGATCCTATCCCGTCGCTGGCTATCTCGCTTGCCGGCAGCAGCACGGAAGCAAGCCGAAATTGCGTCTATGTAATCGGTCCCGTTCAGCCTGATCCCGGTTATGTAGCAGGCCGTCCGATCAACTACGCACCAACGATGACCATTGGGCACAATTGGAGCCTTATGGCGTCACCGGCTGGCAGTGGTAACGTTGCACCGTTTCAGCATCATTCCACCACCGTTGAAAACGCAACGCATCATTTGTCGTTGTGGACAGCATCGGGCGGCGCGTCCGACGTTAGCCGCATCATCGTGCGCGGCACAAGCGGAACGATCGGTGATTTGTCCGGTAGCTTGCCGGATGGCATGAACCTTTATGCAGACCGTTTCTATGCGGCTCACGGCGGCAATTACATCAACAGCGGGTACTACCTTGTAGAAGTTGACGCTGCTGCAGGTGCGCTCAATACCAACTCCGTTCCGATGGCCTTTGTATGGGCCGCTATGCGCTCGGGCGGAACCACTCCCACCGAAATCTTCCGAGTGCGCGGGACTGCCATCTATCCAGGCGATGTGGACAATGGCATTTCATGCGGTGCAGGCTCCAAGCGTTGGAGCGTCGTCTATGCGGCAACCGGGACAATCAGCACGTCGGACGCGCGCGATAAAACGTGGCGCGGCGAACTGGACGGTGCTGAGTTGCGGGTTGCTAAGCGGCTTTCTAAGCTTGTTGGCATTTACCAGTGGAATGACGCCATTGCAGAGAAGGGTACGGGTGGCGCCCGTCTGCATATCGGTGTGACGGCGCAAGAGGTCCGAGATGCGTTCGAGGCGGAGGGTCTCGACGGGTTCCGTTATGCTGTCCTCTGCTACGACGAATGGGAAGCGAAGATCGAGACGGACGAAGACGGCAACCAGACAACCATTTTCGACGCCGGCGACCGCTACGGCGTTCGTTACGATCAGGTTCTTGTGTGGGTGGCGGCGGGCTTTGAGGCGCGGCTTGCAGCACTTGAAGCTGCGTGATTGCTGTCGCGCAGTGCTGCGCCAATCTCATCCACAATGAGGCGAGCTGCTAGAGGTGGTCGGGCCGTAACGTCAAGGCGATCCTGAGGCGACAAGTTAGAGTAGCGACGACCCCCAGCACGGTTTGCGGCAGGGGGTCGTTACACTCAAGCTGACATAACGGCTTTGGCAGACGATATCAGCCTGAATCGTTCCTTTGCCTCCATCTTGCCAATCCACTTACTTGCTTCCTGTGACGGCCCCTTAAGCAGCATGTCGAGTGTGCTCTGCTTTAGCGATCCATCGGCGACCTTGGCTGCCAAAAGGGCAGAAGCCAGTTCCTTTTCTGAAATGTCGCCCACGCACCAGCGCTTCTCGAAAAGCGTCATGATGAAATCGAGGATTTCGGATTTCACATGCCGGCGATCCGGGCGCCATTTTGCCAGGAAGCCCTCGATGACGATCTCATAGGATGGCCAGTAGAACGTCATGCCCTCGAACTCTTTCGCGGTCATCACCTTATCAATCGCCATGCGCAGCGAAGCTTTGGAAATAGAATTGGCCGACGTGCTAGGGACAGGCCTGAAAGTTGCGACGAGAGGGATAGGGGAAAGCGTTACGATGACCTTGGCCTCAGGCCGGTGCCTGCGGATGGTTTGCAAAATAACCCGCAAGTTCTCGTAGTTCTCATCGATGGAGACGGTTCGAAATCCATGTCTTGCCGGGTCGAACTGGTCTTGTGGTACAGCCCGCCAGAACACTTCACCGGTCGGCTTGTCATGCCAGACCTCGGACAGCCCGAAGGTCAGGACAAACACGTCCGTTTCGCTGAAAATCCTGAGAGTTTCCTGCCGGATACTCTCGTCGTATTCCATGCTTTCGGCGCTGTAAGAGTGCCAGACCGGAATCTGCGGTGGCTTGTTTTCAAAGGCCCATTCGATCTGCTGACGAATTGCATAGGACGTTACCATGCCTTCGCCCATCCGAACGACATAGGCGGGCGAGTCTTTTTCCGCAGCATTGAGAACATTATAATGGCGCTTCGCGAGCCATTTGCTGATGTTCGCAGCGAAGCAACTGCCAAAGGCGGTAACGCGTGATTTCGCGGTAATGACGGGTTCATGCGGTGCGAAACTGCCCACAAAGTAGTCAGAATACCCGTTCCAGTCCTCCAAATGTGAAAGCGTCGGGCCGAAGTTGCAATCTTCTCCGCGATACCATGTGTACGTCACGCGCTGCGCCTTACCGCCGTCTTCGAAATCGACCATCCCCAGGCCGGTCGGATCATGCTTGATCTGCTGCACTGACATTGATCACTCCCGTTATTTTAATGTGTGGATGTTGCAGAGTGAGCTGTGAGGTTCACTGCCCGATATTACTGGCCATACGGCTGGCGGCAGATGTGAACCCTCCAAGTCCATGCTGGCGCCTTCCTTGCCTCCTGCTCCTGTCCGCAACTGGCTGGCCTCCCGTATAAAAGCCGTCGCGGCCCTCGGCCGTCGTCAGCCACGCATGACATTCGTTTTTCGAGACGGACTTCTTCAATTTAACGCCTTTGCACTCCTCGCTATTTATGATTTATCTCCGCTGCAGAGACAAGTTATGGGGGAATATTATGCCAATTGGGGGTGCCGTCACGCTGTTGAGTCGTGAGGCTATTACTGGATGGGTGGTAGATACGGAAGCGGAGAGCCTGCCGACTGTCGATATTTTTGTCGACGGTCATAAGGTGCGGACCATCAAGCCGACGTCGAAAATGAAGGGTTTTGAAGAGTTCCCCTGCAAGGGGATGGCACAATTCAAGTTTCGTGTAACGCCTTCGTTTGCTCAGTACATCCACACCGCGCAATCACTTCAGTTTCGCGTGCGCGACAAGGTTTTGCCCGTAGTTGAAAACAAGTATCGAGTAATTCGAGCCGACAGGCGGCAACCTGTCGAAGAGTTAGTTGACCGTCTGAAAGTAGGTTATATTGTAACCAAGACCGGGAAATTCCGCCTTTCGGTTCATTTGGATATCGAATGGCAGCATAAAGTGCTTCAATTCTACGCGCGCGCCCGAGAAGTATTTAAAAGTAAATATGATCTCGACCTACCGATCGCCTATGGCACCCTCCTGGGACATGTTCGGCAAGGCGGGTTCATCCCTGGAGATGATGATTTCGACACTACTTACGTGTCACGTCACACGGATACTCATGCCGTAAAACGCGAGATGATCTCGATCATGCGCGACCTCATTGGGGCCGGGGAAACCGTAAAGCTAGCGAAGCGAAAAAATTTCTTCCATTGGGCGGACAAGGATCTAGGCGTCACAATCGACGTTTTCCCTGCTTGGTGCAGGGGCGACATGTATTTTCAGTCTTTCGCCGTTGGAAGTGAAGTTGCGAAGGAAGTAGCTAAAGGTTTCACGGAAGAAACTCTCTGCGGGATGCCAGTCCTTGTTCCTGTTGAAAAAGAGAAGGTGCTAGAAGGTACGTACGGGTCAGAGTGGCGTACCCCAGATCCCATGTTCCAATGGGTCGTAAAAGACCCGGCTGCCTATGAGATGGCCAAGCTCTCCTTGACTAAGGAAGAAGCAAACGAGATTTATTGGGATCTGAACTACAAAGATCTGAGCGTTAACCCGCCCTCAAGCTTCGCAAATGCGGTCCAACCAAAGATCGACAAAAGAATAAAGGGCTTGATTGATCTTGGTTGCGGTAGCGGCCGGGATACGACTTTCGTGTCGGGTGGCTTGAAGGCTCTTGGTTTGGACTATGCCCACACGGCAATTGTAGCAAACCGTGACAGAATGTCCCGAGAGGGCGTTACTAACGTCGCTTTTGAGCAGGTTGACGTTCGCGAGACAGAGGCGCTGACTTCAATAATCAAAGCCTTCTCGAAAGCGGCTGGCGGTCCCATTGCTGTCTACTCGAGATTCTTCCTCCATAGCATCGACGATGCGGGCGAAGCCAGCGTACTGCGCGCAATCAAGGATGCTTTGCCAACAGGGTCATCGGTGTTTCTTGAGTTCAGGACACATCTCGACCAGCACCTTACCAAGACGCATGGTGGTCACTATCGAAGATTCGTAAATCCTGACGATTTCGAGAAGAGGGTCGCAAATCTCAAGGTCTTCGAAATTGTGCAAAGACAGGAAGGACAGGGCCTTGCGACCTACAAGGACGAAGATCCACACATCGCACGCTTTGAACTGAGAAAGATTTCGCGCCGGCCGGTGAAAAAGACTTTCTGGAAAACGATGCGGAACAAAGTCGGGTTCTAACCCCGCCACCAACAGGCAGGCCGCCCCGTCGTTTTGGGCGGCCTTTCTCGCGCCTGATGTTGTCGGCTGGCGCCTGTCGTGAACCGATCAGCGCTCCGTGCTGGCCTTCGCGCGCCTGGGCTTTGCGCCATCTCCATTTGGCGCGCCCCACACTGCCCGATATCACTGGCCATACGGCTGGCCCCTAACCACGGCGTTCCTCGCGAGCGTTCGCCTTCGTGTTCGCTACTCCCAAAAGACACTCCCAAAAGACCATCCACGACCACGTCAAAGCTTGGCCGCGCGTTCATGCGCGACCATGAAGATAACTATCTGACCTAAAAATCTCTAAAGGACCCACCATGGACAAAACCGTACCCCCCGGCGCGGCGCTTCTGCTTGCGTTCATCTACCAGACCGAAACCAGCAGGAAGGCGCCGGAATGTTACAACGTCATCTACGGCCACAACCAAGACAAGCTGCCAAAGCCGCTCACCTCTATGACCTATGACGAGATCGTCGATTTGCAGCTGAGTTGGACGAAGCGCTTCGGCTCCAGCGCGGCTGGCGCCGCCCAGTTCATGCGCGCCACCCTTGTCGACCTTGCCAAGGCAAATCCGTCACTGCGGGGTGATCAACCGTTCGACCCGGATCTGCAGGACAGGCTTGCCTACAAGCTGCTCGTTCGGCGCGGCTTTGACCTGTTCATCGAGGGTAAGATGAGCCGCACGGCGTTCGGCCAGCGTCTGGCGCAGGAGTGGGCGTCGCTTCCTGTACTTGCCGCCACTAAAAGCACCCATCGTAACCTCAAGCGTGGTCAGTCCTTCTACGCAGGTGACGGATTAAACAAGGCGCTGGTCAAGCCAGAGAGGGTCGAGTCAGTCCTTGATCGAGTGCTGGCGGTTGGTCGGGGCGGCGCGGTTCTGGACCCGCACGAGGGGCGGGTGCCGAAGCCTGCGAAATGGCGAAAGCCGGTGGCACAGTCCGGGCGCTTCTGGACATGGCTGCTCACTGCTGGCGGAACGATCATCACGGCGCTCAAGGAGTTGAACGTGGTCTCGCTCGACTGGCGGGTGCAGATGGCGATCCTCGCCGTCATCGTCGGCTTCGCCATTTACGCGATCACCTCCATGCCAGCCGTTCGCAGTGCGCTGGGGTTGAAGTGATGCCCTCCCGACTGTCATTCGCGGCCGGCGCGTTTTTGGGCGCCTCGGCTGCGATTGTCGCCTTCGCAACGCTCAACGCGCTTCTGTGGCTGCCTACCGCCAGGAATGAAGGGCGCGATGCGGAACGGGCCGACGCCCTGAGACGCTCCATCGAAATCATCCAACAGAGGAGTCGCACAAATGCGGAAGTCAACGCTCTTGATGCTCGCGGTATTTGCATCGCTCTTGGCGGCCGGTGGGTGCAAGGCCACTGCGAGTGACGTGACGGGCGCAGGGTTCGAGGTGCTGACGCTCTCGCAGGCGACACGCGCCTTCGTCGTCGCCAATGACCTGTCGTTTGCGAGGCAGATCGCATCTCATAACCGCACCTGCCGGCAGATGGCCGGTTGCGCGAAATAGGAGGCACAATGTCCCTGCCCGGAGTAGACGCCGCCGTACATCAGCAACTCGGGTCTCTCGATGCCAAGGTTGATCGTATCCTTGCCGATCAGGAACAGGCGCGCGTGGATCGCAAGCAGCAATATCAGACTGCCGAGATGACGGAACGGCGTATCGACGATATCGCGCGGGACTTGGCGACGGTAAAACAACGGCTCGACAAGATGGAGCCGATTACGGCCGACATTGGTCGCTGGAAAGAGCGGTTCATTGGCATGCGACTTTTGATTGTCACCGTCGCCGCGGCCTTCGGCGCTACGCTCGCCACGTTCGGGAAATGGATCGCCATCAAGCTCGGATTTGTATGATCACCACGCCCAAATTGACTGCCCGATGCTTTTGGCGAGGCCGGCGAACGTCGTCAACAGCGTCACTACAATGAGCGCGTAGATCCACCACGGATCGCGCCTCATCGGTTACCCTGTGCTCCAGCACCATCAGTCCGTCGCTCCCTTGCTGGGGTTGTAGCCGCAACGCCCACACTCTTGCAGTCAAAATGGTGGCACCGGTGCTCCACACGGACGCTGTCCGTCTTGGGCTTCTCGTCGCCCCTTTACCGTGCCCACTTGTCGATAAAAAAGTCCCCTCTTGTGTGCGATCATAACGTGTGCTTGAAAGCAAGCTAAGAATAGCCTTCTCTCCAGAGTTGCTGCTTCACCTTTTTGGAATGCTATAGGGCGGTTATGAAGCTGAAATTAGGTAAGTACGATCTCATATTCAAGAAGAGGCCCCGTCCGAAACCTAAGCCAATAAAGGTTATTCAGCCATCGCTAAAAATACTGAATCCTGAGCTGTTTGAGCGGGATGCCGGAGATGTCAGAGTAATCCTGTACCATGGCGATGCAACGCTTGGATCTGAACACATCTATCGTCAGTGGCGAGCCGAGTTCATTAAATCTGGCGTTCCCTTCATCGGGCTTTTTCGGGTCCGGAATATTTTCGAGAAGGTGATTCTTGAGTTCCCCGATGACCAAATTGTGTTGCTCGTCGGTAATGAAGAAACGCCGACGTTGATGTCTCGTATGCCGGCGCTACGAGCGGTCATGCACACCGGAAATCCGGGCAACATTATTCACCTGATTCAATACGGAGACCTAAAGCATTGCTTTATTGGTCACGGCGATAGCTACAAGAATGCTTCCGCATCGAAGACCTTCAGGGTCTACGATGAAATATGGGTCGCTGGCCAAGGGCACATTGATCGTCTCCAACGTTTCGGATCGAGTTGGCGGTTCCGCATTGTTGGTCGACCTCAAGCAAAAGATTTTATGTCTAGCGCAGCACCTGAGACGCTCACAGCTTGCTACCTGCCAACATGGGAGGGTCCGAATGTCAGAAACGAATATTGCTCTCTCGAGTTTGCAGAAGCCATTTCCAATGTCCTTCGCGAGACGTTCCAATCGGTCCATGTGAAGCTTCATCCGTGCACAGGATTTCGGCTCAATAACCTGACCGACGTTCAGCAGAAAATCGTCGATACCGGCGCAAATCTTATCGACGTCAGTGCCCCGATCGACGCCGTGATGAAGAATTCATCAATTTGCGTGACTGACGTGTCGAGTGTAGTTTCCGACTGGCTAACCAGCCAACGCCCGGTCTTCGTCTACGTGCCGAAAGGTGTTGATCGCAGCTCGCTTCCGATCAACACCTATTGCTACATTTATTCCGATATCGGTGAACTTGAGGCGCTTCTCAATAGGGTAGTGGTGGAGGGTGACGACTGGCTTGCAGCCGAACGCGCAGTGGCCTCCGAATATTTGGTGTCATCCGAGGCAACGAAAACGGATCAGTTCGTCAGGCAGCTTAGAGATGTGGCAAATATGTAGGTATTATTAGCGCCGCGCTCTTCTCAGCAAGCGGGGTTACCGACGCTGCGGCGAAGGAGACGGTGAAGTGGGCCAAACGAGGAGGAGGTGCTTTTCTTTTGACCGAGAACGATACCCCCGACGTCGTCGAGAACTCTCTTTCCGAAAGTGGCGTTCAGGTGTGTTGGATCGGCATTATAGTCTCGACCCGAAAGCCGAGTAGCCCCGACGGCGTACTCACCAAGCGTCAGGCAGCCATCGGTGATTGTATCTTCAGGCTGAAGAAGCAGAGTAGCCCCGGCGGCACTTGCGCGCTCTCTCCATTTGTCACGGCAGAGACCCGTCGCCCACCTGGCAGCGGCTTGGCCCTTCTTCGACTTGATCCACTGATAATCAGCCCGCAGGAGGAGGTTTTCGTTCGGAAGTGGCGCCGGTGCCAAGATGATCAGTTTACCGCACCCTTTGATCAAGTTAAGTACGTGCGCCGCCGCTCTTTGATCATTGATGGCATCAATGAGTGCGCCGAACGCCGGTTCCGAGATCAGGCGAGAGCCAGCGCAGAAGCGAAGGTCCATAGGCTGAAACTCAGCTAAAATTGTTAGAGCGTCGTGGGATCGAAGGCCTAGACCATATACCACGATTGCATCAAAACGGTCCAGGTTGACCTCAGTCAGACCGCCAGACGTTTTTTCGAACCATTCGCGAAGCCGTTGCCCGCGGGGGACAATCTTCTGGCCATTGCCCTTCGCACGGAGACCTCGAAGTCCAGCAGCCGGAGCGCCGATGAAGGTGGGGCGCCAGCCGTCAGGCGGCGCTTTATCGGCGGCGAGTTTGAGCATGTTCACATGGGAGTTGGCGAATATGCAGACGTTAAGCACTGAAGGTCTCCAGCATTGCTTCTTCACATACGATATCATCCTTCGACAGAACTTTCTCCTTTGAGGGCTTTTTCTTGATTGCCGGATGCTGTGAGAAAAACACGCGCATTACGGATCGGACGCCCTGGTCTTCGACAGTCCTAAGGTTCGAAGAGTAGAAGAAGCCCTTGGAGAAGGGGGTGGCGATCAACTCGTAAGAGGGGAAATAGTCGATATCGGCATAGTCCTCGGCAAGTTCGCCGGCAACAGCTCTCAGCACGGATTTTGAGTAGGTGGTTGCCGAAAGCACGTGACTTTCACTGGCTGTCGCGATGAGCGCAACCGGTGAAACTGTCACGATGAATTTGGCCGTTACGTTGCGCTCCAGAACGAGGGATCGGAATTTCTCGAATGACGCCCGGATCTCGGAGGTACGATAATTCTTGAACTCGTACACCTTTGGGTCATATGTCCCCGTAATCGTTCCCGGCGCAGTTGGGTAGCAGGTTCCGCTTTCCCGATGGATCCATCCCTCAGTGAGGCCAAAGGTGAAGACAAAGATGTTCGCCGTTTCGACAACCTCCCGAACCGCCGCAAGGTGTTCCTCACGGTGAGCCTTCACCTCGGCAGGAGAGGATAGGCCGCAAGGCTCTACACTGGGGCGGAACGCATCGTAGTAGCGTCCTTGCTTTTCCCACACGGGTTCGCTCGGCGTGAAGAGGCCGTACGCCTCTTCGACCAGCTGCAAGAGCTGCTGTGCATAATAGATGTTCCCGTATCGAGCAGAATAGGTACGCCAGCCAAATTTCCTGGCGGCCGCATCGGTTATGCCGTTCGGCGCTGGTTCTGCATCGATCACGTTGTAACCAGCTGCGCGCAGGTGTCCGCCAATATGTTGAGCGAAGCAACTGCCGGCCGTCGCGATTTTGTCAGTCGGCAGGATACGGAACTTTCGCTTGTAAAGATCAATAATTGAAAACGGATGTTGTTCGCTGACACCCGTTTTCCAAAAGCGCTCTGGTGGGAGCGACTGGTATGGCGATTTCATGATCAGACCCCTTAAACATTGGAGATAAGCTAGAAGATAAGCGATCAAGAGGTCAACCGCTCGGCGTTGGCCAACATCGCGGCTCGGCGTCGTGCTCGTTAGTAAGAGCTGATCCGGCTCGCACGAAAGACTCCGGCGTGTGCGGTACGCCGGGCAAGCACACACTTCTTGGGGCTTGAGGAGGGAAGGGAGAAAGCCACTTCAGTCGTACGTGCAGCACCTCGTCACCACCACCCGACCAACTGCCCAACGAGAATGATGAGGCCGGCGGCGACAGACAGCCCGACGACAGCCATCAGCACGTAAAGCCACACCTCGTCGCTCATCATCCCCGTCTCGCCTTCATGAGCCCGTTCCAGCGGCAAGCGTGGTCGTTTCTGCTCGGCCATACCATGACGCCCTGAGCGGGCCTAAATCCCTGACCCCGTCGAGGCACGTGGGGTTCCACTCCCGCCAACCCTGCACATGGCGCTCGACCCGGCCAAATTTCCGCTCACCCCAGCCGGCGAAAATGTGGTCGGAGTGCTCCTCCTTGATCCAGTGGTGGCGGGGGCGGGGGCTGTCGTCGTCGGTCATAGGTTCCTCTTCATGCATGCACGGAGAGAAGGATAGTGTGATGGCGAGAGTTTTACAGCGCGCCATTAACTCATTAATGTTGTTTGGGCCGGACCGGCGTTGTTCTGCAGCCAAGCCGTTGACGGAAAAGGAAGGTCGCGAGCTTCCCAAGCTGACAGTCCAAAGCTCTTCAATGGGACGCGCACCCCGCCTAGCCTCAAGAGGCGGTCAACCAGCACTCCTTCTGGGGCGCCTTCTAATTCTCTCAACCAATCCGCGGTTCCTGTATTTGGATATGCTGAACAGAATGAGGCAGACGATGGCCGTTGCGATGCAGCCCGGCGTGAGAAGCAATGTTGCAATTTCAGTGCGCTCCAGCGGCTTGAGTGGGTCTCCGAGCTTTTCCAGGGCGGAAACCATCGCCGGCACAAAGGCGAGGGCTGCACCCAAGGCGGTAAAGCCGATCGTGCCGACAACCCCGTTTTCCGGTTGCGAGAGTTGGTCCAGCTCCTGATCCAGGATCACATGGTAGTCGACGTTTTCATCCATGGAAAAACGCGGAGTTGGATTCTTGATGATGGGACTTGGCGGCTCAACCGTCGCACCTGTTATACTGGGAGCACCGACCACACGTTTCCTCATGCTACGCGCTTCTCGCTAATAGTAATGTTGACGAGGCGAGTGGGTTTGTCATCTCCAATGGTGTGAGTGGTTAGTGCGTATTGGAACATCCAAGCGCCAGGTCTTATTGCGCCGTTGCGGTCCAAGGACTGGCCGCCTGTTGTCGTTTCCGCCCGAATGATCCCTGAGACTGCCATCCCAAGCGAGCTACCAAAATTGGTGAGCTCGATGGTGAAAATGCCATCGGAAAAGCGAGGAAATGCAGACGTTGGTAACGCGGCGTCCGTGACAAAACGAACATCGAGTATGATGCCATTTTCAAGAGTGAGGCGGAAACTAGTCTCTTCATCGACTAGAACGATTTGCCCGCTATAGATCACAGCCCGATCGGCGATCTCCAGCATCTGTTTGCCTCTTCTGCGTGTGGGAAATGCTCGGTGCGAGTGTATAGAAAGTCGAGCGGCCATTGGCAACAAGGCTTCAGCTTGGAAATTGCGATCAATTGGTGGGGCTAACTATTTTCCACATTGGCCGGCTCGCAGTGGGACAATCGATCTAGAAAGCATAACAAAATCAAAGAGCGGTTTTCTGTCCCACTTTTCTGCAAGTGCCTGAAAAGCAAGACTTTCCAGTAGCCCTCCGGGCCCACCATCTTGTTCTGTTACCCCTGCGTGGGGATATAGAGCTTCTGTCGCCTTCTGGCAGGCACTGTCACATCGGTCGGATGTAGCTGTTGCTGCATTGCGCGGCACGGCTGAAGTCGGCCTGCGCACCGCCGCGCCTTCGAGACGAGCATCGCGTCTGACCTGCCGTTGATGCGTGGCGACCGCGCAGTGCGGCATGATCAGAATGGTGGCGATCATCACGGCGGCTGCCTTGGTTATTCTGGCTGGCTGCACCGGCAACGGGCGCGGGAGCCAATCAAACCAATTTCAGAATACCCGCAAGCGTGGGCGCTGGGAGACTGCCTTGATCGGAGGGCACAACAGTTCGCATCCGCCGAAGGTAGCCCTCTGGAAATAGGGACCAGTCGAAGCGCTCATCCTGGCAATGAGAACGCGAGTCCAACGCCGCAGTTCTATCCTCAAGCTTCCGGCGCTGCGAGAACAGGCCGGAGGTGAGCGCTAGGCCCCGCGCCAGTCATTCCGGAAGCCCGGCTAGACGGTATCCCTCCAGGAAATGCTGCCGCAGGTCCTCATTCCGGAAGGGCTGGGTGGTTGACCAGTGCCGGATTGTGAACGTTGGGTTGCTTATCATGAAGAGCTCCGCCTCGCAGCGCGCCTCCTCTAGGCGCCCTAGTTTCGCTAGGCTCGCTGCGAGCAGGCGGCGCGATGTCGTGCGGTAGGTTTCCGGCCTGCGCAGCGTCTGGACCGCCGCCTCATAGTCGCTGATCGCATACTGGGCCTGCCCGAGCTGCCAATAGTACCAGCCGGGCGGGTGCGGGTTGAGCCGGAGGGCCTTGCGAACCTGCTCGATACCCTCAGTAGGCCTGCCGCCGAGCGTCGTTAGGTCCGAGCGCATTGCCCATGCGTCGGCATGGTTTGGATTTAACTTAAGGGCAACGTCGAATTCGGCGTCCGCCTCGGCCAAGCGGCCCTCGTGGCCCAGGATGATGCCCAGCACCCAGCGATTCCCGGCATCCTTGGGGTCGAGGACGACTGCCTGTTGGGCTTCGGCCAGAGATCGTGCGCGACTGGGCTCCGACTCGCCCCAAAACTCCCAGCCCAGCCACAGGTTCCAGGCCAGCCAGCGGTGCGCCTCCGCATACTCCGGATCAAGCGCGATGGCTCGCTCCAGCAGGAAGACCGCCTCCTTTGCTGCGACCGCCGTCTGCATGGCGAGACTCCGTGCACGAATACAGAGTTCATAGGCTTCTATGTTCGCCGGTCGGTTGCGGGCCGGCACGGCCATAAGCCGCCCTACCAGGGCCTCGACAATCTTGCCGCTCACCTCATCCTGCACGGCGAAGATGTCTTCCAGGGTGTGATCGAACCTCTCGGCCCACAGGTGGTCGCCCTTGATCGCATCGATCAGTTCTGCGTTGATGCGAACCCGACCCGCTGCCCGCCGGATGTTCCCCTCGAGCAGATAGCGCACGCCCAACTCGCGGGCGATGTGGCGCACGTCTTCGTGGCGATCCTTATAAGCAAAGGCCGAGTGGCTGGCGATGACGAACAATCCGCCCCTTCTCGAAAGGTCTGTGATCAGGTCCTCGGTTAGGCCATCGACGAATGCCTCCTGCTCTGGATCGTTGCTCATATTCTTGAACGGCAGAACAGCAATCGAAGGCTTGAGCGGTAGCGGCAACGAGCTTTGTTCCGTTGCGCGTTTCTCGCCTAACGCCGATGATCCGATGCGGTATACTGGAACCGGCTCGGCGATGTTCTTGACCGCCTGTGGGCCGAGTTCGTCGAAGGCAAAGGTGAGCTTGCGCTTGATCTGGTCGTAGGCGCTGCCGGAGACACAGATGTCGCCCGGCCCGGCCATGACCTGAAGCCGCACCGCGAGGATAACGCCATCCCCGAAGAGATCGCCACCTTCGACGACCACGTCGCCGAGATTGATCCCGATTCGAAGGACGATATGGCGATCATTATGGAGACCCTGATTGGCCGCCACCATCTCCTTCTGGATATCAACGGCGCACGTAACGGCATTCACCGCGCTGGCGAACTCGACCAGAACGCCGTCGCCCATCAGCTTGACGATGCGGCCGCGATGGTCGCGAACGAGCGGCTCCAGGATCCTCTTGCGGCGCGCCTTCAACGCGGCCAGCGTTCCCTGCTCATCGAGGTCCATGAGGCGGCTATAGCCGACCACATCGGCCGCCATAATCGCTGTCAGGCGCCGTTCGACCTGGGGCGGCATCATACTAACCCTGACGATTCATCCCGTGGCGCATCAATCCGTAGTATCGGAGATAATAGCTCAGCACGGGCTCCGCGACGACCGTTTGTGGTGCCGATCGTCTTCGCGACCTCGCGTTTGCCCATCACGTAAGAGCCCGACCTTGTTATACAGATCAACTTGCGATCCTTGCCCCTGTCAACACGGCCGCAGTACGGCGTCAACCGTCGTAAAGTGCTGCCCCCTAACTGGATCAATGAATGTCCGCATTGCGCCGCCTTTTCGGTCATAGGATCATCGGTCGCGGTTGCTGCAAACAGACATGACGCAGTGACAACGCGGGTCGCGGTCGCGCCCCTGTAGTGCGAAACCTCCACATGTCTACCGGATTGCGCGGGCGTACCACGCGTTCGACCGTCGCACCGAATGCCACCTTTGTGCCTGGCTTTGGCAGCGCATCATTTGACGGTAATAGTTTTCGGTTGTGACCGACTTCGGTTCTGGCGAATGAAATGCCTGATTTCCCATATTTACTTTTATTATTATATAATGCAAATTCCGCGATGTTCGGCTCAGGAGGTGAGCCCCGCGATGCGAGGAGGAGAAATCGCGATGCGCAATTTCGTGAAATACGGTTTGATGGCTGCAGTGGTCGGAAGCGCTTTGAGCTTCGGAAGCGTCCCGGCGGCCGCAGAGGAGCTTGAGCTGACCATTACTGCCCCTGCAGGCGCGGGCGGCGGCTGGGATTCTGCATCTCGTTCACTGCAGGAAGCCATGATGGCGACAGGCAATGCAAAGAGCGTGCAGGTGGTCAACGTTCCGGGTGCCGGCGGCACTGTCGGCCTTGCCCAGTTCATCGGGTCGGCGAAAGGTAGCCCCAATCAACTGCTCGTCTCAGGCATTACCCTTGTGGGAGCCAGCATTTCCAACAAGTCTCCCGTCGATCTGACGCAGGTGACGCCTCTAGCGCGCCTCACCGGCGATCCATTGGTCATAGTGGTACCGAAGGACTCCCCGATCAAAACGATCGACGATCTCCTGGCCACCATTAAGACGGACGTTGCCAAGACGATCTGGGTCGGCGGGTCGGCCGGTGGTGCTGACCATATTCTGGCAGCTCTGGTCACCAGGGCGGCCGGGGCAGATCCGGCCAAGATCAACTACGTCGCATATTCCGGTGGTGGTGAGTCTCTCGCGGCAATGCTTGGCGGCCAGGCGACGGCCGGTGTTTCCGGCTATGGCGAATGGGAAGGCCAGATCAAGTCTGGCGATCTGAGGGCACTGGCGATCTCGTATCCGGAACCGATCGAAGGTATCGAAGCAAAGCCGCTCAAGGCGCAGGGACTCGACATCGAGCTGGTGAACTGGCGCGGTATCTTCGCCGGTCCGGATGTCCAGGGTGCAGATCTCGATGCGCTTAAGGCTGCCGTGGACAACACAGTTAAATCGGAACAGTGGCAGGCAATCCTGAAGGCCCGCGGCTGGTCCGACTATTACGCGCCCGCCGATGAATTCAAGACTTTCATCGCATCAGAGAATGACCGCGTCAGGGCCATCCTGACCTCCATTGGCCTTGCCGATTGATCTGACGCTGGAAGGGAGGGGCTCTGCTCCTCCCGCTTGCGATGAGGACACAATGACTTCCAGACCGATTCACACTCCGAACCGTCCCCCGGCGGTGATTGCCGTCGTCTTGTTCGCGATCGCAGCTATCACCTACTGGGACGCCAGTCAGATGACGACCCGCGCGGCCTATGGGATGAGCGCGAGTGCCGCGTCCTATTTCGTCGCCCTCCTGTTTGCCGTTCTTGCGGCCGGGCATCTGGTTTCCGCTTTCAAGCCCTCTGATGTCGAAGTGGAAGTCGCGGACTGGAAGGCCGTTGGCTGGATCGGCCTCGCATTGTGCGGGCTCATTGGCTCGATATGGCTTGGCGGTGGTTTCATCCTCGGGGCAACCCTACTGTTCGCTCTGACTGCCCGCGCTTTCGGCCGCCGAGCGTTCCTGGTTGACCTCTGTCTCGGGGCCGCTATCGGCGTGTTCGTATTCCTGCTGTTCAACAAGCTGCTGACGCTCGCGCTTCCGCAAGGCCCGCTCGAAAAGCTTTTCTGAGGTTCGTCAGATGGATTCCATTTCCTTCCTCATCGAGGGCTTTGCGCTCGCGATCCAGCCCGCAAACCTGGTTTATGCTGCGATCGGCGTGATGATTGGCACGGCTGTCGGCGTTTTGCCGGGGATCGGTCCGGCGTTGACCGTCGCCTTGCTATTGCCAGTGACATTCAAGCTCGATCCGGGCGGCTCGATAATTATGTTCGCCGGGATCTACTACGGCGGCATGTATGGCGGTTCCACCACTGCAATTCTTTTGAATACGCCCGGTGAAAGTGCCTCGGTCGTTACGGCCCTCGAAGGTAACAAGATGGCCCGATCGGGCAGAGGCGGTCCGGCACTTGCAACCGCGGCGATAGGATCGTTCGTAGCGGCTCTCATAGCCACTCTTGGCCTTGCCTTTCTGGCTCCGATACTGGTCAAGGTTGCCGTGAAATTCGGTCCCTGGGACTATTTCGGTCTGATGCTGATCGCATTCGTGACCGTCTCTGCGACCTTCGGTTCTTCGCCGATGCGCGGACTCACGAGCCTGGCGTTCGGGCTCTGGCTCGGCCTGATGGGGATAGATCAACTCACCGGGCAAGCCCGGCTGACGTTCGGCGTTCCAGAACTCCTTGATGGCGTGGAAGTCACCACCTTGGCCGTCGGACTGTTTGCAATCGGCGAGGCGTTTCTGGTGGCCTCCCGCCACTTCCATAAGCCGGACAAACCCATTCCAGTGAAGGGATCGATCTGGATGACGAAGGAAGACTGGGGACGCTCCTGGAAGCCCTGGCTTCGAGGAACCGTTCTCGGCTTCCCGATTGGCGCATTGCCGGCCGGCGGTGCCGAAATCCCGACCTTCCTCAGCTACAATATCGAACGCAAGCTGAGCCGGAAGCCTGAGGAGTTCGGTCAGGGCGCAATCGAGGGTGTAGCCGGGCCCGAGGCCGCCAACAACGCATCGGCAGCCGGCACACTCGTCCCCCTTCTGACGCTCGGACTGCCGACGTCGGCGACCGCCGCAGTGATGCTCGCCGGGTTCCAGCAATATAATATCCAGCCAGGTCCATTGCTGTTCACCCAGCATGCCGATCTGGTGTGGGGGCTGGTCGCCAGTCTCTTCATCGCCAATGTTATGCTGCTCGTTCTCAACCTCCCGCTGGTCGGCATGTGGGTGAAACTGCTCAAGATCCCGTTGCCATGGCTTTATGCTGGCATTCTGGTCTTCGCATCGATGGGAACGATTGCGGCCAATCCATCTGTCGTTGAGCTCCTCCTTCTGACGGGATTCGGCGTCATTGGTTTCCTCATGAGGCGATACGACTATCCGATAGCGCCGGCTGTCGTCGGCCTGATCCTCGGCCCGCTCGCCGACAACGCACTGCGTCGATCCTTGCAGATGAGCCTTGGTGATCCGATGATCCTGTTCCAGCATCCCAGCTCCGCGATCATGCTCGCCATTGCAACGATCGCCTTGATTGCGCCCTTCATCTTCCGTGGGTTGTCGCGGTTCCAGCACGACGAGGATTGACGCGCGGGCGCTCGTGCCGACTAAGTCATGAGCAGGATGAACTGCTCCGATTGTCATAGTGAAGAAGAAGTGGCTCGAGACGGACATGGCAAGAAATAGCCTCTCACCTCAGATCAGCACGAGCATCATCGAGTTCGTGCGGGCCAATGGCATGCGAAAAGGCGAACACCTGCCGTTGCAGATGCTTGCTGATACGTTTCGTGTTTCCCGTGCGCCAGTCATGAGTGCGCTACGCAAGCTGGAAGAGCGGGGTATCGTCCGTGCCGAACCCAATCGCGGATATTTCCTCGGGATGGATAGCGATAAGATCGAGGTGGCAAAGGAGGACGGCGGCGAACATCCGGAGGGCGACGAGGCCGTCTACTTCCGGATCGCGGAAGACCGCCTCTCTGGCGCTCTCAGCGAACGGGTGAGCGAAAGCGAACTCATGCGTATGTACGATCTACCGCGTACGAGGCTTTTGAAAGTCCTCCATCGCATCGCCGACGAAGGATGGATCGAGAGGCTTCCAGGAAACGGATGGTCGTTTACAAGAACCCTCACTTCCCGTCAGAGCTATGAGGAGGGCTATGTCTTTCGTGCCGTGATCGAGCAGCAGGCCATGTTGTTGCCGACGTTCGAGCCGAACAAGGAAGGCTTTCTCAAGGCGCGTGAAACACAGACGGCGCTGCGCGACGGCGGATACGAACACTGGTCGCGCGCAGAGATTTTCAAGGCGAACAACGACTTCCATGAGATGCTCGTTGCCTGCGCAGGAAACGAATTCTTCCTGGATTCCATCAAACGCATCAACAGACTGCGCCGGCTTGTCGAATATCACATCACGATCGACAGAAGCCGCTTGCCGAGGCAGACGACCGAACATCTGCATATCTTGGACCTGCTCGAAGCCGGTCGACGAACCGAGGCGGCCGCTTTTCTGTACACCCACATTATGGGCGCAGGTCGCATAAAGGCCCCGCAGGTCTAATTCGCATGCCAACAAGCTGTTTTGAGGGTCCCGGTGAGACGGATCAGGTGAAAGTATGCCGATTCTCAAAATGCACCATATGATCATATAATGCAAAACCGAGCCCTTAACTCCAGATCGCAATCGCCACGAACGACCACATGCGGAAGTGCAGAGACAATGATGACAGGGAAAATCACGATCGAGAATGAGGAATATGACTTCATCGACCTGCCGCAGGCGGCCGGCGATAAGCTCGGACGTCTACCCTATATCCATCGTATCTTGCTGGAGAACGTGCTTCGTACCGCGGGACAAGATGCTGAACAGGCAAACGCGGCAATCCTCGGGTGGATCGATACCGGCACCAGCGACCAGGAGATCCCGTTCCTGCCAAACCGCGTTCTTATGCATGACACGACTTGCGGTCCGGCCCTTGTCGATATCGCCGGCATGCGTTCTGCGCTTGCGGAGGCCGGCGCTGATCCAGCACTGCTCAATCCCGTAGTTCGCATTGACGTCTCCACCGACCACTCAGTGGCGGTAGATTTCTTTGGTGGCGTGGGCGCACTCAAGCGCAACATGGCGCGCGAGTTCGAAAGGAACGCTGAGCGATACCGCTTCATGAAATGGGCGACCAGTACCCTGGCGGACTTTCACGTCCATCCTCCCGGGACGGGTATCATGCACACCCTGAACCTCGAAAAGCTGGCGACGGTGGTGAGCCTTGTTCCCAAAGATGGAAAGCAGTGGATTGCGCCGGACACCCTGATCGGCACCGACAGTCACACCCCCATGATCAACGGTATCGGGGTGCTTGCCTGGGGCGTGGGCGGGCTGGAGGCGGAAAGCGTCTTCTTCGGCATGCCGGTTGCCCTTCGGGTGCCCGACGTCGTCGGCGTGAAACTGTCCGGAAAACTGAAGGATGGCGTGCTGGCGACGGACTTGGCGCTGATAGTGACCCACGTTCTTCGCGGTATCGACCTTCAGGATAAGTACGTCGAATTCTGTGGACCTGGCGTGTCGGCACTCACGGCCGGCGATCGGTCCGTCGTCGCGAATATGACCCCTGAATTCGGTGGCAACAGCGGATATTTCCCGGTCGACACGAACACTCTTGACTATCTGCGCTCCACCGGACGAACGGAGACCCACATACGCCTAGTGGAGGCATATTGCCGTCGCGTCGGCCTCTGGTTCGATCCTGAGGCCACGCCACGCTACACAAGCGTCGTCGAAATCGACCTGTCTCGTGTTGAACCGAGTCTTGCCGGACCCACCCGGCCGCAGGATCGATTGCCCGTCAGCCAGACAAGGGCTGCGATCGCGCCGATGAAGAAGAATGGGATGCCGGCTGCTGATGGGGTTGGGCCTGATGACGGTGCGGTTGCCATAGCGGCCATCACAAGCTGCACCAACACGTCCGATCCCAGGCTCGTCCTAGCCGCAGGTCTGCTCGCCCGCAACGCCCGGAAATTCGGGTTGCGCCCGCCGCACTGGGTCAAGACCTCGCTCGCGCCGGGCTCGCCAACGGCCGAGCGCTATCTCCGACGCTCTGGCCTCCTGTCGGACCTCGAAGCCGTGGGTTTCGGGATTGTTGGGTATGGCTGCACGACCTGCATCGGCAACTCCGGACCGCTGACGGAGCCGATTTCCAAAGCGATGACCGAACGTCGCATTCTTCCCGTCGCAGTCCTCTCCGGCAACAGGAATTTCCCCGGACGGGTCCATCCGCAGCTCGAGGCGGGCTTCCTCGCGTCGCCACCGATGGTGGTTGCATTCGCATTGGCAGGAACTGTTGCCCTCGACATCATGACTGACGTCATCGGCTACTCGCAGACTGGGGAAGCCGTCACTCTGTCGATGCTGTGGCCGAAGAGTTCTGAAATTGACGAAGCCCTTGCCTTGGCAACGGACGCGGGTGACTTCAAGCCCGCATACGAAGAGGCCGAAGCCAGTCTTGTCTGGCAGGAACTCAACGCCCCCCGGACGACGATCTTCCCATGGGATGATCGATCCACCTACATCCGTCGGCCGCCTTTCGCAGGTGTCGGCACGGGAAGCCTTCTTGGAAACTATACAGCGCGCCCTCTGCTCGTTCTGGGCGACGACATCACGACCGACCACATATCACCTGCCGGAGCCGTACCTGCGGCGAGCGAGACGGGGCGGTATCTCATCGGGATGGGCGACGACCCGAAGGACCTGAACGTCTACGCGTCTCGCCGCGGCAATTGGGAGGCTATGGTTCGCGGCCTGTTCACGAACCGAACGGTCGACAACATGCTGGCAAACGGAATTCCTCCCGGATCGACCATGCATTGGCCGTCGCAAGAGGTGCTTCCGCTTTGGAGTGCGGCACAAAAATATGCAGCAGAAGATCAGTCTGTCGTGATCGTTGCCGGAGAGAGATACGGCATGGGGTCGTCGCGCGACTGGGCAGCGAAAGGTGTCTCACTCCTGGGCGTCCGGGCAGTGCTGGCTTTGAGCTTCGAGCGTATCCATCGCTCCAATCTGATCGGCATGGGAATTCTGCCGATGAGATTGCCACCTGAATATGGTCCTACAGCACTGGACCTGGAGGCAGGCGATATCCTTGAAATTGAAGCGAGCGAATCGCTCATTGCACCTCGCTGTCCTGTAAACGTATCCATTCGACGGACCGACGGAACCATCAATGAATTTGTGGCAACAGCGGCGATCGAGACGATAGCCGAAGTCGAGAACCTGAGGGCGGGGGGAATACTACCGCGCATATTGCAGGGCCTGACGTCAGCACAATGAGCCAGGGCGCACAAAACCGACATTTTCGATTGTCGGCTTCGGCGGCTTTGCGCCTTCCATTCGGTCGTTCGCACCACCCGATGAAGTTCCTGAAAGCCGTCGGTCTGTTATTCGCGCGGTTAAGGCCGGAAAGCGCCAATGTGCGTCATGGTCGGAGTGGGGCGCTCCGGTTCCTGGCTGCAAGCCTCGTAATGACACGTCCCTGCCGAAATCGCATCGACTCGAATCCAACCAGGGAGTAACTTTCCAAGTTCATCAAGGCCGATGTCTTACCAAGACTGCTGAATTTCCGTGAAGACTGGTTCTAACCGCGGAGCTTGGCCATGAACTCCATTGCCACTCGGAGATTGATACTGTCCGTCGCCGTTCTGGTCCTCACCGCCAGTCCGACTTTCGCCCAACAGACCACTGGCACGCCGGGTTCACCCAGTGCCACGACGACAATAGACGGTAAGTATCTTCCGCCTCCGCCCCAGCCGTTTGGCGGAACGATCACTTTGGATTCCAAAGATTCGAAACCGTATTGGCCCGCACAAGTGGTGCCGCCCAAGGGGGTGCCCAACGTGCTCCTGATCATGACGGACGATCAGGGCTATGGAGTTTCGGGTACCTTCGGCGGCGTCATCCCTACTCCTGCAATGGATCGCATCGCGCAAGCCGGACTGCGTTACACGCAGTTCCACTCAACGGCTCTTTGTTCACCTTCGCGAGCAGCGCTGATCACCGGTCGCAATCATCACTCGGTCGGCTTCGGCGTGATCACCGAAATGTCAACCGGATATCCAGGGTACGACTCCGTCATCGGGCCGGAGAGCGCCACCATTGGCACGATCCTGAGGGAGAACGGCTACGCGACGGCGTGGATCGGCAAGAACCACAACACTCCCAGCTATCAACTGAGTTCGGCAGGTCCTTTTGACCAATGGCCAAGCGGGATGGGATTCGATCACTTCTATGGCTTTATGGGCGGCGAAACTGACCAGTGGACGCCGTTTCTCTTCCGCGACCAGACACAAATCTTTCCGTGGGTAGGACACCCCGGTTACAACCTGATCACCGATATGGCGGACGATGCGATCAACTACATGAGGGGGTTGCACAATGCCGCGCCAGACAAGCCGTTCTTCATCTATTACGTGCCCGGCGGTTCGCACGCTCCGCACCAGCCCACGCCAGAGTGGATCAAGAAGATCAGCGCCATGCACTTGTTCGATCAAGGCTGGGAAAAGCTGCGCGAGACAATCTTCGCCAACCAGAAGCGGCTAGGTGTAATTCCGGCGAATACCCAACTCACACCGTGGCCGGACGGCCAGCCCGAATACGGCGGAGCGAAGCTTCAGAAATGGGACACGCTCAGCCCCGACGAGAAGAAGCTTTTCATTCGTCAGGCGGACGTTTTTGCAGCCTACACTGCCTACACCGACCATGAAATCGGCAGGGTCATTCAGGAAGTCGAAAACGAGGGCAAGCTCGACAACACACTCATCATCTATATCAGCGGCGACAACGGCAACAGCGCCGAAGGCTCGATCCTTGGCACCCCGAACGAAATGGCCGCGATCCAAGGTGTCGACATTCCAGTCGCAGAGCAGTTGAAGTTCTATGACGTTTGGGGTTCGGACCAGACCACGCCGCATATGGCGGTGGGCTGGACCTGGGCCTTTGATACACCATTCAAATGGACCAAGCAGGTCGCGTCGCACTTCGGCGGTACCCGTCAAGGCATGGCCATTTCATGGCCCGGCCATATCAACGACGTCGGCGGCATCCGCACGCAGTTTCATCACATGATCGACATCGTGCCGACGATCCTGGAAGCCACCGGCATTCAGGCACCGGTGATGGTCAACGGCGTTGCTCAGAAGCCGATCGAAGGCGTCAGTTTGGCCTATACCTTTGACAAGGCCAACGCGAACGCTCCATCGAGCCGCAGCACGCAATATTTCGAGATGGTCGGCAACCGTGCGATCTACCACGACGGTTGGCTCGCAGCCACTACACCGCCTTCGCCGCCCTGGGATTTGGGCCTCGGCAAGTTTCCCAATGTCGTCAACGGTTACACCTGGGAGCTTTACAATCTGGCCGAGGATTATTCGCAGAACAACGACCTCGCCGCCAAGATGCCGGACAGGCTGCGCGACATGAAGGAACTCTTTATGGTCGAGGCGGCGAAATACAACGTGTTCCCGCTGGATAACAGCTTTACCGCTCGTGCAGCCACGTCGCGACCGAGCGCAACCGCGGGTCGGACCGTCTTCACCTACTCAGGTGAATCGTCCGGTCTTCCTTACAGCAGCGCCCCCGATATTGCCGGCAAGTCTTACTCCATCACCGCCGAGGTCGAAATTCCGCAGGGCGATGCAGAGGGCATGATCAATACACTCGGGGGCCGCGGCGGTGGCCACGGTCTCTACTTGCTCAAGGGCAAGCCAGTCTTTGTGTACAACTTCTTTGACGTGGAGCGCTTCCGATGGGAAGCACCAGCGGCGCTTGCGCCGGGCAAGCACACCGTCATGTTTGACTTCAAGTACGACGGTCCTGGTTTCGGCAAAGGCGGCACCGGCATCCTGTCAGTGGATGGCAAGGAAGTCGCCAGTAGGACGATCCCGCACACCATTCCGTTCGTCGAGACGATCTACGAGACCTTCGATGTCGGTGCGGACACCCGGACGGGCGTGGACGACAACGACTACCAGCCGCCATTCCGCTTCACCGGCAACATCGATAAGCTGACGGTCAAGCTCGTCCTGTTGAATGCTGCGGAGGAAAAGCTCCTCCAGCAAAAGGCGCAGGAGACCAAAAACAAAGCACAATAGATCGCTCCGAGCGGTGGGTGACCGCTTGTGGTCCATCGCGCGTCATTTACTGCACCGAAGAGTCTGACCGCTATCGCGCGTGCAGGTTCTGGCAATTCGTAGTGACCGCTGTGGGCCACCAGCGGTCGTCGTCTCTCGTCTGCTTTGCGCCCGCATTTCCGTCATTCGGAAAGCGTCGGCGAATTTCCAAAAGCTGCCGGTCCGCTCGGTGCCCGTCCATGCCCGCAGTGCGCCAGTAGCGGACATCGGACTTGTAAATATGTGGACGTTGATCATCATCAGGTGCACATTGCCGAAAGGACGACGCCATAAATTGGCTTCGCATCAGCCGATGCCTTCAGTTCGGTCGCGACGAGAGCGTCGAGCTGGCTGAAATCCTTCCAATCCGTGATCTGCGGCTGGTAAAGAGTGATCGTTGCACCTGTGTCGGTATCAAAGACCCGTGGCCAGGCTGGCGCGTTGGCATCCGACTGGTTGAGATATTTGCCAGCGACGAAACCGTTTGTTCCTGAGTGGCTTACTGCGCACCAGGCGGCTGTGGTGTCGCACTCCTTGATATCAACTTCCTCGCCCTGAGGAATGACGCGCATTGCATCAAATCCAGTGCCTGGGCCTACCCTGAAGTTAACATTAGCGGTGAGGATTGCGGGATCTGCGAAGGCCGATGACGAAAAGAAAGAAGCAATCGTTACATAGGCGAGGATTTTTCGCATGATTACTTTCCTACGGGCGGTTCAATCACATCTCAACAGCGCCGTCCTGAATAGTTGTGCGCCGTGCAATGGAATGCGTCAATGATTGGATTACCTTCGTTTCCACATCCAGACAGGCCCGGTTCCAGAGTAGTTGCTGCGTACCCAGTTGGGGCGGAAGTGCCAACGAAGACCATTAACCCACGACTAGCAATACGATGGCAGGTACGGCGAACCCTTCTGTCTGGCGAGTGCCCATGGCAATAGCGACTACCGGGTTATGCCGTAAGGCTGTGGTGATACATGCGTCGGTGGGTGGTTGCTACCAGGCGATCATGCTTAGACTATGCAGAATGACCTGCAGCCCCAGAGCAGCTTGGGTAACGCCGAGCACCACAGCCAGGACCTGTAGTGAAGTTCCGATCCATCGAAGGATGGTCTCAGCAAAAATCATTGCTACCCAGTCCAACGCCAAGATCAGTAGTACGATGGACGTTACGGTGAGCCCTTCTGTCTGGCGATCGCCCGCCAAGGTAGCGAAGACGATGACAGCGGCTATGCCATAGGGTGTCACGATCGTTGGAAATGCCAGGGGTGTGAGCGCCAGTCTTAGATCCGCTGGATCTGCTTCCGTTGATCGGACCGGGAGATCAGCGGTCGGCTGCAGGACGGTTCGCAGGGCCACCATGAACAAGATGATCCCGCCGGTCATCGCCAGCACCGGCAACGAGATTTCTAAATTTTCGAGCATGGCGCGTCCGAGAAAACCGGCGATTGCCAACGCTGCCGCCGAGAACAGGATCGCCCTGGTGGCAATTCGTCGCCGCAATATAGGCTCGTAGCTGCCTGCAAGAACCTTGAAGGGTACCAGTATCTTGATCGGGCCAAGCATCAGGAAGAGCATAAGAAATATTTTGCGTGCACCGAACTCCACTTCTGGCATATTCGCTCCGAGCGGCGATTGCGCAAAGGATTGTAAGGGAATACCTGCGACCCAAACAACAATCAGAGCGGACACCAATCTCCGCCGACCGGCGTAACGCCAGCACCGATCTGCGTCGGCACCTTTCAGCCGCTGACAAGTCATAGTCGACCAGTCTCCAACCACGAAAGAACCTGTGCTCGTTGCTGGAAATCGAACGACCGAATCTCAGGGTGCACGAAATAGCGGGCGGCGGCGGGAATGATCCTAAGAAGCCTATTGCTGATAACAATTGCGATCCGCTCGATCAGTCGATGGTGATTAGAGGCAAATTTCAGATGAGCAGCCAAGGCCTCGAAGCCTTTCCATCCGGGGAAGGTCTCAATAGTGATCATAAGGCCGTTGAGCTTTCCGTGTGAGCGTACGGCAAGGCCAAGCTCGGTCGCGATCCTCTCCAAGTCGGTCCGTTCGAGACACGCGTGCTCAATGACAGTCACAGGCATCTCCCTTTTGTCCTAACTGCCAGCCGCTGTGCCTGAAAACGATTTAGAATGCCAAACGGGGATGTGAGCCCTCTTACTGCGACCTCCACTTCCGTGCGACTGAAGTCTGCCCAAGCATCCAATCAGATCCGGAGCATCGAAAGTAACCTCCCTAGATTCGCAAAACACGGCGCAAACCACGCGGCACGAAACAACGCGGCGGGCGTCGAAAAATTCATTCTAAAACTGCCAGATAATCGGCAATGGGGCGCTCCTGCCGTGGTCATATTTGGGAGCCAAGCTACGCAAAGCGGGAAATTGCCACGGCAAAATTGCGAGTGATATTCTACCTCGCAGCCTCCGAGCTTTCAACGCGTCCTGGAACTGCAGGCAGTTGGTCAGCATCGGCCTCCCTTTGCTAGGTCCGAGGGCTATACTGGCTGTGAGGTACGAAGGAGGGGGGCGAGCATGAGCCAGCAGCAAATTCCCCTAAGACTGACCGCAGCCAGATTTGTCCGAGCGGTCGAGATCTTCATGACATCGGAGGTGGGCGGAAGGGCCAGGTTTCTTCTTTTCGCTCTCGTCGCTCTCTTCGGAGGCATCAGCGTGTTGAACGTCGTCAACAGCTTCGTCGGCCGTCATTTCATGACCGCCATCGCCGAAAAGCAGACGGCCGAATTCATTCGCCAAGCGATACTGTATACCGGTGCGTTTGCAGCATCGACCATCGTCTCGGTAATTGCCAGGTTTGCCGAAGAGCGGCTCGCCCTGCTCTGGCGGGAATTCCTCACGCGTCGCGCGATCGGCCTTTATATGGGTGGGGGAACATTTTACCGGGTCGCGGTTCGAGGCAAGCTCTCGCATCCTGACCAACGGATCGCCGAGGATATTAGTTCATTCACGATCACCACCCTGTCTTTCGTGCTGATGCTTCTCAACAGCATCCTGACAATCCTGACGTTTTCTGGCGTCCTCTGGATCATCAGCCCGATGTTGTTCTTGGCGGCTGTGGTTTACGCTGCCTTTGGATCTTACATGACGATCGTGCTGGGCCGCCCTCTGATCAGCCTGAACTATGATCAACTCGACAGTGAGGCTGCATTTCGGTCCAGCTTGATCCGCGTGCGCGAGAACGCAGAACCGATCATGCTCGCGGGAGGAGAGGAACGACACGCGAATTTCCTGCTGCGGCGTTTCGATGAACTTGCCGCGAACTTCAAACGCATAATTGTCGTCAACCGTAACGTCGGATACTTCACTACCGCCTACAATTGGATGATCCAGATCATTCCGGTCGTCATCATTGCTCCGGCATTTATCCGTGGAGACATGGAATTCGGCGTTATTACGCAATCGGCCGCCGCGTTCGCGATGCTTGTTGGCGCGTTCTCATTCGTTGTCAGGCAATTCAAGTCGATTTCCAATTTCGCGACCGTTGTGGCGCGCATCAGCTCTCTGCTTGAAGCGATCGAAGAAGCGCGTGAGCCAGCGCAAACAGAGCTTGACGTCGTCGAGGCCAATGGAAACCTTGCCTATGATCGCCTCACCCTCAGGTCCCTCTCCGGCGGTATGCTGCTGAAGGAACTTTCGATGGCCATCCCGGCTGACACTCGTGTCATCGTAGTGGGAGACGACGATGCTGTGGCCACGGCATTGTTTCGCACCACGGCTGGCACTGGCACTTCGGGAGAGGGACGCATCACTCGCCCTGTACGCGATCAATTGCGCATTGTGGCTCAACGCACCTGCCTGCCTCCTGGAACCCTGCGGCAAATTTTGGTGCCAACGACCCAATCGGGTGAAGTTTCGGATCACCAGATCCTTGCTTTGCTCAAAAGGCTCGGATTGGCACCCACTCTGAAAGCTGAAGATCTCGACAAGGAGCAAGATTGGTCAACGCTTCTGTCGCCGCGCGAACAACAGATTGTGGCAATTGCCGGGGTGCTCATCGCGGCTCCGCCCTATGTGCTTCTAGAAAACGCCGATGTTATCTTCGGACATGAACTTCTGCGCGATATCCTCGGACAGTTCGCCGAGCGAAAGATCGCGTGCATCAATTTCGCCGAAGCGGACGCTCCGCGAACTGCGTACGATGTCTTGATCGAGTGTCATGCTGACGGAAGCTGGAAGTGGATCGACCAACGAACACGCGCATGATGGCAACGCTGACGCTTTGAAGAGCTGTTGTCGAACCGCTTCGGCAGGTTTAATTTGGCACTTTGCTAATGACGGTATCGAGGCCATTACCGGAGTTAGATGTTATGCGCGCCAGAGATGTGATGACGACGAAGGTCATCCGAGTTTCACCTGACAACAGCGTCAGACAGGCGGCCAAGCTCATGCTCGACAACCATGTCAGCGGCCTGCCGGTCGTTGATGACGAAGGGCACCTGTTGGGGGTTCTCAGCGAGGGTGACCTGATCCGACGGACGGAACTTTGCAGCACAATGGTTGCGTCGCCAGCAGAGCTGGACCTTCCACCTGATGAACGGGCAAAAGCCTTTGTGAGGCGGTGTTCGTGGAAAGTCGGCGACGCCATGACGACGGATCCTGTCACCGTTGATGAGGACGCCTCGGTCGTCCGCGTTTCAAGGCTTATGCAGGAGCACGGCATCAAGCGTGTTCCAGTGATCCGGAACGAGGAACTGATCGGCATCGTCAGTCGCGCAGATCTGCTGCAGGCAATTCTGGCAGCCGAGCAGGACGAGACACTGACGGACGATCAAGCAATTGAACGAAGCATCTTTACGCGCCTCGGTGAAAATACCGGTCTTGAGGGCTTGGACGTCACGGCAGCGGTTACCGATGGGATTGTGCATCTGTGGGGTTGCGTAGAGTCTACCGATCTCCGCCACGCCGCACGCATCCTGGCCGAGAACGTCCGCGGTGTCAGAGGCGTCGTCGAGCATTTCCCAGATCCGTATCCGGAATAATTACCTGCAGACTGTCCGTGGAGCGGGTCCGCGTTGTCAGGCCGAGGGAGGAGGATAGCAATGGCACAGACGATGAAAGCCGCCGTCGTTCGACAGTTCCGTATGCCGCTCGCCATCGAGGAAATAGCGGTTCCTGCTCCGAGGCCGGACCAGATCCTCGTCAAATATGAGGCGACCGGCGTGTGCCACACCGACCTCCACGCGGCAAATGGTGATTGGCCCGTGAAACCGCGTCCACCTTTCGTGCCCGGACATGAAGGTGTCGGATATGTCTCGGCCGTCGGCGCGGGCGTCAAACGAGTGAAGGAGGGCGACAGGGTGGGTGTGCCCTGGCTCCACAGTGCGTGCGGCTACTGCCCCTATTGCCGGACAGGCTGGGAAACCTTGTGCGCATCGCAATCCAACACCGGGTATTCAGTCAATGGCACGTTCGCCGAGTATGGTCTGGCCGATCCGGACTTCGTTGGCCGTCTTCCCGATGACCTGGAGTTTGGACCCGCAGCTCCCGTTCTTTGCGCAGGCGTTACCGTTTACAAGGGCCTAAAAGAAACCGAAGTCCGCCCCGGCGAATGGGTCGCGATCTCGGGCGTCGGCGGTCTGGGGCATATGGCCGTTCAGTACGCGAAGGCGATGGGCATGAACGTCGTCGCCGCCGATATCTTCGATGAGAAGCTGGCTCTGGCAAAGCAATTGGGAGCCGATGTCACAGTCAACGGCAAAGCGGACGATGCCGTCGCGCAGGTACATAAAGCGACGAACGGCGGCGTTCATGGGGTGCTCGTAACCGCCGTTTCTCCGGCGGCAATGGAACAGGCGTTCGGCTTCCTGCGATCACGAGGGACCATGGCGCTTGTCGGCCTTCCTCCTGGAATGATTTCCCTGCCTGTGTTCGAAACAGTCCTGAAACGCATAACGGTGCGTGGATCGATCGTCGGTACCCGCCAGGACCTGGAGGAATCGCTGCAGTTTGCTGCGGAAGGCAAGGTCACGCCTCATTTCTCCTGGGAAAGCCTCGAAAGCATCAACGACATCTTCCGTCGCATGGAAGCGGGGCAGATCGACGGTCGCATCGTGATGAGACTGCAGTAGCTTTGCGGGCTGGCAAGACGATGTGAAGGGTGCGGACCAGCGAGGACTACCCAAGGGCCCTGTCCGCATCGATTGAGGGATCTAATGATGGTCCGATCAATTGACAAAATCGCGGGAAGCGATGTCGTTCCTAGTCTGGGCGCATCTCCCGAAATCGCATTGCTTTCGAATGGGCGCTACAGCGTCCTAATCACAGAGGCTGGTTCGGGATACGGGTCCTGGCGCGGTCTCGACGTGACACGTTGGAGGGAGGATGCCACGCGGGATTGCTGGGGGCAGTTCTGCTACGTCCGTGACCTGGAGAGCAACGCGGTCTGGTCTATTGGTCGGCAGCCAATCAGTTGGGCGGACGCCGCCTACGAGCGAAGCTTCCACGACGATCGCGCCGAGTTTCGCTGCTTGGTCGGTGATATCGACATCTCGTGGATCGTTTTCGTGGCAACGGACTGCGATGCAGAGATCCGTCTCATTCGTCTGTCAAACGGCGGAACGACGACCAGGGAACTTGAGTTTACGAGCTACTCGGAAGTCTGCCTGAATGGCCGACGCGCCGACAGTGCGCATCCGGCGTTCGCCAAGCTCTTCATCGAGACTTGGTTTGATCCTGCCTCCACGGCACTGTTTGCAAGACGACGCCCGCGAAGTGCAGCCGAAAAGCCCATCTGGGCCGTACATGTCTCCGCGTCCAGCGACAACGGCGGTCACCCCGTCGAGTACGACACGGACCGCTACAGATTCCTTGGTCGGGGGCGTACCCCCTCAAACCCGCGCGCGCTCGAACCTGAAACACATCTGTCAGCGACGACGGGCCCCGTGCTCGATCCGATTTTCAGTCTGCGCAGAACGGTTTCATTGAAGCCGAAGGCCGCGGAGTGGATCGCGTTCGTGACAGGCGCGGCCGACACCGAAGACGAGGTTCAAGCTGTTGCAAAGCGATTTGCAGACGTCGCGGCAGTTGACCAGGCTCTTTCAGATGCCATGGCAGCTTATGCGAACGAACGAGCTTTGACAAAGATATCAGCGAGCAATGTGGCGATCTTCAATCACCTCGCAGGACAGCTAGCATTTGCACAACCTGGGGCCCCAAACACCCGTATTGCCGGCGAGAGGCGGCTGAGCAGGGACGCTATTTGGTCGGCGGGGATTTCCGGAGACCTCCCCATTTTGCTCCTGCACATCGACAAGACGGACAAAACGTCTGTGGTCGAGGAGGTCATCGATGCCCATGAGTTCATTTCCAACCGCGGTCTTCCCTTTGATCTTGTTCTGCTCGACGAGCATGGCGCAAGCGACGGCAGCGCGGTGGAGGCAGGCCGGCAGGACGAAAAGCTTGGCAAACCTGGAGGCATTCACGTCCTCTCAAAGGCCGCTCTTTCGACCAGCTCGATCGATGCGATTTCTACCGCCGCCCGTGTCGTCCTGTCCTGTAGCGGCGGATCGCTTGCCGATCAGATTGAGCCCAAACCTGCTGCCCCGCATCGAGCAGTGACGCCTGCCCAAAGACCCTTTCCGAAAGCGGACCAGCAACCGCTCGAGCGATCCGACTTGCTGTTTTGGAATGGTCGCGGAGGCTTCTCCGGGGATGGACGTGAATATGCGATGTCCATGGACTGCGGAGCCGAAACACCGACACCGTGGTGCAATGTCATCGCAAACCACGAATTCGGTTGTCTGACGAGCGAAAGCGGGCTTGGCTACACTTGGGCCGGCAACAGCCAGCTCAACAGGCTATCGCCCTGGTCGAACGATCCGGTTTCCAATTCACCAGGCGAAGTTATCTACTTGCGCGACGAGCGAACCGGCGAGCTTTGGACGCCGACACCTTTGCCGCTCGGTCGACATCTGACGGGCAAGGTAACCCATGGGCAGGGGTACACCCGTTACGAGGCCGCTGGCGGGGGGCTGCATCATGAGATGACGGTCCACGTTCCCATCTCGGAGCCGGTCAAAATCTTGCGCCTTGCGATCCGCAACGATGGAACAGAAGCACGCACCATTGCCGCCACCTATTTCGTTGAATGGGTTCTCGGCACTCTACGCGAGGAGGCATCCGGGCGCGTCGTGTGTGAACGCGATGTCGAGAGCGGGGCAATCATCGCGCGGAACGCCTGGGAAGGCGACTTCGTCGGAAAGCTCGCGTTCGTGGCGTCCAGTGCTCCAACGCGATCGATCACCTGTGATCGGAGGGAGTTCCTTGGCAGAAACGGCTCCACCGCTCAGCCTATGGGTCTCCGCGCCTCCGATTTTAGCGGGAGCGTCGACACGCACGGTGACCCCTGCGCTGCGCTTATGGTCGAAACTACAGTTCCTCCTCGCCAAACCGTCGAGTTGGTGTTCGTGCTCGGCCAAACCGGAAGTCTCGACGAGGTTCGCAGGCTCACCCGCGAATATGCTGAGCCATCTAGCGCGCAACGCTCTCTCGCGGTCGCGTCCGCCCATTGGGACCGCCTGCTGAGTGCGATCACGGTTCGAACGCCCGATACTGCCTTTGACGTGATGATGAACCGATGGTTGCTCTATCAGGTATTGGCTTGCCGCGTCTGGGCGCGGACTGGGTTCTATCAGTCTGGCGGCGCATATGGCTTCCGCGACCAGCTCCAGGACGTGGCAGCCCTGGTACATTCCGCCCCCGAGGAGGCACGCAGCCACATCCTTCGCGCGGCTGCGCGCCAGTTCACGGAAGGAGACGTCCAGCATTGGTGGCATCCTCCGTCTGGCATCGGCGTGCGGACCCGCATGACAGACGATCTCTATTTTCTGCCGTACATCGTCCATCACTACGTATCGGTTACAGGAGACGACGGCCTTCTAAGCGTGAGGGTTCCGTTCGTCACATCGCCAGTGCTGAACGACGATCAGGAGGAGAGCTTTGGCGCTCCCCAGGTCAGCGAGGAGAGTGGAACCGTCTATGATCACTGCTGTCGCGCGCTGGAGCGCGGTTTCCAGCTTGGAAGTCATGGGCTTCCCCTCATGGGAACCGGCGATTGGAACGACGGCATGAACAGGGTCGGCGCGGAGGGGAAGGGCGAGAGCGTCTGGAACGGATGGTTTTTCCTCACCGTGCTCAACTCCTTCGCGACGATCGCTTCGGCAACAGGCGATGAACGTCGGGCTGCATGGTGTCGCGACCGCGCCGAAGCCTTGCGGAATTCGCTGGAGACGCATGCCTGGGATGGATCATGGTATCGCCGCGCCTATTTCGACGATGGCACGCCGCTTGGCTCCTCGATGAACGATGAATGCCAGATCGATGCCATTCCCCAAGCCTGGGCAATCATCTCCGGCGTTGCAGATGCCGAGCGTTCACACAGGGCAATGCAGGCTGTGTGGGACCGCCTCGTTCGTCCTGATGACAAGCTTATCCGGTTGTTCAATCCCCCCTTCGACAAGGGCGCGCTAGAGCCGGGGTACATCAAGGGTTACGTTCCGGGAATTCGGGAGAATGGCGGCCAGTACACCCATGCTGCTGCCTGGGTCGTGCTGGCGACGGCGTTGCTCGGTGACGGAGATCGGGCGTTTCAACTCTGGAGCATGCTCAATCCCGTCAACCACGCCCGGACCGCACACGACACTGAGCGCTACATGGTCGAACCTTATGTCGTCAGCGCGGACGTTTATGGCGCGCCCCCGCATACGGGCCGTGGAGGTTGGACGTGGTACACAGGATCGGCTGGCTGGCTTTACCGGGTGGGGCTGGAAACCATCCTCGGGATACATCGCCGAGGCCATCAACTGAGCATCGAGCCGTGTATCCCGACGGACTGGCCAGGGTATGAAGTCGACTATCGATATGGAGCGGCCACCTATCGCGTCACAGTGAAGAGAGGCCCTCAATCCGGACAGCGTTCGTTGAGTGTGGACGGCATACGACTGGCAGACGAGAAGGTTGCGCTCATGGACGATGGATGCAGCCATGAAGTGCAACTGGTGGTCTGCTAGCCATGGAGCTCTTGCTGTCGACCGATCTGAACGAGATGCCGACAGAGCAGGATCTCGGTCGACTGCAGTTTACGACGCTCCTATATTATCTGCATTGCACCCATCCGGACAACGGACTGGTCCGTGACAAGACGCAATTCGATGCGCCTTCCAGCATCGCCGCCATCGGCATGGCTCTTGCGACGATCCCGGTGCTGGTGGAGCGCGGAATCATCATCCGCAAGTTCGCGTCGAAGATTGCTCGTCGACGGCTGACGTTTCTTCTGGAGTGTCCTCAGGGGCCGGAACCTGACGCCTCCGGCTACAAGGGCTTCTTCTATCACTTCCTCGACATCGAAACGGGCCGACGGGTTTGGCAGTGCGAACTTTCGACGATCGACTCGGCATTTCTCTTTGCGGGGGCACTGACGGTTGCCGCCTATTTCGATGAAGACAACGCGGACGAAGTCGATGTTCGCAACTTGGCGAATGCACTATACGAGCGGGCGGACTGGAACTGGGCCTGCGACCACGGACTGACGCTGACCCATGGCTGGCGGCCGGAAAACGGTTTCATTCCCTACCGTTGGCGCGGCTATGACGAAGGCATGCTCCTCTATATTCTCGGCCTTGGCTCCCCCACCCATCCTTTGCCGGTTGAGTCTTTTGCGGCATACACCGACAGCTACGATTGGAGGAACATCTACGGTCGGGAGTTGCTCTACTCGGGGCCGCTGTTCACGCACCAGCTTTCGCACATGTGGATCGACTTCCGCGGCATTCGCGACGAATTCATGCGCGAACACAACAGCGACTATTTTCAGAACAGCCGGCACGCAACCTTTGTTCAACAGGAATACGCCATCCGCAATCCGATGAATTTTGCCGGCTATGGCGAGCACTGCTGGGGGTTCACGGCCAGCGACGGGCCTGGTTGGATCAAGCGAACCATCGACGGTGTCGAGAGAAATTTCTTCGACTACATGGCCCGCGGCGCACCATATGGACCGGACGATGGAACGGTTTCACCATGGGTGGTCGTTGCCTCGCTGCCCTTCGCACCCGAGATCGTAATCCCCACGATCTGGAACCTTGCCCGTATGCACCTTGGCATGAGACGGCTTTACGGGTTCAAGCCGTCGTTTAACCGGTCGTTTCCGGTGGAAGGTGATGAAACGGGCTGGTGGGTGAGTCCATATCACTTCGGCGTCGACCAGGGGCCGGTCGTCCTGATGATCGAAAATTACCGAACCGGCCTCTTGTGGAACATCATGCGTCGCTGCGAGCCGCTGGTGGTGGGACTGCGACGTGCCGGGTTCGACGGTGGATGGCTGTAGCCGATGTGACGGACGCAATACCTTAGCACCAGACCCTCCGCAGAAAGGAACTGGTTATGACCAAGGGCGTGCTCTCCAATCAAGCCAACGGACTTTCCAGAAGGGATCTCCTGGTCATGGCCGGAGCTACCACTGCCGGCCTTGCGGTTTACGGCCATATTGCCAGGGCGGCGGTCGGCGGCGGCACCATAGAAATTGAAGAGGTCAAGCAGGGTGAGGACGTCTTTACATATATTGGCAGGGTCAAAGGCGGCTTCGATCAAACGGTTTACCGGCAGGTAATCGGGGCCGCGAACGAGTTCAAGGAGGGGGATCAGGCTATTGGAGTGGGGGCCGAAGATCAGACCACGCGTGCGAATGCTCGCGCCCTCCTGGCGAACACGAAGATCCGAGATCTCTACGAGCACCCACTGTTCGAGGACGACCTGCAACGGTTGATCTGGCAAACCACAGACCAGGCCCAGTACGAAAAGGTCAAAGACTGGACGATGGGCCAGCTGAAGGAATTTCTGCTGGCTGAATCGGAGGAGAATATCAAAGGCATCATGCATGGCCTGACCAGCGACACGATAGGCTTCGTCCCTAAGCTGATGAGCAACGAAGAGTTGGTCTCCGTCAGTCAAAAAATCTTCAATGTCATGCCTGGCACCAAGATGGGATCAAAGGGGTACATGGGTGCGCGGATCCAGCCGAATTCTCCGACCGACAGTCCCGATGACATCGTCTGGCAGGTCTTCGACGCTTTCTCCTATGCCACCGGCGACATCGTCATCGGTACCAACCCTGTGGACAGCACGGTCGAAAGCGTCGTCGCGGTGGAGCGTGCTCTGAAGGACATCGTCGACACGTTCAAACTGCAGGAGATCATTCCGTGGTGCGTCCTTGCGCATATCGATGTCCAAGGCGAGGTGAGCGAAAGCTTTCCGGGAACCGTTTCGACGATGTTCCAGAGCCTTGCCGGGACAGACGACTGCAACAAGATCTTCGACATCACGAACGAGAAGATCCTGAAATATGCGCGGTCGAAGGAGGGGGAAAGATACGGCCTCTATTTTGAAACCGGGCAGGGCTCGGAATTCACCAATGGCGCGGCGAATGGCGTCGACATGATGGTCCTCGAATCGCGGAAGTACGGCTTCAGCAGGGCGGTAGCGATGGAACTTGCGAAGGTGCAGCCCCAAGGCGCGTGGCTGCACGTCAACGACGTCGCCGGGTTCATCGGACCGGAGGTCTTCAAGAGCCGCGAACAACTGGTGCGCTGTTGTCTGGAAGATATGGTGATGGGCAAGCTCCATGGGCTCACCATCGGCCTGGATATCTGCACGACCCTGCACATGACCGTCAGCCTCGACGACCTGGATTGGTGCCAGGACCAGATCATGCCGGCCAACCCTGCCTACCTGATCGCGCTGCCTACCAAGAACGACCCGATGCTGAGCTATCTCACCACCTCGTTCCAGGACCACATCAGGCTGCGGGACAAGTTCGGCTTCAAGGTCAACGACGCGATTTGGGATTTCTACAAAAGGATCGGCATTGTCGGCGAAAACGGCTCCTACACCGCGAACTATGGAGACCCTCTCTGGGTGTACTACCAGTACCGTCGGGCCAAGGGGGATGGACGGTCCAAGGACGAGATCTATGCGGAAGGTCGGCAGAAGATGCGAGAGGTCGAAGAACGAGGCGTCGACCTGGCGACGGGACATGGGGCGAATATCTGGGACCTCAATCCACCGCTCGCCGCCAAGGTGAAGGGCCTCTACGACGACGCCAAGCTGTCTCTGTGGGCGGAGCTCACGCCGGCGTTTATCGCCGCCGTGCCGGATGTTGTGCCTGTCCGGACGCTATCGAAGGACCGCAACGACTATATAGCCCACCCCAACACCGGTGAGATACTCAGCCCGGAAGCTGTCCGGGAGATCGAAAGGATAAGAGAATCCTGGGGCGACGACATGCCCAAGGGCCAGATCGTCATTTCGGACGGCCTGAACGCCAAGGCCATCATGGATGACGGGCATCTAGCACCCTACCTCGAGGAGATGCGCAGGCTGCTTGCCGACGCCGGAGTCACCATGAGCGACAAGAACATCATGGTCACCAGCGGTCGGGTGCGGGCCGGCTACCGGATCGGTGAAGTGCTTTTCGAAAATGCAGATCCCAACAGTTTCCGGGGCATCCTCCACATCATCGGCGAACGGCCAGGCACGATGCATCACGCCTATTCGGTTTACATCACCGTCGCCAAAGGCAAGCGGTGGACCGAGAAAGATATCGACCACGATATCACGAGACTTGTGAGCAACGTCGCCGACACGGCCCTGCCGCCAAAAGAAGCCGCCAGGGAGACGCTGACGATTATCCGGGAGATTGTCGGCAAGAACGTCAACGGCAGCCGTCGTTACGGATAGCGGAATCGCTCGGGAAGCGACCCCACGTCAAACAAAAGCTTGTCCGCTTTGGGCCAATCCAGACTCGGCACCGACGCCTCGGATGTCTGCCTTTCGTAATGACCGCTTAGCAGCGGACAGTCCGCTCCCGGCCCCTGAATTCTTGAGCTCACGCATTTTCCTCAAGGCCAATGATGGCCGAAGGAGAACTCAAATGGGTATTGCACAATACGATCCTACCGCACTGGGCCGACCGGCCTGGAACGCTGGCCGAAAGGTCGGCGTCAAAAAGCCCCTGAAGCAGCGCCAGATTTGGGAGATCCGCTTCTTCCGAGAGGCGCATGGGAGATCGCGCGCTGTTTGATCTCGCGATCGACCGTAAGCTCCGAGGCTGCGAGTCGCGGGATCACCCACCGAACCTTTTGACCATCACACCGTGACGGAGGCCGCGGTCACTGACCGTGAGCGCGTTCTGTCCCAGTTTTTCCATCACCGTCCTGACGATGCACGCACCGGCCAGGATCACCTCTGCGCGTTTTGGCTGCAGACCGACGATCGCGCGGCGCTCCGCCGCGTCGCGGACGCGGTAGATTTCGATCTGGCGGTCGATCTCTGCCCGGTCGAGCACGGTACCCTGGACGACGTCCGGGTCGTACGTTTCGAGTTCGTGCTTGACCGCTGCGATGTTTGTGACAGCACCGCCCATGGCCACCAGCGCGTCCGGCCGTGAACGTCCATCTATCCGGAACAGGTCCGCCGCGATCGCCGCAAGCGCCTCGCGCAGCACGTCGGGGGTGACCACGCCAGCTAAACCGAACCGCTCGGTGAAGCGCGCGGCACCGACGTTGACGCTGAACTGCTCGGCCACGCGCGCGCCCTGGCCAAATGTGAACTGCGTGCTGCCACCCCCGGTGTCGAAAACTGCCAGCTCGCTGTCCGGCATGTTCAGCCCCGCCTTCGCGGCAAGATAGGCCAGACGCCCCTCCTCCTCGCCCGAAATCACTTGGACGGAAATCCCCGTGCGGGCCTGGATGGCATCGAGGACCACCGCACTGTTGCGCGCAATCCGGAGACCAGCCGTGCCGACCGCGACGATGGCCCGTACTCCATTGCGCCTTGCCTCGTCACTCATGTCCGTTATCGCATTCATGGTTCGCTCGGCTGCTTCCGGCATGATCTCCCCGTTCTTGTCGAGTCCTTCTCCCAGGCGGGTAACCTCTGCGCGATCGACGATCTTGCGCCACGCTCCGGCCCCGTCACGCTCGCCGATATGCAGCTTCACCGAGTTCGTACCCACGTCGATCACAGCGTAGCGCTCCGGCGCGGCGTCGAGGAGCCTCTTCAGGCCGGCCTCATAGTTCATGTTGAAGTATCCGCTAAGACCGACCGAGGCGACTGCCGTGACGACGGCGCTGGCATCCTCGCCCTCGATCGCGATCGTGCGCGTGGATTTGTCTTCCGCCTGGACGTCGGTAAGCTCCGAGGTGCAGCCGTTGACCTTGTAGCGGACCCGGCGTTTGCGGACCGTGACAGGGCGTAGGGCTCCGCTCGGCAGCGCGACTTCGTTGATAAACTGATCGAGGGTGTAGGCGTCGCGGGTAAATCGGGGCGCGCTCAGGCCAAGTGCCTCAAACACCTTTGCCGCATCGGCAGCCGGCAGGGGAAACGGGCCCTTCATGACCGGTTCCCAGCGTTCCAGGCCATCAGCGTTCACCTTCCGGAGAACCTTGATGTCCATCAGGTCGTCGCGCACCTTTACGTTCGCACCGGATCCACCAAGAAGGTATAACTCCTCACTTTCTTGCACCGCGCCCGGCGTCATTTCCGCGAAGCGCGTCTCAGCAGTTCCAAAGTTGTTTCCAAACGTTCGCCACTCCCAGCGCGGAATGATTGTGGCCATGGCGTCCGTCCTTCCAGCTTCAGGGCCGCCTCACGCGGCCGGTCAGGTTACACGCCAGCCTGCGCCGCGAAATACTCCAGGGCAGTGCGGGTCTTGGTCTGCTGTGCACCCTCCGGGTCGAGCCCCAGTTCCCTCAGATGCGCATCGAAGTCCTTCCGCGCCTGGTCTGCCCGGTCCGGCGGTGCCTTGATTGAAACCTCCACCAAGTCCTCGCCGTTGGGGAGCCTCCACTCTTCAAGGGTCAGTTCATAAGGGAAGGTCTCGTGCTTGGGCTTCCAGCGCAGCACGCGGATAGGCCCAAGGACGTGCAGGTCGGTAAACTTCACCGAATCTTTGCAAAACTCACTCAGGAAGCGCTCCTGGTCGCCGGAGAACAGCTTGCCGATCGGGCGTTTTCCTTTTGCAACTTCGTCAATTTCGTCGCGCTTCTGCGGGGCCGTAAGAGACGCCGAACAGACGACACGGTCGCCGACCCAATCCGCCTCCAGCTTGAAGTCGTTTAATCGCTTCCAATCGTCCGGAACGGATGCGGCGTCGACTGGGCGGAACTTGATTGTGGAGTCGTCAGCGTCACCCTTCACGAGCCTGGCGCGCAGGACGACGCCTGCCTTGAACAGTTTGAGGTCGGATGTGTCGTAGAAATAAACGAGCCGTACATCCGCCGTGTCCTCATTGACTTCCATTGCGCGCTCCGCGCGAAGTTCCTGATCGGGACGGATAGTAACCTTGATCTCGACGGCATTCATTGCGGAGATCGCTGTCGTGCTCATTCGCTCGCTCCTTCCCCAACTGCAGGGCGCTGAATGCACAATCGAACCACATCGAGAGGTATGCGCCTAAAATACCACCCAAGACAGTGACGCTCAAGCTGGCCCCGATCGACGCAGAGCGTGGGGCGCGGTTGGCCACGATCTTCGTCCCTATCAAATGCCCTCTGCGCTTTTACCCCCGACCGGAAGGGCAATTTCCTCGAGGGATACCGCTCCGTCGCTAACCTCGCCTTCTGCGTGCGCCTGTTCGACATCGGCCAGTCGCTCCTCGAGCTGTTCGACCTTGGCTGCCAGTTTCTCTGGTGGCATTGCCTCCGGCCACTTTCGGATTCGGCCTCGCCAAGTCTTCGCGTGCTGCCCCACCGGTGTCACTCCGCCATACGGTGAAACGGCCTAAACGATCTAAGGCTTTACCGGCGGGACGGAGCCGGACGCATTCGAGTCGTTGTCTTCGTCAGAGGGTAGCTGGCCGTTTGGCGTGAGATCATCGACTGCGGTAGGAAGGTCGCGGCTCAAACGGCTTAGTATTTCTTCGGGCGACAACCCTGTTCTCGCCGATAGGTCGTCGAGGAGCTCGGGGCCAAGCACCTGGGAGAGCTCGTGGTTGTCTACCGGTTTGTTCTCGCCGGACCGAACCCATGAGTTAGCCGTTTCGCTATGACCTTTCTCTTCAAATTGTCGGAGCAACTCGCCAAGGCTGCCGGCCAGACCGCCTCCTGAGGTAGCAGCGCCACCAAACAGGCCGCCAAGGCCTCCCAGGCTACCCGTGCCCGTTTGGCCGCCCCCCGCCAGCCCACCGAGGAGATCGCCCAATCCGCCCCCAGTTTGCGGTTGGCCGTCAGGTCCTGGCTGTGACGCGGTTGTGAGACCCTTCAGCAGTTCGCCGATTTTTTCTCGATTCTGGTATCCCGCGACAGCCAGTACCCCCAAAAGGGCCTTCAGTGCATTGCTTACCATTGTGCCTCTCCCTTGCCGGTTAAAGTTGGGTCGTCCATGACGATCTTTTAGGTACCCGTACTGAACTGCATTGCTCCGCAACATCTCGAGACCTTGCATCGAGGCGCACGGTCAGCCGGTGCTGTGACCGTGACCTAGATTGCTGGGTCGCCGGTCGTCATGAAAAATTGCGCGCTTTGAATGGTCTTCATTGATCGGCATGGTCAAAGCTCCGATCTTCCGCCATCGACAACGATTTCTGAGCCGAGCATATAGCTAGAGGCGTCGCTCGCGAGGAACAGGTCGGCAGACGCAATTTCTTTGGGCCTACGTCCCAACGCCACCTGGCTGCCAACACGGTGCGCGTGGGCGCGGAACTCTTCGTCGGAGCCTGGGGAGGTGCATCAAAGCGGATTTGCAGGGGGCAAAACAAATAAAGTGAAAGCGAAGATCGCATAAAGTGCCAGAGCCATTACACCTGTATACCAAGTTCCATGACCACCATTGGTCAGAAGGGCCGCGGCCATCGTGGCAACCACCATCATTGTGACTGCGCCACGCCAGAACTGAAGTGTCATGGGTTCTGGACCGATGAAATAGCTGGCGAGCACCAACACCGGTGCGACGAAGAGGGCTATCTGAACTGCACTTCCCAATGCAACCCCGACGCTGAGATCCAGACGATCTGCGCGAGCGGCCGAAAAAGCGGTCGTCATTTCTGCGGCCGCGCCCACCAAGGCGACGACGATGAAACCTACGAAAGCAGGCGTCATCCCAAGATGCTCGGCGGCGACCTGGACCGAGCCGACGAAGATTTCGCTAACCAGCGCGACCAGCAGCGTGACGACCCCCAACACGATGAGGCTCGGCGTAAGCGGCCACAACCGTTCATCCTCTTCGGCGTGGCTGACGCTGACGAAAAGCTCCCGGTGTGTCCGCAGCGAAAACAACATGCCCAGCGCGTAGACGACGATGAGAAGGACTGCCAATCCGAGGCTCAGCTTCTGGGAGACCTCAACAGCAGGTGGCTGGTCCACTTCACTGATCAGCGATGGAACCAAGACGGCGATAGTCGCAAGAAACAGCAGACAGGCCTGGAAGCGGGCATTGACCCTGTTGAACTCCTGAATGTGATACTTGAGCCCTCCGAAGAGGAATGCGCCACCCAGCATAAAGAGGGTGTTGGTGACGATCGCACCGGCAATCGACGCCTTGACCAAAAGGTATTGCCCGGCCTGCAGGGCCGCGAGCGCGATCACGAGTTCGGTCAGGTTGCCGAGAGTGGCATTGAGCAGACCGCCGACGGCGTCTCCAGTTCTGGCGGCAACTGCTTCAGTGGCGCGGCTCAGGAGTGCGGCCAGGGGAATTATCGCCACGACCGACATGAGGAAGAGCAGCGTATGCGCACCGGGCGAGATTCGTTCCAGCAGGATTACGACCGGCACGAAAACGATAAGCGTAAGAACAGGTGCCTGACGAATTTCGAGCGCGATAGCACCTCCCGCGGATAACGGTGCCACCGAAGGCGTTTCCTGAAGATTTCCCATGCCCTGGCTCCGAGAACGGAGTGAACCAAGACTGAAGCTACCAGTTTTTTTCATTGCTGTCGCGACATCGCCCATAGCGTGTCTTTCGCGCTCAAGAATCGGAATGATAGCTGCTCAGCCAAGCGGCCGCTTTGGGCCATATCCCAGACCCTGGCGAGAAGAAACTTGATGTCCGCTTTCTGTGTTTGGTTCCTGGCAGGCGCGGATCGTGCCGATGCCGTCGACGATTTCGCTGACCCTGCCGGCCAGTTCGCGCGCGGTCAGTTGCCGTTCCCGTCCCAGCACCAGCAGC
>NZ_JAVDTM010000008.1:0-303836 GCF_031455855.1 Mycoplana sp. BE70
TCGGCGCGATCCGTTCGGTGGCGAAGCGGCGCACGGTCTCCCGTAGCGCCTCGATGTCCTCGCCGAGCCCGAAGCTCATTCCGGCTGTATACATGGTCAGGTCCTCCACCTGAGGACACCCTGGGATGGACGCACGATACTGCCGGATGGAAAGAGGAACGCAAACGACGGCGGCGCCCTCCACCAGTGCCATTTCTGCGAATCCGGCAACGCCCCTCCCAAAGCGTCAACATGGGAACAGGGTGCCATTTTCCGGCAAAGAGTGCGATCCCCATTTTATCCACCCGGCATTTTGGAGCCGCGAGCCGCGGAAATCCGGAGCTTGCGGGAAATCGCCGGATGACAATGAAAAAAGCCTCACAAATGCTATTGACGCCGCGCCGCTTTTTTGGTCTATGCGCCCACATCGGATGGGCGTGTAGCTCAGCGGGAGAGCACTACGTTGACATCGTAGGGGTCACAGGTTCAATCCCTGTCACGCCCACCATCCAATTCTCTGAAAACGTTGAGAAATCCGCTTCGGCGGATTTTTCCGTTTCAGGGGCTTTTCGGCGGACTAACGGCCCCGCTGGATTGGATTTACTGTTCGCTGTTGCAGCGCATCCGACCGTTCGCTCCCACCCTGCTTCGGTTTCCGAAAGCGATATCGCTGCGGCCAACATCCTCAACCAAAGCCGGCGGCGACGGCAAGGCCGGCTTTTCGATCAGCGCGACCTCAGCCTGACCCACGCGCAAGGCAGGCTTCGGTCTCTGATACCGACGCCGGCGGTCGTCTCTGGAGAAGGACGAGCGCCGGCATCGATGTGCTCACGGTCGGTTGACGAAAGGCCGCCACTCGCGTTCAAGCTTTCGCGGATAACCGTTGCCCCTTTGTCTTTTCGCGCAAGGTCGCCAGAAAATGAGATCCATGAAACGAGGCTCGACCGGCAGCCGCCCCGAAGATCAGTTTCACCAGGCGATGCTGGCGCTCTACGACGCCTGCGCCGCGCTCGGCTTCCGGCCGGTGCTGTTCCGGCGCTACGTGATTTTGAACGGCGGCGTCGCCGCAGCCAAGGAACTGATCTTCAAGCCGGGCACGACCGGGCTGGAGCGCCTCGTCGACCTCGGCAGGACGGAGCTTTCGATGGAGGCGACGATGTTGCAGCCGGACTTTCAGGCGCTCTTTTCCCACGACGAACTGAAGGAAGCGCGCCAACGGCTGGCGAATGCCAACCGCTCCCGCTCGCGCGGCCGCCTGACCGCGCAACCCACTGAACGACAAACGAAGCCGGATTGAGCGCTTTTTCACGAAAGGCTCGGCACCAAGGCTTCGACGGGGTAACGCGATACTCATTCCCGCACGTCGAACGCCTTGGGCCGATCTCGTGAAACCTTTTGTGATGCCCCATCCCTGCCGGGCAAACTGGTGCCTGCGGACCGCAGATCAGGCGCAGAGACGATCGTTGGCGGCGATCGGGCGTGACCGGCCGCGCAAAGCGTCGTCGCGCCCCTGCGAGCGAGCCTCGGCGATGATGACGGCGATCGTGTCGGTGATGATGCGGCAGCAGTCCGGCGACATGGCCGGCAACAGAAAATTCGGATCGGTAGCCTGCATCTTCGCCAGGGTACTGCCAAGCAGCGCCCCCCATTCCTCCGGCGTTCGAGCCATGGAATTCCCCTTTGCGCGTGACTTTGTCGGCTGCTTTATGTGTTTATGATATACACAACTTCACACACATTACCACAAAAATGTGGGAACTTGGCGTTAATGCAACCGATTGTCGGCCCCTGTCAGCGCTCAAGGTCGAAGCGAAACGCAGCGCCGATAGCCGGACCCACAGGATTCGTTCGTGCCAACCCGATCGCGTAGGATCCGCGCGCTCTGCTTCGAGTCTTTGTTCGCTCCGCGTCTATATCCCGAAACCGCTGCACACTTATGGACGTCGGCATTGTGCGCAAATCCAACGGGCGTGGGGATGGCACGAACGGCGTCGACATGCGTCCCGGCGCGTCCCCGCACGGTGCGGCAATCCCAAATGGGGGCGTCTCATGGCTTTTCGGCTGGCAATCTCCGCAAAGCCGGAGTGCTTTACCGCGCCGGCGCGGCCGGCTGCTCCGCCTGGTCGAAGACCAGCGCGCGGTCCGGACCGCCGCCGATCCGTTGCTGCTGCGGCGTCAGCGTCAGCAGGTCGATGGGCGTTGCAACCGTCGTCGCCGCGATCCTGCCGATCCCGCCCGTGGTTCCGGCGACCACCGCGGTAATGCCCTCGCCGAGCGATATGTTCGAATCCGTCAGCGTCTGGCCGTTGACGAGCCGCTCGCCGATCAACTGAACGATCTGCGGGCTCTCGGCGAATTTGCCATGCGCGAGGCGATCGCCGGACTTCACCTTGGTCAGATCGACGACCGTGATGCCGGCCTTTTCGAACTGCGCGCGGTAGGGCTCATCAGCCGGGTTGATCTGGCCGAGCCGCTGTATGTCGCCCGAGATGAACCGCGACAGGGCGAGCGCCTTGTCGTCCTGGGCGACAAAGATGGTGAAATTCGGTTTCTTGCCGCCGAGTTCCGACCATTGCCGCGCGAAGACGTCGATGTCGATATCGGGCGAGGCGAGAACGACATTCTCGATTTTCGGCGCGACCCGGCCGTCGCGGATCGACATCTGCCGCAGGGATTCCATCGCCAGCCACGTGCCCATCGAATGGGCGAGGATGGTGATGTCCTTGACGCCCTTGTCGTCCTGGAGCACGTGCAGCAGCCGCTCCAGGCCGCTGCGCGAGTAGTTCGTGCTCTCCTTGTCATAGTTATAGTCGAACACCCTGGCACGCGAGGGCCAGGTGAACAGGACCGGCGTCACGTCCGCTTTCGAATCGTGGACGATCTGGGCAAAGCGGAAGACGGCGTCCTCGTAGCGGTTGTTGAAGCCATGCACGAAGACCATCACATGGCCGTTCCGGTTGTGCGCGCGGAACCACCCCTCGCCGGCTTCGATCGACGACAGTTGCTCCACCCGCAAGACCGCGAAATCCGTCGCCGGATCGGGCGGCATCTTCGTCGGCCACTGGACGGAGCCGACCTTGCGCTTGCTGGCGGGCGGGATCGAGACGGCAATATCGGTCAGATAGGGATGGGCGCTGCGTTCGCCGGAAAAGAGCGTATTCGGGTCGCCGGAGGGCAGGCGCGTGGTCGCGACCAGCATGTCAACGGTCGAGGTGCCCGGCACGGGGGCGGTCTCGGCGATCGGCGTCATGTAGCCCTTCTTGCCGCCACAAGCCGCCAGAGCCACCGAAAGAGACAGGACGACTGCTACATGCCACGCACAACGCATTCCGGCACTCCCCCTGATTTTGCCGCACGATGGCGACCTCCTCGACCTCCGCTTGCCAGCGGAACGGCCGCATCCCCATACAAGAATTAACGGGCGTTACCCAGGCAGGCAATCAGATATCGCGGCCCGGGCATCACTCGGCACCATTAGCGCCGCACACCGCTGCGTTTCAGACACAGGTGCGGCGCGGGCACCGCCGTCGCCCCGCTAGTGTCGCCGCGCGCTCGCCTCACCACTCGGCGACGCTGCCGTCGGCATGCCGCCAGACCGGATTGCGCCAGCGATGGCCTTCCTTGGCGCGCTCAATCACATAGGCCTCGTCCACCTCGATGCCGAGGCCGGGGCCTTGCGGGATCGAGACAAAGCCGTCGGCGTAGTGGAACACATCCTTGTTGGCGATGTAGTCGAGAATGTCGTTGCCCTGATTGTAGTGGATGCCGAGGCTCTGTTCCTGGATGAAGGCGTTGTAGGCGACGGCGTCGACCTGCAGGCAGGCGGCGAGCGCGATCGGGCCGAGCGGGCAATGCGGCGCCAGCGCCACGTCGTAGGCCTCCGCCATCGCCGCGATCTTGCGGCATTCGGTAATGCCGCCGGCATGGGACAGGTCCGGCTGGATGATGTCAACATAGCCGTCCGACAGCACCGACTTGAAGTCCCAGCGCGAATAGAGGCGCTCACCGAGGGCGATCGGCGTCGAGCAGTGGTTGGCGATCTCCTTCAGCGTCTCCCGGTTTTCGGAGAGCACTGGCTCCTCGATGAACATCAGCTTGTAGGGCTCGAGTTCCTTCGCCAGCACCTTGGCCATCGGCTTGTGGACGCGGCCGTGGAAATCGACGCCGATGCCGATGTGCGGGCCGACCGCCTCACGGATGGTAGCGATCGTCTCGACCGCCTTCTCCACCTTGTCCCAGGTATCGACGATCTGCATCTCCTCGCAGCCGTTGAGCTTGATCGCCTTGAAGCCGCGGGCGACGACCTCCCTGGCGTTGTTGGCGACGTCGGAAGGCCGGTCGCCGCCGATCCAGGAATAGACCTTGATGCGGTCGCGGCACTGGCCGCCGAGCAGTGCGTGGATCGGCTGGCCATAGGCCTTGCCCTTGATGTCCCACAGCGCCTGGTCGATGCCGGCGAGTGCCGACATGTGCACCGCGCCGCCGCGATAGAAGCCGCCGCGATACATCACCTGCCAATGGTCCTCGATCAGCATCGGGTCCTTGCCGACGAGATAATCGGCAAGCTCATGCACGGCCGCCTCGACCGTCAGCGCGCGCCCCTCGACGACCGGTTCGCCCCAGCCGGTGATGCCCTCGTCGGTCTCGATCTTCAGGAACAGCCAGCGCGGCGGGACGATGTAGGTGGTGAGCTTGGTGATCTTCATGGTCGCGAGGTCCGTTCGAAGGAGGGTTGGAGTGCTTGGGCTGTCGGCTTGGCCGCCAGTTCACGGGCTTATGTTCACGGAGTTTCGGGCGCCTGGCCGCGCTGGCGCATCGCCGGTGCCAGGTCGCGGGCGGCCAGGTCAAGCATCCGGTGCGAGCAGGCGCGGGCCGCCTCCTTGTCGCGCAGGCGCAGCGCCTCGACCAGTTGGCGATGGACGTCCAGCGCCTCGTCGCGGCGATCGACGACCTCGTTGGAGCGATGCAGCGAATACCTCAGCGCTGCATGGATGATGGCGGCGAGTTGATGGAACACTAGGTTGTGGCTAGCCTTCAGCAGGATCTCGTGGAACTGCACGTCGGCGCGGGTAAAGGCCTCTGTGTCGCCGTCGGCATCAGCGTCACGCATGCGCACCCAGGCGGCTTCCAGGTCGGCGATCTCCTGGGCGGTGGCGCGCTCGGCCGCGAATTCGGCAGCGACCGGCTCGACGGTGCGGCGCGTCTCGAGGATGCAGCCGAGAAGATCGAGCTCCTGGATACGCGGCCCCATCCATTCGAGGACCTGCGCGTCGAGAATGTTCCATTCCGCTTTCGCACAGACCACCGTGCCGACGCGCGGGCGGCTATGGACGAGCCCCTTGGTGGCGAGAACCTTCAGTGTTTCGCGGATCACCGTGCGGCTGACGCCATACAGGTCGCACAGATCGTTTTCCTTCGGCATCACGCTGCCGACGGGGTAGCGCTCGGAACAAATGTCGAGGCCGATGGCCGCGGTAACGTTCTTCTGCACGCGCGGACGCCTGACCTGCTGCGCCTCGCCCGCCGCCCTGCCGTCAATCTCGAACTGTCCGCTCTTCCTAGCCACCCTACCCCGCTCCAAATCACCGCCCGATCACTCCGGCCGCATCCTGTCGCAACGTAATTCATCATACAATAGTCGTCTAGTGTATGATGAATTACGTTCTGACTGCGGGGCGCCTGCAACGCTGTCGATTTTGCCGGCATTGTGCATAATGCGCCGATCCGTGCTGCAGGAGTGTGCGATGCCAGCCGAATTGCCAGCCGTCCTCGTCCTCAACCCCAAAGACAATGTCGGCGTGGTGCCTGCCAATCTCGATGCCGGGCGCCCACTGTTGAATGGTGTGGTCGCCGCCGAACGGATACCGCGCGGCCACAAGGTGGCCCTTGCGCCAATCGCAGAAGGCGCGCCGGTGCTGAAGTACGGGCAGATCATCGGCCATGCGACGCGGCCGATCCGACCGGGTGAGCACGTCCACCTGCAGAACCTTGCGATCCACGACGTCGCGCTGAGGCACGAATTCTGCGTCGACAATGCCCCGCCTAGGTTGGTGCCGGAGGCTGACCGCCGGACTTTCGACGGCTATGACCGCGGCAACGGCCGCATCGGCACGCGCAACTTTATCGGCATCCTCTCGACGGTGAACTGTTCCGCCACGGTCTCGCGCTACGTCGCCGAGCACTATGCGCGAAAATTCCGCGAGATCGGCCGCGACAATATCGACGGCGTCGTGGCGCTGACCTACGGTGGCGGCTGCGCACTGAACCTGAAATCCGAGGGCGGCCGCATCCTCACCCGCACCTTCAAGGGCTACGCGAAGAATCCGAACTTCGGCGGCATCCTGATGATCGGGCTTGGCTGCGAGACGTTCCAGTACGGCCCGCTGGTCGAGGAGGCGGGCTTGGAGGAAGGCAAGACCTTTCGCACCATGATGATCCAGAACCAGGGCGGCACGCGCAAGACGATCGAGGCCGCCTGCGAAATGATCGACGACATGCTGCCCGACGTGAGCGCGATCCGCCGCACGCCGCAGCCGCTGTCCGGCATCAAGCTGGCGCTCGAATGCGGCGGCTCGGACGGCTATTCCGGCATCTCCGCGAACCCCGCACTCGGCATCGCCTCCGATCTTCTGGTCAAGGAAGGGGCGACCACCGTCCTTTCGGAAACGCCGGAGATCTACGGCGCCGAGCACCTGCTCACCCGCCGCGCCGCCCGGCCAGAAGTGGCCGAGAAGCTTCTGTCGCGCATCGACTGGTGGCGCGAGTACACGGCGAGGAACGATGCCGAACTGAACAACAACCCCTCGCACGGCAACAAGGCCGGCGGCCTGACGACCATCCTGGAAAAGTCGCTCGGCGCCGTCGCCAAGGGCGGCTCGATGCCGCTCAACGCCGTCTATGAATATGCGGAAGAGGTAAAGGAAAGCGGCTTCGTCTTCATGGACACGCCCGGTTATGACCCCGCCGCCGTCACCGGCCAGATCGCCGGCGGCTGCAACCTTGTCGCGTTCACCACCGGCCGCGGCTCGGTCTCCGGCTACAAGCCCGCTCCCTGCATCAAGATCGCCACCAACACGCCCATGTACGAGCACATCAGGGAGGACATGGACATCAACTGCGGCACGATCGTCGACGGCACCGAGACGATCGAACAGGCCGGCCGCCGCATCTTCGAATTCGTCATCGACACAGCTTCGGGCAGAAAGACCGCCAGCGAAGTCTTCGACTACGGCGACAACGAGTTCGTGCCCTGGCAGGTCGGCGCGATCACGTGACGGCCCCTTGGGAGGGGAGACAGGCTGCAAATCGTTGCACGGCGATGCTTGACAGCCCGGCTGTCAGGGCGTTCCGTGGTCAACGCGAAAGGCTCTCAGCACCAGCGGTTGACTGAGAACGTCCACGATACTGGAGGGACGATTCAATGCCGACGATTATTGCCCACCACAACATCACCAAAGGCGCGCAACACTGGCTCAACTCACCGAAGCGCACGGAGTTTTTTGGCCAACTTGGCATAAAGAGCGTTCGGACTTTCGTCGACCCGCGAGATCCAACCCGCGTGGCCATACTGATGGACGTCCCGGACATGGACGCCCTCGAAAAGGCCATGCAGAGCAACGCCGCTGCCGAGGCGATGGCCTTTGACGGCGTGGTGCCGGAATCCCTGGTGATCCTCGTCGAGTCGTAATGTTTCAGCAGTGTGCCGCGACCTTTGCGGTCTCACGTCCATCCGCAACAGGATCGGACGGCGGGTGGGCCTTTGGGCAACGTCGGTTTCTGGCTCAAATGATCCCCCGGAAATTGGGAGTATGGCGGGTGGCTGAACGGCCACCCGCATCGACGCTCAGCTAATTCCCCGGCTTGTTCTTGATCGCGTCGTCAATCTGCTTCTTGACGGCATCGAGGTTGAAGGAGGCCGGGTCCTGCATGGGCGGGTAATCGACCGCGGTAAGGGCCAGTTTCTTAACCTCATCCTGCACGGAGACGAACCGCCAGAACTCTCGAGCATAGAAGTCGTTCATGTAGCCGCCACCCAGATCATTGAGGCTCTGGCCGCCGATCGACGGCGTTCTTTCGAAGGGATCCTGGCGAATATTGACCATGGTGGGCATGTCGGTCGTCACCTTCGCTCCGGGCCACCCTTCCGGCTGCTGATAGAACTGGAATTTGAAGTCACCGATCCGAATGGCACCGAGCTGCGGGCCCCCGAAGTAGAAGAACTCCTGGCGCGCCGACGGCCCTTTCCCGGTCAGCAGGTCCATCTGATTATAGCCGTCGAGGTGGTTCTTGTAGGTACGATCACCGAGTTGCACGCCCTTCAGCAACTGGCCGGTGATGTCCGGGTTTCCTGCCGCTGCAAGCAGCGTCGGGAACCAGTCCAGCGCCGAGAAGATGCCGTTCTCGACCGCGCCGGCCTTGACCTTGCCCGGCCAGCGGATGATGGCGGGCGCGCGGAAGCCACCTTCCATCACGGTTCCCTTTGTTCCCTTGAACGGCGTCATGCCGCCGTCGGGCCAGGTGAACACTTCCGCGCCGTTGTCGGTGGTGAAGATGACGATGGTGTTGTCGGCTTCACCCGAATCCGCAATGCACTTCATGAGGGCGCCTACGCTATCGTCGAGCTGGGCAATGCCGGCTTCCTCAAGCCCGTAGTTGGTGTCGCTGTTCATGAGCGCCTGGTATTTGGGTGACAGGAAGGTCCAGACGTGCATGCGCGTCGTGTTGTGCCAGAGGAAGAATGGTTTGCCGTCCGTCTTGGCCTTGTCCATGAAGTCGCAGGAAGCCTTGACCAGCACCTCGTCGAAGGTGGTCATGTCGTATTTGGCCTTGGGCATGATGTCGTGCATGTTGGGCACATTGGTCATGTCCGGGTATGGCGCCAGCGGACCTTCGTCGACAATCCGTTGCTTGCCGATCTTGCCCCAACGCGGCATCTCGGAGGTGTCGTCAGTATCCGACGCGAAGCTATGCACCAGATTTCTGGGGCCGACCTTGTCGCGGTAGGACTGGTCGTTCGGGAACGAATACCAGTACGGGTCAGACATCGCATCGAGGTGATACAGATATCCAAAAAATTCATCGAAGCCATGCAGCGTCGGCAGATACTTGTTGAGGTCGCCGAGGTGGTTCTTGCCGAACTGGCCGGTCGCGTAGCCCTGCACCTTCAGGGCAGAGGCGATGGTGGCCGCCTTGTCGGGCATGCCGACGTCCGCACCCGCCTGGCCGACCGTCGTCAATCCGGTGCGCAGCGGGATCTCGCCGGTGATGAAGCTCGCCCGCCCGGCGGTGCAGCTCGCTTCGGCATAGTAGTCGGTGAACATCATGCCCTCTGAGGCCAGCTTGTCGAGGTTCGGTGTCTTTCCGGACATGATCCCGCGGTGATAGGCCCCGAGATTGAACCAGCCCACGTCGTCGCCCATGATCACGACGATGTTGGGTTTCGCCGGCTCCTGCGCTACGGCGGGCGCCGCGACAATTGTGGCGAGTGCTGATGATAGCAGTCCAACATATAGCTTCTGCATGACATTCATGGTTCACGCTCCTCTTGAGGCTGCTAAGGCAAAGGAAAGCGCATGCACCCACTCACCGGAGACTTGGCACCGGAGTAGAAAAACGACCGACAATGTATGCTCTTACAGGTATCAATGAACGCTTCGCTATGCGCTCATCGGAATGCTGACGGCTTGAGGATCAAATTCCTTCAGGGGCGACAATACTGGTCGTCACCGGCAGCCTGTATAGCATATTCAGTCATTCCCGTCAGCGTTGTTTCATTGAAACCCTCGCGGTGCGGCGGCTCCGCACCTCCACCGCCGCCGCATCTCGATCACATACCCCCGGGCCCCTCCCGGTCGATGCATCCGATACCGAGAACCGAGGTGGTCGGCTACGGCATCTTCCGGTTCTCGCGACGGCTTCGGGAAGGAAGTAGAGTGAAGCCTTCCCGGCAGCACGAAGGAGCGGCATCTGCATTTCCGGGACCAGCCCTCCAGGCAACGCCCTGAAGCGCATCGCGTTCAAACGCATTAACGCGACGCGCTTTAGGTCCTTGTTTCTATGCATGACGTTGCGCGCAACATGCGCGCTAGGCCATCGCGTAACTCTGGTCGATGGCGCCTTTTCTGCGGGCTACCCGGCATACCTGCTCATACATGACCGTTGCGGCATTCAACGCAGTAATGCCGGCCACGTCGAAGGGCGGCGAAACCTCCACGACATCGCAGCCGACAATGTCGATGGTGGAGAGCGCGCGCAGGATACGCAGCAGTTTTAGCGGCGCAAGACCGCCGACGACAGGCGTTCCCGTTCCGGGCGCATAAGCCGGATCAAGGCAGTCTATATCGACCGTCAGGTAGCATGGGCCTTCGCCCACGGTCTTCCAGATGGCCGCCGCGATAGCCTCGGGTGTGGCGTCCTCACAAGCGATATTGTCAAGGATGGTGATGCCCATTGGATCGTCGACCCACGTGCGGATACCAACTTGGATCGACCTTGTAGGATCGATGATACCGTGCTCGACGGCGGCGCGGAACATCGTGCCGTGATCCATGACCAACTGCCCCGGCGCCGCTTTGGAGTCGCGCCAAGTGTCTGTGTGCGCGTCAAACTGGATCAGGGCCAGCTTGCCGTGATGCGCCGCAGTCGCTTTGAGCAAGGGGTAAGAGATGAAATGGTCACCCCCAAGGCCGAAGAGAGTTGCGCCGGTCGCGATTACTTCGGCCGCAGCGGCTTCGATTGTTCCAGGGATGGATTGCGAGTCTCCGTAATGGAGAAGCACGTCGCCAAGATCCACGGCCTTCACATATTGAAGCGGGTCGAAGCCACCGGGGTAAGATGGCAATTCTGCAAGCTGCCCTGAGGCGGCGCGAATGGCGCCTGGTCCCAATCGTGTACCCGGACGGTTTGACGTGGCGAGATCAAATGGGATGCCAAGGAAGGCAACATCAGCGCCTGCGGCGCTATCGGCAATGGGAACGCGCAGAAATGTCCGCGCGGTGGTGAAAGTCTGCTCGGATGTAATGATGGACGATGATTCGATTCCGGACAACGGACATCTCCTCTGGAGATGTCGACCGGCCGACACCGACAATGATTTGCCTGTTGGCAGCCTCCGTTTCTCGGCTTCGTCCCACGCTATTCAAATAGGGGCAGCTGTCAACGACAACCTTTCGTTTGTCACAACGAGCCGACGTCAGGGAACGGCATTTCGTCCGCCACCGCCCCTACCCGATCTCACTCGAACACACCCGTACCTCCGGCCGATGCGTCTGGCGAAATGCCGCCACCCGCCCGATCACCTTCAGTAGCGAAATTGCGATGTGACGCCCGAGCGCCTCTGCTGCGCTGTCGGCGTCCCCTCCTTGCCATCGCATCACTCGCCCCGCGATAGTCCCACGAATGGCTCCTGCCGACAACGGTCACTGACCGCCGCCTGCGACAGGAAATTCCGCGTTGCGGCGCAAATAATGTCATTCCTTTCGTGACGCGGCGGGGGATTTGCGATAGGGAACCCCTGACCCGGCAGGAATGGCGGCGCGCACGCCGCGGATTCGTGCCCGGCTGCCAATCCCTGCCCGACTGGAAGTGAGGAACCATCGATGCCAGCCTATCGCTCCCGAACCACCACCCACGGCCGCAACATGGCCGGCGCCCGCGGCCTCTGGCGCGCTACCGGCATGAAGGATTCGGATTTCGGTAAGCCAATTATCGCGGTGGTGAACTCGTTTACCCAGTTCGTGCCGGGCCACGTGCACCTGAAGGACCTCGGCCAGCTGGTCGCCCGCGAGATCGAAGCCGCCGGCGGCGTCGCCAAGGAGTTCAACACGATCGCCGTCGACGACGGTATCGCTATGGGCCACGACGGCATGCTCTATTCGCTGCCTTCGCGCGAGATCATTGCCGACAGCGTCGAGTACATGGTCAACGCGCACTGCGCCGACGCCATGGTCTGCATCTCCAACTGCGACAAGATCACCCCCGGCATGTTGAATGCCGCCATGCGCCTCAACATCCCGTCCGTCTTCGTCTCAGGCGGCCCGATGGAGGCCGGCAAGGTCGTGCTGCACGGCAAGACCCAGGCGCTCGACCTCGTCGACGCCATGGTCGCCGCTGCCGACGACAGCGTCTCCGATGAGGACGTCAAGGCGATCGAGCGCTCCGCCTGCCCGACCTGCGGCTCGTGCTCGGGCATGTTCACCGCCAACTCGATGAACTGTCTGACCGAGGCACTCGGCCTGTCGCTGCCCGGCAACGGCTCGACGCTCGCCACCCACGCCGACCGCAAGCGCCTGTTCGTCGAGGCCGGCCACCTGATCGTCGACCTCGCCCGCCGCTACTACGAGCAGGACGACGAGAGCGTGCTGCCGCGCAACGTCGCCAACAAGAAGGCTTTCGAGAACGCCATGTCGCTCGATATCGCCATGGGCGGTTCGACCAACACCGTGCTGCACATCCTGGCGGCGGCGTACGAGGGCGGGATCGACTTCACGCTCGACGACATCGACCAGCTGTCGCGCAAGGTGCCGTGCCTCTCCAAGGTCGCGCCTGCCAAGGCCGACGTGCACATGGAGGACGTCCACCGCGCCGGCGGCATCATGCGCATCCTCGGCGAACTCGAGCGCGGCGGCCTGATCCACCGCGACAGCCCGACCGTGCATGCCGCGACCCTTGGCGACGCCATCGACCGCTGGGACATCACCCGCACCAACAGCGAGACGGTGCGCACCTTCTTTCGCGCGGCACCGGGCGGCATCCCGACGCAGGTTGCGTTCTCGCAGGAAGCCCGCTGGGACGAACTCGACGCCGACGGCGAGAACGGTGTCATCCGCTCGGTCGAGCACCCGTTCTCCAAGGACGGCGGGCTGGCGGTGCTGAAGGGCAATATCGCGCTCGACGGCTGCATCGTGAAGACCGCAGGCGTTGATGAATCGATCCTGAAGTTCACCGGCCCCGCCGTCGTCTTCGAAAGCCAGGACGCGGCGGTCAAGGGCATTCTCGGCGGCGAGGTCAAGGCCGGCGACGTGGTCGTCATCCGCTACGAAGGCCCCAAGGGCGGCCCCGGCATGCAGGAAATGCTCTATCCGACGAGCTACCTGAAGTCGAAGGGGCTGGGCAAGGCCTGCGCGCTCGTCACCGACGGCCGCTTCTCCGGCGGCACCTCGGGGCTCTCGATCGGCCACGCCTCGCCGGAAGCGGCGCAGGGCGGCGCGATTGGCCTCGTGCGTCAGGGCGATATCATCGAGATCGACATCCCGAACCGCACGATCAACCTGGCGGTGTCGGAAACCGAACTCGCCGCCCGCCGCGCCGAACAGGACAAGCTCGGCTGGAAGCCGGCGCAGCCGCGCAAGCGCAACGTCACGACGGCGCTGAAGGCCTACGCCGCCTTCGCCAGCTCCGCCGACCTCGGCGCCGTGCGCATCCTGCCGGAGTAATCGTCGTCGGTGATTTCAGATGCATTCGAAGGGCAGTTGAGGAAACTCAGCTGCCCTTTCTTCATAGGCGAAGCAGTTGCAACCAAAACCCCATGTGGGCCGAATTCAACCCGCGCCGTCCCCCAAAGCGATGCCGCGACGCTCGACGAAATCCGCCATGGCGCGGTCCTCGACCTGGGACAGCTGGATATTGCGGATGGTCGTGGTCATTCGATCGGTAATCAGCTTGCTGGTCAGCGTGTAGATCGCGCCGCGCGCCAGCTTCGCCGCGAACTCCTCTTCCGACTTGCTGTAGTAGTGGTTCAGTTGCAGGAAGGCATTGGAGTAGAAGCCCGGCTGTTCGCGCTCCTTGCCCGCAGCCCGTTTGCCGGCGTCATTGCAGGCGATGTTGCCGTATGAGCGCGTCTTGAAACTGTGAACGCTGGCCTGGACCACCTCGCACGGATCGACGATGCATTTGAAATTGCTCGCGTGCTTCAGCCGGCTCATCGGGTCCGCGCTGCGCATCGTGTAGCTGACCGTCACCGGGGCGTCCGGTTTCGTCTTGTGCCCGCTCGTGCCGAACATGTGCCAGGGCAGGGCCACATTCGGAAAGCCGCCGGTCGCAGCGAGCGCTTCCTCGACCGTCGATCCCTGTTTCGGCAAGAGAAACTCATCGGCATCAATGAACGCCATGTGTCGATAGTCGCCACCAAAGTTCTGGATGGCGTGGGCGAAGGCCACGACCTGCCAGTCGATCAGCCGGTCCAGCTTCGGTGCGACAACACCACCGCTCCAAGGCAGCAGCGTGAAGGCCTCGGGCGGCAGCGCGCGGCGGATCTCTTCGGCCGTTTCATCGGTTGATCCATGATCGTAGAGAATGAAATGGCGGATGCCGACCGCCCTGTGGAAACGCAGCCATTCGGCGATATAGGCCGCCTCGTTCTTGACGCAGGCCACGATAGCGATGCCGTGCCGGCCCGGTTTCGGCGCCGGCGGTGCAAATGAGAGGGCGATGATGCCCTTCTTCTTCCATCGAAACCAACTCATGCCCTGCCCCCGGCGAAAGCGTTGTCGATGGCGGCGGAACGCCGTGGATGGTTGCTTCCGGAAGTCATGGCTGAGTTGGAGATCCTGTCATTCGGCCGCATTGATGCCAGCGGGGTGCCGACCAAGTTCGCCCCTGAAGTATTCGACCGACTTGACAAGACCGTCCCTCAATGCGGTTTCCGGCTGCCAGTCCAGCAGCCGGGTCGCCTTGCCGATATCCGGCCTGCGTCGTCTGGGATCGTCGGTCGGCAGCGGCAGGCGAATGATCGGGGAGTTGGAGCCCGTGATGTCGAGAACCAGCCGGGCAAGCTCTTCTATGGTGAACTCGACGGGATTACCGAGATTGACCGGCCCCTCGGCGGTCGGGCTCTGCATCAACCGGTCGATGCCGCGGACCAGATCGTCGACGTAACAGAAGGATCGGGTCTGCGTTCCGTCACCGTAGAGCGTCAGCGGCTGGCCGAGCAGTGCCTGCACAATGAAGTTCGACACCACGCGGCCGTCGTCCCAACGCATCCTAGGCCCGTAGGTGTTGAAGATCCGTGCCATCCTCAGCGTCAGGCCGCGTGCCCTGGCAAAATCGGTGCACAGCGTCTCGGCGAAGCGCTTCCCTTCGTCGTAGCAGGCGCGCGGCCCGATGGAGTTCACATTGCCCCAATAATCCTCGCGTTGCGGATGGACGTGCGGGTCGCCATAGACCTCCGAGGTGGAGGCCTGGAAGACGCGCGCGCCGTCCCGTTCGGCCCTACGAAGGACGTTCCAGACACCGGTGGAATTGACGAGCGCGGTCGAGACCGGATCGGCCTGATAGTGGACCGGCGACGCCGCACAGGCGAAGTTGTAGATTTCGCTGAACGCCGGAAGGGTGTCGGGAATGCCGTCGATGATGTCGTGCCGGACAACGGTCAGACGAGCGCTCGCCTCCAGATTGGCGAAATTTTCACAGCGTCCGGTGTGGATATTGTCGAGGCAAAAAACATGGTTGCCGCGGGAAGCAAGGAGCTCGGCCAAATGCGAACCGAGAAAGCCGGCACCACCGGTGATGAGGATATTCCGGTCTTCCGAGACCTCCCTCTGGTCTATCCACTTGAAGCTCACCAATGCACTCCGCTCGAGATCGAGCGCAGCACGGTCCAGCAAGCCCCGCCACGCCATTGCCGCTTTCTCCGTGTTGGCGGGCCTGATGCACGTAACCTGGCGGCGAGCAACATATCCGGAAAATCAACCGTAGCGTCAATTGCCACAAAGCAGTGACTGCAGGCAAGCCCTTGGCTTTCTCGCGAACGATCGCAGCGCCGCGCGAAAAATTGCGTTTTTCGACATAGCGCTGTCGGAATGCTGTCCCATGCTTCGTCAACAATTCGAAGCTGCGAAATCGCCTGCATCGTGGAACGTGGCACGTCCACTGAACGTTAATATCAACCCTGACGTCGAACGCGGTAAAGAGGAGTTACGTGCATGAGACCAAACCACGACATCGTCTCCCGCGACGAATGGCTCGAGGCCCGCAAGGCGCTTCTGGCCATGGAGAAGGAAGAAACGAAACTGCGCGACAAGGTGCGCGCCGAACGCCTGGCCCTGCCCTGGGTCAAGGTTGACAAGCCCTACACGTTCGACACGCCCGAGGGAAAAAAGACGCTGGCCGACCTCTTCGACGGCCGCAGCCAGTTGATGGTCTATCACTTCATGTACGGGCCGGACTGGAAAGCAGGATGTCCCGGCTGCTCCTTCGTGGCCGACCACATCGACGGCATGCTGCCGCATCTGAATCATCACGACGTGACCTTCATCTGCGTCTCGCGGGCGCCGCTCGACAAGATCGGGGCCTACAAAAAGCGGATGGGGTGGGAGTTCCCGTGGTACTCCTCGTACGGCAGCGACTTCAACTTCGACTACCAGGTCTCCTTCACCAAGGAGGAGCTGGCGGGCGGTAAGGTTTTCTACAACTACCGCGAGACACCCTCGGCCGACGCTCATGACGAACTGCCGGGCATGAGCGCCTTCTTCCGCGCGGAAGACGGCACCGTCTACCACACTTACTCGGAATACGCGCGCGGCGGAGAAGAAATCCTCGGCACGCTGATGGTCCTCGACCGGGCGCCGAAGGGCCGCAACGAGACCGGAACGCTGAGCTTCGTCAAGCGGCACGACGAATACGACGACGCGCCGCGGGCATAGCCCTGCTGCGGCTGACCGCGGAGGTCGGGGAAGCCGGCTGCCGTCCGCGCGTGATTGACTGCGGCCGGCGCCGTCCTATCTCCGCACTTGCTTGTTGGGCCAAATGAAACCGGAGGAACCAATGTCCACGAACCAAGGAAAATTCGTCTGGTATGAGCTGATGACCACCGACACGGCCGCGGCCGAGCGGTTCTACAAATCCGTCGTCGGCTGGACCGCCAAGGATGCCGGCATGCCGGACATGACCTACACGCTCTTCTCCGCCGGTGACCGGATGGTCGCCGGGCTGATGACGACACCGAAGGAGGCCGAGGGCATGCCGCCGGGCTGGATTGGCTACATCTACGCCGATAACGTGGATACGACCGCGAAGGCGGTCGCCGCGAAGGGCGGCAAGGTCTATCGCCAGCCGGACGATATCCCGGGCGTCGGCCGCTTCGCCGTCGTCGGCGATCCGACCGGGGCCGTGTTCTGCCTGTTCAGCTCGACCAGCGAAGAGAGCCAGGATGCTGATCGCGCAGCACCCGGCCAGATCGGCTGGCACGAACTGATGGCCGGTGACCTGAACACCGCCTGGACTTTCTATTCCTCGCTCTTCGGGTGGGAAAAGGACCAGGCGCTCGACATGGGCGAGATGGGCGTCTACCAGCTCTTCAAGATCAATGGCCAGACGTCCGGCGGCATGATGACGAAGCCGAAGGACCTGCCGGCACCGCCCTACTGGGGCTATTACTTCAATGTCGACGCCATCGACGCGGCTGTCGAGCGCGTCACCGCCGGCGGCGGCAAGGTGGTAATGGGACCAATGGAGGTCCCCGGCGGAAGCTGGATCATCAACGGCGTCGACCCGCAGGGCGCCCACTTCTCGCTCGTCGCACCGAAGCGCTGACGGCTTGTCAATGCACTGCAACAGCTCCCCGCACCGCGCCAAGGCTCGTCGCGGGGAGAAGCTCGGCCGGACCCGACGGCATCGGTTCCGGTCGAGAGTGAAAGTGGGAACCAGGCCCCGCCCCCACGCGTCTCGCCTCCCCTGACCCCGCCATCCGGCTCCCCGCCGAGATCGAGGCTGTGGCACTTTCGCGCTGCGCTTTTCAGTGCGAGTCCCGTTTCCATACAGGCGAACAAGCGCACAGCGGCTGCAATTCCAGTATCGGTATGGTTTCGATCAAATTGTAGCTACTACCGAAACGGGAAAATAATTTTTCCGCGCTACCGTCCGCCCCAACATTATGATGATGGGGTGGCGACAGATGAAACTGGCAACGGAAAAGCAGGGCGTCCTTTCCCGCCTGGCACGGGACCGACGTGGCAACTTCGGAATGATGACGGCGCTGTTGCTGCCGGTGCTTCTGGGCGCCGGCGGGATCTCGATCGATGTCACCAAGATGATGATGACGAAGAACCGGCTGCAGGATGCCGCCGATGCGGCGGCGCTCGCAGCGGCGTCGGCGCTTGCCAACGATGGCTACAGCGTCGACGCAGCCAAGCTCCTGGCATTGCGGTTTATCGAGACCCAGATGAGAAGCGGCGGCAACGTCGATGGCGAAGGGACCGACACCAAGAATCCGGACAGCAATGAACCGTCCTCCTTTGCCAGTTCCACCATTGATATCCAGGAGACTGCCACGGGCAAGAGCAGCAAGTCTTGGGTCATCAATGTCACCGCCAGGACGGACATGGACCTGAACCCGCTGACGCGCCTTCTTGTCAAGGACAAGGCGGCGATCACGGCCAATACGTCAGCTGAGAGCTCGACGGAATCGAAGAGCGCCCTTTCCATGTATCTCGTGCTGGACAAGTCCGGATCGATGCTTGCGCCCACCACGGAACTAAGCAAGCAGACGAGTTGCGATGAGTACAACAATAACCAGAAAAGAATTTATCAGAACAAAAGCCCCTGCTACGTCAAGAAAATCGAAAAACTCAAGACGTCTGCAGGCCTACTGTTCGACTACCTGAATGGTGCCGATCCAAGCTACAAAGCAGATGGAAATCCGAGTTCGACTTATGTGCGCACCGGCACCGCATCCTACGATAGCGCGATGAGAACATCATCCAGTACGGCCTGGGGCACGAATGGCGCGCGCACGCAGGTCAACAAACTTGAAGCCGATGGCGGCACAAGTTCGACGGCCGCAATGAATGCTGCATACACCAAGCTGACCGAAAAAGGCAGCGATGGACTGATCAAAGAAAACAAAACACACATCAATATAAACGGCCAGATTCCAACAAAATACATCGTCTTCATGACGGATGGGATCAATAATAACAGCAACGACGACGTGTTGACGCTGGATGTATGTAAAAAAGCAGGAAAAGCAGGAATAATCATATTTAGCATTGCATTTATGGCGCCCAAAGACGGCCCCGAAGCCTTTTTGGAGCAATGCGCAAACGAAACTAAAGGGGGCAAGTTCTTTTCCGCTGTTACTAGCAAAGATTTGGATGCCGCCTTTATCGAGATCGGCCAACAGGCGGCCAAGACTATCGCCCGCCTGACGCACTGAACCCGACGATCTAGGTTCGTTCCTGTTGCTTCTGCAAATCCGCCGCGCCCCGGGGTGCGGCGGATTTGGCATTTCTGATTGAACGCCCCTGCGCCCACCGCATGCCTCCTATCCGGTGAACTCGTATTGCAAGCGCTTCGGATCGATGCAAAATTATGGCAGGCTGAGTTCTGACGGCCGCCGATTGCAATGAAGGGGTTCGTTACCGCCCATGATGAACAGGGTCTCCTCCAACGAAATCCCCGCCCCGGCCCTGCGCTCCACCGAGCCGTCGCAGCTTGCCACCGAACTTCTGGAACGCCTGAAGTACCGTATCGGCAAGGATCCGAAGGTCGCCAAGCCGCATGACTGGCTGACCGCCGCCATCCTGGTGGCGCGTGACCGCATCACCGACAAGTGGATGGATTCGACCCGACGCACCTACGCCACCGGCGCGAAGCGGGTCTATTACCTGTCGCTGGAGTTTCTCATTGGCCGCCTGATGCGCGACGCCATGACCAATATCGGCATCATGGACGAGATGCGCGAGGCGCTCGCCTCGCTCGGCGTCGACATCGACGTGATTGCCGAGCTTGAACCGGATGCAGCGCTCGGCAACGGCGGTCTCGGCCGGCTTGCCGCCTGCTTCATCGAATCCATGGCGACGACCGACGTGCCGGCCTACGGCTACGGAATCCGCTACGTGCATGGCCTGTTCCGCCAGCAAATGGCCGACGGATGGCAGGTGGAACTGCCGGAGACCTGGCTGGCGCACGGCAACCCCTGGGAATTCGAGCGCCGCGAAAGCTCCTATGAGATCGGCTTCGGCGGCGCCGTCGAGACGCTCGACCTCGGCGAAAACAAGCAGCGCTTCGTCTGGAAGCCGGCCGAGCGCGTCATCGCCACCGCCTACGACACGCCTGCCGTCGGCTGGCGCGCCAAGCGCGTCAACACGCTGCGCCTGTGGTCCGCCCATCCGATCGACCCGATCCTGCTCGATGCCTTCAATGCCGGCGACCATATCGGCGCGCTTCGCGAGAGCAACAAGGCCGAAAGCCTGACCCGCGTGCTGTATCCGGCGGATGCCACGCCCGCCGGCCAGGAGTTGCGGCTTCGGCAGGAGTTCTTCTTCTCCTCCGCCTCGCTGCAGGACATTTTACGCCGCCATCTGCAGCAATATCCGGATTTCACCTCGCTGCCGGATGCGGTCGCCATCCAGTTGAACGACACCCATCCGGCCGTCTCCGTCGCCGAACTGGTGCGCCTGCTGACCGACGTGCACGGGCTGGAATTCGACACCGCCTGGGACATCGCCCGCAAGACCTTCGCCTACACCAACCACACACTTTTGCCCGAAGCGCTGGAAAGCTGGCCGGTGCCGCTGTTCGAGCGGCTGTTGCCGCGCCACATGCAGATCGTCTATGCGATCAACGCCAAGATCCTGCTCGAAGCCCGCAGGGACCGCGGCTACGACGACCAGAAGATCCGCAACATCTCGCTGATCGAGGAAGGCGGCGAGCGCCGCGTGCGCATGGGCAACCTCGCCTTCGTCGGCTCGCATTCGGTCAACGGCGTCTCGGCGCTGCACACCGAACTGATGAAGGAAACGGTCTTCGCCGATCTTCACCGGCTCTATCCGGACCGCATCAACAACAAGACCAACGGGATCACGCCGCGCCGCTGGTTGATGCAGTGCAATCCCGGCCTGTTCAACCTGATCCGCGAATCGATCGGCACCTCGTTCGAAGACGACGCGGAGCGCCTGAAGGCGCTCGACATCTTCGCCGGCGATGCCGCCTTTCGGGAGCGCTTTGCCGCCATCAAGCGGGAGAACAAGGTCAAGCTCGCCCATCTCGTCCAGGCCCGGCTCGGCGTGCGCCTCGATCCCGACGCGATGTTCGACATCCAGATCAAGCGCATCCACGAATACAAGCGCCAGCTTCTCAACATCATCGAGGCGGTGGCGCTTTACGACCAGATCCGCTCGCGCCCGGAGCGGGACTGGGTGCCGCGGGTAAAGCTTTTCGCCGGCAAGGCGGCGCCGAGCTATCACAACGCCAAGCTGATCATCAAGCTCGCCAACGACGTGGCGCGGGTGATCAACAACGACCCGGCCGTGCGCGGGCTTCTCAAGGTGGTCTTCGTGCCGAATTACAACGTCTCGCTGGCCGAGGTGATGGTTCCGGCCGCTGATCTCTCTGAACAAATCTCCACCGCCGGCATGGAGGCGTCCGGCACCGGCAACATGAAATTCGCCCTGAACGGTGCGCTGACCATCGGAACGCTCGACGGCGCCAATGTGGAAATGCGCGACCATGTCGGCGCGGACAACATCGTCATCTTCGGCATGACGGCGGGCGAGGTCGCCCGGGTGCGCGCCGAGGGGCATAACCCCCGCGCCATTATCGAGAGTTCACCCGAGCTGTCGCAGGCGCTGCTCGCCATTTCCTCCGGCGTCTTTTCCCCCGACGACCGCGACCGCTTTTCCGGGCTCATCGACGGCCTCTACAATCACGACTGGTTCATGGTCGCCGCCGACTTCGATGCCTATGCGAAGGCGCAGCGCGACGTGGACAGTCTCTGGGTCGACAAGGCCAGCTGGAACACCAAGGCCATCCTCAACACGGCGCGCATGGGCTGGTTCTCGTCGGACCGGACGATCCGCCAATACGCGACCGAGATCTGGGGCGTTTGATGACGAGAAAGGACCCGCTGGACCAACAATCGACGGGTCTTCTGAAGGCCGATATCGAGGCAATTGTTGAAAGCCGGCACGCAGATCCCTTCTCGGTGCTGGGCGTCCAGCAAGTCGGTGACACCTTCGTTGCCCGCTGTTTCATCCCTCATGCCGAAACCGTCACGGCCGAAACGATAGCCGGCAAGGTGATCGGCGCGCTCGACTGCCTGGATCCCGCCGGCATCTTTGCCGGCCCGGTGTCCGTTCGCAAGCAGCAACCGATCTGCTATCGTGCCCGCAATTCCGGCGGCGAGTGGATCGTTGTCGACCCTTACTCCTTCGGCCCGGTGCTGGGACCGATGGACGACTATTACATTCGCCAAGGCTCCCACCTGCGGCTTTTCGATCGGATGGGCGCCCATCCGCTGGCGCTGGAAGGCGTCGATGGCTTCCACTTCGCCGTCTGGGCGCCGAACGCACAGCGGGTCTCCGTCGTCGGCGACTTCAACGAGTGGGATGGTCGCCGCCACGTCATGCGGCTCCGCCGCGACACCGGCATCTGGGAGATTTTCCTTCCCGGTGTCAGCGCCGGCCAGGCCTACAAGTACGAGATCGTCGGCAAGAACGGCGAACTGCTGCCGCTGAAGGCGGATCCCTTTGCCCGGCGCTCGGAACTGCGGCCGCGAACTGCCTCGATGACGACCGTCGAAATCGCCCAGGTCTGGGAAGACGACGCCCACCGCGCCTTCTGGTCGAAGGCCGATCCGCGTCGCCAGCCGATCTCCATCTACGAGGTGCATGCCGGTTCCTGGCAGCGGCGCGACAATGGCGAGATGCTGTCCTGGGACGAGCTTGCCGACCGGCTGATCCCCTATTGCGTCGACATGGGCTTCACCCACATCGAATTCCTGCCGATCTCGGAGTTTCCCTACGATCCGTCCTGGGGCTACCAGACGACCGGCCTCTACGCGCCCACCGCCCGTTTCGGCGAACCCGAAGGCTTCGCCCGCTTCGTCAACGGCGCGCACAAGGTCGGCATCGGCGTCATCCTCGACTGGGTGCCGGCGCATTTCCCGACCGACGAGCATGGCCTGCGCTGGTTCGACGGCACCGCGCTCTACGAACACGCCGACCCGCGCAAGGGGTTTCATCCCGACTGGAACACGGCGATCTACAATTTCGGCCGCCTGGAAGTCCTCGCCTTCCTGATCAACAACGCGCTCTACTGGGCGGAGAAGTTCCACATCGACGGGCTGCGCGTCGATGCGGTCGCCTCGATGCTCTACCTCGACTATTCGCGCAAGCACGGCGAGTGGGTGCCGAACGAGTATGGCGGCAACGAAAACCTCGAGGCCGTGCGCTTCCTGCAGGAGATGAATTCCCGCCTCTACGGCACCCGGCCGGGCGTAATGACGATCGCCGAGGAATCGACGTCCTGGCCAAAGGTTTCCCATCCGGTGCACGAGGGCGGACTGGGCTTCGGCTTCAAGTGGAACATGGGTTTCATGCACGACACGCTGCAGTACCTCAAGCGCGAGCCCGTGCACCGGAAGTTCCACCACAACGACATGACCTTCGGCCTGCTCTATGCGTTTTCCGAGAACTTCGTGCTGCCGCTCTCCCATGACGAGGTCGTGCACGGCAAGGGCTCGCTGATCGCCAAGATGGCCGGCGACGACTGGCAAAAGTTCGCGACGCTGAGAGCCTACTACGCCTTCATGTGGGGCTATCCCGGCAAGAAGCTGCTGTTCATGGGACAGGAATTCGCACAGTGGCGGGAATGGGACGAGGACCGCGCGCTCGACTGGAACCTCCTTGAGTACCCCCTGCACGAGGGCATGCGCCGGCTGGTTCGCGATCTCAACGGCACCTACCGGCGGAAGGTGGCGCTGCACGGGCGAGACTGCGAGGGCGAAGGCTTCGAGTGGCTGCTCGCCGACGATCGCGATAACTCCGTGTTCACCTGGCTGCGCAAGGCGCCCGGCGAAAAGATGATTGCGATCGTCACCAACTTCACGCCAACCTATCGGGAAAGCTATCGCATTCCGCTGCCGGTTGAAGGACGGTGGAAGGAGATTCTCAATACCGATGCCGAGATCTATGGTGGATCGGGCAAGGGAAATGGAGGCGCCGTTCAGGCGACCCGGGACAACAGGGGGAACGTTTCAGCTTCGGTGACGCTGCCACCACTGGCGACGCTGATGCTGGAACAGGATGCATGAGGAATGTCGGGAGGACACGATGGAGCAGAAGCGGATTCAACCCCTCGCGCGCGACGCGATGGCCTATGTTCTTGCCGGGGGGCGCGGTAGCCGCCTGAACGAACTGACCGACCGCCGCGCCAAGCCGGCGGTCTATTTCGGCGGCAAGGCACGCATCATCGATTTCGCCCTCTCCAATGCCTTGAACTCCGGCATCCGCCGTATCGGCGTCGCCACCCAGTACAAGGCCCACTCGCTGATCCGCCACCTGCAGCGCGGCTGGAACTTCTTCCGCCCCGAGCGTAACGAGAGCTTCGACATCCTGCCCGCCAGCCAGCGCGTCTCCGAGACGCAATGGTACGAAGGCACCGCCGACGCGGTCTACCAGAACATCGACATCATCGAGGACTACGGCGTCGAATACATGGTCATCCTGGCCGGCGACCACGTCTACAAGATGGACTACGAGCTGATGCTCCAGCAGCACGTCGATTCCGGCGCCCAGGTGACGATCGGCTGTCTCGAAGTGCCCCGGAAGGAAGCCACCGGCTTTGGCGTCATGCAGGTCGATGAAAAGGACGAGATCATGGCCTTCGTCGAGAAGCCGGCCGATCCGCCCGGCATTCCCGGGAACCCGGACATGGCGCTCGCCTCCATGGGCATCTACGTATTCCACACGAAGTTCCTGATGGACATCCTGCGCCGCGACGCGGCCGATCCCAATTCCTCCCGCGACTTTGGCAAGGACATCATCCCCTACATTGTCGAGAACGGCAAAGCGGTCGCCCATCGCTTCACCGCTTCCTGCGTGCGTTCTGATTTCGAGCGTGAGGCCTATTGGCGCGACGTCGGCACGATCGACGCCTACTGGCAGGCCAACATCGATCTGACCGACGTGACGCCGGAACTGGACATATACGACGTGACCTGGCCGATCTGGACCTATGCCGAGATCACGCCGCCGGCGAAATTCGTCCATGACGACGAGGACCGCCGCGGCTCGGCGATCTCCTCGCTCGTCTCGGGCAATTGCATCATCTCGGGCTCATCGCTGCATCGGAGCCTGCTCTTCACCGGCGTGCGCGCCAACTCCTATTCTCGCCTCGAAGGCGCCGTCGTCCTTCCCGATGTGACCATCGGCCGGCACGCGCAACTGACCAACGTGGTGATCGACCGCGGCGTGACGATTCCGGAGGGGCTGATCGTTGGCGAGGACCTGGAACTGGATGGCCGGCGTTTTCGCCGCTCCGACAGCGGCATTTGCCTGATCACGCAGCCGATGATCGACCGGCTGGAACTCTAGGATCTGTTACCAATGAACGTACTTTCGGTGGCATCCGAGGTGTTCCCGCTCATCAAGACGGGCGGCCTTGCCGACGTGACCGGCGCGCTCCCGCTTGCGCTCGACGCCAACGGGGTGCGAATGCGAACCCTGCTGCCGGGCTATCCGGCGGTGATGCAGCAACTGACAAAACCGCGCAAGATCGCGACGCTGCCGAGCGTGTTCGGCGATGAGATGCGGATCCTTGCTGCGCAGCATGCCGGGCTCGACCTGTTCGTCCTCGACGCGCCCGTCTATTTCGACCGCAGCGGTGGGCCGTATGTCGATGCGACCGGCAAGGACTATCCTGACAACTGGAAGCGGTTTGCCGTCCTTTCGCAAGCAGGCGCGGAGATCGCGCGCGGCCTGCTGCCGGACTGGACGCCCGACATCGTCCATGCGCATGACTGGCAGGCGGCGATGACCCCTGTCTACATGCGCTATTCCGGTCTCGGGCACATCCCCAGCATCGTGACGGTGCACAACCTTGCCTTCCAGGGGCAGTTCGGCCCGGAAATCTTTCCCGAACTTGGCCTACCGCCGGAAGCCTTCAGCGTCGAAGGGCTCGAATATTATGGGGACGTCAGCTTCATGAAAGGCGGTCTGCGGACGGCCTGGGAAGTGACGACGGTCAGCCCGACCTACGCGCAGGAAATCAGGACGCCCGAGTTCGGAATGGGGCTCGACGGCCTCATCAACGCCCGTGCAGGCGAGCTGATGGGCATCGTCAACGGTGTCGACACCGCCGTCTGGGACCCGACGACGGATCCGCACATCGCCGCCAACTATGGTCCCGGCGCGCTGCGCGCCCGGTCGAAGAACCGGCAGGCGCTGCTCGATCGTTTCGGACTGGCGGACGGCGGCGGGCCGGTGTTCTGCGTCGTTTCCCGCCTCGCCTGGCAAAAGGGGATCGACCTCATTGCCGAAGTCGCCGACTGGATCGTCGCCGAAGGTGGCACGCTGGCAGTGCTGGGAACCGGCGATCAGGGTCTGGAGGGCGCGCTGCTGGCCGCTGCGTCGCGCCATCGCGGGCGCGTCGGCATCATCATCGGCTACGACGAGCCCTTGTCACACCTGATGCAGGCCGGCGCCGACGCCATCCTCATCCCCTCGCGATTCGAACCCTGTGGCCTCACCCAGCTTTACGGCCTGCGCTATGGCTGCGTGCCGATCGTCGCCCGCACCGGCGGGCTTGCCGACACGGTGATCGATGCCAACGAGGCCGCACTCTCCGCCCGAGTCGCGACCGGTTTCCAGTTCGCGCCGGTCACGACCGACGCATTCCGCCACGTCCTTCGCCGCGCTTTCACCGCATTTAGGGACCCAAAGGTCTGGGCCCGATTGCAGAATCAGGGAATGAAGTCCGACGTTTCCTGGAAGAAAAGCGCCGAACGCTATGTTAGCCTTTATTCCAGCCTCCTCGCGAGAGTGTAAGCCATGATTACGACTGTAGAAACAAAGCCATACGACGATCAGAAACCCGGCACTTCCGGTCTGCGCAAAAAGGTGCCCGTGTTCCAGCAGGCGAATTATGCGGAGAACTTCATCCAGTCGATCTTCGATTCGCTGGAGGGCTTTCCCGGGCAGACACTCGTGATCGGTGGCGACGGTCGCTACTACAATCGCGAGGTGATCCAGATCGCCATCAAGATGGCGGCAGCGAACGGCTTTGGGCAGGTGCTGGTCGGCCGCGGCGGCATTCTTTCGACCCCTGCCGCCTCGAACCTGATCCGCAAGTACAAGGCCTTCGGCGGCATCATCCTGTCGGCCAGCCACAATCCCGGCGGACCGACCGAAGACTTCGGCATAAAGTACAACATCGGCAACGGCGGGCCCGCACCCGAAAAGATCACCGATGCGATTTACGCCCGCTCGAAGGTGATCGACAGCTACAAGATTGCCGATGCTGCCGATATCAATCTCGACCTCGAAGGAACAAGTACGGTCGAAGACATGACCGTGACGGTCATCGACCCCGTCACCGACTATGCCGAACTGATGGAGCAACTGTTCGATTTCGCCGCGATCCGCCGCATGTTCGCCGGCGGCTTCCGTATGGTGTTCGATGCCATGAGCGCAGTCACTGGTCCCTACGCCAAGGAGATCCTGGAAAACCGCCTCGGCGCCCCAAAGGGCTCGGTGCTGAACTTCATGCCGCTGCCGGACTTCGGCGGGCACCACCCCGATCCGAACCTCGTCCACGCCCGCGCCCTCTATGAGGCGATGATGGCCGACGACGCACCCGATTTCGGCGCGGCGTCGGACGGCGACGGCGACCGCAACCTGATCATCGGTCGCGGCATCTTCGTCACCCCGTCCGACAGCCTCGCGCTTCTTGCCGCCAACGCCCACCTCGCGCCCGGCTACAGCAAAGGGCTTGCCGGCATTGCCCGATCGATGCCGACCAGCGGCGCGGCCGATCGCGTCGCCGAAAAACTTGGCATCGGCATGTACGAGACGCCGACGGGCTGGAAGTTCTTCGGCAATCTGCTCGACGCCGGCAAAGTGACGATCTGCGGCGAGGAAAGTGCCGGTACCGGTTCCAACCACGTGCGCGAGAAGGACGGTTTGTGGGCCGTGCTGCTCTGGCTCAACATCCTTGCGGTGCGCAAGGAAAGCGTGCTCGACATTGTCCAGAAGCATTGGGCGACCTATGGCCGCAACTATTATTCCCGCCACGACTATGAAGAGGTCGATACCGAAGCCGCGAACGGCCTCATCGAAGACTTGCGCAAGCGGCTTGCCGATCTTCCCAACAAGGCATTCGACGGCCGCGTGGTCGAGATGGCGGACGACTTCGCCTATCACGATCCGATCGACAAGTCCGTCAGCAAGCATCAGGGCATCCGCATCCTCTTTGTCGGCGGCTCGCGCATCGTCTTCCGGCTGTCCGGCACCGGCACCTCAGGTGCGACGTTGCGCGTCTATATCGAGCGCTTCGAGCCGGACGCCGCGCGTCACGACATCGAAACGCAAGAGGCGCTGGCCGACCTCATCGCCATCGCCGACGACATCGCCGGCATCAGGGCCCGCACCGGCCGCAGCGCGCCGAGCGTGATCACCTGAGATGACCTTGGCGCCTCAGGCCGCCTCTGAGCCCGAGGGGGCAGCACCGCTCGGCGCAACCGTCGTGGATGGCGGCGTCGCCTTCGCCGTTCATTCCCGCGATGCCGCGCGCGTCGATCTTTGCCTCTTCGACGACAATGGCAAGGAAGAGATGCGGCGGCTGCCGATGCGGCGCGACGCGGACAACGTGCACCGGCTCTTCGTCGAAGGCGCCGGCTCCGGCACGCGCTATGGCTATCGGGCCGACGGCGTCCATTCGCTTGATCACGGCCTCTGGTTCGATCCGAGCAAGCTGCTCGTCGATCCCTATGCCAAGCAACTGGACCGGCGCTTCGTCCATGACGTCCGCCTCACCCACTATGGCGAGGACACCGCCGATCTTGTGCCGAAGGCCATTGTCACGATCGACGCGCTGGTGCCGCCCGCCCCGCCGCAGTTTCGTCCGGGCGGCCTGATCTACGAGATTGCGGTGCGCGGCTTCACCATGCTGCATCCCGACATTCCGGAAGAGGCCCGTGGCACCATCGGCGCGCTCGCCCATCCTTCCGTAATCGCCCATCTGAAACGCATCGGCGTCGATGCGGTGGAACTGATGCCGATCGTCGCCTGGATTGACGAGCGCCACCTCCCCCCGCTCGGGCTGCACAACAGCTGGGGCTACAATCCGGTCGCGCTGATGGCGCTCGATCCGATGCTTGCGCCCGGCGGCATGAGGGAACTGGCTTCGACGGTCGCTGCCTTGCACGCCGAGGGCATCGGCGTGATCCTCGACCTGGTCTTCAACCACTCCGGCGAAAGCGATCGCTTCGGCACAACGCTGTCGATGCGTGGCCTCGATAACCTCACCTACTATCGCCATGTGCCCCGCCGGCCCGGCGAACTGGTCAACGACACAGGCTGCGGCAATACCATCGCCTGCGAACATCCGGTCGTCCGGCGGCTGATCCTCGACAGCATGCGCCACTTCGTGCTGAACGCCGGCGTGGACGGCTTTCGCTTCGATCTCGCCACGGTACTCGGACGCGAGGCCAACGGCTTCGAGCCCAAGGCGGCGCTCTTTTCGGAAATGCGGACCGACCCCATCCTTTCCGACCGCATCCTGATCGCCGAACCCTGGGACATTGGCTTGGGGGGCTACCAGCTCGGCAGTTTTCCGCCGCCCTTCCTCGAATGGAACGATCGCTTCCGCGACGACACCCGGCTGTTCTGGCGCGGCGATGCCGGCAGGCTCGGCGCGTTTGCGACCGTTCTCTCAGGCTCCGCCGACACTTTCCTGCACGATGGGGCGACGCAGACGCGCAGTGTCAATTTCATTGCAGCCCATGACGGATTCACGCTTCTGGACCTGGTTTCCTATGCCGGCAAGCACAACGAGGCCAACGGCGAACACAACCGCGACGGCCACGACGAAAACCATTCCTGGAACAATGGCGTGGAGGGCGAAACAGGCGACAAGACCGTGCTGTCAGCGCGCAAACGCGACGTCATGGCGTTGCTTTCCAGCCTCTTTGCCTCGAAGGGAACGGTGCTGCTCACGGCCGGCGACGAGGGCGGGCGCAGCCAGCAGGGCAACAACAACGCCTATTGCCAGGACAACGCGCTGACCTGGCTCGACTGGGCGAAACTCGACGAGGACATGATCGCCCATGTTGCCGCGCTCGCGGCCATCCGTAGGCGGTTCTCCATCTTTTCCGACCCGAGTTTCTACTACGGCAAGGGAGACGTCGAGTGGCTACGGCTGGACGGTACGCCGATGCAGGTCCGGGACTGGGAAACCCCGTCAACGTCATCGCTGGCCATGATACTCACCAGCCTCGATACCGAAAGCTGGCAAACGGTGCAGCTTGCGGTCTGCTTCAACCGAAGCCACGAACCGCTGCCGCTTTCCCTGCCCGCCGTCACCGGCGGAAAATGGCGCGGCCTGCTGACAAAGGCTGGATCAACGGTGACGGAAGTGGCGCCACGCTGTGTGGACTTCCTGATCTCTCAGAGTTGACCGGCCACTCTTCTCAAAGACGGTTAGATGGCGCGCTCGAACAACGTTTGTGAAAACCGGTTACGATTTCGCGACCTATGCGTTAAACATCGCTAAAAAGCTTCGCTGCGCGCCGAACGAAAGGACTGCCGATGCCACCCGAAATCCACCTTACCGACGTCAAGGACCTTGTCGGCGAGGAGATCGGCGTGTCGAAATGGTTCACCGTCGACCAGACCATGATCGACCGTTTCGCCGAGGCGACCGAAGACCACCAGTTCATCCATACCGATCCCGTTCGCGCGGCGGCGGAAACGCCGTTCGGCGGCACGATCGCGCATGGCTTCCTGTCGCTGTCCCTGCTTTCGGCGATGAACTATGACTGCCTGCCGCGCGTCATCGAGCAGACGATGGGCATCAATTACGGCTTCGACAAGTTGCGCTTCATGGCACCGGTTAAGAGCGGCGCGCGCGTTCGCGGCCGATTCACCATGGCTGAAGCTCGCTTTCGCGGTGCCGGCATGCTGATGGTCACCTACGAGGTGACCGTCGACATCGAGAACGAACGCAAGCCGGCACTGACGGCGAACTGGATCACGATCATCCAGTTCGACCCGAAGGACCGGCCGGAGGATGCGTAACCGGCCAGTCTATATCGCAAGGATGCAGACGCGGGCTCAGAGCCCGGCGTCTTCTGCTCCCTCGGCGAGCATCGCGGACGCATAGGGGGCGAACGACCGCCAGCACTCGACCCGATACTCCTCCTCGCCGGTCCGGAAGATGACCACCTCGATCTTGCCGAGCACGGTCCGTGCACAGGCGCCGACCGGGAACGCCGACGGCGAAAGGTCGTGCGGGGTGGCGCAAGCGATCGCCAGCGCCGCCTTCGGTCCGGCGACCAGGATCGCCGTGTTGCGATGGGAAATATCGGCAGCGGAATGCAGCGTGCCCGCTTTGGCTGCCGCAGCGGCCAGGTCGGTGCCGTTCTCGTCGATTAGCAGCCATTCGTCGGGGCCGAGCCAGAGCGCATGACGCCCGTTTTTGGTGGACGATGTCTTCGGGTCCGTCGGCAGGTCGACGCCGAGCGCGCGGGACAATGCGGTGATGGCCTCGGGCCGGGCGCGCAATGACAGGCGGGTCGCCGGACCGGCCGCGGAGACGTTGGCGGCGCCGGAGCCGCCGTGAAAGCCGCCGAGGGGCGCTTTTCGCAATGCTTGGTCAGCCATTGAGGCGTGCTCCTTCCTTGTCAATGAACACCATGTCCGTGACCTCGACGGCAATCGTGCGATCGCTCATGGGCACGTAGAGCGTCTGTCCCATGCGGGCCTGGCCGCCGGCGACGAGCGCCAGGGCGATCGAATGGCCGCAATTCGACGACCAGTAGGACGAAGTGACGTGGCCGAGCATCTTCATCGGGATCGGCTGGTTCGGATCGGCGACAATATGCGCGCCCTCCTGCAGCACCACCGTCGGGTCCTTGGTCTTGAGGCCGACCAGCTGCTTGCGGCCCTCGGCGGCGAGGTCCGGGCGCTTCAGGCCGCGGATGCCGACAAAATCGGTCTTCTTCTTCGAGACAGCCCAGCCGACGCCCGCGTCAAAGGGCGTCACCGTGCCGTCGGTGTCCTGGCCGACGATGATGTAGCCCTTCTCGGCGCGCAGGACGTGCATCGTCTCGGTGCCGTAGGCGCAGGCGCCCATCGGCTCGGCTCGGGCCCAGATCGCTTCCCAGACGGCCTGGCCGTAGTCGGCCGGGACGTTGACTTCGAAGCCGGTCTCGCCGGTGAACGACATGCGGAACAGCCGGGTCGGCACGCCGCAGATCTTGCCCTCGCGCACGCTCATGTGCGGGAAAGCCTCGTTCGACAGGTCGATGCCCTCGACGAGCGGTGCGATGATCTCGCGCGCCTTCGGCCCCTGCACCGCGATGACCGCCCACTGCTCCGTGGTCGAGGTCAGCCACACCTTGAGGTGGGGGAACTCGGTCTGGAGGTAGTCCTCCATGTGGTTCATCACCCGCGCCGCGCCGCCGGTCGTGGTGGTGACGTGGAAGCGGTCCTCGGCGATGCGGCCGACGACGCCGTCGTCATAGACGAAACCGTCCTCGCGCAGCATGATGCCGTAGCGGCAGCGGCCGGGCTTCAGCGTATCCCAGGCGTTGGTGTACATCAGGTTGAGGAACTCGGCCGCATCCGGGCCGACCACCTCGATCTTGCCGAGCGTCGAGGCGTCGAACAGGCCGGCGACATCACGCACCGTCTTGCATTCGCGGTTGACCGCCTCATGCATGGTCTCGCCGGCACGCGGATAGTACCAGGCGCGCTTCCACTGGCCGACGTCCTCGAACACGGCGCCATGCGCCTCTTCCCAGGCGTGCATCGGCGTCTTGCGGGTCGGATCGAAGAGCTCGCCGCGCGAGTGGTTGATGATCGTCCCGTATGTCACCGGCGTATACGGCGCGCGGAAGGTCGTCAGGCCGACCTTCGGGATGTCGCGACCCAGCGTCTCGGCGGCGATCGCCAGTCCGTGGATGTTGGACAGCTTGCCCTGGTCGGTCGCCATGCCGTTGGTGGTGAAGCGCTTGATGTGCTCGATCGAGTGCATGCCCTCGCGCACGGCGAGGCGGATGTCCTTGGCGCAGACGTCGTTCTGGAAGTCGATGAATGCCTTGACGTTGTCGTTGGCGCCTGCCCCTTCGGCTGCACCGGCCATGCCGCCGGTCCATTCGAAGGCATTCTCGGCACGGATCTCAACCTTGCCGCCGGAATTGCTGCCGGTCGCGCGCGCCATCAGTTCACCGGCGGCGAGCGCTTCCTCGACGGTTGCCTGCAGGCCATTGGTGCCGTTGCAGGCGCCGACCGACAGGCAGTCCTGCGCATAGGTGCCCGGCAGGAATTGGCCGGCTTCGGCGTTGTAGGCGACCTTGCCGCGCGACTGCGAGAACAGGTGAACGGACGGCGTCCACCCGGCCGACATGATCAGCGCATCGACGGCAATGGTGCGCTTTCCGCCGCCACCGTTGCGGGCGACCGTCATGGAATTGACGCGGCGATGCCCCTTGGTGTCGATCACGGAATGGCCGGTCAGCACTTCGATGCCAAGGCTGCGGGCTTCGGCGAGGACCGCCTCGCCCGGCTTGGTGCGGTTGTCGACGATCGCAGCGATCCGGACACCGGCACGCGCCAGGTCGAAGGCCGCCTCGTAAGCCGAATCGTTGGCGGTGTAGACGCCCACCTTCTTGCCGACGGCAACGCCGAAGTGGTTGAGGTAGGTCCGCGCGGCGGACGCCAGCATGATGCCGGGACGATCGTTGTTGGCGAACACCATGTGGCGTTCGATCGCGCCGGTCGCCAGGACGACCCGCTTCGCCCGCACCTGCCACATCCGCTCGCGCGGCAGCTTGCGGTCCGGACGCGACAGGTGGTCTGTGACCCGTTCGGCCAGCACGACGAAGTTCTGCGCATAGTAGCCGAAGGCGGTCGTGCGGGTGAGGACGGTGACGTTGTCCATCGCAGCGAGGCGGGCCGCGGTGGCCTGCGCCCAGTCGAAGCCGTCCTGGCCGTCGATCGTGACCGACTTGTCGTAGTGCAGCGCACCGCCGACTTCCGGCTGCTCGTCGCAGAGGATCACGCGTGCGCCGCTCTCGGCCGCGGCAAGGGCTGCCGAAAGGCCGGCGATGCCGGCACCGACGACGAGCACGTCGCAATGGGCGAAGCGGTTGGCGTAGTGGTCGGTATCGGCCTGCGTCGGCGCGACGCCGAGGCCGGCGGCAGCACGGATGCGCGGCTCGTAGAACTTTTCCCAGGCGGCTTTCGGCCACATGAAGGTCTTGTAGTAGAAGCCGGCCGCGAAGAAGGGCGACAGCAGGTTGTTGACGCCCCCGACATCGAAGGCGAGCGACGGCCAGCGGTTCTGCGACGAGATCGTCGCGCCGTCGAACACCTCCTGCACGGTCGCCCGCACGTTCGGCTGCTTGCGGGCGGCGTCGCGCTCGACGTCGATCAGCGCATTCGGTTCCTCGGCGCCCGCCGACAGAATGCCGCGCGGACGATGGTACTTGAACGAGCGGCCGACGAGATGGACACCGTTGGCCAGCAGCGCCGAGGCGACCGTGTCGCCTTCCAGCGCCTCATAGCTCTTGCCGTCGAATGTGAACCTTGCCTGGCGGGCAGGGGTCAGGCGGCCGGCGCCCGTGATACGATTTGCCCCGCTCATCCTGCCACTCCTTCCGTAGCTTCATAGGTTTCGACGGTCCTTTCCGTCGCTGCCGGCGCCGGCGAAAGATCCGGACGCGGCTGGCCCGCCTTGTAGGTCGTCACGAACTTGTCGCTCACGGTGTCGCGCGCGGCGTTGAAGAAGCGGCCGCAGCCATGGATGTGGCGCCAGCGCTCGTAGACGAGACCCTTGACGTTGTCGCGCAGGAAAAAGAAGGCCTCGAACTCTTCATCCGAGATGTCAGCGATGTTGGTCGGACGCAGGATATGGGCGTCGCCGGCGCCGCGGAACTCCAGTTCCGGGCGCTCTTCCTCGCAGTAGGGGCAATGGATCAGCAGCATCTTGTCGTCTCCTGCCTGCCACCCTCCACCGGAGAGCGCAGGCGATTAAGAAAGTTAGTGAGCCACGGCGGCGGCGGCTGCCTCGTCGATCAGGCGGCCGGTACGGAACCGCTCCATCGTGAAGGGCGCATTGATCGGATGCGGCTCGTCGCGGGCGATCGTGTGGGCGAAGACATGGGCGGAGCCGGGCGTCGCCTTGAAGCCGCCGGTGCCCCAGCCGCAGTTGACGTACAGGCCCTTGACCGGCGTCTTGGCCAGAATCGGCGAGCGGTCCGGCGTCACGTCGACGATGCCACCCCAGGAGCGCATCATCTTCATGCGGGTGAACATCGGGAACAGTTCACAGATCGCATCCAGCGTGTGGGTGATGATGTGCAGGCCGCCGGTCTGCGAATAGGACTGGTACTGGTCGGTGCCGGCACCGATCACCAGTTCGCCCTTGTCCGACTGCGAGATATAGGCGTGCACCGTGTTCGACATGACGACGCAGGGGAAGATCGGCTTGACCGGCTCGGAGACCATCGCCTGCAGCGGGAAGCTGAGGAGCGGCATGCGGATATCGGCCATCTGCATGACGACCGAGGTGTGCCCGGCCGCAACCACGCCGACCTTCTTGGCGTTGATCGGCCCGCGCGTCGTCTCGACACCAGCGACGGAACCGTCCGGATTGCGGCGGATGCCGGTGACCTCGCAGTTCTGGATGATGTGGACGCCGCGGTCGGACGCGCCGCGGGCGTAGCCCCAGGCGACGGCATCGTGGCGGGCGGTACCGCCCTTGCGCTGCAGCGTCGCGCCGACCACCGGGTAGCGGGCGGAACGGGAAATGTCGAGCGGCGGGCAGTATTCCTTGGCCTGCTCCGGCGTCAGCCATTCATTGTCCACGCCGTTCAGGCGGTTGGCGTGGAGAGTACGCTGGAAGCCCTGCGCGTCGTGGATGTTGTGGGCCAGCATCATCACGCCGCGTGGCGAGTACATGACGTTGTAGTTCAGGTCCTGCGACAGGCCGTCCCACAGCTTCAGGGCATGGTTATAAAGACCTGCGCTTTCGTCATAGAGGTAATTCGAGCGGATGATGGTCGTGTTGCGGCCGGTGTTGCCGCCGCCGAGCCAGCCCTTTTCAAGGACGGCGATATTGGTGATGCCGTGCTCCTTGGCGAGATAATAGGCGGTTCCAAGGCCATGGCCGCCCGCGCCGATGATGATGACATCATACTCCTTGCGCGGTTCGGGCGACGCCCATTGTGGCTCCCATCCCGTGTGGCCGCGCAACGCCTCGCGTGCGACGGCAAAGACCGAATATTTGCGCATCCGCCTCTACTCCGTATGTGTCCGGCTCGATTTCCGTGTCGCCGATAGAAAGCAAATCTGGGGCAGTTACAACGTTTTCTTTGCGACGCATTCCGGCGCGGCTTGCGCGGCTTGCGACATCGGTACGATAACGTACGTGACAGCCCTTGTTCCGACCGCTGCCCGGTGATTTTTCCCGTGGTTTCGAGCCGGACGTCTGGACTTCCGCCCAATGTTCTGGTATCCGACCTCCCACTCGCGTGCCTGCTGGGCTGCGAAACTATTTTTGTTTGCCTCGTCGACCTGGATCCCCGAGGCGTCCAACACAAACAAAGGAACGGGATACTCGTGCAGGTACTAGTCCGCGATAACAACGTCGATCAGGCGCTCCGCGCTCTCAAGAAGAAGATGCAGCGCGAAGGCATCTTCCGCGAAATGAAGATGCGGGACTACTACGAAAAGCCGTCGCAGAAGCGTGCCCGCGAGAAGGCCGAGGCCGTCCGCCGCGTCCGCAAGCTGGCTCGCAAGCGCGCACAGCGCGAAGGCCTGATTGCCGGCGGCCGCACGGGCCGTTGATCCGTCGTTTTTTCGACGTTTTCAGATGCAAGGTCTGGCGGGGGCGATAGGATCGCCACCGCCTTTTTTGATGCGCGTCGGGCATTGTGCCTGGGGACCCGCGCATTGCTCCAATCCGCCGCAAGGTGGGTGCCGATCGCGCCGCTGGGCAGCCGGCGCATCAGCGTTGCCATGCTGTCCAAGGGAACGAGCCCCCAGCGGTGGCAGGTCACGCCGGCGCGAGGGGATGCACGATGGGCGCGACGCGCTTTATTGAGGGATCAGATCTTAATGGCAGCTAATACGGCGCATTCCACCTCCACGCTGAAACGCTTCGCTGATGCCACGAACCTTCGCAGGCCCGTTGCCGTCGCCCTTCTCACCCTTGCCTCGGCCGGGCTGCTGACCGCCTGCCAGAGCAACAGCACCTCCGACGTCATGCGCGTCGAGCGCGCGCAGGGCTCGTCGGAGAACATCTCCTCGCTGTCGAGCGTGATCGCCGCCAATCCGCAGGATCCGGAAGGCTATAACGTCCGCGGCTCCGCGTACGGCCGCGCCGGCCAGTTCCGCGACGCGCTGGAGGACTTCAACCGGGCGGTCCAGCTCAACCCGCGCTTCTACCAGGCCTACGCCAACCGCGCCCTGGTTCAACGCAACATGGGCAACCAGGCCGAGGCTGCCGCCGACTACAACATGGCGCTGCAGATCAACCCGAGCTACGACGTCGCCTATATCGGCCGCGGCAACCTCTACCGCCAGGCCGGCCGCATGGACGACGCGTTCAACGACTTCAACAAGGCGGTCCAGCTCGACACGACGGATCCGCGCGCCTACCACAACCGCGGACTCATCTACCAGAAGCGCGGCCAGCACGGTCCGGCGATCGAAGACTTCTCCAAGGCGATCTCCCTTTCGCCCAGTTCGCCCGAGCCCTACAACGGCCGCGGCCTCTCCTATGCCGCCCAGGGCGACGACGACAACGCGTTTGCCGATTTCAACACGTCGATCACGCTCGATGGCAAGATTGCCGAATCCTGGGCGAACCAGGCGCTGATCTACGAGCGTAAGGGTGACATGGCGAAGGCTGCGAAGTCCTATTCGCACGCGCTCCAGCTCGACCCCAAGTACCAGCCGGCCAAGGACGGCCTCGCCCGCACCCGCGGCAAGTCGGCATAACGGGCAGCCTTCCAGACTGCGAAGAGATTCGGCCAAGCCCGCGAGACGATCGCGGGCTTTTTCATTGCATCGTCGGCTGAAACGGCCCCTCATCCGGCCTGCCGGCCACCTTCTCCCGCGAGCGGGACGAAGGACATATGCCGCGCCGTCTCCACCCTGCTTGCCAAGAACGGCGGGCCCACCGCCGCGAGTGCCCTTCTCCCCGCAAGCGAGGAGAAGGTGGCCGGCAGGCGGACGAGGGGCTGGGAACCGGCCTTGAACCAAACAAAAAAGGGGCCCGCGATCGTCTCGCGGGCCCCTTTTCGCCGATTTGCGTCGGCTCAGTGGTTCATCGCCTTGACGATGTCCTCGGTCATCTTCTTGGCGTCGCCGAGTAGCATCATCGTGCCGTCCTTGTAGAACAGCGTGTTGTCGATGCCGGCATAGCCGGAGCCGAGCGAGCGCTTGACGAACAGGCAGGTCTTGGCCTTGTCGACGTCGAGGATCGGCATGCCGTAGATCGGCGAGGACTTGTCGTCGCGGGCGGCCGGGTTGGTGACGTCGTTCGCCCCGATGACATAGGCGACATCGGCCTGGGAGAACTCCGAGTTGATGTCCTCCAACTCGAACACTTCGTCATAGGGCACGTTCGCTTCGGCAAGCAGCACATTCATGTGGCCGGGCATGCGGCCTGCCACCGGGTGGATCGCGTATTTCACCTCGACGCCGTTCGCCTTCAGCTTGTCGGCAAGCTCGCGTAGCGCATGCTGGGCCTGCGCCACCGCCATGCCGTAGCCCGGCACGATGATGACCTTGGAGGCGTTCGCCATCAGGAAGGCGGCGTCGTCGGCCGACCCCTGCTTGACCGTGCGCTGGATGCCGTCGTCCACAACCGCGGCCGTCTCGCCGCCGAAGCCGCCGAGGATGACCGAGATGAACGAACGGTTCATGCCCTTGCACATGATGTAGGACAGGATCGCACCCGACGAGCCGACCAGCGCGCCGGTGATGATCAGCGCCAGGTTGCCGAGGGTGAAGCCGATGCCGGCTGCCGCCCAACCCGAATAGGAGTTCAGCATCGAGACGACGACGGGCATGTCGGCGCCGCCGATCGGAATGATGATCAGCACGCCGAGCGCCAGCGACAGCAGCACGATCGCCCAGAAGTTGAAGTGGCTCTCGGTCAGCGCCAGCCCGACGATGAAGAAGACGATCAGCGCTAGCAGCGCGGCATTGATCAGATGCCGCGACGGCAGCATGATCGGCTTGCCCGACATGCGACCGTCGAGCTTCAGGAAGGCGATGATCGAGCCGGTGAAGGTGATCGCGCCGATCGCGACGCCGAGCGCCATTTCCACCAGCGCCTGGCCATGGATCGTGCCGACCTCGCCGATGCCAAAGGCGGCCGGCGAATAGAGCGCGGCGGCGGCGACGAGCACGGCGGCGAGACCGACCAGCGAGTGGAAGCCGGCGACCAGCTGCGGCATCGAGGTCATCGGGATCGACCGGGCGATATAGGCGCCCACGCCGCCACCGATGGCCAGGCCGACGACGATCAGCATGAATCCGCCGAAGGAGGGCGAAGCCAGGATCAGCGTCGTGACGATGGCGATGCCCATGCCGGTCATGCCGAGCATGTTGCCGCGCCGACTGGTGGTCGGGTGCGACAGGCCGCGCAGCGCCATGATGAACAGCACGCCCGAGACGAGATAGAGGAAGGCTGCGAGATTCTGAGACATCAGCAGGCCCTCACTTCTCTTTTTTCTTGTACATCGCCAGCATGCGCTGGGTGACGAGGAAGCCGCCGAAGATGTTGACGGAGGCAAGCACCAGGGCGACGAAGCCGAAGCCGGTGGCGATACCCGAGAGGGATATGCCGACGGCGAGCAGTGCGCCGACGACGATCACCGAGGAGATCGCATTGGTGACGGCCATCAGCGGCGTGTGCAGCGCCGGCGTCACCGACCAGACGACGTAGTAGCCGACGAAGATCGACAGCACGAAGATCGCCAGCCGGAAGACGAACGGATCGATCGCTCCGCCGGAAACGCCATGCGCGACAGCGCTGGCGGCCTCGGGGGCATACTCGGCCGCCGTGCGGACCGCTTCGACGGCGCGCTCGAGATCGGTGAGCGCCTTGTCCAGGAGTTCGTTGGCCATCACGCGTTCTCCTTGCTCTCGGCAGCAGCGAAGGCCGGATGGACGACCGCGCCATCGCGGGTCAGCATCGTCGCCTTGACCAGTTCGTCCTCGGGATTGACGGCGAGCGTTTTTGCTTCCTTGTTGACCAGCGTCTCCAGGAAGGTGACTAGGTTTTTCGCGTAGAGCAGCGACGCGGAGGCGGCGATACGGCCCGGCATGTTGAGATAGCCGATGACCTTGACGCCCTCGACCTCGACGACCTTGCCGGCCTCGGAGCCCTCGATGTTGCCGCCACGCTCGACGGCGAGGTCGACGGCGATCGCCCCCGGACGCATCGATTTCAGCATCTCACGGGTGACAAGCTTCGGTGCGGGGCGACCGGGGATCAAAGCGGTCGTGATGATGATGTCCTGCTTGGCGATGTGGTCGGCAACGAGCGCAGCCTGCTTCGCCTGGTATTCCTTGGACATTTCCTTGGCGTAGCCGCCGGCCGTCTCGGCGGCCTTGAACTCCTCGTCCTCAACGGCGATGAATTTGCCGCCGAGAGAAGCGACCTGCTCCTTGGCGGCAGGACGAACGTCGGTGGCGGAGACGGCGGCACCGAGGCGCTTAGCCGTCGCGATCGCCTGCAGGCCGGCAACGCCTGCCCCCATGACGAAGACCTTTGCGGCCGGAACGGTGCCAGCCGCCGTCATCATCATCGGCAGGGCGCGGTCGTATTCGGCGGCCGCATCGATCACCGCCTGGTAGCCCGCGAGGTTCGCCTGCGAGGAGAGCACGTCCATGGACTGCGCGCGGGTGATGCGCGGCATCAATTCCATCGCAAACGTGGTGAGGCCCGCCTTGGCCATCGCGGCAAGCGCCTTATCGTTGCCGTAGGGATCCATGATCGCGATGACGAGCGCACCGGACTTGTAGGATTTGATTTCCTTGTCGATCGGCCGACGTACCTTGAGCACCACGTCGGCGCCCTTTGCGTCTGCGGCCGAGCCGATCCTGGCTCCTGCGGCCTCAAAATCCGTGTCGGGAATACGGGACGAAAGGCCTGCCCCTCCTTCGACGATCACGTCGAAGCCGAGCCCCTTCATCTTCTTCACCGTCTCGACCGACGCAGCAACCCGGCTTTCCGCAGGATCCACCTCCCGCGCAACGAATACAATTCCACTCACACGCCAATCCTCCCCCAGTTCGGCAGCGCTATGCAGAGGCGCCCCCGGCAGGGGTCGCGGTATTCTGTCGTCCGCTAGAGAGCGTTCAGCGCAGAGCGATGAAACCGAGGACGTTGAGAACGATCAGGAGGACGAGCCCGGAAAAGAACCCGGCGCTGGTAAAGAAGGCGGCAGCCATTGCGATCATCAGCGTCACGCAGAACATCGTTACGTACTTGGCCGCGTTGAGGAAGAAGACGTAGGTCTTCTCATGCTCTGCGTAGTCCATCGGAGCACCCATTTCGACCGGTCCGGTATGAAGTTCAGCCATGCTATCGTCTCCTGTTTGTCTGCGCCCGGCGCTTAGAGGGCGCATTCATCAACGCGGGCCACAAGGCCCCTGTTGCCATCGCTTACACAATGGCTTGTCAAAGCGCAACGCGTGACAGAGTCGCACCTCGACATTTGTCGCTCGAGTTGCGACACGGCACGCGCGGATCAGGCGCGCAGGCCTGCTTCGCCGATCTGGATACGGCTGGCGGCACCGAAATGCGCAAGGCGGGCGGTCGGGCGCACGGTCAGCGGGCTGAAAAGCATGTCTTCGCCGCGCCCGAACAACATCCGCCGCTCGAACGCTTCCGACTTGAAGAAGGGGAAGCGCACATAGAGCGACGGCAGAACCTCCTTCACGCGGGTGGCAAGCAGCATGAGATCGATGATGAACTTGCCATGGTTGCTCTTCGGCGAGGCGACGAAATCCGCATCGAACACCCGCTTGTAGAAGGCCGCATGCGCAGGCTTGACCATCTGCAGGCAGCGATCGGCCTGGAAATAGTCGGTCGCCATCGTGGCCAGGCGCAGCGTGAGATAGGGGATCGCCGGCATTTCGCTCCAGACCTCCGGGTCGGCGGCCAGGCGGACCGGATCGATCAGCGTCATGCCGGCATCGAGAAAGGCGTTGATCTCGTCGGGAAACACCTTGCCGGAGGAGGTAACGCGATGCTCGGGCGTGACGTGATGCAGACGGACGGTCGAGATTAGTCGCTCCTCGTAGTAGATCCCGAACACATAGGCGTGACTGTCGAAGTCGGCTTCGTCGATCAGGAGCGGCGACTCGTCGCCCAGCTGCATGACGCTACCGGCCTTGTAGGCCTTGTAGCGGATGCGGGCGACCTCCTCCATGTCCTCCCCGGATTCCACCCGGCGGTACTCCACCCGGTCGAGCAACTGCATGAGCTTGTCCGAGAACCGATTGGTCGCCGATTGTACGCTGGCCATAAGACACAAATCCCCGATTGAATGACCGCGGCCGCAGCACCGCAGGCACACACTCAATCATTTCGATCAATTTGTGTAAATTGCCATCTATTAACCTTAACAGACTTTTCGTCGTATAAGGAAATCAGTATTTTAGGGGAAGCTTGAGGATTGCCGGGACCTGAGAGGTATCAGGCGAAGTGGCGTCCGCGCCGGGCGCGTGTGTCGGCGGCGGTACGGGCCAGGGTTTCTGTCAGGTCCATGAGCGCGGCCGAAGACATCGGTGCGGCGAAGACATATCCCTGGACCAGATCGGCACATCGATGCTGGTTGATCAGAGCCAGCTGTTCACGGGTTTCGACACCTTCGATGACGATCTTGAGGCCGAGTTCGCGCGAGAGATTGACCGTGCCGCGCAGCAGCTTGAAGCGACGCGCATCCTCGGCGATGTTGCGCACGAAGGATCGATCGATCTTGATGACGTCCAGCGGCAGCGCGTCGAGATAGCTGAGGCTCGAGTAACCCGTGCCGAAGTCGTCGATGGCGATGGTAATACCGCGCGCGCGCAGTTCCTGCAGCACCGCCTTGACCTTGACCGGTTCCTCCATCAGGCAACTCTCGGTCACCTCCAGGTGCAGTCGGGACGGCTTGAGGCCGGACGAGATCAGCGCATCCGTGACAACGCCGACGATCTCGGCGTTGCGCAGGTCCTGCACCGACAGGTTGATCGAAACGCCCATGTGCTCGGGCCAGCCGACGCAGTCCATACAGGCGCGCTCGATCATCAGACGCGTGATCTCGGAGACGATCCCCATCTCCTCGGCGATCTGGATGAAGATCGTGGGCGAAACCGGCCCGCGTTCGCGATGCGTCCATCGCGCCAGCGCCTCGCAGCATTCGATGCGCGATCCGTCGGGTTGGAACATCGGCTGGTAAGCGACCGACAGCTCGTCCTTGGCAACCGCCTCGCGCAGGTCGGCCTTGAGCTTCTGTCGATCGACATAGCGGGCGTCCATCTCCTCCTCGAATGTGGTGAAGCCGCCCTTGGCCCGCGATTTGGTCTCGAACAAGGCCAGATCGGCCTTGATCTGCATGTCTTCCATGCGAAAGTCTTCGCTGTCGCAGAGCACGCATCCGGCGCTCAGCGACACGTTGAAGGTCATTCCGTCCAGTTCATAAGAGCCGCGCACCTGCTGGTGCATCCGACGCATGCGCTCCTCGAGGTCCTTGCGGTCGTTCTCGTTCGGGAAAAACAGGATGAACTCGTCGCCCATCAGATTGGCGGCGATCGCCTTGTCGCCGGCCGCCTTTCGCATGCGCTCCGCGATCAGGCAGAGCAACCGGTCGCCGGTGACGTGCCCTTTCATGTCGTTGACGTGCTTGAACTCGTCAACGTCCAGCACCATGAAGCCCACGGTGCCCGGCCGCTTGCGCTCCGCCAGCGCGGCCTGCACCAGTTCGCCGAAATAGGTCCGGTTCGGCAGCCCGGTCAGGCTGTTGTAACGGATCATGTGAAGGATCTTGTTCTCCGCCCGCATGCGGGCCGTCACGTCCTCGAAAATCAGGACGGCACCGCCGTTTTCACGGCGGCTGGCGGTGAACTCCAGGTAGAAATCGTCGGTTATCTGCACGAGCGCGCGGGAGCGCTCGCCCTTCAACAGTTCGTCGAGCTGTCGCAGCACCCCCCTGCTCTGTTCCGCATTCAGGAAGGTGTTTCGCACGCCATAGCGCAGCACGACGTCGAGGTGACAATCCTTCAGCCGATCCTTGTCACCGAGTTGCAGCAGTTCACAGGCACGACGGTTGGCGACGAGGATTCGTTGGTCCGCATCCAGCATGAACAGTCCATGCGGCATGTTGTTGAGCGCAGCGTCGAAACGGTCGGCGATGATTTTGATTTCGCGGGTGGCCAGCGCGGCCTTGTGCAGGAAGCTGCGTACGCCGTTCGCCATGATCCTGGTCGTCAGGATAAAGGGCAGAATAAGCACCGCCAGCACGGCGTGGTAGAAGTCCTGCAGGCCGAGAAAGCCCACCACCATCGGAAAGCAGGCCGAAAAGCTCATGTAGTCGACAGCCCGGCTCGAGCCGCAGTTGCGACCCACCACCGACACCATGGTAGCGAGCGTCACGGAAATGCAGGCGAGTTCCGCAAAACTGTCGCGACTGACCAGCAGGCTGTAGCCGCTCGCCATGCCGAGCACGAGCGTCGTGCCGACTGCGCCGGTATTGTACCAGTTTTCCCAGTACCGGATTCCATCATTGTCGAGTGCGGAGTGATCGACGCGGTCGAAACGGCGCATGCCGTGGGCGCGCAGCGACCAGATAAGGACGACCGCAGCGCAACAGGCGAGGAAGAACGGATCGGCGGTCTTTGCATAGACGAACGCGAATGTGACGACATGGGAAATCATGCCGACGAACAGGGTCTGGCGGTTTCCGTAAAGCGAACTGACGAACGACAGATACACATCCGCCGGCAGCGTGCTTTGACCTCGATCCTTCATGGATTCGGCGCTCCCATTGACGGGCGAGCGTTACAGGCGAAATTTTAATGAATGATTTCGCGAAATTGTCCGATTGCGCGTAGTAAGCACCGGCCTTTCGCTGCTTTGTCCTTGCTTTTGCACACCTGTTCAACCCTCTCTTGCGCTGAACACTCCAGGATCGGCCCAAAACGCAACCCCACATAGCGGAATGTTGCAGAAATCGCACTTCGGGCACGGACGGCGCGCGCGGCAGGCCTCACGGCAATCTCATTGCCGGACTTCGGGTTTCTTGGAACATGATGAACCAAAGGTCAATTTTGGCCGGCCGGATTTGGCCTCTCCTCGACCATTACGCTCCAGCCGCAGGCCGCAGTCGCGATATTTCTCGTACGGCTCCAAGCTTGGGAATTGACTGGGTTGCGATTTATCGGCAAACCCATCGGATATGCGTGTTGCGCAATGCGCGATCGCTTGCACTTGGACAAGGCTTGATCGAATTTGCCGCGGCATCGACAAGCCATTTCGATCGGAGTTCAGCATGCCGAAACCTGTCGTCGCCATCCCCGCCGACATCCGCGAGATCGAGGGCAATGTCTGGCAGGCCACTCCGAACCAGTATGTCCGCGCCGCCGTCAAGGGCGCCGGCGTCATCCCTTTCCTGGTGCCGGCGCTGGAAAGCGGGCACGACTTCGATGAAATCCTCGACCGCGTGGATGGCCTTCTGGTCAGCGGCTCGCGAACCAATGTGCATCCGTCCTATTGGGGCAGCGAAGCGACCGAGGCGGACGGGCCGTTCGACCTCGCCCGCGACGCCACCGCACTTCCCCTCATCAAGCGCGCGCTGGAGCGCGGCATCCCGCTGCTTGCGATCTGTCGCGGGCTACAGGAATTGAACGTCGCGCTCGGCGGAACATTGGCAAACGAGATCCAGGAAATCCCTGGGAACTGGGATCACCGCAAGCCGAACACGACGGACCTCGACGAGGCCTATGGCATACGCCAGGAGGTGATCGTCAAGGAAGGAAGCTGCCTGGCTTCGGTCATCGGCCCCGGGACCGTGCGTGTCAATTCCCTGCACCGCCAGGCAATTTCGAAGAATGCTCCGCAGCTCGCCGTCGAGGCTCTGGCCGAAGACGGCACGATCGAGGCTGTTTCGGTCATCGGCTCGAAGGCGTTTGCCGTCGGTGTCCAGTGGCATCCCGAGTACTGGGTCGGCTCCGACGAACCATCAAACAAGCTGTTTGCAGCATTTGGCGAGGCCGTCCGCGCCTACGCGGATTCGAAGATGGTCCGGCCGGCGCACCAAGCTGCCGGCTAAATCTGTCTCCCGGAAGGGGCGGCCAGCTTCGCGGCAAGCCTGCGGAGGGCCTAGGCGACGCGCACAGGCGATCTGAATAGATCGCTGCAGCCCTTAATCCGCAGCGTTCAGCGTGATCACCGCGTTTGGCGGGTCGATGGCCTCGTAGGCCATCCCGTCGCCTTCGGCCAGCGTCAGTACGGCGTCACCCGTAGCATTGGACAGGACGACCGTTCCGTCGCCGTTCTCGGTCCAGGTTGCCACGTGCGACAAGCCGGGCCAGACCTGCTCGCAGCCCCTGGCCGCGGTAAGACGCATGCTTCTGTTGGTCAGTTTTTCGCCGCGCGATACCGCACAGGCCGTTTCTGCTTCGACATTTGTGACGGATAAAAATCTGTCACCCGCGGGCGCATCAATCTGAGGGATTGAGCCGGAAATAACCGGGTCCACGTCCGGAGGGCTTCCCCCATCCAGCGACCAGATCCCGGCAAAAAGGGCAAGGGCGCAGCCAACCGGAAGCATCACTTTTCGCATGGGCTCTCTCCGAAGCGGGGCGATTCGAAGAAAGCTTGCGCCCGTATCGTTGACGACATCTTAACGACACAGTCTGGCCGTTTCGAAAGGATCCACCGCTTCAGCGCGGCGTTTCCGGCACCGGTGTCAACGGCCTGCCGGAGTCAAACCAGGCCAAGAGGTTGTCCGCGGCCAGATCGGCCATGGCGTCACGCGTGGCGACGGAAGCCGAGGCGACGTGCGGAAGCAGGCAGGTGTTGGGCGCGGCGAGCAGCGCAGCCGGCACGTGCGGCTCATCCTGGAACACGTCGAGCCCTGCGGCGGCGATCGTACCTGCCTCCAACGCTTCCGCAAGCGCCTGCTCATCCACGGTCCAGCCGCGGCCGACATTGATAAGAACGCCGTCCGGGCCGAGCGCCGACAGCACCGTTGCGTCGATCGCCTTGTAGGTTTCCGGGGTCTTTGGGACGATCGCAATCAGTGTGTCGACGGCTGCGGCCATGCCAAGCAATGACGGATGGTAGATGTACGGCGCATCGGACTTTCTGGTGCGGGTGTGATAGCTGATCGACACGCCGAACCCCACAAGCCGCCTGGCGATCGCCAGTCCGATCCGGCCTAGCCCGTAGATGCCGACCGAGCGACCGCGCAGTGTCAGTTTCGACAACGGAAACGGGCCGCTTCGCTCCCAGCGCCCCTTGCGCAACCAGGACTCCGCGTCCGGGAACCGCCGCAACGTGTTCAGAAGCAGCGCGATCGCCGAGTCGGCAACTTCGTCGTTCAGCACGTCCGGCGTGTTGGTCACGACAATGCCGCGCGCAGCCGCGCTGCCGACATCGATGCCGTCGTAGCCGACGCCAAAATTGGCGATGATTTCAAGGTTCGGCAGACAGTCGAACGCTGCGCCATCGAAATTGTTGGAGACTGCAACGCCGCGGATGCTGGCCGCGGTTTCGGGATCAAGGACACCGCAAACGAGCGGGGCTGCGCAACGGATCAGTTCCACCGCATCACCGAGCCGCTCGGCGACACGCTCCCTGACTTTCCCGACAAAAAGAACTTTCGGCCTTCCAGACATGGGCTGCCCCCTGCTGTGGCATCGTTCGCCCTCAGGCGGCGTCGTGTCCGTTGTGCTTCAAGGGACCGGTCGACTGGCGAATGCGCATTTCCGGTTTGATCAGGTGAATGCCGTCCGGCTCATGGCTGCCGGAAAGCTTGTCGAGCAGCGCCCGGGCGGCACTGCGCCCGACCTCCGACTGGCCATTCCAGACGGTCGTGAGCGAAGGCGTGGCGATCGCGGCTTCCTCCAGATCGTCATAGCCGGTCACCGAAACGTCGCGGCCCGGCACCAGGCCCGCGCGGGCGATTCCGTTCATGAGACCGATCGCGACGAGATCGTTCCAGCAGACGGCGGCTGTCGGCTTCTGCGGCAGCGACAGAAAATTCACCGCGGCCTCGAACCCGCCTTGCTTGGAGCGCGGACCGGGAATGCGCAAGCCCGGATCGACCTCGATATTGGCCTTGCGCAGCGCGTTCACATAGCCCTGATAGCGGTCGCGCCCGGTGGAGGTCTGGTCGGTGCCGCCGACCATGGCGATGACGCGGTGACCAAGCCCGATCAGGTGGTTCGTCGCCAGCGAGATGCCATAGGCGTCGTCACCGCGGAAGATCGGCACGTCCATACCGTCGATCGACCGCGCGATCAGGATCGCCGGCATGCCGTTGTCCTCCGCCAGCAGGATATCCTCCGGCGGCGTGCCGATCGCCGGCGACATGATGACGCCGTCGCCGCCGAGTTGGAGCAGCGTCTCGATGAAATTGCGCTGCTTTTCGACCGAGTCGTAGTGGTTGGAGAGGATAAAGGTCTGGCGATCGCGGTCGAGTTCGCTCTCGATCGCCTTGAGGATCTCGCCGTAGAACGGGTTCATGATGTCGTGCACGACGACGCCGATGATGCCCGACCGCGACGTGCGCAGGCTGGCGGCACGGCGATTGTAGATGTAACCGAGCGCGCGCGCCTGCTCCTTGATCCGGTCACGGGTGGCGACCGCAACGAGCGGGCTGTCACGCAGGGCCAGGGACACGGTTGCGGTAGATACCCCGAGCGTTTCCGCGATCGTGGACAGTTTGACCTTCTGCGCCATGACCTTCCCCGGATCTGACAAACGCGTTATTTAAATCGTTTATTTAAACTATTTAAATCTGCTCCGCAACGTTCTTCTCACCGGTTTGCGCCGCGACGCCGCGCAGATTTCCATCTACGGTGCGCAGCAACTTCAGGAGCGTGCGGACCTCCTTGTCGCTCAAGCCATCGAGTGCCTGGCGCTCGCTCAAATCACAGGCTTGCGCAATAAGGGCGAGCGAGGCGCGCCCTGTTGGCGTCAGCTCGACAACGGTAAGCCGCCCGTCAGCCGTGTCCGGCTTGCGCTCGACAAACCCCTGCGCTTCCAGGCGGCCGATGGTGCGGGTCATGGTAGGCGCCTTGACGCCGAGGCGGGCGGCGAGCGCGCCTGCGGTCATCCCACCGTTGTCGGCCAGCGCCAGCATCACGCCATCCTGACCGGCATAAAGACCGCTGGAAAGAAGATTTCGGGAGAGGACGGTGCGGATCGAGCGTGCTGCCTGGACGATGGCACCGGAAACGTCGGTCGATCCGATCGGAGCGTGCTCCTTCTTCTTGGCCTTTTCTTTCTTCTCTTCCTTTTTTTTCTTGCCCATGCGTCCCCGCCGATCTTGTTTCGCCGAACTCACCTTGTATGACAGAGACGACCCGTTGACGACAAGACAGGAAGAGGCCCGATGCGCGTCCGCCCGGCCAGACGCTGGCAAGACAACGACCCTGCGCTCGATGCTGCGGCGCGCGCCGACTGGATTGCCATCCTTCCCCTTGGCGCCCATGAAGGCCACGGCCCGCACCTGCCCCTCGAGACCGATTGGCTGATCGCCGACGCGATCGTCGACCGGCTCATCGCAGCCCTCCCGGCGGACCTGCCCGTCACCTTCCTGCCCACCGAACGGATCGGCTACTCGCCCGAGCATCTTGACGTCGAAGGCACGAAATCGCTCGCCTATGACGAAGCCGTGGAGCGCTGGCTCGGCATCGCCGCCGACCTGTCCGCGCAGGGTGTCCGCAAGTTCGTGATGCTTAACGCCCATGGTGGCAACTCGCCGCTGATGACAATCGTGACAACCGAGGCGCGCATCCGCTACGATGTGCTGGCGGTCGCGACGAGCTGGACCCGCTTCGGCCAACCCGACGGCTGGATCGCGCCGCAGGAAAAAGCCGTCGATATTCATGGAGGCGACATCGAAACGTCGGTGATGCTCGCAATCCATCCGCAATTGGTGAAGCGCGACAAGGCCGCCAATTTCCCATCGCGCCAAACGGATTTCGCCGGCCGGTTCCGCCACCTGCGCGCCTATGGCCCGCACGCCTTCGGCTGGAAGATGTCGGACCTGAACGCGCAAGGTGCTGCCGGCAACGCAACCGCCGCGACCGCCGAGCGCGGGGAACGGTTGCTGGCGCATGCAATATCCGGCCTTGCCGAGCTGCTTGAAGACGTAAACGCGTTCGACGTTGCGGTGCTGCGCTGAGCGCGCTCAGCGTTTGCGCTGTCGCCTTCGATCTCCTATATCAGACGCCAACCGGGTGCCGACCGCATCCCCGACCGTTCTCGAGGCTCTCATGACCGATACCGCCACGCAAAAGCCCGTTCCCGTCACCGTCCTCACCGGCTATCTCGGCGCCGGCAAGACCACGCTCCTGAACCGGATTCTCACCGAGAACCACGGCCGGAAGTACGCCGTCATCGTCAATGAATTCGGCGAGATCGGCATCGACAACGACCTCATCGTCGAGTCCGACGAAGAAATCTACGAGATGAACAACGGCTGCATCTGCTGCACCGTTCGCGGCGACCTGATCCGCGTCGTCGAGGGGCTGATGCGCCGCCCGGGCCGCTTCGATGCGATCATCGTCGAGACCACCGGCCTGGCCGATCCGGTGCCGGTGGCCCAGACCTTCTTCATGGACGATGACGTGCGCTCCAAGACCGAGCTAGACGCCGTCGTGGCGCTCGTCGACGCCAAGCACCTGCCGCTGCGATTGAAGGACAGCCGCGAGGCCGAGGACCAGATCGCCTTTGCCGACGTCGTGCTGCTGAACAAGACCGACCTGGTCACCCCGGAAGAGCTGGAGCAGGTCGAGGTAACGGTGCGCGCCATCAACCCGTCGGCCCGCATCTACCGCACAACCCGCTCCGACATCGACCTGGCCAAGGTCCTGGATCAAGGCGCCTTCAACCTGGAGCGCGCGCTCGAGAACGATCCGCAGTTTCTCGACCATGACCATGAGGACCACGTCTGCGGCCCGGGCTGCGACCATGACCATGGGCATGACCACCACCATCACGATCATGACCACCACCATCATCATGACCATGATCACGACCATCATCACCACGACCATGGCCCTTCGCCGATCCACGACGTGACGGTGCAGTCGATTTCGCTGCGCGGCGGGGAGATGAACCCGGACCGCTTCTTCCCCTGGATCCAGAAGATCACCCAGACGGACGGGCCGAACATCCTGCGCCTGAAAGGCATCATCGCCTTTGCCGGCGACGACGAACGCTATGTGGTGCAGGGCGTGCACATGATCGTCGAGGGCGACCACCAGCGCGCCTGGAAGGACGGCGAGAAGCGCGAAAGCCGCCTCGTCTTCATCGGCCGCGACCTCGACCGCGAGAAGATCGAGCGTACCTTCAAGGCCTGCGAGGCAAAAGCATGACGCCGAAACGTGCGAAGCGGTTTTCGGACAACGTCATGCAGACGAAAGATACGCACTGATGCCGACCGTTGCCCCCCTTGATCTCGACGGCCACGTCGTCGCGACGTATTTCCTTGGCGACGTGCCGTTCTTCGCAACCGCGATCGGCGCCATCCACCGCCTCGACCACGGCCACAAGGTCACCGAGGCCAATGACGGGCTGCTCGCCTGCGTGCGCGACGAGGCGAACGACACGCTCGTCACCGGCGGCGAAGACGGCAAGGTCTTCCGGATCGCCGCCGACGGCACCGCAACGCTGCTTTCGGAAGTGCCGCGCAAGTGGATCTCCGTGGTGGCCGCCGGGCCGCAAGGCATCGTCGCCTTCGCCGAAGGTCGCACCACCCGGGTCCGCCTTGCCGACGGCACGCTGAAGGAATTTCCCGAGCAGCGCACGGTCGAAGGCATTGCCTTCGCGCCGAAGGGGCTGCGCATCGCCGTCGCCCGCTACAACGGTGTCTCGATGCACTGGGTGGCGACCGCAGGCCAGCCGGTCGATCTCGAATGGAAGGGCGCGCACACGGGCGTCACCTTCTCGCCGGACGGGCGCTTCGTCGTCACCAGCATGCAGGAGAACGCCCTGCACGGCTGGAAGCTCGACAGCAAGGCCGGCGCCGAGACCCGTCACATGCGCATGACTGGCTATCCGGCGAAAGTGAAGTCGCTCTCCTGGTCGGCCAAGGGCAAGTGGCTCGCCTCCTCGGGGGCACCGGCCGCGATCGTCTGGCCCTTCGCCTCCAAGGACGGGCCGATGGGCAAGGCGCCGCTGGAGCTTGGCACCCGCGCCGACGTGATGGTGACCTCCGTTGCCTGCCATCCGGCGGAAGAGGTCGTCGCGATCGGCTATTCGGACGGCATGGTCCTCGCGGCCCGCTTTGCCGACAGCCGCGAGGTGCTGCTGCGACGGCCGGGCAAGGGCGCAATCTCGTCGATGGCCTGGAGCGGGAACGGCCGCCAGCTTGCCTTCGCGTCCGAAGCGGGCGATTGCGGCGTCGTCGATATCAGCGCCTGAGCAGGGCGCGGCCGGTATTCGCCGGTGTCACCCTTGGGCCGGCGCGGAGGGACACTCCGCGACCGGCCACGCCCGCATCGGAGCGTCGACATTCACGCAAGCCGCGCGATGGCCTACCACTCTAGTTCGAGATGCGGGCGGCCATCCGAGGTCTTGGCGGCGGTCCGCCCGGTTTCGTCCACCGTGCAGTTGACGCGTTGGCGAAACGCGGAAAAGCTCTCGAACGTGACGACGTCGACCGGCTCGTCGAAATGCAGCGTGAGCCGGTAGCGACCGGGCGACATCGCCTGCACGCCGAGCACCTTCGCGTCGAAAGGCTGCCCCAGATAATGTCCGCGAACGCGCGAGCCTAACTGCCACGGATCGAAGGGCGGTCGGTTGCCGACGGCGGCGTGCAGCGTGTTCCAGTCGCGATAGCCGTATTGGGCGGCCACGAGCTCGAGCGCGCGGGAATGGCTGATGGGCTGGTCATCGGTCGCAAAGCGCGCCCGCAGGCGTTTCGCCTGGTCTTTCAGTCCTTCCAGCGAAGGAAGCGGCGTCGATGGACGCATGGGTTTCTCCAGTCTCTGCATGCGTCATGTCGGGGGGTCCGCATTGCCACCGGTTCGCATGCCTTGAGGGCTGGATAACCGTGTCAGAAGACGAGAGACTTCACCAAAGCTTGCGCTCGCGGACGGCCGGGGCTCTCACCCGAGCCAATCCGGTACACCGGCGAACGCCGCCTGTCAAAGGGGACGTCGATCCTGACGCCCCCTCCATCGCTAAGCTCGGCCACGCGCCTTTCCGCGTGGTCCGGCAGAGTTCCTTCAATCGGAAGTGCCAAACGCCCCCCGTGCCGGTCAGCCAGGGACAGCCGGGCAGCGGCGCACCGAACTCGTTTGTGACGTCAAGATCGGAGAGGCACGCCGCCGATGTCGTCAGGCAGCCGGACTGGCCCGGCCATCGAGTGCCCCCTGCCCATTGCGCCGCATGACGAAGAGACCGACCATGCCGAGGGCACCGACGATGATGACGAGCGAGCCGATCTTGGCGAGTGTCGGATCCCCGCCGGCATCGATCCGCATCTTGCCGGCCACGAGAAGTACGGCGCCGATCTGGTAGACGAGGAACTGTGGAAGGGCCAGCCGTGCCTCCCGCATCGCCGGATAGGCGCGCAGGATCAGACCGAACAGGACGGACGCAACAAAACCGAGAAGATTGGCGTGGGCGTGCGAATTGCCGAAGTTCAGTTGCATCGCGATGCCCATCCAGATGCCGTAAGCCATCCCGAACACCAGCCAAAGCAGCCCGCAGGCAATGTAGGAGTCATCAAGTCTGCGCATGAGTGGTTCCCCTGTTTAAGGCGGCGCCCCTCGCGCCGCCGGCCGATAATAACACCGGCCGGGGAAAATTCCATCGCGACAACCGCAGGTTACCGTCGATGTTTGCGATTCGTCAGGCCGCCTTGTGAAGCCTAGCGCGACCAAGCCGGCGCCCGGAGGCGACGAGAACGCCGGCCGCGCCTTCGAGCCAGCCCTCCTTCAGCTCGAGCGCGAGGAAGCGGTCGCGCTCGAAGGGACCGGGCATGACGAGATGTTTCGCCCTGTCGGCGAAGAAGCCGAAGCGCTCGTAATAGGGCGCATCGCCGACCAGGACCACGGCACCGTGGCCGCGTGTCGCTGCCTCGGTGACGGCGGCGCGCATGAGCGCGGAGCCGATGCCTTTGCCTTCATGGTCCGGATCGACCGCGAGCGGGCCGAGCAGCAACGCCGGCACCGCATTGCCCGAGGGATCGACGCCCGCCTCGACGTTCCACAACCGCACAGTGCCGATCACCTGGCCGTCCGGATCACGCGCAACGAGCGCTAAACCGTCTGCCGGCACACGATCTCGGCGCAGCTTTTCGGAGGACTTCCGGAAGCGCCCCTCGCCCATCGCGCGGTCGAGCAGGCGTTCGCGCGCGACGACGTCGCCCGGATTCTCCTGATCGATGGAAAAGGCGGTTTGCGCAAAAAATGCGCGGACAGAACCAAGAACAGTGGCCATTGCGGCCTCCCGAACTTCAATTGCCGCCACAAGCGGTCATCGGATCTCATTGTGAGTGGCACTCCCGCCTGTCGCGGGAGCGCCCGGATCGGTTCAGATCACGTAGGCCTTGAGCGGCTCGAAGCCGTTGAAGGCGACGGCCGAGTAGGTCGTCGTGTAAGCGCCAGTGCCCTCGATCAGCACCTCGTCACCGATAGAAAGGGTGATCGGCAGCGGGTACATGTTCTTCTCGTAAAGCACGTCGGCCGAATCGCAGGTGGGGCCCGCGAGCACGCAGGGCTCCATCGCGTCGCCGTCGCGCGCGGTGCGGATCGGGTAGCGGATCGCCTCGTCCATCGTCTCGGCAAGACCGCCGAACTTGCCGATGTCGAGGAACACCCAGCGGTGCGCGTCGTTGTCCGACTTCTTCGACACCAGCACGACTTCCGCCTTGATCACGCCGGCATTACCGACCATGCCGCGGCCCGGCTCGATGATCGTCTCCGGAATGTGGTTGCCGAAGTGCTTCTTCAGCGCGCCGAAGATCGCCTGGCCGTAGGCCTCCGCGGAAGGAATGTCCTTCAGGTACTTCGTCGGGAAACCACCGCCCATGTTGACCATCTTCAGCTCGATGCCCTGCTTGGCAAGCTGGACGAAGACGCGCTTGGCATCGGCGAGCGCCGAATCCCAGGCGTCGACCTTGGTCATCTGCGAACCGACATGGAACGAGACGCCGTAGGAAACGAGGCCGAGCTGGTGGGCGTAGACGAGTACGTCGACAGCCATCTGCGGCACGCAGCCGAACTTGCGCGACAGCGGCCACTCGGCGCCCTCGCCATCGGTCAGCACGCGGCAGAAGACGCGGGCGCCGGGTGCGGCACGGGAAATCTTCTCGACTTCCTCGTGGCTATCGACCGCAAAGAGGTTGACCCCGAGCGCGTGGGCGCGGGCAATGTCGCGCTCCTTCTTGATCGTGTTGCCGAAGGAGACGCGGCTCGCGGTGGCGCCGGCATTGAGCGCCATTTCGATTTCGGCGACGGACGCGCAATCGAAGGAGGAACCCATGCTGGCGAGCAGGCGCAGGATCTCCGGCGCCGGATTGGCCTTGACAGCGTAGTAGATCGAGCTGTCCGGCAGAGCGTGGCGGAAAGCCTTGAAATTGTCGCGCACCACATCGAGGTCGACCACCAGGCAAGGGCCATCGGGTCGTCGGGTGTTCAGGAAGTCGATAATGCGTGCAGTGGTCATCTTGCCAATCCCCGTGATCAGATGCTCCGGAAAATCCGGAGGACAAAGGGCGACGCGAACATGCGATGGAACCAGCCGGTGGAGACCCCGGAACCAAGCATGCGCACGATGCGCCAAACGATGAACCTGAGCCCGCCGAGGCTCGGATTCGGCTTTGTCTGCCATGGATTGGAGGGGATGACCCAACCGCACTTCCGGCAATGAAGGTGTGCCTCTTCAGTAACCCCGGCTGATGGAAAGCCGGCAGACACCAGAAAGGCCCGCACCGTCGTTGCTTCAAGATGTCCTCGCATTTCCCGGTTGGCCGGAATAGCGACTGGAGCGGTTAGATCCAGGTACCTTACCGATAACCTCACCTTAGGGATGGTTCCCAGTTCGAGGGTCGGCGGACACCCACAGGCACGTGCGACTTTGGGCAAGGGCGGAGATAAGAAGATTCCCTGTCGCAATCAAGAGTTTTTCGATACCGCTATTGAAAAAAATTCGACCGCCCACGACATTGCCGTTGCCCGGATTCGGAACGGATTTCGTTACCATCCGGCAGGAAGGATACTTGATGGACACGCTCACCCGCATTCGCGCCTATATCGACGTCGTGGATGCAGAAGGCTTCTCGGCCGCCTCTCGCAAGGTCGGCAAGTCAAAGGCGCTGCTGTCCAAATATGTGCGCGAGTTGGAGGACGAGCTTGGCGCTCTGCTCCTGAACCGGACGACCCGGCAGTTCTCGATGACGGAGGCCGGTCATACCTACTACCGGACGGCCTCGGAAATCCTCAAAGAGATCGACAACCTCGCCGACCTGGTCCGCGAGAACAACGCCGACCTGAAGGGCAAGCTGAAGATCTCGGCACCGCGCACCTTCGTCGACGCGGACATCGGCCAATCGCTTATCGATTTCGGCCGCGAGCACCCGGAGTTGTCGCTGGAGATCGTTTCCGACGACCGTTTTGTCGATCTCGTCGAGGAGGGCTTCGACGTGGCGGTGCGCATCACGCGGCTTGAGGATTCCACCCTGATCGCCCGCAAGCTCGGAGACTTCTACCTCAAGATCTGCGCCTCGCCGGACTTTCTCGAACGAACCGGGCCGATCGGCCACCCGTCGGAGCTGTCGCGCCTGCCCTGCGTCATCGACACCAACGGGAAGTCGCACAGCAACTGGCGCTTCATCGACGCAAAGGGCACGAACTTCAGCGTTCCGGTGAGCGGGCATATCGAGGTCAACAGCCCGGCCTCCGCCGTCAGGGCGGCGGCAAGCGGCCTCGGCATCGCCCAGGTGCCGGAATTCATAGCCCGCGCCAGCCTCGATTCGGGCAAGGTCATATCGATCCTCGACGACTATCTTCCCGCTGACCGCGGCATTTACGCGATCTATCCGCATCGCCGCTATCTGCCGGCGAAGGTGCGCACCTTCGTCGATTTCCTGCACAACTGGTTCAAGAAACACGGCAACGGCGCCGACGCGCGGAGCTGAGAAGGGTGGGCGCGACAATTCGCGCCTCGGCCATCGTCCCAAATCCGGCCCAATTTCTGTACACTTGGCTGCGTGTCCGCAAATGCCATAGATGAGAGGAAACCTGCGCGCATGAAGTCCACCGCCCTTCTGTTCGCAGGCGCCGTTTGGCTGCTGCCGGCTGTGGCCCTTGCCCACCCGCACATCTTTGCCGAGGCGCGCCTTGAGGTCGTCGCCGGCGATGACGGAACGATCGCCGAACTACGAAACGTCTGGCGCTTCGATGAGATGTTCTCGTCCAGCGTCGTGCTCGAATTCGACAAGAACTCCAATCTCAAGCTTGATGCCGATGAACTGGCCGAGGTCGGCCAGACGGTGCTCGAATCGCTGGAGGAATTCAGCTACTACACCTCCATCACCGAGGACGGGAGAACCATCAAGGTTGCCAAGCCGGAGGCTATAAACGTCGATTTCCAGGACGGCCAACTGCTGATGTTCTTCAAGGTTAGCCCCGGAGAGGCCTTGGCGCTGAAAGGGAAGCTCACCTTCGGCGTTTATGACCCGACGATGTATGCGGCAATGGATTTCGCCACCGATGGAGACCTGGTTGTCGTCGGCGAGAAATTCGCCGCCTGCAAGCACGAGGTCGTGCGCCCGGATCCTGACGAGGTTCTCGCTCAGAACCAGGGCACATTGACCGACGCGTTCTGGAACGACCCGGCCGGAACCGACATGACGAAGCTGTTCGCAACGCGGCTGGAGGTCACATGCTGACGCGCCGAACGATCCCGCACATCGCAGCCGTCGCTGTGCTCCTCTTCCTGGCTGTCCTGACCGCAGCCCACGCCCAGTCGCCGCTCGGCATCGGCAGCGCCGAGCCTGCCTTCAAGACGACCGGCCTCTTCGGTGGCGTGTTTGCCTGGATCAACAGCGAGCAGCAGGCGTTCTACCGCATGCTGACCGGCGCCTTGAAGAACATGCGCGACAATCCCTGGGCGGCCTCGACGCTGGTCGGCCTATCCTTCGCCTATGGCGTGTTCCACGCCGCAGGCCCCGGTCACGGCAAGGCGGTGATCTCCTCCTACATGCTCGCCAACGAAATCGAGTTGAAGCGCGGGGTTCTGCTCTCCTTCCTGTCATCGCTGATGCAGGGCGTCGTCGCAATCCTGCTCGTCGGCGCCGCCTATCTGCTTCTGCGCGGAACGTCGATTTCGATGACCGAGGCGACAAAGGCGCTGGAGACATTTAGCTACGCGCTGATCGCGGCTTTTGGCGCGTGGCTGCTTTACCGCAAGCTCTGGGGTCGGAACCGCCGCCCGGCACCCGTCGAGGTCTTTGCGATGGCCCAGTCCGAGCCCGCTGGACATGGCCACCGTCATCATGCCCACACCAGCCCCGCCGCCGGCCATCATCACGATCACTCGCTTGGCCACAATCATGGCCATTCGCACGCCCCCGGCGAGGTCTGCGCCAGCTGCGGCCATGCCCATGCGCCGGACCCGGCGCTGCTGAAGGGGGACAGGTTTGCGCTACGCGAGGCCTGGTCGGCGATCGTCGCCGTGGGCCTTCGCCCGTGTTCGGGTGCGTTGATCGTGCTTTCTTTCGCGCTGCTGAACGGGCTCTATCTCGGCGGCATCCTGTCGGTCGTCGCCATGTCGATTGGCACGGCGATCACGGTCTCAATTCTGGCAACATTGGCTGTGACGGCCAAGGGCGCGGCGATGCGCCTCGCAGGCGGCAACAGCGCGGCGCTTCGTGTCGGCAATGCCATCGAAATCCTCGGTGCGCTGCTGGTGCTCGTTCTCGGACTGGTGCTGCTCGGCGCGTCGCTCCAGAGCTGAGCGACGCTACTCGCCCCTGCGCTGGTAGCGGGCCCGCAGCCAGAACACCAGGAAGAAGGCAAGCACGAGAGCTGCCCCCGCCGCCGCAGCGAGCCATGGCGAGGTCTGGCCGAGCCAAATCATCACGTTTGGCAGGACAAAAAAGGCAAGCCCCGTGATGAGCAGAATCACGGCTGCGGCGATGGCGGCGGAGCGGCTGCTCGTGCCCGGATTGTTGCTCATTACGATACCAATTCCTTCATTTCCGCACGGATGTCTTCGAGCCGCCGCTTCTGCCTGCCTTGGACGTCGAAATTGTCCGCCGAGAGCCAGCGCTCGAAGGACTGCGCGAGAGCCGGCCATTCGCCGTCGATGATCGAGAACCAGGCCGTGTCCCGGTTTGCGTGCTTCGACAACATGTGCTGGCGGAAGACGCCCTCGAAGGTGAAGCCCAACCGCTCGGCGGTCCGCTTGCTGGGCTTGTTCTCGTTGTGGCATTTCCATTCGTAGCGCCGATAGCCAAGATCCTCGAAGACATGCTTGGCGAGCAGATACTGCGCTTCGGTGGAGACGGGCGAGCGGGCCATCGCCGGACCATGGGCAATGCCGCCGATCTCGACAACGCCGTTTGCCGGATCCGGCCGCATGTAGTGCGCCATTCCCACGGCCTCGCCGCTCGCCTTGTCGACCATTACTTCGCGAATCCAGCCGGACTTGATGACCGCCTCGGACCACGCATCGAAATCTCCGATGCCGCCAAAATCGTCCTGCGTGAAGTACTGGAGCAGCGGGTTGATCGCCGTGCCGCCGAAGGCATCCCAGAGGGCCTGCAAATGCTTGGCGCGTTCATAGGGTTCGACACGAACGAACCGGCCGTCCAGCGTCACCGGCTCAGGTGCCGGGCAGCCCTTCCAGTGGCTCAGGTCTCGCATCGTGTCCCCCTCGTGTCGTGCGCTCTACCGGCCGGAGCCGGTTTGGTTGCTCCCCAGCAATAGGCCAGAGCCTGCGTCGACACAAACGCAAAGTCGTGATCGACCGATCACGCCCAGGGGCCGGCCGGCGCCTTTGCCGTTGTCACCGTCGCCTCGATGTGATCGACCAGCGCATCGTCCAGGCCAAGGCGGCCGGCGAGCAGGTCGAGGTAGCCACGCTCGGCGCGACTGTCGGGCTCGATGGTCAACCGCGAGGCGGTATAGAGTTCGACCCGCTGCTCCTCGGTTTTGGCGGCGGCGACAATACCGTCGAGGTCGATCGGATTGGCGAGTTCCTGCTCCAGGAAGGCGGCCGCATCGCCGCCGATGCCGGAGACCTTCAGCTTGTCCATGATGTGTGCGCGCTCGGCATCATCGATGTGGCCGTCGGCGCGCGAGGCGGCGATCATGGCGCGGACCAGGGTGAGCGCAAAATCGGCGCTGACGGCCTGCGTGGCGAACCCGGAGTTTTCAGGGGGCGGAAGTAGTTCAGGCTGGTTCTCGGCCGGCGACGAAGCGGTGGCGGGCGCTTGTCCCGCCTGATAGTTCTTGTAGGCTTGGTAGCCCAGGCCTGCGATTGCCGCCAGTCCGCCGAGCTTGAGCGCTGCCCCGGTGACCTCCCGGCCACTTTTGGTGCCGAGCAGAATGCCCGCGATGGCGCCGGCCGCGAGCGGATTGTCCTTCGCCAGTTGGCCCGCCTGTCCCGCCCGCTCGCGCACCGTGCCGCCGGCACCCGGGATCTGCGAGCCGAGAAACTGGTCCAGCAACTTCTTCGCATCAAACATCGTGTTCTCTCCCCTGCCGTGTCGAAGCCGGCCGTGTTGAATCCGGATGAGACATAGGAATGCGACGGGGGGAATACAAATCCGACTTGCAGGATGAGAACACCGCCAGCGGCACCCGGCGGCGAACATTTGCGGGCCGATTTCCTTAGCCGGCTAGTTTTTCAGCGTTGCCGCCTCGGCCGCCAGTTTGGTGATTCCCGCCCAGTCCTCCCGCATCACCAACTCCTTCGGCGCCACCCATGACCCGCCGACGCAGACAACGTTCGGAAGCGACAGATAGTCCTTTGCATTGGCAAGCGAGATCCCGCCTGTCGGGCAGAACAGCGTCCCGGCAAGCGGCGACGAGAGGGCCTTCAGATAGGCCGCGCCACCCGCCTGTTCGGCCGGGAAGAATTTCAGCACTTTGTAGCCCTGCTCCCGCAGCGCCATGGCCTCGCTGGCCGTTGCGGCGCCCGGCAGGAGCGGCACCGGCGATTGCGCCGCAACATCCAGCAGTTCCCGTGTGGTGCCGGGGCTGACGATGAACTGGGAGCCTGCCTCGACGGCCTGGTCGAACTGGGCCGCGTTCAGGATGGTGCCGGCACCTGCGACGGCGCCCTCGACCTCGTTGGCCACAAGCCGAATCGCCTCCAGTGCGGCTGGAGTACGCAGCGTGATCTCGATCGCTTTCAGACCGCCGGCGACAAGAGCGCGCGCCAGCGGCACGGCACTGGCCGCGTCATCCACCACAAGAACCGGAACGACCGGCTGCAGGTTCAGCACGGTAAGGAGGTTTTCGGTTTTGCCGGACATGGGGCACCTCTTAAAACGATTGAATTTGCGGTGAATACTCCCTCGCTCCGTCGCTGTCGAGCAAAAAGGATTGGGCAGGTCGCGCACGCCATCCCGAGTCGCGCCCTTTCGCTCCTTGTCATGGACGTCCCGTCGTGTAGAGTTTTGTTGCCCGACTATCCACAATGCGAAAGCGAGTGGCATGGCGAAAGAGATCGAACGAAAGTTCCTTGTTTCCGGCGAGCACTGGCGGCATTTCGCCGACGCGGGTGTCGCCATCAAGCAGGGCTATCTTGTCGCTATGGACGATCGTTCGTTGCGCGTGCGCACCTATGACGACGGTCATGCCTGCCTGACGCTGAAGATTGGCAAGACCGCGCTTTCCCGTGACGAGTACGAATTCGACATCGACGCCGAGACCGCCACCGACATGCTTCACCATGCCGTCGGAACGGTCCTGGAGAAGGTCCGCTACGAGGTGGAGCATGAGGGGTTCACCTGGGAGGTTGACGAATATGGCGGGCGTTACAGCGGCCTCGTTGTTGCCGAAGTCGAACTCGACAGCGAGGCCGATCTGCCGAAAATCCCCGATTGGGTGGGACACGAGGTGACAGGCGACGACCGCTACTCGAACCAGGCAATGGCCCTGTCCGCAGCAACGACCGGACCCCTTGATGAGCCTCACTCTCAAAGCGGATAAGCCGCTCGACAGCGAAGTGCGACGGGTGGCATCCAGCTACCTGGTGCGGGCCAAGTCCGTGCTCGAAGCACAGCCGGACGGTCCCCACGAGGCCATCCATACCGCCCGCAAGCAGTTCAAGCGCGTCAGAAGCCTCTACCGGCTGGTCGCGACCGCAGACCGGGCGTTTCAGAAAAAGGAAAACGAACGGATCGGTGCGCTTGGCCGCCACCTCAGGGAAAGCCGGGATGCGACCTCGCTTGTGGAAACCGCGCACAGGCTTGTGGACGCGGCCTCCACGGCAGAGGAGCGCATGGCGGTGAACCGCATCCATCAGCGGCTCGTCGCCCGCCGCGACTCCGTCGCCAGCACCGCAACGACGGACGACCTGATCAGGGAGGCCATCGCCACCTGCGACGACGCCGAGGAGGCCGTCGCTCGCTTCCGCCTCGACGCAGGCCCGAAGCGGGCGGCTGACATTCTCGGCGAGGGATGGCGCAGGACAGGCAGGAAGGCCGCGGTTGCGCTTCGGCAGGCCAAGGCGACCGGCGCAGCCGACAGTTTTCATTCGCTGCGCAAGCGGACGCAGGACCGCTGGGTCCACTGCCTTTTCCTCACCGAGGCCTGGCCCGCTGCACTGTCCAGCACACGCCAGCATGCAAAGCACCTTGCGGCGCTTCTCGGCGAGAACCAGGATATCGCCCTGTTGTCCGACTTTGCCGATGCGCACCCGCACGAAATCGGCCCGCTGGACGACCTGGCGCATCTAACCGCCGTGATGACCGCCGAAGAAGCCCGAATGCGGGCGGAAGCCCTGCCCCTGGCGGCGATGCTGTTTCCACGGAACGCCAGGCAGGACGCCGAACACATCGTATTATTGTGGCGGCACGCTGCCTGAGCATGAGACTTGCCGCAGCCGTCCAATTGCGCCGCAGCGCACAAAGCTGTATTCCAGCGGCCATGACAGCCATCTCCCCCAGCATCCCGGATCCGAACGAGGCATCGTTCCTCGTTGCCGCCCTCTATCATTTCGTTTCCGTGCCGCGTTTTGCCGACCTGCGCGCGCCATTGCAGGCGCTGTGCGAGGACAATGGCGTGCGCGGGACGCTGCTGCTCGCCCATGAAGGCATCAACGGCACGATCGCCGGTCCCGAGGCCGGCATTCGCACCGTGCTCGCCTTCCTGCGCGCTCAGCCGGAATTCGCCGGGCTCGAGCACAAGGAAAGCGGCGCCGCCGAAATGCCGTTCCTGCGCATGAAGGTGCGCTTGAAGAGGGAAATCGTCACCATGGGGGTCGAGGACATTGACCCGAACCAGGTGGTCGGAACTTATGTTGCACCGAAGGACTGGAACGCGCTGATCTCCGATCCAGACACGATCCTCATCGATACGCGCAACGACTACGAGACCGCCATCGGCATCTTCAAGGGCGCGGTCGATCCGCAGACGAAGACGTTCCGCGAGTTCCCGGACTGGGTGCGCAACCACACCGGCCTGCACAACAAGCCGAAGATCGCCATGTACTGCACCGGCGGCATCCGCTGCGAGAAGGCGACCGCCTTCATGAAGGAGCAGGGCTTCGACGAGGTTTATCACCTCAAGGGCGGCATCCTGAAATATCTCGAGGAGGTGCCGGCCGAAGAGAGCCTGTGGGAGGGCGCCTGCTTCGTCTTCGACGAGCGCGTCTCGATCACCCATGGCCTCGAAGAGGGCGAACACACGCTCTGCCGCGCCTGCCGGCATCCGCTGACGGCGGAGGAGGTCACCGCGTCGACCTACGAAGCCGGAGTCTCCTGCCCGCATTGCTTCGCGAGCCGGACCGATGAGGACCGGGCGCGCTTCCGAGAGCGACAGAAGCAGATGGGCCTCGCCCGCAAGCGCGGCGAGCGGCACCTCGGCAAATAGCGACACATTCCCTTCGCCCATCACCGAGCGGCAAGGATCTTCGCCGGAATTCGCCCGGGGTCCGGACAACCGGCGCCCAATGCAGCGCCCTGATTGCTTGCCTCCACGTGGCCTGCGGACGTATTTTGTGCGTTTCGCCAGCCTGTCCCAGCGCGTGGTCGAGATGAGAGGCTTGGCGACAGAGGGAGGTTTGTCATGAGAACCGCATCGATATTTGCAGTCGGCTGGATCGGATTCTGCGCAATCGCCTCCTTTGCCCTGGCAGAGGGTGCGCACACGATGGTTGCTCCCAATGACATCAAGTGGGCTCCCGCCCCCAAAATGCTTCCCGCCGGCGCCGAAGCGGCGGTCCTGTTCGGCGATCCGACCAAGGAAGGCCTGTTCGCCCTTCGGCTGAAGGTGCCGGCGGGCTATGCGATCCCGCCCCACACGCATCCTGCCTATGAAGTGGTCACCGTCATATCCGGGGCGACCAACCTTGGGATGGGCGAAACCGCCGATCGGGGCGCCACCAAGGCACTGCCTGCTGGCAGTTTCTTCGCGCTGCCACCTGGCATGGCACACTACGTCTACTTCGACGAGGAGACGGTGGTTCAAGTCACCACCAACGGCCCGTGGGGCATCAAGTACGTCAATCCGGCGGACGATCCGTCAAACTAGGCAGCCGCAATATTGAAAAGCCGATCGCCCCGTCGCCGTGCGCGACGGGGCACCGGTGCATCAACGCCTAAATGATGAAAAGCGGCGGGGACGGCAGAGGCGCGGTTCGGACCGGATCGCGCCGGGTCCCCTTTGGAGGACAAGGAATGTCCGAGACGACTGTCAATGTCCGCTACATGGTCGATGACGTGGAAGCCGCAATCGCCTGGTATACGGCCCACCTTGGCTTTTCGCTTCTGTCGAACCACGCTCCGGCGTTCGCGGACGTGCGGCGCGGAGCCTTGCGGCTCCTGCTTAGCGGGCCGACGAGTTCGGCGGGGCGGCCGATGCCGGATGGCGAGCAGCCGCGACCCGGCGGCTGGAATCGTATCCACCTCATCGTTGACGACCTGCCGGCTGAGGTGGCGCGGCTGCGCGCTGCCAACGTCCGGTTCCGCAACGACATCGTCACCGGGCCCGGTGGCGCGCAGATCCTGCTGGTGGATCCGTCCGGCAACCTCGTCGAATTGTTTCAGCCGGCGCGCGGGTGATCCCACTGGAGTGGCGTCTGCGGCGTCCCGGAAACATCGATGCGGAGCGACTTTGCATGCTCGCACCCTGCATTGCGAACACCCGGAATAGATGTATCATCATCGCGCTCTTGGCTTGTTGTCGCGATGAACCTGCGATGCGCACTTCTTGTCTGCTGTGGTGTTCTGGTGGGAAGCACACCCGCCCGACCTGATCCGGTTGCCGTCGATCTTGAACTGGTTCTCGCCGTGGATGTCTCCTACTCAATGGAGATGCACGAACAGCAAATCCAGCGTCAAGGTTATGTCGACGCATTTCTTCAGCCGGAACTCATCAGCGCCTTGCAAAGCGGGCCGCTCGGCAGGATTGCCGTGACCTATGTCGAATGGGGCGGCTCCGCCGTCCAGGTCTTGCCCTGGACTCTGATCGACGGGCCAGGCGCTGCGGCTCAATTTGCAGAAGCTCTGCGCCGGCAGCCGATCCGACGAATTTCCTTCACCTCGATTTCCAACACCCTGATATTTGCGCGGCAACTCTTTCAAATCGGCCCGTTCCAGGGAACGCGGCGCGTCATCGACATATCCGGCGATGGCCCGAACAACGCTGGCGTTCCGGCACCCGTCGCGCGCAATTCGACTGTCGCCCAGGGCATCGTGATCGATGGCCTTCCCATCATGCTGATGCACCCGGATTCTGCATCGATACCGGACCTCGACGTCTACTATGAGGAGTGCGTAATCGGCGGAGACGGCGCCTTTTTATTGAAGGTGTCCGACGTCAGCCATTTTGCGGACGCGATTCTCCGCAAGCTCGTTGTCGAGATATTGGGGGCGGAGGTGAGCGAATTGCGGCCGATCGATTTGCCGCTGAGAAGGGTTGTTGACCGCCAAGGCTACAATTGTTTTGTGGGCGAAGAGATGCAGGAGCGCCGGATAGGGCAGTAGTCGTTCCCGTGCTTTCTCATTCCAGGCCGACCCCAGTTCATCGCGCCGGAAGGCGACAATGGTGGCAACTTCGCCGAACGCAGCGTTGCCGCTGCCGCAACCAGGATTAGCACAAAGGGCATATGCGGGACGCGTCGCACGTCCCCCATATCCTGTCCTTACGAAACACCTTGGCCCTTCCGGAAGAAAGAGCCGGCGATCAGACCTTCACCCAGGCGCCGTTCCTCTTCGAAGACTGCACGCAGGCATCAACGAACACCATGCCCTTTAGGCCGTCATCGACCGTCGGGTAGAGCACGGCCGGATCGACCTTCGCGGCCTTGCGCTTGGCGTAAATGGCGCGTGCAGCTTCCGAATAGATGTTGGCAAAACCTTCGAGATAGCCTTCCGGATGGCCTGACGGAACACGGCTGACGCGGGCGGCGTCTGCACCGGAGCCGGCACCGGCGCGGGTGATGAGACGCTTCGGTTCGCCGAAGGGCGTGTACCATAGGTAGTTCGGATCGGCCTGGACCCACTCGAGTCCGCCCTTGGTGCCGTAGACCCGCACCTTCAGGCCGTTCTCGTGGCCCGGCGCCACCTGGCTGCACCACAGCATGCCCTTGGCGCGCACGCCATCCTTCTCCGCAAAGCGCATCATCACATGGGCGTTGTCGTCGAGCTGGCGGCCCGGAACGAAGCTGTCGAGGTCGGCGGAAAGTTCCGCAAGCTCGAGGCCGGAGACGAAGCAACCGAGATTGTAGGCATGCGTGCCGATGTCGCCGGTCGAGCCGCCCGCACCCGATCTCGCCGGATCGGTTCGCCAGGCCGCCTGCTTCTGGCCGGTCTGCTCGATATTCTCCGTCAGCCAGTCCTGCGGGTACTCCATCTGCACCAGCCGCACCGGGCCGATCACCCCGTCCCGAACCATCTGCCGCGCCTGGCGCACCATCGGATAACCGGTGTAGTTGTGGGTGAGCACGAACAGCGCGTCGCTCTCGTCGGCGACCTTTTTCAGCTTTCTGGCGTCACCGAGCGTCGAGGTCAGCGGCTTGTCGCAGATGACATGGATGCCGCGCTTCAAAAATTCCTTCGCCGCCTCGTAGTGGACGTGGTTCGGGGTAACGATCGCAACCGCCTCGATGCCGTTCTTCAGCTTGGCTTCGCGGATCGCCATGTCCTTGAAGCTGCCGTAGCAGCGCGCCGGCTCGAGACCGAGTTCACGGCCCGAGGCGACGGATTTTTCCGGCGTCGACGACAACGCGCCAGCGACAAGCTCGTAGTGGTCGTCGAGCCGGGCTGCGATGCGGTGCACCGCGCCGATGAAGGCGCCCGATCCGCCGCCCACCATGCCGAGCCGGATCCGCGACTGCCGCGCCTCGCTCGTGCTTCCTTCAATTGCCATTGGGTTCCTCCTTGCCTTAACCCCCGCACGGGATTTGGAATATTGCGACTTTGCCTCTATATCGGTCCCCGTTTTGCGGAGCCCACGCCGATGAACAAGTAAGATCCGCCTCGATCGAGGCATCCATCACAAATCAAATGCGTACGCCTTCGGGCGGGCGCGCCATTCTTGTGTTGAGAGATCTTGCTCATGCCATTGCTTAATTCCACGCTTGCCCACCCGATCACCGCACCCGACGGCACTGTCATCAGGAACACCGTCTATCTCCGCAATGTCATCGACCACCCCAGGATCGAGGTCGGTGACTATTCCTATGCCAGCGATTTCAGCTGCCCCGACGACTGGGCCGCGACGCTCGCGCCCTATCTCTTTGATTTCAGCCAGGAGAAGCTCGTGATCGGCCGGTTCGTCCAGATCGCTCACGGCGTGCGCTTCATCACGAGTTCGGCGAACCATCCAATGGACGGCTTCACGACCTATCCCTTCCGCATCTTCAATCTCGCCGCGACCGGCGGCTATGCCGATCTTCCATTTAACGACACGGTGATCGGACACGACGTCTGGCTCGGCCACGGCGCGCAGGTCATGCCCGGCGTCACGATCGGTCCAGGCGCGATTGTCGCGGCTGGTGCAGTCGTCACGCGCGACGTCGAACCGTATACGATCGTCGGCGGCAATCCTGGCGCCCCCATCCGCAAGCGCTTCGGCGATGAGGTGATTTCGACCCTCCTTGACCTTGCCTGGTGGGACTGGGACCCCGAAAGGATCGAGCGCAACATCGCTGCGCTCGAAAGTGCCGATCTGGTTGCCCTACGCTCCGCCTGAGCTCAGATCCCCAGCATGCGCCGATTGGCCGCCTCGTCAGTGCCGGCACCGGCGAAGTCGTCGAAGGCCTTGTCGGTGACGCGGATGATATGGTGCCTGACGAACTCGGCGCCTTCGCGCGCGCCGTCCTCGGGATGCTTGAGCGCGCATTCCCATTCCACGACCGCCCAGCCGGCAAAATCGTTCGCAGCCATCTTCGAGAAGACCGCGCCGAAATCGACCTGGCCGTCGCCGAGCGAGCGGAAGCGCCCGGCCCGGTTAACCCAGCCCTGATAGCCGCCATAGACGCCCTGCCGGCCGGTCGGGTTGAACTCCGCATCCTTGACATGGAACATCCGGATGCGGTCCTTGTAGATGTCGATGTTGTCGAGATAGTCGAGGCACTGCAGCACGTAGTGCGACGGATCGTAGAGCATGCAGGCGCGCGCATGGTTGCCGGTGCGCTCCAAAAACATCTCGTAGCTGATGCCGTCGTGCAGGTCCTCGCCGGGATGGATCTCGTAGCAGACGTCGACGCCGCAGTCCTCGGCATGGTCGAGGATCGGCTTCCAGCGACGGGCGAGTTCGTCGAAGGCGGTCTCGACGAGCCCGGCGGGGCGCTGCGGCCACGGATAGACGAACGGCCAGGCGAGCGCGCCGGAGAACGTCGCATGTGCGCCGATACCGAGGTTCTTGGAAGCGGTCAGCGCCATCTTCACCTGTTCGACGGCCCAGGTCTGCCGCGCCTTCGGATTGCCGCGCACTTCGGGGGCGGCAAAGCCGTCGAAGGCCTCGTCGTAGGCCGGATGCACGGCGACGAGTTGTCCCTGCAGATGGGTGGAAAGCTCGGTCACCTCGACGCCGTTTTCGCGCGCCTTGCCGGTAAACTCGTCGCAGTAGGTTTTCGATTCCGCCGCCTTCTTCAAATCGATCAGCCGGCCGTCCCAGGACGGCACCTGCACGCCCTTGTAGCCGATATCGGCGGCCCATTTGGTGATCGAGTCCCAGGAGTTGAACGGCGCCGCGTCGCCGGCGAACTGGGCCAGAAACAGCGCCGGTCCCTTGATCGTCTTCATCTGATGTTTCCTCCCATCGCATGGACCGTCCCGTGGCCCCGCGTCCTGAAATTACCTGCCCGCCATCCCGCGCCCTGCGGCCCGAGTTCCCCCGCCGGGCAATGTCGATCGAAAATCGCCCGGGCCATTTCGGCCCGGGCGGTGTCATGCGGTCCGGATCAGAACGGCGAATCCGGGAAGTAGAAGTCCTTGGCATTGTCCTTGGTGATCAGCGTCGCATCAATCGTGTAGACGCCACGTACCGGCACCTGGCCATAGAAGTTGGCGACGGTCATCTCGAGTGCGGTGCCGACCATTGCCGGCGGATAGAGCACGTCGACCGGGATCATCTTGTCGCCGTCCATGACCTTCTTGACCATGTCCTTCGAGCCGGCACCGGCAACGACGTACTGGATGTCGGTGCGCTTGGCCTGGTCGATCGCCTGCAGCACGCCGACGGCCATGTCGTCGTCCTGGCACCAGACCACGTCAATCTTCGGGTACTTGGTCAGGTAGTCCTGCATGACCTTGAAGGCGTCGTCGCGGTTCCAGTTGCCGTACTGGCGGTCAAGAATCTTGACGTTCGAGCCTTCGATGCCCTTGTCGAAGCCGTCCTGGCGCTGCTGGTCGATCGGAATCGGCAGGCCGCGGATGACGACCACTTCGGCATCCGGCGTCGTCGCCTTGATGTACTCGCCGGCGGTCTGGCCGAGCGCTGGGTTATTGCCGGCGACATAGAGGTCGCGCACCGAATTGTCGTTGACGGACGGCGCGCGGTCGACGAGCGCGACGAACGTGCCCTTGCCCTTGACCTCCTTGATGGCGTTGACCAGCGGGTCTGGGTCGGTCGGCAGGATCACGAGCGCGTCGATGCCCTGCGTCTCGAGGTCCTGCACGGCGTTGGCCTGGCTGGCCGGATCCGGCGACGTCTTGACGATGACGTTGAGGCCGGGGTGCTGCTCCATCAGGAGCTTGGCGACGCGTTCGGCATGGAAGACGACGCCGGCCGTCCAACCGTGGTCGGCGGCGGGGATCGAGACGCCGATCGTCACGTTCTTGTCCTGGGCATGGCCGACGCCAGCCAAGGCCGCCACGGCCGCGACCGTCAGGGCCAGAAATTTCTTGCGCATTAGGTTCCTCCCAATATCAGGTCAGTCTCTTATGCCGGGAGACCTGTTGACCCGGCTCCTTCCTCGCAATTCCGGACGCACCGCTTCGCAGTTCCGCCGGAGTTGCTTGGTTTCACGACTTTCGCACCAGCGAGCGCTGGACGAGCATCGCAATGATGATGATCGCCCCCTGGATGGCGCCGATCAGGTATTCGCTGACGAAGTTCGACAACAGCATGATGTTGCCGACCAGCTCGAGGATGAAGGCACCGCAGATCGTGCCCCAGACCCGCCCGGCGCCGCCCTTCAGCGCCGTGCCGCCGACGACGACGGCGGTGATCGCCTGCAGTTCCCACAGGATGCCGGTGGTGGCCGAGGTGGAGCCGAGGCGCGGCACGTAGAGCAGGACGGCGACGGCGACGCACAGGCCCTGGATGACGAAGGCGACGGTGCGTACGCGGTTGACAGCGATGCCGGAATAGCGCGCCACGTCGCTGTTGGACCCGACGGCGACAACGTGCCGGCCATAGCGGGTGCGGTAGAGGACGAAAGCGGCAATTACCGTGACCGTCAGAATGACGACGATCGGCACCGGCACGCCGAGGATCGAGCCGAAATAGGCGGGCCGGTACATCTCCTGCAGCTGCGGCTCCTTCAGCGTGATCGCCCCGCCCTGGGACAGCCAGGTGGTCAGCCCTCGATAGATGCCCATCGTGCCGAGCGTGGCGATGAAGGGCTCGATCTTGCCGACCGTGGTGATCAGGCCGTTGGCAAGGCCGCAGGCGGCACCGGCCGCAATGGCGAAGGCGACCGCCGCCGCCAGCATCAGCGCCGGATCGGCGATGACGCCGGAGTTCATGAACAGGATCATCAGGCTGGCGATGAAGGCCACCATCGCGCCGACCGAAAGGTCGAGGTCGCCGGCGGAGATGACGAAGGTCGCGCCGACGGCGATGATGGCGATGAAGGCGCTGCGGGTGGCGACATTGGCAAGGTTATTGATGCCGATGAAATTCGGATTGACCAGGGCCCCGATAACCAGGAGCAAGGCCAGCGCGGCAAAGGGGGCCACGGCCCTCAGATCGACATCCCGCCAACTACGACGGCGGATGCCGCCCTGGCTGCTTTCCTCATTCACGCTCATGTCCAAGTCCAATCCTCCCGTCCCGCTCCCGCGGGAAATGTCTCTCGTTGCCGGCGCCTGCGGCGACGTTGTCGTCAGGCCGCAGCCTTCCTTTTCAGGCCGGCGGCATAGCGCATGATCTCGTGTTCAGTGATCTCGTCGCCCTCGAGCATGCCGACGATATGGCCCTCGCGCATCACCGCCACGCGGCTGCACAGACCGATGATTTCGGGCATTTCCGACGACACGACGATGATCGACCGGCCATCCCGCGCGAGCGCGGAAATGAAATGATAGATCTGCTGCTTGGTGCCGACGTCGATGCCGCGCGTCGGCTCGTCGATGATGATGATCTGCGGATCGGTCTCCATGACCTTGGCCAGCAGGAGCTTTTGCTGGTTGCCGCCGGACATGCGTCCGGCCACGACACTGGCGTCCCGCACGCGAATGTCGAAGCGGCGCCGCGCCTTGACGAGCGCGGCGGTCTCGCTGGCCGGATCGAGATAGCCGAGCTTGGTGTGACGCTCGAGCGACTGCAGGGTCAGGTTCGCCATCATGCCGGCGTTCAGAAGCAGCCCCTTGGCCTTGCGGTCCTTCGTCATATAGGCAAGGCCGCTCCGGTTGGCCGCGTGCACATCACCGGACGGAACGGGTTGGCCTTTCGCCAGAACCTCGCCGGAGTGGCGCGGCCTGAGGCCGACGATCGCCTCCATCAGCTCGGTCCGCCCCGAACCGATCATGCCGGAGAAGCCGAGGATCTCGCCCTTGCGGACCTCGAAGCTCGCATCGCGCACATAGCCGGTCGAAACCCCCTCGACCCGCAGCGCCACCTCCTCGTCCACATCAGGCTCGGTCTTCGCCGGATAGAGACTGGAGAGTTCGCGGCCGACCATCAGTTGGGCGATCGCCTCGCCATCGAGGATCGCCGTCGGCGATGTCTTGATCCACTGGCCATCGCGCAGGACGGTGATGCGGTCGGTCAGCTCCATCACCTCGTCGAGCTTGTGCGAGACGAAGACGAAGCTCGTGCCCTGCTCGCGCAGCTTCCGAACCTGACGGAACAGGAAGTTGGTTTCCTCGCGTGACAGCACGGCCGTCGGCTCGTCCATGATCACGACGCGCGCGTCGCGGCTGATCGCCTTGGCAATCTCGACCATCTGCTTCTCAGCAATCGACAGCGATCCGATCACCGCGTTCTCGTCCACATGCGAGCCGAGCAGGTCGAGCACGCGCCGCGTCTCGGTGCGCATGAACTTGCGGTCAAGCACGCCGAAGCGCGTCACCTCGCGGCCGAGGAAAAGGCTCTCGGTGACGGTCAGGTGGTCCGCGAGGTTGAATTCCTGGTGGATGATGACGATGCCGAGCGCTTCGGCGGCGCCGTTCGGCGGCAGCTTCACCGGCTGGCCATCGAGGAGGATCTCGCCGGAGGTGGGCTGCTCGAAACCGGAAAGGATTTTCACCAGCGTCGACTTGCCGGCGCCGTTCTCGCCCATCAGCGCGTGGATCTCGCCCTGACGCAGCTCGAAATCGACGCTGAACAGCACCTGCACGCCGCTGAACGACTTGCTGATGCGCCGCGCGGTCAGGACGACGGGAGCGCCGTCGACGACATCCGAAACCATGAAACCCTCCCGTGCGGTCTCCCCACCGCGCAGACTGATGTAAACCTTTACATCGCCAAATGTAAAGGTTTACATTGACGGTTGTACGGGGATTTTTGCGCAGTGGCGTTTGACCACCGGACAAGTCTGTGTAGTGTCGCCCGCAAAGCAGCCGAGGCAGAACGCAGTGTCGAATTCCTCCCCCGCAACAATCGAAGACGTCGCCCGGATCGCCGAAGTGTCGATCGCGACCGTCTCGCGGGCGATCCACACGCCGGAGAAGGTGGCGAAGTCGACACGGCTGAAAGTTGACCAGGCGATCGCGGTCACCGGCTACACCACCAACGCGATGGCCCGCAGCCTCAGGCTCGGTCGATCCAATATGATCCTGGTCGTGGCGCCCGACATCGGCGACCCGAACTTCTCCAACATCCTGGTCGGCCTGGAGAACGAGGCCCGCGCGCATGGCTACGGCGTCCTGATCGGCCATACGCAGAACGAGCCGCAGCGCGGTCTGGAATACCTGAAGTTCCTCAACTCCAACCAGGCGGCCGGTTTGATCCTGTTCACGGGCATCCTGCCCTTCGGTCACCGGGCCATGACGGCGCGCCTGCCGCCCTGTGTCGGCGTCTTCGAGCCGGTCTTCAACGGCGGCATTCCCTATGTGGGTGTCGACGACGTGGAGGGCGCGCGCAAGGCGGTCGATCTTTTGATCGCCGAAGGCCACCGAAAGATCGCCTTCATTGGCGATTCGCGCACGAAGCTCGCCCACACCCGCCGCCGCGCCGGCTATGAGGCCGGTCTCGATGCCGCCGGCGTGCCACCGCAGGGCCGGATCGTCATGGAGGGCGACGGCACGATCGAAAGCGGCCGCCTGGCGCTCGAGCAGCTTTTCATGCGCGACGACCTGCCGACCGCCTTCATGTGCGTCAACGACCAGACCGCGCTCGGTGTAACGATCGGCCTGAAGGCCCGCGGCTACGACATTCCCAGCGATTTCTCCGTCACCGGCTTCGACGACATCCCGCAAGCGAGCTTCATGACACCATCGTTGACCACGATCCGCCAACCCCGCACCGCCATCGGCAAGCGTGCCATGGCGCTGCTCCTGGAAATGCTGTCGGATGGAACGTCGGCGGAAACGGAGACCGAGATCCTGCTTCGGCCGGATCTCGTGGTGCGCAACTCGGTGGCGGCGCCGTCAAGGCAGCGGGCGGGACGTTGAGGCGTTCGCTCGGGTTCTGAAGGCACCTGCACGGCCAATGCCTCCCCTGCGAGCTAGCCGTGCTTGGCGCCGCCCGTCGACGAGGTGAGCCAGACCCCGAGAAGAGTGACGAACAGCCCGCCGAACATCGACACGGTGAGCGGCTCGGAAAACAGCGCCCAGGCCCATATCATCGTGACAGGCGGGCTGAGATAGATCGCGGCACTGACCTTGGCGGCCGGAAACAGGCGCAGGCTCATATAGTAGGTCGTGTAGCAGAGGAACGTCGCGACCAGCACGAGCCAGGCAATCCCGACCGCAAAGCCGCGGTCGGCCGGGGGCAGCAGCCCGCCCTGCGCATTGGCGACAACCCCGAACAGCACCGCGCCGGTCAGAAACTGGATGCAGAGGCTCTGGTGGATCGGCATCTTCAGCGTGCCAAAGCGCTTCTGGAGAACGGTCGCGAGCGCAAACACTGCCATCGAGGCGACCGTCACCACATAGGCCCACACCGGCGCGGTGCCGAGGCTCAGACTGTCGAACGACACGATCAGCACCCCGGCGATCGCGATTGCTGTGCCGGCCCATTGGCGCAGGCTCATCCGCTCGCCCAGGAGCGTGTGCGACAGGGCAGCGATCGCCAGCGGCACCAGATCCGAGATCAGCGCGACGAGACCCGTCGGCACCCGTTGCTCGATCGCCAAGGCGAATCCGCCCAGATACAGGAAGACAATCATCACGCCGAAGATCATCTGCACACCGACGGCCCCGAACGATATGCGCGGCCCGACGAGCAAAGCGAACGGCAGCAGGATGACCCCGGACAACAGGGTGCGCCAGAAGAGCACCAGCATCACACCTGCCTGTTCGCTGGCGTAGCGGATTCCGACGAACCCCGAACTCCAACCCACAACCAGGACGGTAGCCAGAAGCGGCCAAAGAAGGCGGTGGCCAGAAACAGGGGAGGATGCAGCAGTCGTGTCAGCCATGGTCGCCCGGAACGTGGTTCAGTGTGATGACGGTCCCGGCCGAATACGCGCAAACCCGGACGAGATCACATGACAAATTTCGATCATGCAATGAATGCTCAACGAAATCTGGATTGAAGACTGTATGCGGCCGCCAAGATTTGTCATTCTGGCCGCAGTTGATTTTGCTGGACAGGAACCATGACCGAACTGAACGCCAGGCGTCTGGATGTCGACGCGCTTCGGGCTCTCCAGGCTATCCGGCTTCACGGTGGCGTCACGCGCGCGGCGGCGGCCCTGAGGCTGTCGCAATCGGCCGTCAGCCACAAGATAAGGCGACTGGAAGCCAATATCGGCTGCGAACTGCTCAGCCGAAAACCGGACGCTCCGCTGTTCACGGAACTGGGCGAGGAACTGCTGGACTATGCCGAACGCATTTTGAGCCTGCACGACGAAGCGCTTCTCAGCCTGTCCAAGAGTTCGCTTGCGGGGAGAATTACGCTCGGCATGACCGAGGATACGACCTGCACCGACCTTTCGCGCATCCTGGGCCGGTTTCGCCGGCTGCATCCGGAAGTGTCGGTCAGGGCGCAGGTAAAGATGAGCCTGACGCTTCGATCCATGCTGGACGACGGACGGCTCGATGCCGCCATCATCCAGGTGTTTGCGCATGAAGTTCGCCCCTCGGACGTGGTGCTGTTTCGCGAGGACCTCCACTGGGTGAAGTCGCCGGAGCTTTCCTTGCCGGACGCCGGCCCGATACCCTTCCTGTCGTTCGATGACGCGTGCTTCTACCGGCAATGGGCGTTCGAGATCGCAAAAGACAGCGACTTGGTTTTCGAGACCGTGCTGGAGTGCACGAGTGCTGCGGGGATCGTGGCAGGCGTCGCCTCAGGGCTCGGCGTCGCCATCGTCAGCAGCCGCCATCTCTCTCAGGAGATGGAACGCGTTGCCGGCCGGCTGCCGCAGCCACCATCGGTCGCCTACGTCGTGCGACGCGCCCGAAAATCCCGCAATCCCGCCCTGGATGTCCTCATCGCAGAAATCAAACGCGAGACCGACCGCTACGGCTGCCTGAGGATCGGGCCTGACGTAGCGGTCGACACCGCCCAGCTCAGACGTAGCGGTTGACCACGTTCTCCAGCAATTCCTGCCTGCCGGAGCGCGGCTTTGGGTTGAGGTCGGATTTCAGCACCCAGGCCTCGATCTCCTCGAGGGAGAAGCCGCCGTCGAGCATCTTCTTCGCTTCCGGCACGCTCCAGCCGGCGTAGCGCTCCTCGAGCGGCTTCGACAGCGCCTTGTCCTCGATCATCCTTGCCGCCGCCTTCAGGCCGCGGGCGCAGCAGTCCATGCCGCCGATATGGGCGATCAGCAAATCCTCCGGATCGATCGACTGGCGGCGCAACTTGGCGTCGAAATTGGTGCCGCCGGTCCTGAAACCGCCTCCGGCCAGCACCTGGTAATAGGCCAGCGCCATCTCCGGCACGTTGTTCGGGAACTGGTCAGTGTCCCAGCCGGATTGGTAGTCGTTGCGGTTCATGTCGATCGAGCCGAAGATGCCGAGCGCGTTGGCCAGCGCCAGCTCGTGCTCGAAGGAATGGTTCGCGAGGATCGCGTGGCCCTGCTCGATATTGACCTTCACCTCGTTCTCCAGCCCGTACTTCTTCAGGAAGCCATAGACGGTGGCGACGTCGAAATCATACTGGTGCTTGGTCGGCTCCTGCGGCTTCGGTTCGATCAGGATCGTGCCCGTAAAGCCGATCTTGTGCTTGTACTCGACGACGAGGTTGACGAAGCGGCCGAGTTGGTCGAGCTCGCGCTTCATGTCGGTGTTGAGCAGCGTCTCGTAGCCCTCGCGCCCGCCCCAGAGCACGTAGTTCTGGCCGCCGAGCCGCTTTGTGGCGTCGATGCAGGTCTTTACCGTCGCCGCCGCGAACGCGAAGACGTCCGGGTCCGGATTGGTCGCGGCCCCGCCCATGTAGCGGCGGTTGGAGAACAGGTTCGCCGTGCCCCACAGCAGCTTGACGCCGGTCTCCGCCTGCTTCTTTTCGAAATGGTCGACGATCTCGTTGAGGTTCTTCGTGTTCTCGGCGAAGCTCTTGCCCTCCGGCCGCACGTCGGCGTCGTGGAAGCAGTAGAAGGGCACGCCGAGCAGCTGGAAGAACTCGAAGGCGACGTCGGCCTTGAGCTTCGCTGCGTCCATCGAGTCCTTGAACCACGGCCGCTCGAAGGTCTGCCCGCCGAACGGATCACCGCCCGGCCAGACGAAACTGTGCCAGTAGGCGACGGCAAAGCGCAGATGATCCTCCATGCGCTTGCCGAGCACGACTTCGTCCTTGTCGTAGTGGCGGAAGCCCAGCGGATTGGTGCTCTCCGAGCCTTCGTATTTCACCTTGGCGATGTCGCCGAAAAAGCCGGTGCTCATGGGTGTCTCCTCCTTGAATAACTGAACCTGGTTGCAGCGGACGCCCCTCATCCCGCTGCCGCGACCTTCTCACCGCGAGCGGGGAGAAGGGATATGCCGCGTCCCTCACCTTCTGGAGACGATCCGTCTCATCAGGGACGCTCCGCGTGCCACGTCCCCTCTCCCCGCCTGCGGGGCGAGGGTTAGGGTGAGGGGCAAACCCCGCCTTCAAACCATCGCATCGCGGATCGCCGGGTAGAGACGGCGGTAGCGCTCGTAAGCCGTCTCATACGCGCTGCTCAGCGCCGCGTCTGGCTCGACCGTCTCGGCCGTCGAAGGCGGCGTGCAGATTGCCACCGGATCGCTTCCCGTCGCCGCGATCAGCCCGAGCCGCGCCGCCCCGAAGGCAGCGCCGAAATCGCCGTCGGCCGGCACGTCCACTGGCAGTGACAGCGCGGTGGCGATCGACTTCAGCCAGTAGCGCGAGCGCGAGCCGCCGCCGATCGCGGTGACGCGCGTCAGTTCCGTGCCGGCAAGCCGCAGCGCTTCGAGGCTGTCGCGGATCGCGAACGAAACGCCTTCCAGCACCGCCTGCGTCAGCGCCGCGCGGTCGCTCTCGTGACCGAGACCCGCGAAGGCGCCGCGGATTGTAGCGTCATTGTGCGGCGTGCGTTCGCCGGACAGATAGGGCAGGAAGGTGACGCCAGAGGGTCGCTTCAACGTCTCGCCGAGTTCGGCGGTGAGTTCGGCGGCGCTCACGCCGGTGACGCGGGCATGCCAGTTCAGCGCGTCGGTGGCCGACAGGATCACGCCCATCTGGTGCCAGGTGTTCGGCAGCGCATGGCAGAAGGCGTGCACGGCGCTTTCCGGGTTCGGCAGATAGCGCCCGTTCGCGGCAAACAGCACGCCCGAGGTGCCGAGCGAGACGAACGCGGCGCCATCCCGCACCGTGCCCATGCCGCATGCCGACGCCGCATTGTCCCCTGCTCCGCCGGCGACGACGACGCCCGCGCCGAGGCCCCAGCGCGCGGCGAGTTCGGCGCGAAGCGTGCCGGCGCTGTCGGTGCCCTCGACAAGGCTCGGCATCTGCCGCTCCTCGAGCCCGGTTGCAGCGAGGAGCTCGGGCGACCATTTTCGCCCGCCCGTATCCAGCCAGGAGGTGCCGGCGGAATCAGACATTTCCGACATGTGCTCGCCGGTAAGCCACAGGCGCAGGTAATCCTTCGGCAGCAGGACCCGGCCAACCTTGGCAAAGATTTCCGGCTCGTTGTTCTTCACCCATACGAGTTTTGGGGCCGTGAAGCCGGGAAAGACGATATTGCCGGTGATGGCGCGGAAGCGCGGATCGGCATCGAGCGCCGCCGCCTCGCGATGGCTGCGGGTGTCGTTCCACAGGATGCAGGGGCGCAGCACCCGGTCGTTGTCGTCGAGCAACGTCGCGCCGTGCATCTGGCCGGAGAGGCCGATACCGCGCACGGTGGCAAGCTCGGCCGGGTGGGCGGCCCTAAGGGCATCGAGCGCCTCTTCGGCGGCGGCGATCCAGTCGGCCGGATCCTGTTCCGACCAGCCCGGGTGCGGGCGCGAGACGTCGAGCGCGCCGCTGGCCGAGCCGACAATCCGCTGGTCGGCATCGATCAGCATCGCCTTTACGCCCGACGTTCCAAGGTCGATTCCGAGATACATGGCAGGCTCCTAAGCTTCGCCCGGCTGTGACAGCCCGGCTTCTCCGCCCTCCGGCGGCAGGTTTTCCCTGATGAAGATATCGATGCGGATGCGCTCCTGCGCCTCGACCACCGGCAGGCCGTCGGCTTTGGCGCGCAGGATGCGTATGGCGCTGCGCACCTCGTGACCGGCATCCTGGTTGAGCACCGCATCGATGAGGCCGCTTTCCAGCCCCGCCCGCGTCGGAGCCGTCAATTCGTGAGCGATGACGCAAAGGTTGTCCCTGCCAGCGGCTGCGAGCGCGGCGACCAGGCCGCCATTGCCGGCACCGAGGCTGTAGATGCCAACGAGATCCGGGTTGCCCTTCAGGCACTTCGCGATCAGCGTTCCCGCGAGCTTTGGATCGTCCTGTCCTTCCAGGACGTCGAGCACCGGTCGCCCGCCGCCTGCTTCTGCCATGACCGCACGAAACCCTTCCAGGCGCTCGCGATGGTCGCGCACCAGCATCGAGCCCGCGAGGACGGCGACGGGTCCCGTGCGCGTCCCGAGAACCCGCGCCATCAGGCTGCCGGCGGTGCGGCCGGCGGCCACGTTGTCGACGCCGCAGAAGTGGTCGCGTTGCGAGGCGGCCAGATCGGAAACCAGCGTGACGAAGGGGATACCGGCCGTATTGGCCCGCGCGATGGCCGCGGCGACTTCCGGCGCATCGACCGCGACGGCGGCGACCCCCGCCACGCCATCGGCAATCGCCGCATCGATAGCCGTTACGAGCGCGCCTGCATTGAAGGGAGGAACGTTGACGATCGAAATCCGCGTTCGCTCGAAAGAAGAGCGATCGACCGCGTCTAGCACCTCTCGCTCCAGCCCGCGCATAAAAGGGTTTTCGCCGTGAGGCACAATGAAGGTAAGCGGATAGACTCGCCCCTTGGCGAGATTGGCCGCCGCCACGTCGCGGACAAAGCCGAGCTTCCGGATCGCCGCCTCGACCCTGGCGCGAGTGACGGCACGCACGCCGGGGCGGCCGTTGAGGACGCGATCGACGGTGGCCAGGCTGACGCCGGCATTTGCCGCGATGTCATGAACGGTGGGTCGCATCAATTCCTCCGGCGGCGAGCTGTAGCGGAGTTTTTGATGTACGTAAATCAGAAACTGGCAGCGGATAGTTTAGGGCCGGCGGCGGTTGCCCTGGGAGGGCCGGTCAAATGGCACTTTTTGTTGCCACCAAACCATCTTTGCCGTCATCCCGGCCTTGAGCCGGGATCCAGCGGCTACGTCTGCGGCGCAACAAGACTCCTTTTGCGCGCAAGGACTTGCGCACCCTGGATGCCGGGTCGAGCCCGGCATGACGGGAGAGCCTTGCTGATCGCCGAGCCAACCCTCTCCGCACCAGCCAAAAGAACGCGGACAGACCCGTCACCTGCCCAGCGGCTTGCTGAAGGCGTGGGTGAAGACCACGTCGCCGCGCTCGCCATAGGCTTTCGCCAGCACCACCTCGAAACGCTCGTCGGTGACCCGGGCGACGGCCAGGCCGCCCTTGTAGGCGGCGATCGGCTTGAACAGGTCCAGGCCATCCCGGCGGTAGATCATCGGTGTGTCGTGCTCGTGGCCATGGAACAGGCCGATCACGTTGTAGCCCTTCAGCGTCGCCAGCAGGGCTTGGCGATCCTCCTCGGTCCACCAATGGGCCTTTCCGGTGCCCTGATCATTGAAGGCCATCTTCGACGGATCCCAGCGCTCGATCGAGAACGGGTCCCAGCCATAGTGCTGGAAAAGCACGACGGGCCGTCCATCGACGGCATAGGCGGCGAGGTCTTGCTGCAGCCAGGACAGGCCGCTGACCGCCCCCTTCGCCTCGTCGCCGCCAAAGCGTTGCAACTGGACGAGATGCAGACCGCCCCAGTCCCAGGAGTAGCTGTCGGAAGGCACGTGGAAGTTCGTCACCGGCACCGGCGGCTTGTAGAACACCGACATGCGGTGGTTCAGTTCCACGTAGTCCCGCATCGCGCGCCGGTAGAAGTCGACATGCGGCGCTACGCCATCCTGGTCGAGATCGTGGTTACCGAGGCCGTTGTAGACCGGGTAGTGCACCTCGTCGAGGCCGGTGCCCTGCCGGTAGCGGCTGGCGAACTGCTGCAACTGCCACCCGACGCCAGGGACCTTCAGTTGTCCGCCACCATCGTCGGTCATGTCGCCGCCCATGATTACACCGTGCGGACGACCCATCGGCTTGCCGGCGTTGTGAAGGCCAGTGTCGATGCCGTCGATGTTGCGCGGCCAGTCCTTGTGCTCGATCTGGTTGATCGCCCGGACGTGACGGACGAGATTGGCGTCGGTCTTGCCCTCCTGTTCGCAATGCGGACTGAGCGTGTCCGCGGTGACAAGGCAGGCATGCACGTCGGCGGCGAAGATGAAGGTCGAATCGATCGCCGGCCAGGGATTCTCCGCGCGCGCCGGGAGGCTGCGAAGCATCGGCGCTGCTCCGAGGCCAGCGATCCCGCCCAACAAGGCGCGCCGTGAAAGCCATGACCGTCGTTCGAATGCCATGCAATGATCCGAATTGATCCGTCGGCACGGCATCCTAGCGAAAGCGGGCGCTCCAATACAGCCCCCGCGGGCAAAGCGGTCAGTGGCCGCCGCCCTCGCCTGCATGGGCGCCGGGCTTCTTGATCAGCACCACGCAGGCCAGCATGCCGGCAAAGAGCACGGTCAGGAGCAGGAACACGTCGCTGAACGACATGATCATCGCCTGCCGCTGGACGATGCCGACCATCTGTTTGATGGCGATCGTCGCGCCATCGAGCCCGTGCGCGGAATAGTTGGCGGCCATGTTCTTCAGCTGTTCGACAGCCGCCGGGTTGCCCCAGTCGATGTGCTCGCGCAGCCGCATGTAGTGGACGTCCTGCCGCGTCGTCAGCATCGAGTTGATGATCGCGAGACCGACGGCGCCGCCAAGGTTACGGGTCAGGTTATAGAGGCCGGAGGCGTTTGGAATACGCGCCGGCGGCAGGGTGCCGAGCGCGATGTTGTTGATCGGCACCATGCACAGCATCAGCCCGACACCGCGCAGGATCTGCGGGATGAACAGTTCGTAGAAGTCCCAATCCGCCGTCAGCCCGGTCATGATGTAGGTACCCGCACCGAAGGAGATGAAGCCGATCGCCATCATCACCCGCAGGTCGAGCTTGCTCGACAATATGCCGGCGACCGGTGCGGTGAAGAACATCGCCAGGCCGGAGACGAACATGGTCTCGCCGATCATCAAGGAATCGTAGCCACGGATATGGGCGAGATAGACCGGATAGAGATAGGTCAGGCCGTAGAGGCCGATGCCCATGATGAAGGAGAACATCGAGCCGAAAGCGAAGTTGCGATCGGAAAAGGCGCGAAGATCCACGACCGGGAACTCGACCTTGAAGGCACGGTAGAAGAAGACGGCAGCACCCATGGCCGAGGCGACGGCGCCCATGACGATGTGCTCGTCGTTGAACCAGTCCTTGGCATTGCCCTCTTCCAGCACATATTCAAGCGCCCCCAGGAAGACGGCCATGGAGAGAAGCCCCCACCAGTCGAACCTCTTCATCAATGACAGCTGCGGCTTGTCGAAATCGATGAAGTTCCACGCGACGATGGTGACGATGATGCCCGGGATGACGTTGATCAGGAACAGCCAGTGCCAGGAAAAGGCATGGCTGAGATAGCCGCCGACGGTCGGCCCGATGGTGGGCGCCAGGGTTGCGATCAGGCCGATGATGGGCGAGACGATGCTGCGCTTCGACGGCGGGAAGATCGTAAAGGCGGCGGCGAAGACGGACGGGATCATGCCGCCGCCGATAAAGCCCTGAATCGCGCGGTAGACGATCATCTGCTCGATGTTCGTTGCGGTCGCGCAGAGAATGCTAGCGAGCGTGAAGCCGGCGGCGGAGATGGTGAACAGGTAGCGGGTGGAGATGATCCGGGCGAGCGTTCCCGAAAGCGGGATCATGATCACTTCGGCAATCAGATAGGAGGTCTGCACCCAGGCGATCTCGTCCGACCCGGCACTCAGGCCTGCCTGGATTTCGGATAGCGAGGCCGACACCACCTGGATGTCGAGGATCGCCATGAACATGCCGAGCACCATGGCGAAAAAAGCGATCAGGCGCTTCGGGTCCATAGTCTCTGAGGCGTTCGGAGCGGCCGAGCCCGAAATAACGGTTGTGGCTGACATGGCCGACTCCGACGGTCAATGCTACCCGGGACACGTCCGGCGTCCGGATACTGGATCAAAGAGGATTGCGGAATGTTGCGCGTCCGGAGAACGCGCAACATTCAATTAGCCGCAGCGGCGCCTGCCTCGGGAGCCGTGCGGGTATCGACATCGACGACGACGCTCAGGCCCGCCCGGAGGCGGCCGCTGTCGAGCGCGTCCTTTGGCAGCGCGATGCGTACCGGCACGCGCTGGATCACCTTGGTGAAGTTGCCGGTCGCATTCTCCGGCGGAAGCAGCGAGAAGACCGAGCCGGATGCCGGCGAGATGGACTCCACGGTGGCCTGAATAGCGTCGTCGTCATAGGCATCGACGTAGACCTTGACCTTCGAGCCGGGCACCAGGCGCTTCAGCTGCGTTTCCTTGAAGTTGGCATCGACATAGAGTTCGCGGGTCGGCACCATCGCCATCAGCCGCTGCCCCGGCGCAACCAGATCGCCAACCTGGACGGAGCGGTTGCCGACGACGCCGTCATAGGGCGCCTTCAACACGGTGAAACCCAGGTCGCGCGCGGCTTTGTCACGCTCGATCTCCAGGGTCCGGATCGTACCCTCGGTTTCCTTTCGCTGTGCTTCGAGCAACGCGATATTGGCCTTGGCGGCAATGATGTTGGCCTCGCCTCCGGCCAGGTTCGCCCGGGCCTGGTCAAGGGCAACATTGGCGCTGTCAAGTTCGGCCGTCGTACCGACGGACTTCGACTGCAAGGTGCTCGCACGTTGCTGATTGATTTCGGCACCGCGGACGGCAGCATCAAGCGCCACCTTCGTTGCTTCCGCCTGGGCAAGCGAGGCCTTCGCTCCGTCGATTTGCGCATCGATCCGATGCAGGGAGAGCTCAGCGGTCGTAATCCGCGCTTTCGCCTGATCGAGGGCGTTCTGGTAGTCGCCGCTGTCGAGGGTCACGAGCACGTCGCCAGCCTTGACCTGCTGGTTGGCGGCGACGTGAACCTGGGCGACATAGCCCGTCACCTTCGGCGAGATCGTGGCGATATCGCCGCCGATATAGGCGTCGTCGGTCGAGACCATGAACCGTCCCGTCGTCCACCAGTCGTAGCCGTACCAGCCGCCGCCGGCGAGCAATGCCAGAAACAGCACGGGCAGAACACGGCGCTTGCGTCCTGCCTTGGCGGATTTGGTAGCCGGCACCGGCGCTGGCTCGACGGTTGCCGGTGCCTCCGGCGCGGGCGCGGTCGGCGCTTCTGCGACGAAATCATCGTCGACTGGACGCACCTTGGCTTTGCTCGATGTCTTGGAAACTGACATATGTTCACCCGCAAATGGCATGGCAGCGATGATGCAATCGAACTGAACCGTTCAGTTCGATTTGACATAGTACCAAATATGTTCCATATCAAGGCGAAATCGAACCGCGCGGTTCGAAAAGCAAGTAGCAAGAGGAATTTCTGCAAGGCGCGATGGAAACGAAGTTAACGGCAACTTGCGACGAGACCTGCCCGAACACCCCGACCGGGCGACGTGCCGCGGGCGCGGACCCCTTGAAACGCGAACAGATCCTGGACGGTGCCAAGCGCGTTTTCATGGAACAAGGCTTCGATGCGGCGAGCATGAACGATATCACGCGGGCGGCCGGCGTGTCCAAAGGGACGATTTACGTTTATTTCGAGAACAAGGAAGACCTGTTCGGTGAACTGATCCAGCGCGAACGACTGCGCATTACCGAATCGGCCCGCGGCGCTCTCAAAGAAAACCTGACGGTGGCCGAGGCCCTGCACGACTTCGGCATCCTTTTCGCCACGCACATTTCGGCGGACTATACAATCAAGGCCATGCGCATGGTGATCGCCGTCAACCAGCGCATGCCGCTGCTGGCCTGCAATTTCCTTTCCGCCAGCCCGATGAACCCGGTTTCGGTTCTGAAGGCCTATCTCGACCGGCAGGTCGAGGATGGACGGCTTGCAATTGACGATACCGAACTCGCCAGCCGGCAATTCCTGGAACTGGCGACGGCCGGCATCTTCAAGCACCGCCTGTTCGGTTCAATGGAGACGCCGCCCCCCCCTTCCGAGGTCGAGCGGATCGTGGCAAGCGGCACCAAAGTCTTCCTGGCAGCCTACGAACGGAGCGCATCCGAAGCTCGCCTGTCTTTGCAGCCCCAGGAATCCGACGACCCAAAATCCGCCAGCCAAATCGGATAAACGCATCGGACGGCAAGCTTTTTTCGCATCCTATCTGTAGCTGCTGCCTTGTAAGCACTCTGATTCTCCATACATACCGACGTCATTGACGTTCCGATTTGGAGAGGAAGATCGCATGGACAGCATCCTTGTCCTGATGCAAAGCCCTGAAGCCTGGGTTGCCCTTGTGACGCTGATCGTCATGGAAGTGGTGCTGGGCATCGACAACCTGATCTTCATCTCGATCCTGACGAACAAGCTGCGGTCCGAACATCGCGTCTCGGCACGGCGCATCGGCATCGGCCTGGCGCTGATCATGCGACTGGCGCTGCTAGGCACGATCGCCTGGATCATCAGGCTGACAACGCCGGTGTTCGAGATCTTCGGCCACGGCTTTTCGTGGAAGGACGTCATCCTGATTGCCGGCGGCCTCTTCCTCGTCTGGAAGGCGACCAAGGAAATTCACCACAACGTCGATCCGGCCAGTCACAACGAGGAATTCCTCGGCACCGCCGCGGTCGCCTCGTTCACCGCCGCAATCGGCCAGATCCTGCTGCTCGACCTCGTTTTCTCGGTCGACAGCATCATTACAGCCGTCGGCATGACGCCGCACCTGCCGATCATGGTCGCAGCCGTCGTCGTCGCTGTCACCGTGATGCTGCTGGCGGCAACGCCGCTTGCCAACTTCATCGAGAAGAACCCGACCATCGTCATGCTGGCGCTCGCCTTCCTGCTGATGATCGGCATGACGCTGATCGCCGAAGGCATGGGTTTCCACGTGCCGAAGGGCTACGTCTACGCCGCCATGGCGTTCTCGGCGCTGGTCGAGGCACTCAACATGTTGGCGCGCAATGCGAGGCGGCGGAAGAAGGCCGACGCGCAGACGCTCCACTGAGCGCCTGCCGATCGGACCAGAACGGGCCGGCGCGCATCGCTCGCCGGCCAAAAGGAAGAAGAGTCTTAGGCCGGCCGGGTTTAAGTCGCTCGTTTCTTTTGTTGGCTGCAGGACGAAATAGGCACATCCCCGCAGTCCCCATCCGTGTTGTCCGTTGGCATCCCACACGGAAAGTCACCTGCCGAAGGCTCCGGAACCTTTTGCCAACGCTGGAATTTTCCATGCATTGCGAGGCCGCACCCCTCGCAGGGACGATGGGGGAGAAATGACGACGGAGCAGATGCTGGCGTTCGCGGTCATCCTCTTGATGATGGCCGGCTTTATCTGGGGACGTCTTCGCTACGACATCGTCGCCTGCCTGGCGCTGCTGGTGTCGGTCGCCGTCGGCATCGTTCCCTATGACAAGGCTTTTTCAGGCTTCAGCGACGACATCGTCATCATCGTCGGCAGCGCGCTGGTGGTCAGTGCGGGCGTCGCCCGCTCCGGCATCATCAACACCGCCGTGCAGCGGTTCTTTCCGAGCCTCGTCACTTTCACACCGCAGATGCTCTTGCTCCTGATAACCGTCGCGGTGATGTCCGCCTTCATCAAGAACATCGGCGCGCTTGCCATCATGATGCCGATGGCCTTCCAGTTTTCCCGGCGCTCAGGCGTGCCGGTATCGCGCTATCTGATGCCGATGGCGTTTGCCGCCCTGCTCGGCGGATTGATGACGCAGATCGGCACCTCGCCGAACATCGTCGTGTCGCGCATGCGCCAGGAGATCACCGGTGAGAGCTTCACGATGTTCGACTTCACACCGGTCGGCGGAATCCTGACGATTGCGGGCGTCCTTTTCCTGATCGTCTTCAATCGACTTGTTCCAGCCCGCATCAACCAGAACCCTTCGCTGGACGAAGCGCTCGACTTCGCCCCCTATTCCTCCGACGCCACCGTCACGGCGAATTCCGGCGCTGCCGGCAAGTCGCTGAGCGCCACCCTCAAGCCCGGCGAGGGCGATATCACCGCCACCGCGATCATCCGCAACGGTCGCCACTTGGCACCGCTTCCGGACGTGACGGTTCGGGTCGGCGATACGATCCTCTTTGAAGGAACGCCGCAGGCGCTCGATCGGGTTACGTCAGCCGCCGGCCTCGAGCTGTCGGGGAAACCGATCAAGGAGGCACCCGCAACCGGCGAGGAGATCGCTGCGGTCGAAGCAGTCGTCGGAAACGACAGCCGCCTGGTTGGGCTGTCGGCTAGGCGGCTGGCACTGTTCCACAGCTACGGCATCAACCTGCTCGCCGTCAGCCGGCAGGGAAAGCGGCTGACGGAGCGCCTGAGTGAGGTGAGCCTCGCCCCCGGCGACGTACTGATGGTGCAAGGCGGAATGAAGACCCTGCCCGCGACCCTGCAGGAACTGAACCTGCTGCCGCTCGCCCAGCGCCAGATCCTGCTCGGCACAAAGCGGCGCGCCATCGTGCCGGTGATCATCCTCGCCGCGGCAATGCTCGCCAGCGCCACCGGAACGGTGCCGGTCGCCACCGCCTTCTTCGCCGCCGCGATCGCCATGCTGCTCTGTCGGGTGATCCCGCTCGCCGACGCCTACCGGGCGGTGGACGGCCCGATCCTCGTCATGCTCGCGGCCCTCATCCCCGTCTCGGATACACTCCGGACCACCGGCGGCAGCGAACTGATCGCCGGCTGGCTCGCTGACGTCGCCTCGGCCATGCCGGTCTATGGCGCGCTGGCGCTGATCCTGGTGACGGCGATGGCCGTGACCCCGTTCCTCAACAACGCCGCTACCGTGCTCGTCATGGCACCGATCGCCGTCAGCTTTGCCGCGGCGCTCGACTACCGACCGGAAGCCTTCCTGATGGCGGTGGCGATCGGCGCCGGCAGCGATTTCCTCACCCCGATCGGCCACCAGTGCAATACGCTCGTCATGGGGCCGGGCGGCTACCGGTTCAGCGACTATCCGCGCCTCGGCCTGCCGCTGTCGCTGCTCGTCGTCCTCGTCGCCGTGCCAGCCCTGCTCTACGTCTGGCCGGTGCGCTAGAAGAGCCGACAATCTCTTGACGCACCGGATCGAATATGGTCTCACCCCTGACCAAATGGAAAACTCCGTCTCCGCCGCAATTTGGCGGCATATCGGGCTTTCCCTCCCATAAAGCATGAGCCGATCACGCAGGAACTCCTCCGGCGAACGGCGTCAGAGCATTCGACCGGACCGAGCAACCCATGACCACCTCCGCAACGAACGTACGCGTCCGCATCGCCCCCTCGCCGACCGGTGAGCCGCATGTCGGCACCGCCTACATCGCGCTGTTCAACTACCTGTTCGCCAAGAAGCACAACGGCACCTTCATCCTGCGCATCGAGGACACCGACGCCACCCGCTCGACGCCGGAATTCGAGACCAAGGTGCTGGACGCGCTGAAGTGGTGCGGGCTGGAATGGGCGGAAGGCCCTGATATCGGCGGTCCCTACGGTCCCTACCGCCAGTCCGATCGCAAGGACCTCTACCAGCCCTATGCCCAGGATCTGCTCGACAAGGGCCACGCCTTCCGCTGCTTCTGCACGCCCGAGCGGCTCGAGCAGATGCGCAACGCCCAGCGCGCCGAAGGCAAGCAGCCGAAGTATGACGGCCTCTGCCTCAACCTGAAGGCCGAGGAAGTGACCGCACGCATGGCTGCCGGCGAACCCTCCGTCGTGCGCATGAAGATCCCGGCCGAGGGCTCCTGCGACTTCCGCGACGGCGTCTATGGCGACGTTTCGATCCCGTGGGACTCCGTCGACATGCAGGTGCTGATCAAGGCCGACGGCATGCCGACCTACCACATGGCGAACGTCATCGACGACCATTTGATGAAGATCACCCATGTGGCGCGCGGCGAGGAATGGCTGGCCTCGGTGCCGAAGCACATCCTGCTCTACCGCTATTTCGGCTGGGACGAGCCGGTGTTCATGCACCTGTCGCTGATGCGCAATGCCGACAAGTCGAAGCTGTCGAAGCGCAAGAACCCGACCTCGATCTCCTACTATTCCGCGCTCGGCTATGCGCCAGAAGCGCTGATGAACTTCCTCGGCCTGTTCTTCATCCAGATCGCCGAGGGCGAGGAACTGATGACGATGGCCGAGCTGTCGGAGAAGTTCGATCCCGACAATCTGTCCAAGTCCGGTGCCATCTTCGACATCCAGAAGCTCGACTGGCTGAATGGCCGCTGGCTGCGCGAAAAATTCTCGGAAGAGGAATTCGCCGCCCGCGTACTCGCCTGGGCGATGGAGAACGACCGGCTGAAAGAAGGCCTGAAGTTGTCGCAGTCGCGCATCACGAAGCTCGGCGAGCTTCCGGATCTCGCCGGCTTCCTGCTGAAGTCCGACCTTGGCCTCGAGCCCGCCGCCTTCGCCAAGATCAAATCGACGCCGGAAGAAATTCTGGAGGTCCTCAACACGGTCCAGCCGGACCTGGAGAAGATCTTCGAGTGGAACGTCGAGAGCATCGAGGCGGAACTGCGCGCGATCGCCGACCGCATGGGCAAGAAGCTGAAGGTGGTGCTGGCGCCGCTGTTCGTCGCCGTCTCCGGCTCGTCGCGCTCGCTGCCGCTGTTCGATTCCATGGCGATCCTCGGCCGCTCCGTCGTGCGCCAGCGCCTGAAGGTGGCCGCGCAGGTGGTGGCCTCGATGGTCGGCAGCGGAAAATGAGGGCGAAGCCCCTCCCCTGGTGGGGAGGGATTGCAGCGCCTGCCGCTCCGGCGACCCAGATCAAAAGCCCGAAAAGGCGAGACAGACAATGACCGACACCAAGACCGACACCGCCCTCTCCTCCGACGCCACCGAAGTGCGCCGCCAGAAGCTCGACCTTCTGCGCGAGCAGATCGGCGACGTCTATCCGGCGCATTTCCACCGGACGATGACCAATGCCGAGTTGGCGGAGAAATACGAAGGCCTGGAGCCGGACACCGAGAGCGGCGACGTCGTCACCGTTGCCGGCCGCGTCTATTCCTCGCGCAATTCCGGCATGTTCATGGACCTCCATGACGCCTCCGGCAAGATCCAGATCTTCAGCCACAGGGACACGACGCCAGAAGAGGCCCGTGGCCTGCTGCCGATGATCGATATTGGCGACATCATCGGCGTCACCGGCATTGTCCGCCGCACCAAGCGCGGCGAGCTGACGATCAACGCGCAAGCAATCATCATGCTGACGAAGTCGCTGCTGCCGATGCCGGAGAAGTGGCACGGCGTCTCCGACGTCGAGATCCGCTATCGCAAGCGCCACCTCGACATCATGACCAACGAGGAATCGAAGCTGCGCTTCCAGCAGCGCTCGAAGATCGTCTCCGGCATCCGCCGCTTCATGGAGAACGACGGCTTCATGGAAGTCGAGACGCCGATGCTGCACTCGGTTTACGGCGGCGCCACCGCCGAACCGTTCAAGACGCACCACAACACGCTGAAGCTCGACATGTTCCTGCGCATCGCGCCGGAACTGTACCTGAAGCGCACGCTGGTTTCGGGACTCACCGACAAGGTGTTCGAGATCAACCGCAACTTCCGCAACGAGGGCGTGTCGACCCGGCACAACCCCGAGTTCACGATGATGGAGTGCTACTGGGCCTATGCCGACTACGAGGACATCATGGACCTCGTCGAGCGGATGTTCGCTGAACTGGCTGTGAAGATCCACGGCTCGACCGAATTTGCCTACGGCGACAAGGAAATCTCCTTCAAGGGCCCGTTCCGCCGCGTGCCGATGCCCGACGCCGTCAAGGAGGTGACCGGCATCGACTTCCTGTCGATCAAGACCGACGAGGAAGCCCGCGCCGCCACCAAGGCCGCCGGCTTCGAGGTCGAGAAGGACTGGACCTGGGGCGAGTGCCTGGCCTTCATCTTCGAGGAGAAGGTCGAGCCGACGCTGATCCAGCCCGCGCACGTCACCCATTTCCCGAAGGACATCTCGCCCTTTGCCAAGGAAGTGCCGGGCGAGCCGCGTCTGGTCGAGCGCTTCGAGACCTATTGCAACACCTGGGAACTCGGCAACGCCTTCTCGGAACTCAACGATCCGGAAGAGCAGCGCGCCCGCATGGTCGAACAGCTCGAGCAGGCGCATGCCCGCGGCGAGAAGGCCAAGCAGCTCGACGAAGAATTCCTCGACGCGATCGACCAGGGCATGCCGCCCGCCGGTGGCCTCGGCATCGGCGTCGACCGCCTGATCATGCTACTCACCAACGCGCCGTCGATCCGCGACGTCATCCTCTTCCCGGCCCGCCGGGCAAAAAACGACTGAGTTCATGAGCTCGGGCATTTGGTCACCCTGGTCTTGAGCCGGGGTGTCCGACAACGCCACGTCTGCGGCGCGAAGAATGCTAAAGGACTATGAGCCGTTTCACCGCGTCGACACGCGGCAGCTGGATGCCGGCTCAAGGCCGGCGTGACGAAGGGGAACGCTTCGCGCCTGACGTTGCGCGTCAGTGTCCGTTCGCCGCGACCTCGTGGGAGCCTTCTGTAGCGGGGGCGGCCTCTCCTGCGCTCGCCACTTCGCCGCCTTCGGCCGCAGGATCTGCGCACTCCGCCCGCTCCGCCATCGCCGTGACGATGCCCTTGATCTCGTCGAGATCGAGCGCCTTGCGCTCGCCGTAGAACTCGCCGTTTTCCGCGGCCGTGCCTTCGGCATAGCTCGCCTGGAATGGTGCGTTCATGCCAGGAACCTTACCGGGATCGCGGGAAAACAGTACTTCCGCGCCGATCGCGCGACCCCGCATATCCGCCCGCTGAGCAGGACCTGCCTCGTCAAGCAGAACGACCTGGTAGAGATCTGCCTGCTCCTTGTTGGAGAGCGCGCCGGCCACCCGCAGCGCCGTCTTGATCCGCACATCGCCGTCCTCGGCCTTGGCGCGAATGTAGTGGCGGATCCAGCGCTGGCCATCCTGTTCCTGGCGCTGCGTCAAGACCGTCGTGCAGGCTACGCCGGAGATGCGCTCCGGTCGCGGCCCCAGAATGGCTTCACGTCCGACGAGCGCGGCCACGGCTCCTGATGCCCCGGTCAGGACAACGACGCCTGCGAGGAGAATCAGCACCTTCTTGGGCAGGCGCAGCTTCGAGGGGATGAACTTCACCGGAACGCACTACTCTATATCGTGAAGAAAAAAACGCAGGCCTCAACTGGCGCAGGACCCTAGCTCAGCCTAGGTCGCGGGGCGTTTCCGAAATCTTAAAGAATGGCTGCGCGCGGCCAATATCCGACGTCCGCCCCCGCTTGTCGTCTCGAATGGTTAACACCCGCCATAATTGAGAATGATTTGCAATTGCATTGACAGCCCGCCGCACCGCCGATACGTTATTGCAAATCATTTGCAATAGCGTTTTGGGATTTCACATGATTGCCCGGTTGGCTAAAGCAGCCCTTCTAACAGCGCTCATGACGTTCGGAGGGTTCGCGGCAGCCGCAGCCCAGGAAAAGCCGAAAGTCATCACCACCTTCACCGTCATCGCCGACATGGCCCGCAACGTGGCGGGCGACGCCGCGACCGTGGAGTCGATCACCAAGCCCGGCGCCGAGATCCATAATTACCAGCCGACCCCGCGCGACATTCTCAAGGCGCAGGATGCGACGCTGGTGCTCTGGAACGGCCTCAGCCTCGAGCGCTGGTTCGAAAAATTCCTGGCCAATCTCAGCGATGTCCCGAGTGCCGTCGTTTCGGACGGCATCGCGCCGATGAGCATCGTCGAGGGCCCATACGAGGGCAAGCCGAACCCGCATGCCTGGATGTCCCCGGACAATGCGCTGATCTATATCGAAAACATCAGAAGGGCGCTCATCTCGATCGATCCGGCCAATGCCGCTGTCTACGAGGCGAATGCCAAGGCCTATGGCGAGAAGATCAAGGCCCTCTCCGTCGACATCAAGGCTGAACTCGGCAAACTGCCGGAGGACAAGCGCTGGCTCGTCACCAGCGAGGGCGCCTTTTCCTACCTCACCCGCGATTTCGGCCTGAAGGAACTGTTCCTCTGGCCGATCAACGCCGATCAGCAGGGCACGCCCAAGCAAGTGAAAGCGGTGATCGATGCCGTGCGCGAGCACAACATCCACGTCGTCTTCTCCGAAAGCACCGTTTCCGACAAGCCGGCCCGGCAGGTTGCCGCCGAAACCGGCGCGGCCTACGGCGGCGTTCTTTACGTCGATAGCCTCAGCGAAGCCGACGGCCCGGTCCCGACCTATCTCGACCTTTTGCGCGTGACCTCGGAAACGATCGTGAAAGGCCTCTCGCAATGATGATGGGCAACCGCAGGAAACTGGCCGACGGCATCGTTGCGGAGGACGTCACCGTCACCTACCGCACCGGCGTCACCGCGCTGAAGCATGCCAGTTTCTCGGTGCCACGGGGCACCATCACGGCCCTTGTCGGCGTCAATGGCAGCGGCAAGTCCACCCTTTTCAAGGCGATCATGGGCTTCGTGCCGCTCGCCGGCGGCAAGGTGACGATTCTCGGCATGCCGGTGCGCGAGGCGCTGCGCAAGAACCTCGTCGCCTACGTGCCGCAGGCCGAGGAGGTCGACTGGACCTTTCCGGTCCTCGTCGAGGACGTCGTGATGATGGGCCGTTACGGCCACATGAATTGGCTGCGCATTCCGACGAAACGCGACCACGAGATGGTTTCGGAGGCGCTCGCCCGGGTCAATATGAGCGACTACCGCAAGCGCCAGATCGGCGAGCTCTCCGGCGGCCAGCGCAAGCGCGTCTTCCTCGCCCGCGCGCTCGCCCAGGAGGGCCAGGTGATCCTGCTCGACGAGCCCTTCACCGGCGTCGACGTGACCACCGAGGAGCAGATCGTCCAACTGCTCGGCACGCTGCGCGACGAGGGTCGGGTCATGCTCGTCTCCACCCACAACCTCGGCAGCGTCCCGGATTTCTGCGACCGCACCGTCTTCGTCAAGGGCACGGTAATCGCCTCCGGCCCGACCGCCGAGACATTCACCGAGGCCAACCTGGAGCGCGCCTTCGGCGGCGTGCTGCGCCATTTCATCCTCTCCGGCCACGACCTGCACGAAGATGCGGATCCGCGCCAGGTGAAGGTGATCACCGACGACGAGCGGCCTTTCGTTATCTATGGCGAGAAGAGCAGCGAGACGACCGAGACAGCAGAAACGGAGAAGGCCGGAAAGTGACCCTGCTCCTCGAACCCTTTGGCTACGGCTACATGGTCAACGCCATGTGGGTCAGCGCGCTGGTCGGCTGCATCTGCGGCTTCCTGTCGGCCTATCTGATGCTGAAAGGTTGGTCGCTGATCGGCGACGCACTCTCGCACTCGATCGTGCCCGGCGTCGCCGGCGCCTACATGCTCGGGCTGCCGTTTTCGCTCGGCGCCTTCCTCTCCGGCGGGCTCGCCGCCGGCGCCATGCTGTTCCTGAACCACCGCACAAAACTGAAGGAGGACGCGATCATCGGCATGATCTTCACCTCCTTCTTCGGCGTTGGCCTGTTCATGGTCTCGCTGTCGCCGACCTCGGTGAACATCCAGACGATCGTGCTGGGCAACATCCTCGCCATCACGCCTTCCGACACGCTGCAGCTCGCCATTATCGGCGGCGTCACGCTGCTGATCCTGCTCCTGAAATGGAAGGACCTGATGGTCACCTTCTTCGACGAGAACCATGCCCGCTCGATCGGGCTGAAGCCGCTGGCGCTGAAGCTCCTGTTCTTCACGCTCCTTTCCGCCTCCACCGTCGCTGCCATGCAGACGGTCGGCGCTTTCCTCGTCATCGCCATGGTCGTCACCCCCGGCGCCACCGCCTATCTTCTGACCGACCGCTTCCAGCGGCTGATCGTGATCGCCGCTTTGCTCGGCGCCGGCACCAGCCTGGTCGGCGCCTATGCCTCCTATTTCCTCGACGGGGCCACCGGCGGCATCATCGTCGTCCTGCAGACGCTGATATTCCTGACCGCCTTCGCCTTCGCCCCGAAGCACGGGGTGCTGGCGCTTCGTCGCAAGGGAAGGCTTGCCATCGAACAGCGCGGAGGCATTGCATGAGCGAGTTCCTTGACCTTGCCCTCATGCCGTTCCGCCTCGGCTTCATGCAATACGCCTTCGCCGTGACACTGATGATCGCCGTACCGATGGCGCTGCTGTCGTGCTATCTCGTTTTGAAGGGCTGGTCGCTGATGGGCGACGCCGTCTCCCATGCGGTGTTGCCGGGCGTCGTGATCGCCTACGTCGTCGGCCTCCCCTTTGCCGTCGGCGCCTTCGTTGCCGGTCTCTTCTGCGCGCTTGCGGCGGGCTACATCCGCACCAACAGCCGGGTGAAGGAGGACACGGTGCTGGGCATCGTCTTCTCCGGCATGTTCGGGCTCGGCATCGTGCTCTATGTGGCGATCGAATCCGACGTCCACCTCGACCATATCCTGTTCGGCGACATGCTCGGCATCGCGCCCTCAGACCTCGTCGAAACGGGGCTGATTGCACTCGCCTGCACTGCCTTCATCCTGTTCTTCCGCAAGGACCTACTGGTGCAGGCGTTCGACCGGCAGCACGCTGCGGCGATCGGCCTGCCCGTCAACCTGCTGCACTACGGCCTGCTGGCGGTGCTGTCGCTGGTTGTCGTCGGCGCACTTAAGGCGGTCGGCATTATCCTGTCGGTGGCGTTGCTGGTGGCACCGGGCGCGATCGCCGCGCTTCTGACGCGGCGATTCGCAACCATGCTCGCGACCGCCGTGGCCATAGCCGTCACTGCCTCGCTTGCGGGAATCTTTCTCAGTTTCTTCCTCGACAGCGCCCCGGCACCCACGATCGTCGTTCTCATGACGGTTCTGTTTGTCGCTGCCTTCGTCGTGCAGACCATGCGCAGCCGGCAGACGGCGAATGAGATTCCAGGGCCATCGGCGCGCCACTGACCATGGGGCAGACGATGTCGCGGGCGGTGGCGACGGCCGAAACCAGCTGTGCGTGACCGCCCGGGGCGCGGTCGACAGGCCTTTCTTTTCCGTCTATCGTCCGCCCCGATCAGGAGGTGGCCTCCCGTTATGGCGAGCCACCGCGCGGACCTAGCAGGACAGGCATGGCACATATCGGCATCGTCGGCGGCGGCATTATTGGCTGCGCCACAGCACTTCACCTTCTCGACCGCGGCCACCAGGTGACGGTCATCGAGCGCGACGCGGGCGGATTGCCGGCCTCCGTCGGCAACGCCGGCATCCTCGCCGCTCCCGAAATCGACCCGATCGCGCGGCCCGGAATGCTCTTGTCGGCGCCGGGCTGGCTGCTTGATCCGCTCGGACCGCTGACGGTGCGCTGGAAGGACCTCCCCTCTCTCCTGCCCTGGCTGACGCGCTTCCTGCTGTCCTCACGGCCGGGTCAGGTCGAGCAATCCCGACGGGCGCTGACATTCCTGATGCGAACCGCGGCGGCCGATCACGCCTCCATGGCGAAGATGGCTGGCATCTCCGGCTACATCCGCAAGACTGGAGCGCTGACGATCTTCGATACGGAAGCCGCCCGCGACAAGGCCTTCGCTCATGAGGTCGAAAACGCCCGCCTGCTTGGCGGGTTCGACATCGAGAAGCTTGATGCGGCCGAGGCGCGCCGCCGCGTTCCGGCGCTGAGCGGCAATTTCGCCGGCGCCGTGTTCAACCAGGGCTATCAGACCTTCGAGTATCCCCTCACCTTCCTGCGCCGCCTGCAGGCATCGATTCGCGAGCGCGCGGCCTTCATCGATGCCGCCGTTTCATCGATCGAATGGAACGATCAGGGCATATCGGTTCGCACCGAGGCCCAGAACACCCATCGCTTCGACAAGGTCGTCGTCGCTGCCGGTGTCTGGTCCAAGGCGCTCGTCGAGCGGCTCGGCCTGCAGGTGCTGCTCGAGACCGAGCGTGGCTACAACACCACCTTCGTCAATCCGTCGGTGACGCTGGAGATGCCGGTGTTCTTCTCCGAACATGGCTTTGTCGCAACGCCGTTCGAGAACATGCTACGCGTCGGGGGCGCCGTGGAAATGGCCAAACCCGACACCGCCGCCAACTACGCGCGCGCCGCCGCAATGCGCAAGAAGATGCGCCGCTACGTTCCGGAGTTGCCGGACGACGGTGGCACGGAATGGATGGGCCGCCGCCCCTCGACGCCGGATTCCATCCCGGTCATCGGCCTGCACCCGGGTGACCCGCGCATCGCCTTTGCCTTCGGCCACGGCCATCTCGGCCTCACGCTGTCGGCCGCCACCGGGCGCCACGTGGCCGCCCTCTTTGCCGGCCAGGCCAGCCCGGAACTCGACGCTTTCTCGATCCGCCGGTTCCAGTAGACGCACTGCAGACCTCGAAAGAACCGCCACCATGCACAAGGTCATATTCGACACCGATCCCGGCATCGACGATGCCATGGCTCTGCTCTTCCTGCACCAGCATCCCGACATCGACCTGATCGGCATCACCACCGTCTTCGGCAACGCCTCGGTCGAGACGACGACGCGGAACGCGCTGTTCCTGAAGCGCGAGTGGATGATTGCCGCTCCCGTCGCCAAGGGCGACGGCAAGGCCTTCAACCCGATGCGCAATCCGACCGACTGGCCAGTGATGATCCATGGCCATGACGGGCTCGGCAATATCGATGTGCCGCAGACGATCGACCTGCCGATCGATCCCCGCCCCGCCCACCGCTTCATCATCGACACCGTGCGGCAAAACCCGGGCGAAGTAACATTGATCGCCGTCGGCCGCATGTCGAACCTCGCTTTTGCGCTGAAGGAGGATCCGGAAATCGCCGCGCTGGTGAAGCAGGTGATCATCATGGGTGGCGCCTTCGACGTGCCCGGCAACATCACACCCGCAGCCGAAGCCAACATCCACGGCGACCCGGAAGCGGCCGATGTCGTGATGACGGCACCCTGGAAGGTGACGGTCGTCGGGCTCGACGTGACGATGAAGACGGTGATGACGCGCACGCTGCTGAACGAGATTGTCGCGAAAGGCGGCGCGCGGGCAAAGCTGCTTTCCGATATCTCCCAGTTGTACATCGACTTCTACGGCCGGCACGTGAAGGACGGCATGGTCGTGCACGACAGTTGCGCCTGCGTCTACCTGGTGGCGCCGGAACTGTTCTCCACCCGCAGCGGTACGATCCGTGTCGTCGCCGGCGGCATTGCCGACGGCCAGACGATCCAGAAGCCGGATGGCCGCACCTTTCCGCCGGGCAACTGGGACGAGTTGCCGAGCCAATACGCGTGTATCGGCATCGATGCCGACGCGGTGCTGGCCTTGATTGCCGAGACGCTTTCCCGCCCGGCCTGAGACCTAATCCGGACTGGCGGGCAGGCGCCAGTCGATCGGCTGGCGTCCGCGGCTTTCCAGGAACGCATTCGCCTTGGAGAAATGCCGGCAGCCGAGGAAGCCGCTGTGGGCGGAGAGCGGCGAGGGATGCGGTGCGCGCAGCACAAGATGGCGCTGCGGGTCGACGAACGCCGCCTTCTTCTGCGCATAGGAACCCCAGAGCATGAAGACGACCGGCTTGTCGCTTTCGTTCACCGCGCGGATGACCGCATCGGTGAAGCGCTCCCAGCCCTGCCCCTGATGCGAGGCGGCACGGCCCATTTCCACAGTCAGAACACTGTTCAACAGCAGCACGCCCTGCCGCGCCCAGTGCTCCAGAAAGCCATGACGCGCCCTTGGGATGCCGAGATCGGCCTCGATTTCCTTGTAGATGTTGACGAGCGACGGCGGGATGCGCACGCCGGGCCGCACGCTGAAGCAGAGGCCGTGCGCCTGGCCCTCGCCGTGATAGGGGTCCTGACCAAGGATCACGACCTTGACGTCCTCCAGCGCGGTCAGGTCAAGCGCGCGGAAATATTCGGTCCCCTTGGGAAAGATGCGCTTGCCCTGCTCCTTCTCGCGGACAAGAAAACCCTTCAGTCCCGCCATGTAGGGACTGTCGAACTCTGCCGAGAGCGGCCCCCTCCAGCTCTCCCCGATCCGAACTTCCGCTACCGACATACCGCTCTCTCCGTATTGAGCCTTTGGTTCTGGATAGCGCATGCATGTGGAAACTGAAATCGGTGCCGGCGCCGATTTCAGAACTTGTGCAGCCCTGCACATGCTCGAAAAGCGCCAGAACGCCAAAAGGGAACCACGAGGAAATTGCGGCGCGCACACCGCCCGGCCAATGGCGCGATGCCGCCCGGATCTCGTCTACCTTCGGATCAGGTCGCGGCGCCGGGAGAACAGAATGTCTTGTACAGTGCCCCGACGACGTTGCGGGCCGGCTCGCTTTCGATGCGATACCAGATGGTCTGCCCATCGCGCCGTCCGGCGATGAGGCGGTCCTTGCGCAACAGCGCCAGGTGCTGCGAGACCGTCGAGTCGCGAATGCCCAGGAATTCGGCCAGTTGGCCGACCGATTTCTCGCCTTCGATCAACTGGCACAGGATCAGCAGGCGATGCCGGTTCGACATCGCTTTCAAGAGCTCGCTTGCCTCGTCGGCCGCGGCCTGCATCAGATCGGCATCTAGTTTCACGCCTATGCATCTACGGTTATTTGCATATATCGTCAACATCAAACGAAGCTCCGTTCAGCGGCTGGTCTGCCGATGCGGCGCATCGGCTGCTTGCCCGGCGACCCGCTTGATGGGGCCCGAGCGCCCCTGTCGATCGACGTCTCGCAAGGGGTCTTGCGTAAATATACCATACTACGTATATACAGATCTATCAAACACGGAGAAAACGTCATGTCTCTCGATAAGTCCATTCTCGCCTTTGCCGGCTTCATGGTTCTCTTGTCCGTTGCCCTAACAGTCTGGGTGTCGCCGCTCTTCGTCTGGCTGACCGTTTTCGTCGGCGCCAACCTGCTGCAGTCCGCCTTCACCGGATTCTGCCCGGCAGCGAAGCTGCTCAAGAAACTGGGCGTCAAGTCCGGGACCGCCTTCTAAGCGCGTTTCGCTGCTTCACACTCATCCGCTCTTTGGTTTTTCGCATGTCTCCCGAAACGGGCCCCCTTTCGGGCGACATGCTTTGAACACGACCGAGGCCATCAATGCGCTACATCTTCTTGGCTGCCCTCCTCCTGGGGGCGGGCCCGGCGACCGCTGGGGAAATGACAATCACCACGACCGCCATCACGGAGTGGAAGCCGGTCTATGGCCGTGTGGAGACGCGCGATCTCGTCCCGGCGCGGGCACGGATCGGCGGAACGATCGCCGAGCTGCTCGTCAGTGAGGGCGACAGCGTCGAGCCGGGCCAGCGCATTGCCAGCATCCAGGATGACAAGATCACGTATCAGATCTCCTCCTATGACGCCCAGCTCGCCGCGCTGCGCTCGCAGCAGGAACGGGCCCGGTCCGAGCTGAGCCGCGGAAAATCCCTGATCGAACGCGGTGTGATTACGGTCCAGCGGCTCGAACAGCTCCAGGCGGAACTGGACGTGACGACGAACCAGATCGCGGCCGCAGAGGCGCAGCGGTCGGTGGTCGTCCGGCAACAGCAGGAGGGCGAGGTGCTCGCTCCCGCCGCCGGACGTGTCCTGACCGTCCCGACGACCCGCAGCGCCGTGGCGCTGGCCGGTGAGACCGTCGCGACGGTCGGCAGCGGCGGCTTTTTTCTGCGGCTGGCGATTCCGGAACGCCACGCTCAGATGCTGCGAGTGGATTCAGACATCCGCATCCAGGCAGGCGGCACCGAGATGGTTGGCCGGTTCGCCAAGATCTATCCCCGCATCGAGAACGGGCGCGTCGTCGCCGACGTCGAAGTCGCGGAACTAGACGAAGCCTTCGTCAATGCGCGTATCCTCGTGCAACTGCCAGTCGGACAGAGGGATGCACTCCTTGTGCCGGCCGCGGCGATGGAAACACGCTCGGGAATCGATTTCGTCACGGTCCTCGACAACGGCAAGCCTGTCCTGCGGGCGGTGGTGCCGGGGGAACGACTGGACCACGCCGGCGAGCCCATGGTGGAGATACTGACCGGCCTTTCCGCCGGAGAAAAGGTCGTTACGCCATGACGCCGTCGTCCCTCAGGCTCGAACTGGCCGGGTGGCTGACGCGTGCCTTCATTTCCTCGCCGCTCACACCGCTGTTCCTCATCGCAGCCTTCGCCTTCGGGCTCGTCGCGCTGCTTGCCCTGCCGCGCGAAGAGGAGCCGCAAATATCGGTTCCGATGGTCGACATCCTGGTGCGCGCAGACGGGCTGAAAGCGGAAGATACCGTAAAGCTCATCACCGAACCGCTGGAGACGATCGTCAAGGGGATCGACGGGGTCGAGCATGTCTATTCGCAGACCCGCGACGACAATGTCCTGGTGACCGCCCGCTTTTTCGTCGGCACTTCGGCGGATGCCGCCGTGCTCCGTGTCCATGACAAGGTGCGCGCCAACATGGACCGCATCCCCGTCGGCATACCGGAGCCCCAGATCGTCGGCCGGGGGATTGACGACGTCGCGATCGTGTCGCTGACGCTGTCGCCGAGGCCCGGGGCGGCGGATCACATTTCCGCCAACGACCTGACGCGCATCGCCCGCGAATTGAGGACGGAAACGACAAAGATCGAGGATGTTGGCTTTGCCTATCTGGTTGGCGCGACCGACGAGATCATCCGCGTCGCCCCCGACCCGTCGAAGCTGTCCCTTTACGGGGTTACCCTCCAGCAGCTCGCAGAAGCAGTCGGCAACGCGAACCGTGCCTTTCCGGCGGGCCGGCTACGCCAGGACGGCGAGCAGATCACGCTGGTCGCCGGCGAGACGCTCGCCACGCCGGCGCAGATTGGCAATCTGCTTCTCACCTCGCGCGACGACCGGCCGGTCTATGTACGTGACGTCGCTGCGATCGAATTCGCCACCGACACGACCGATGCGCTCGTCTCGACCGTCACGCGTGGCAGCGAGACCGGCAGCGTTGTCCGCGTGCCCTCCGTCACGCTCGCCGTCACCAAGCGCGCCGGCTCGAATGCCGTAACCGTCGCCGAGGCGATCCTGCACCGGGTCGAGCAGTTGCAGGGAACGCTGATCCCGGAGCAGATCGCCGTAGAGGTGACGCGCGACTACGGCGAGACCGCCAACGAGAAGGCAAACGAGCTGCTCTTCCACCTCGGACTCGCCACGGTGTCGATCATCCTGCTTGTCTGGGTCGCGATCGGGCGACGGGAGGCGCTCGTCGTCGCGATCGTCATTCCCGTCACCATCCTGCTGACGCTGTTTGCATCCTGGGTGATGGGCTACACGCTCAACCGCGTCTCGCTGTTTGCGCTGATCTTTTCCATCGGCATCCTTGTCGACGACGCCATCGTCGTGATCGAGAACATCGCCCGGCACTGGGGCATGGGCGACGGCCGCAAGCGGCAGCAGGCCGCAATCGAGGCGGTGGCCGAGGTCGGCAACCCGACCATCGTGGCAACGCTGACGGTGGTCGCCGCCCTTTTGCCCATGCTGTTCGTGTCGGGGATGATGGGTCCATACATGAGCCCGATTCCCGCCAATGCGTCCGCCGCGATGATCTTTTCCTTCTTCGTCGCAGTCACGGTAACCCCCTGGTTGATGCTGAAGATTGCGGGCGGGAGGCCGGTTCACACCCATGACAACCACGGGCATGGTGGCATGCTCGGGCGCATCTACGCTTCGGTCGCGCGGCCGATCCTGTCGTCCAAGGCCACAAGCTGGGCCTTCCTTCTCGTCGTCGGCGCTCTGACGCTGGGCTCGCTGGTGCTGTTCTACACCAAGGACGTCACGGTGAAATTGCTACCGTTCGACAACAAGTCGGAGCTTTCCGTCACCATTGACCTGCCCGAAGGCTCGTCGGTCGAAGCCACCGACGCGGTGGCGCAGGCGGTGGCGCGCATCGCACTCGCGATGGATGAGGTTCGATCCGTCCAGGCCCATGCGGGCGCCGCCGCCCCCTTCAACTTCAACGGCCTCGTGCGCCATGCCTTCTATCGCACCGATCCGCATCAGGGCGAAGTGGCGATCAACCTGCTGCCCAAGAGCGAGCGCAACCGCTCCAGCCACGCGATCGCCCTCGACATCCGCGAGCGGATCGCCGCGGTGGCGACACCCGACGGAACCAGCCTCAAGGTGGTCGAGCCGCCGCCCGGCCCGCCGGTGATGGCAACGCTTCTGGCCGAGATCTACGGTCCCGACGCCGAGACGCGCCGCCGGGTCGCGGAGCGGGTCGAGGCGGCGTTCCGCGCCGTCCCCTTCATCGTCGACACCGACAATTCCTACGGAACGGCCGCGCGCCGCCTGCGGATGACGATCTCGACCGACGACCTGGAACTGTTTCAGGTCAAGCAAGGCGACGTATTCGACACCGTCGCCATCCTCAATGGCGGCAAGACGATCGGGTATTCGCATCGCAGCGGATCGAGCGGCCGAAGGGGGAACGCACCCTCGACGAGCGATTCCTGACGACGCCCATACCGGCCAACGTGCTGCCGGGCGATCGCAGCGTGGTCGAACTGGGCGACGTGGTGCGGGTCGCGGAGGAACGCACCTCCTTGCCCGTCTTCCGCCACAACGGCCGCGCCGCCGAAATGGTAACCGCAGAGCTCGCCGGCGCGTTCGAGGCACCGCTCTACGGCATGATGGCCGTGCAGGAAGCACTCGACGCGCAGGACTGGACAGACCTGCCAAAACCGGTCGTGTCGCTGCACGGCCAGCCTGAGGACGAAAGTGCGGTCACCCTGCTGTGGGACGGCGAATGGGAGGTGACCTGGGTCACGTTCCGCGACATGGGCGCGGCCTTCATGATCGCCCTTCTCGGCATCTACATCCTCGTCGTGGCGCAGTTCGGATCGTTCAAGGTGCCGCTGGTCGTGCTGACGCCGATCCCGCTCACCTTCATCGGCATCCTTGGCGGCCACTGGTTGTTTGCGGCCCCGTTCTCGGCCACCTCGATGATCGGCTTCATTGCGCTTGCCGGCATCATCGTGCGCAACTCGATCCTGCTGGTGGATTTCATCCGCCACGCCGATGCCGGTGACCGACCGTTGACGGAAATTTTGATCGAGGCGGGTTCGATCCGCTTCAAGCCGATCCTGCTCACGGCACTTGCCGCAATGATCGGAGCGGCGGTCATCCTCGCCGATCCGATCTTCCAGGGGCTGGCCATCTCGCTGCTCTTCGGCCTTGCGTCCTCGACGCTGATGACGGTGCTGGTCATCCCGGCCATCTATCGCGTGCTCAGGACCTGAGTGACGTCTTCAGATCGCTTGCCGCGCCCCAGGTCCTTCGCCTTTCGCATGTCTCCCGAAACCGGGGAGACATGCCCTGGCATCAGGAGCGACCTCAAACCGTGCGGCGCTGGGAGTGCTCCGGCCGACTATGTCGTTCCCCCGCCGCGCACGTCTGGACAAAGGTTTCGTTCCGGTACAATAGCGAATGCGGTGGCGCCCTCCGGCGCTACTCCGCGATCCCCTGCACCGCCAGAAAACTTTTCATCCGCGTTGCTGCAAGCTCCGGCTTGTCCAGCACGTTGGCGCGGTCGGCGAGGCGGAAGATGTCGGCGTAATGCAGCACACCGCGAGCGGACTGCATGCCGGCCGGCATCGTAAAATGGTCCTGATGGCCGTTGAGCCAGGCGAGAAACACGACACCAGCCTTGTAATACTGCGTCGGCGCCTCGAAGATTTTTCGCGACAGCGGCACGGTCGGCGCGATCACGGCACGGAAGGTCGAGACGTTGCCGGCCGCCAGTGACGCCAGCGCCTTCGACGCCTGCGGCGCCACAGCGTCGAAGATGCCGAGCAGCGCATGGCTGTATTTCTGCCCGTCGCCCTCGATCAGTTCGGCGTAGTTGAAGTCGTCGCCGGTGAAGCAGAGCACGCCCTCGGGCAGCCGGTCCCGCAGCGCAACTTCCTTGGCGTTGTCGAGCAGCGAGATCTTGATGCCCTCGACCTTGCCCCGGTTTTCTTCAATGACCGACAGCACCGTCTCCAGCGCGCCCTCGAAATCCTTCGAGCCCCAATAGCCCGCGAGTTGCGGATCGAACATGTCGCCGAGCCAGTGCAGCACGACCTTGTCCTTCGCCTGGCCGAGAATGCGGCCATAGACCTTGCGGTAGTCGTCCGGCGACCGCGCGACCCGCGCCAGCGCCCGGCTCGCCATCATGATCGCCCGGCCGTCATGTTTCTCGACGAAGCCGACCTGCTCCTCATAGGCGGCGATCACATCGTCCAGCGACCGCGCATCGGCGGGCGCGAGATGGTCGGTGCCCGCCCCGCAAGCGAGATCGGCGCCCGGCACCGTGCGCGCCTCGGCAAGCGAGCGGCGGATCAGTTCCTGTGCGCCGGCCCAGTTCAGCCCCATGCCGCGCTGGGCGGTGTCCATCGCCTCGGCGATGCGAAAGCCGAGCGACCAGAGGTGATGGCGAAAAGCCATCGTCGCGTCCCAGTCGATCGCCGGATCGTTCCATGGCCGTGCGTCGCGCCACGGATCGGATACCACGTGAGCAGCCGCATAGGCGATGCGATTGAACGCCGGCGGGCGGGAAGGTCTGTCGGTCGGCGTTCCGACAAGCAGGTAGCGTTCGGTCGTGCCGTCCGCCTTCGGCAGGGTAACTGTCGACATGGGAACCTCCTCCACGGTTTCGGCTGTGCATAATTTAGATCGTTCCAAATATCAAGGGCGGATTGGGCAGCGACGACGACATCTATACGGGCAGGCGCAGCAATCTGACCGGCGACAAAAAATTGGACTCGGGAGGAACGCTCCCAGCCTCCCCTGCCTGGCTCGCCGCTGCCTTGCTCGCCGTGGCGCTACCGTCCTTGCCCTCCGTCGTGCTCGGCCCGATCCGCGCATTGAAAACTCCACCCTCCGTAATGCCTTGATATTCCGTCGTCTTTCAACGGAACTGATTCTCGCGCAGACCCGAGGAGAGGAATGGGAGGATGAGCGAAACACGCACTCTCGCACCGGAGAGCCGCGTCTCGCCCTGCACAATCTGTCGATCACCCGAAGGCGCTCATGGTAATCGGAGGAAGCATCTGCCCCTGCACCTCGCTCCACCGCCCCTTGCTGCGCCTCCAACAAGCCGCTTGACAAGTTTGGAACGATCCAATTATTCTTAAATTCAAGAACAGGGGCAAAGCCCGAACGGGAGGAAGTCGTGACCAAGAGCCGGGTGACCGTCGTCGATATTGCGCGCGCCGCCGGCGTGTCGAAGTCGACCGTTTCGCTCGTGCTGCAGGCAAGCCCGCTCGTCAACGAGCAGACCCGCGCCAAGGTCAACGCCGCCATCCGCGAACTCGGCTACGTCTACAATCGCGGCGCCGCCAACCTGCGCCAGACGGCCGCCTCGAAGATCGTCGGCATCGTCGTCAACGACCTCACCAACCCCTTCTTCGCCGAGCTCGCCGTCGGCATGGACATGGTCATGCAGTCGGCCGGCTTCGTGCAGTTCCTGGCCAACACCGGTGAAAGCGTCGACCGCCAGCGCGAGGTGATCGCCTCGATGCGCGAGCACGGCGTTTCCGGCCTGATCATCTCGCCGGCGCGCGGTACCGAGGCCGCCGATTTCAAGCCGCTGACGGCCGCCGGCATCCCGGTCGTCGTCGTCGTACGCAACATCGCCGGCGCCAAGGTCTCCTCGCTGACATCGGACAACTATGTCGGCGCGCGCGAGGCGACGGAGCACCTGATTTCGCTCGGCCACAGCCGCATCGCCTTCCTCGGGGGCTTCGCCGACACGGCCGTCTCCGGCGAGCGCATGCAGGGCTATCGCGACGCGCTCAAGGACGCCGGCGGGAACGTCGGCGACGCCCTCGTCGTCAATTCCGCACCCTCGCGCGCCGGCGGCGTTGCCGCGATCGAGCGTGCCATGCTCCTGCCCGATCGCCCGACGGCGGCGCTGTGCTTCAACGACACGGTCGCCTTCGGCGTCTGTGACGGCCTGCGCGCCCGCGGCCTCGAGCCGGGCCGAGACTTCGGGGTGGTCGGCTTCGACGACGTGATCGAGGCGGAATCGGCCGTACCCGCCCTGACGACGGTCTCCGTCGATCCGCAAGGCATGGGCCGGCGAGCGGCGCAGATGCTTTTGAAGCAGATCAATTCCGGCCGGGTCGAGGCCGAGGCGATCGTCTCCTCGGTTCGGCTGGTGGTGCGCCAGAGTTGCGGCGCGGCGATGAAAGACATGGGACGGAGGAACATCGGATGACACGATGGGGACTGATCGGCGCGAGCACGATCGCGCATGAATGGGTGATCGGGGCGATCCGGGCCACCGGCGGCGACATCGTCTCCGTCATGAGCACCAGCGCCAAACGCGGCCAGAAATACGCCGCCGACCACGGCATCGGCAAAGCCGTCACGACCACCGCCGATCTCGTCGGCGATCCGCAGGTCGACGCCGTCTATATCTCCACGACCAACGAGCTGCACCGCGACCAGGCCATCGCCGCCGCCCGCGCCGGCAAGCATATCCTCTGCGAAAAGCCGCTGGCGACCTCCCTGAGCGATGCGCAGGCGATGGTGAAGGCGGCCAAGGAGGCCGGCGTCGTCATGGCGACGAACCACCACCTGCGCAACGCCGCAACCCATCGCGCCATGCGCGATGCGATTGCGGCGGGCCGGATTGGCAAGCCGCTGGCCGCCCGCGTCTTCCATGCCGTCTACCTGCCGCCGCACCTGCAGGGCTGGCGCCTCGAGCGGCCGGAGGCCGGCGGCGGCGTCATCCTCGACATCACCGTCCACGACACCGACACGCTGCGCTTCATCCTCGGCGACGACCCGGTCGAGGCGATCGCCTTTTCGCAGATGGCCGGCCTGGGCAAGGCCGGCCTCGAGGACGCGGTGATGGGCGTGCTGCGCTTCAAGTCAGGCGTCATCGCCCAGTTCCATGACGGCTTCACCACCAAATTTGCCGAGACCGGACTGGAGGTCCACGGCACCGACGGTTCGCTGATCGGCCGCAACGTGATGACCCAGCGGCCGGTCGGCACCGTGACGCTGCGCAATGCCGAGGGCGAGCAGGACCTGCCGCTCGACCACCGCAATCTCTACGAGACGGCGCTTGCCGCCTTCCATGCCGCCATCGCCGGTAAGGGCAAACCCGCCGCCACCGGCGAGGACGGCGTCTGGTCGCTGGCGACCGGCCTTGCTGTCGTCGAGGCGGCGCAGACTGGCAAGGCCGTCAAGATCGAACCCGGACTTTGAGTAGCATCATGAGCAAGCACATTTCCCCCGCCGAAGCGGCAAAGCTGATCCCTGACGGTGCCATTGTCTCGGTGTCGTCGTCGTCCGGCCTCGGCTGCCCGGACCTGATGCTGAAGGCGATCGGCGAGCGCTTCGAGGCGTCTGGCCACCCAAAGAACATCACCACCCTGCACCCGATTGCCGCCGGCGACATGAGCGGCATCAAGGGCGTTGATTACATCGCCAGGAAGGGACTGCTTGCTAGGATCATCGGCGGTTCCTATCCGTCCGGCCCCTCCTCCGCCGAGCCGCCGCTGATCTGGCAGATGATCACCGGCAACGACATCCCGGCCTACAACATCCCCTCCGGTATCCTGTTCGATATGCATCGCGAGGCGGCAGCGAAGCGTCCCGGCGTGCTGACCAAGGTCGGCCTCGATACCTTCGTCGATCCGACCCGGCAGGGCTGCGCTATGAACGACAAGGCCGCCGCCGAGCCGGTCGTGAAGAAGATCGAATTCGAGGGCGAGGAGTGGCTGTATTTCCCTGCGATCCTGCCGCAGGTGGCGATCATCCGCGCCACCACCGCCGACGAGCGCGGCAACCTCACCTATGAGCACGAGGGCGCCTATCTCGGCGGGCTCGACCAGGCGCTCGCCGCCCGCAACAACGGCGGCATCGTCATCGCCCAGGTCAAGCGCATCACCAAGGCCGGCTCGCTGCGCCCCCATGACGTGCGCGTGCCCGGCATGCTGGTCGACTATGTCGTCGTCGACCCCGACCAGAAGCAGACGACGCAGACCCTCTACGACCCGGCGATCTCCGGCGAGATCATGCGTCCGCTCGACACGTTCCGCGTCCCTGAGTTCAATATCCAGAAGGTGATCGCCCGCCGCGTCGCGCAGGAGCTTGAGGCGGGAAGCTGCGTCAATCTCGGCTTCGGCATCTCTGCCAACGTGCCGCGCATCCTCCTGGAGGAAGGCCTGCATGGCGCCGTTACCTGGGTGATCGAGCAGGGCGCCGTCGGCGGCGTGCCGCTGCTCGACTTCGCCTTCGGCTGCGCCTCGAACGCCGACGCCTTCATGCCCTCGCCCTACCAGTTCACCTACTTCCAGGGCGCAGGCTTCGACGCTTCGCTGCTCTCCTTCCTGGAAATCGGCCGCGATGGTTCCGTCAACGTCTCCAAGCTCTCGTTCCGCCCGCATGTGACCGCCGGCGCCGGCGGCTTTGTCGACATCACCGCAAGGGCGAAGAAGATCGTCTTCTCCGGCATGTTCAATGCGGGTGCCAAGCTCGCCGCTGCGGACGGCAAGCTCGTCATCGAGAAGGAGGGCAAGCTGAAGAAGCTGGTGAACGAGGTCGAGCACGTCACCTTCTCCGGCCGCCGCGCCATCGAGCAGGGACAGGACATCACCTATGTCACCGAGCGCTGCGTGATGAAGCTGACGGGCAAGGGCATCGTGCTCACCGAGATCGCGCCAGGCGTCAACCTCAAAACGCATGTCCTCGACCAGTCGGAATTCCCGCTGATCGTTTCCGACGAGCTTAATACGATGGATGCGGCCCTGTTCCACGAGGCGCCGCTGGGGCTGGAACTGCCGGCCAAGGCCGTGCGACAGATTGCAGGAGGCGAGCGTGGCTGACGAGCGCATCCGCATCGAAATCGACGGCCCGATCGCCACGCTGACCGTGGCGCGGCCGGAAAAGCTGAACGCCTTCGACATCAACATGCTGAAGGAGCTTGCCGCTGCCTGCGATGCGATCGAGGCGAACGCCGGCGTGCGCGTCGCCATCCTCACCGGCGAAGGCAAGGCCTTTTCCGCGGGCGGCGACATCCGCGCCTGGGCCGGCATGGAGCCGAACGAATTCGGCCATGCCTGGGTCCGCTTCGGCCACCGCGTGTTCGAGCGGCTGGCGAGCCTGCGCATGCCGCTGGTCGCCGCTGTCAACGGCCATGCGCTCGGTGGCGGGCTGGAGCTTGCCGCCGCCGCCGACATCCGCATCGCCGAAAGCCAGGTAAAGATCGGCCTGCCGGAGGCTGGGCTCGGCATGGTGCCCGGCTGGTCCGGCACGCAGCGGCTGGTGAAGCGTTTTGGCGCGCAAGCCGTGCGCCGCATGCTGCTCGGCGGCGAGGTGCTGACGGCGGCGGAGGCTGAGAAGCTCGGGATTGTCGACCGGGTAGTGGACACCGGTACGTCCGTCGAGGCTGCACGGGAGTATGCGGCGCGGATCGCCGCGCGTGGCCCGGCCGCGACGGAAATCTCGAAGCTGATGATCGCCGTCGCCAACGGCGAGGACAATGGCAGCGCGGTGGAAGCCCTCGGCTCGATCCTCGTCGCCAAGACCGGCGACCTGAAGGAAGGCGTCGCCGCCTTCACCGGAAAGCGCCCCGCCGAATTCAAGGGAGAATGGTGATGACGGTCACGGTGCAGCCGAAGGCGCTGACGAACTACAAGGCGCGCGACTTCCGTATGCTGATCGACGGCAACTGGGTCAAGACCGAAGACGGCAGCACGCTGGAGCGCGTCGCCCCCGGCCACGGCGTCATCGTCAGCCGCTACCAGGCCGGCACGAAACCCGATGCCGAGCGCGCCATTGCCGCCGCCCGCCGCGCCTTCGACGACGGTCCGTGGCCGAACATGACCGGCGCCGAACGCTCCAACCTCCTGCTCAAGGCCGCCGACCTGATTGCCGCGCGCGCCGATGAACTCGCCCATCTCGACGCCATCGAATCCGGCAAACCGATCAGCCAGGCCAAGGCCGAGCTCGGTGGCGCCGTCGACATCTGGCGCTATGCCGCAGCGCTGGCCCGTGACCTGCACGGCGAGAGCTACAACACGCTCGGACAGGGCACGCTCGGTGTCGTGCTGCGCGAGGCGATCGGTGTCGTCTCGATCATCACGCCCTGGAACTTCCCCTTCCTGATCGTCAGCCAGAAGCTGCCGTTCGCGCTCGCGGCCGGCTGCACGACCGTCGTCAAGCCGTCGGAACTCACCTCGGGATCGACGCTGGTGCTCGGCGAGATCCTGGCCGAGGCCGGCATACCCTCGGGCGTCGTCAACATCGTCACCGGCACCGGCCCCGAGGTGGGCGCCCCGATGACGACGCATCCGGACGTCGACATGGTCTCCTTCACCGGCTCGACCGGCGTCGGCCGCCTGACCATGGCGAACGCCGCACAGACGCTCAAGAAGGTCTCGCTCGAGCTCGGCGGCAAGAATCCGCAGATCGTCTTCCCGGACGCCAACCTTGACGAGTTCGTGGACGCCGCCGTCTTCGGCGCCTATTTCAACGCCGGCGAATGCTGCAACGCCGGCTCGCGGCTGATCCTGCACCGTGACATCGCCGACGAGGTGACGGCCCGCATCGCCGAGCTGTCGAAGAAGGTGAAGGTCGGCGACCCGCTCGATCCGTCGACGCAGGTCGGCGCGATCATCACGCCACTGCACCTGGAAAAGATTGCCGGCTACGTGTCCGGCGCCCGGGATGCCGGCGCCGACGTCGCCCTTGGCGGCGAAGCACTCGATCTCGGCCTCGGCCAGTTCATGGCGCCGACGATCCTGTCCGGCGTCAAACCGGAAATGGCCGTGGCGCGCGAAGAGGTGTTCGGGCCGGTCCTCTCCGTTTTGACCTTCGAGACGACCGACGAGGCGATCCGCATCGCCAATTCCATCGATTACGGGCTTTCCGCCGGCGTCTGGAGCCGCGACTTCGACACCTGCCTGACGATCGGCCGCCGGGTGCGCGCCGGCACCATCTGGATGAACACGTTCATGGACGGCGCCTCCGAACTGCCCTTCGGCGGTTACAAGCAGTCCGGGCTCGGACGCGAGCTCGGCCGGCATGCGGTCGAGGACTACACCGAGACTAAGACGCTCAACATGCACATCGGCGCCCGCACGAATTGGTGGATGCCGCGATGAACGCAACGCTTCCGACCCTCATCGCGGGAGGCGCCTGCGCCCCTTCAGGGCGTCGGGAAGTTCAGTTGCGGCGCCAGCAACACATGCAGGTCCGTCGCATCCTCGCCGGCGATGCGCCTGAGGAGAATGTCGCCCATCGCCTCACCCGTCGCGGTCAGGTCCTCATAGATCGTCTCCACCTTGGGCTGGATCTGCGTCAGCAATCGGGATGTCTGCTTGGCAACGATGTCATACTCGACGCCGAGCGAAAGGCCGCAGTCGCTCATGCCGGTGATCGAGGCCAGCGCGGAGACCTCGCCAGGGCAGACGATGCCGTCCGGCGCGTCGGCCTGCGTCACGCGCCTGCGCATATGATCGCGGATCTGGTCAGGCGGGCAGTCGAGGTCGATGGCCTCCGGAACATCGAAGGCGACCCCTGCCTCACGCACCGCGGTCATGAAGCCGTGCAGCATGTGCTGATAGAAGGTCAGCCGCTTCAGTGGCGGGATGAGTACCAGCTTGCGGCGGCCCTTGGTGATCAACCGGCGCACCGCCTCATAGGCGAAGGTGTAGTTGTCGTAGTCGACATAGGGATGCGGTGTCGTGAACTCCGTCCGTCCGTGGGTGACGAAGGGAAAGCCGTTCTCCAGCAGCAGCCGCACACGCGGGTCAAATGGCTCGGTCCGCGAGAAGATCAGGCCGTCGGCCATGCCGTTGCGAATGATGTAATTAACGGCGTCGACATTGCTGCCACTGATGAAGTTCGGCGTGACGATCAGGTGGTAGGGCGTCGACTGCAGGGCGCGCGCCAGACCATGCATCAGCGACGTGCCGTAGCCGAGGATTTCCTCGTGTGGGTCGAGCAGAACGGAAATGACGTTGGTGCGCCCGGTCTTCAGGCGCTGCGCGGCGCGATCCGGCAGATAGCCGATCTGACTTGCCACTTCGTGCACCCGCTTGCGCGTGGCTTCCGAGATCTGCGGCGCATTCCCGAGCGCGCGCGAAACGGTCGTGACAGCAAGCCCGGTCAAATCGGCGATGGTTTTCAGGGTCGGCTTTCCGCCGCGCGAGCCGGTCTTCGTCATCTCGGTGTCGGAAAGCGTTGCTCGGCGTGGCACGTCGTTCTTCTTCAGCTTGAGGTCGCAAATTCGGCGGCACATTACAAACAGGCTGGGCCTGAGGCAATCCTGCACTGCAAACGATTTAAATCCAATCGGGTGCCCTGCACATCTTTCCGTCCGCATCGTCACATGACGATTAAACTTGGAAATTCACGGCATATCGAAGGATCGCCGGCGGCGGTCGCGGCGTGCTTGACTTGGCGGGACTTATAACGTTTTAAATTGAGCCAGCGGCGTGAGGCCGTGGCTCCAACGTCTTCGCCGGAGGTCCGGCGGCGGCTGAGATGGGCGGGAGGAGGATCCCGCCAGAGAAACTTGCAAAACGGGAGGAAATCGATGCGCAAGTTCGTAACGACAACGGCAATTGCCGCGGTGATGATGACACTCGGCGGCGGCGTTTCCGCGCGCGCTGCGGAAAACGTCGAGGTCCTGCACTGGTGGACGTCCGGCGGCGAGGCCGCGGCGCTTGACGTGCTGAAGAAGGACCTCGAATCCAAGGGCATCACCTGGACCGACATGCCGGTCGCCGGCGGCGGCGGCACTGAGGCGATGACCGTCCTGCGCGCCCGCGTCACCGCCGGCAACGCGCCGACGGCCGTGCAGATGCTCGGCTTCGACATTCTCGACTGGGCCAAGGAAGGCGCGCTCGGCAACCTCGACGACATCGCCGGCAAGGAAGGCTGGGACAAGGTCGTCCCGACCGCCCTGCAGCAGTTCTCCAAGTATGACGGCCATTGGATCGCCGCACCCGTGAACGTCCACTCCACCAACTGGGTGTGGATCAACAAGGCGGCGCTCGACAAGGCCGGCGGCAAGGAGCCGCAGAACTGGGACGAACTGATCGCGCTGCTCGACAACTTCAAGGCCCAGGGCATCACCCCGGTCGCCCATGGCGGCCAGGCATGGCAGGATGCGACGATCTTCGACGCGGTCGTGCTCTCGCTCGGCAACGACTTCTACAAGGCCGCCTTCATCGACCTCGATCCGGCAGCGCTCGGCGGCGACAAGATGAAGGAAGCCTTCGACCGCATGACGAAGCTGCGCTCCTATGTCGACGACAACTTCTCCGGGCGCGACTGGAACCTGGCGTCGGCCATGGTCATCGAGGACAAGGCCGGCCTGCAGTTCATGGGCGACTGGGCCAAGGGCGAGTTCCTGAAGGCCGGCAAGAAGCCGGGCACCGACTTCGTGTGCATGCGCTTCCCCGGCACGCAGGGCTCGGTCACCTTCAACTCCGACCAGTTCGCGATGTTCAAGGTCTCCGAGGACAAGGTCCCCGCCCAGCTCGCCATGGCGTCCGCCATCGAGAGCCCGACCTTCCAGTCGGCCTTCAACGTGGTCAAGGGTTCGGTTCCGGCCCGCACCGACGTTCCGGACACCGCCTTCGACGATTGCGGCAAGAAGGGCATCAAGGACCTCGCCGAAGCCAACGCCAACGGCACGCTCTACGGCTCGATGGCACACGGTCACGCCAACCCGGCTGCCGTCAAGAACGCGATCTATGACGTCGTGACGCGCCAGTTCAACGGCGAGCTCTCCTCCGAGGAAGCCACCAAGGAACTGGTCGCAGCCGTCGAAGGCGCGAAGTAAGCGACTGATGGGGCAAGGACGCCCCTCACCCTAGCCCTCTCCCCGCAAGCGGGGAGAGGGAATAGAGGCGCCGCGGCCTGGTCCTTCTCTCCGCCTGCGGGGAGAAGGTGCCGGCAGGCGGATGAAGGGCAGCCTTTCATCAGCCGATGAGGGGCACCCACCCCTGGACCACAAACCGCACAAACACGGTGGTAACGATCATGGATAGCCGCGCCCGGCTGCAGGAGCTTCTGCCGAAGCTCGTGCTCGCCCCCAGCTTTCTCATAGTCCTGGTGTTCGTTTACGGCTTCATCGCCTATACGGGCGTTCTTTCCCTGACCGACAGCAAGATGCTGCCGTCCTTCAATTTCGTGGGCCTGCAGAACTACGTCCGGCTCTGGTCGTTGCCGCACTGGTGGCGGGCGATCTCCAACCTGGCGATCTTCGCCTCGCTCTACATCATCATCTGCAGCGTGCTCGGGCTGGGTCTGGCGATTCTGCTCGACCAGCGCATCCGCATCGAAGGCGTGTTGCGGCCGATCTATCTCTATCCGATGGCGCTCTCCTTCATCGTCACCGGCACGGCCTGGAAATGGTTCCTCGATCCCGGCATCGGCCTTGAGAACACCATGCATCTCTGGGGCTGGGAGAGCTTCTCCTTCAACTGGATAAAGGACCGCAATATGGCGATCTACTGCGTCGTCATCGCCGCCGTCTGGCAGTCCTCCGGCTTCGTGATGGCGATGTTCCTCGCCGGTTTGCGCGGCGTCGACAACGAGATCATCAAGGCCGCGCAGATCGACGGCGCTACGACGACAACCGTCTATCGCCGCATCATCATCCCGCTGATGCGCCCGGTCTTCCTGTCCGCCTTCGTAGTGCTCGCGCACCTCGCCATCAAGGCCTACGACCTGATCATCGCCCTGACCGGCGGCGGCCCGGGTCAGGCGACCGAACTGCCGGCGACCTTCATGTATTCCTACACCTTCACCCGCAATCAGATGGGGATCGGCGCATCGTCGGCGGTCATCATGCTGATCATGATCTTTTCGATCATCATTCCCTATCTTTATTCCGAAATCCGCGGAGGCAAAGGCCGATGAGTGCTGCAAGCTCCGAGAACGTCATCAGCCACGGCCGCCTGACGCGCGCGCTGCTCTATACCGCGCTGCTCGTCTTCGCCTTCTACTACCTGCTGCCGCTTTACGTGATGGTGGTCAATTCGCTGAAGCCGCTGGAAGAGATCCGCCAGGGCGGCATGCTGAACCTGCCGCAGACCTGGACGATCGAGCCCTGGCTGTCCGCCTGGTCGACCGCCCAGATCGGCGTGCAGCCGACGGGCCTGCGGCCCTTCTTCCTCAACTCGATCCTGATGGTCGTGCCCGCGGTCGCGATCTCCACCATCGTCGGCGCGCTCAACGGCTACGTGCTGACGAAGTGGCAATTCCGCGGCTCGAACATCTTCTTCGGCATGCTGCTTCTGTCCTGCTTCATCCCGTTCCAGATCGTGCTGATCCCGATGGCCCGCATCCTCGGCCTGCTCGGCATAGCCGGCACGATCTGGGGACTGATCATGGTGCATGTGATCTACGGCCTCGGCTTCACCACGCTCTATTTCCGCAACTACTACGAGGCGTTCCCGACCGAGCTGGTGCGGGCAGCACAGATCGACGGCGCGAGCTTCTTCCAGATCTTCCGTCGCATTCTCCTGCCCTCCTCAGGGCCGATCATCGTCGTCTCGGTCATCTGGCAGTTCACCAACATCTGGAACGACTTCCTGTTCGGTGCCTCGTTCTCCGGCCCCTATTCGACGCCGATGACGGTGGCGCTGAACAACCTCGTCTCCTCCTCGACGGGCGTGAAGGAATACAACGTCCACTTTGCGGGCGCGATCCTCGCAGCCCTTCCCACCCTCATCGTCTACATCGTCTCCGGCCGTTACTTCGTCCGCGGCCTGATGTCCGGCGCCGTGAAAGGATGACCGCAATGCCGTTTCTCAAGATCGCCAATCTTCGCAAGTCCTTCGGCTCGCTGGAAATCCTGAAGGACATCAATCTCGAGATCGAGCAGGGCGGGTTCCTGGTGCTGGTCGGCCCTTCGGGCTGCGGCAAGTCCACGCTGCTCAACACCATCGCCGGGCTCGAGCCGATCACCTCCGGCGACATCGCCATCGACGGCCGCTCGGTCGCGGGCCTGCACCCCTCCAAGCGCGACATCGCCATGGTGTTCCAGTCCTACGCGCTCTACCCGAACATGACGGTCGCCGGGAACATCGCCTTCGGCATGGAGATCCGCGGCGTGCCGAAGGTTGAGCGCGACAAGGCGATCAAGCAGGTCGCCGATATGCTGCAGATCGGCCATCTGCTCGACCGCAAGCCGGGCCAGCTTTCCGGAGGTCAGCGCCAGCGCGTCGCCATGGGCCGGGCGCTGGTGCGCGATCCGAAACTGTTCCTGTTCGACGAGCCGCTGTCGAACCTCGACGCGAAGCTGCGCGTCGACATGCGTACCGAGATCAAGCGCCTGCACCAGCGCATGAAGACGACGATTGTCTACGTCACGCACGACCAGATCGAGGCGATGACGCTGGCGACGAAGATCGCCGTGCTGAAGGACGGCGTGCTGCAGCAGTTCGGTTCTCCGGCCGAGATCTACAACAACCCGGCCAACATGTTCGTCGCCGACTTCATGGGCTCGCCGGCGATGAACCTGCTGAAGGCGAGGATCGAAGGGGATGGCGGCGCGCTGGCCGTTTCGCTCGCCCGTCCCGAGACCGAGCCGCTGAGGCTCGTCGTCGACAACGCACCGCAAGGCCTCGGCGCCTATCGCGGCAGGGAGGTCGTCTTCGGCATCCGCCCCGAGGCGCTGACCGATCCCGAGGGCGCCGATCACAACGCCCGCACGATCGCCGAGGGCGATTGCCTGATCGAGGTGGTCGAGCCCGCCGGTGCCGACACCTTCGCCGTGACACACCTCGGCGGCAAGGAGATCGTCGCCCGGCTTCGCGCCGACGCGCGCATATCCGCCGGGCAGAAAGCGCGGCTCGCCTTCAACCTCGACAAGGCCGTCTATTTCGATCCCGACAGCCAGCGCCGCATCGCCTGAGACGACAGCATGACCACGCAGCCCGACATCGTCATCATCGGCTCCGGCATCGGCGGCGCGACCATCGCCGCCGGCCTGGCCTCGACGGGCGCCGGCATCCTGATCCTCGAGGCCGGCGAGCGGATCGAGGACCGGCCGGAGAACCGCGACCAGTGCGCGATCTTCCAGCGCGGCCACTTCCGCCCGAACGAGACCTGGTACGAGGCCGACGGCGCGGGCTTCAATCCCGGCAACTACTACAATGTCGGCGGCAATTCGAAATTCTACGGCGCCGTGCTCGTGCGCTACCGCCGCGAGGATTTCCTTGAGATGCACCACCGCGACGGCATCTCGCCGGCCTGGCCCTTCCCGTATGAGGAGCTGGAACCGTGGTACACCCAGGCCGAGCGGCTCTACCAGGTCCGCGGCACGCTTGGCGAAGACCCGACCGAACCTCCGCATTCCGCCCCGTACCCCTTCCCGCCGGTGCCCGACGAGCCGGCGATCGCGATGGTGCGCAAGCGGCTGAAATCCGCCGGCATGCACCCCTACGCCCTGCCGCTCGGCGTCGACATCGAACGCTGGCTGAAGAAGGCGAAGACGCCGTGGGACGCCCATCCCAACTGCGACGACGGCAAGATGGACGCCGAGAGCGCCGCCCTTGCCGAGGCGCTGAAGCATCCGAACGTCAGGCTGCAGACCGGCAGCCGCGTCACCCGCCTCTACGCCGCGCCGCACGGTCGCGCGATCACGACGGTGCGCTACATGCGAGACGGAGACGAGCACAGCGTCACTCCGAAGCTCGTCATCCTTGCCGTCGGCGCCGTGCAGTCCGCCGCCCTGCTGTTGCGCTCGGCCAGCGAGGCCTTCCCGCGCGGCCTGGCCAATTCCTCCGACCAGGTCGGCCGCAACTTCATGAACCACAATTCGAGTGCGGTGATTGCGATCTCGCCGCGCTATCGCAATGACTCGGTCTACCAGAAGACCTTTGGCTTCAACGATTTCTACCTCACGGACGGTGCCGGCGGGCCGCCGCTCGGCAACGTCCAGTTGCTCGGCCGCATCTCCGGAAAAATCCTCAAGGCCAACATGCCCTCCGTGCCGGAATGGCTGCTGGAGCGCGTCTCGCGCCACGCGATCGACTTTTACGCCATGAGCGAGGACCTGCCGCATCCCGAAAGCCGCATCACCGTCGACGGCGACCGGATCGTGCTGAAATGGACCCGCACCAACTGGGACGCCCATCTCGAACTGGTGGCAAAGCTTAAGGGCGTGCTGAAGAAGGCCGGCTTCCCAATCGTGCTATCGCGCGCCTTCGACAAGCGCACCCCCTCGCACCAGTGCGGCACGGTGCGGATCGGCAACGACCCGGCGACGGCGCCGCTCGACGTCTTCTGCCGCGCCCATGACCATCCGAATCTTTTCGTCGTCGACGCCTCGTTCCTGCCGACCTCGGCCGCCGTCAACCCGGCGCTGACGGTCGCCGCCCAGGCGCTGCGCGTCGCCGACCACATCCGGACAAGGGAGCTTGCCGCATGACCGGCCCGTCTCGACCGCTCGCCATTGTCACCGGCGGCCGCCGCGGCATCGGCCTCGGCATCGCGCGCGCCCTTGCCGCCGACGGCTTCGACATTGCCATCACCGGCATCGGGGAGACCGATGCCAGCACCGACCAGATGCTTGCCGACCTCGGCCAGACGGGCGCGAAGGCTGTCTATTTCAAGGCCGACCTCGCCGAGGTGGCGCGTCATGCCGGAACGGTCGCGGCGGTGCTCGACGCCTTCGGCCGCATCGATTGCCTCGTCAACAATGCCGGCATCGCCTCCGTGGTGCGCGGCGACTTTCTCGACCTGAAGCCGGAGAACTTCGACACGATCGTCGCTACCAACCTGCGCGGCACCGTTTTCTTCACCCAGGCGGTGGTGCGCGCCATGCTGGCCGCGCCCGCGGCCGAGCCGCGCGCGATCGTCAACATCACCTCCGTCTCGGCGACGTTGAGTTCCCCCGAACGCCTCGACTACTGCATGACCAAGGCCGGCCTTGCCGCGTTCAGCAAGGGGCTGGCGCTGCGGCTGGCCGAGACCGGCATTTCCGTCTTCGAGATCCGCCCCGGCATCATCCGCTCGGACATGACCGCCGGGGTTTCGGCGAAATACGACGCGTTGATCGAAGGCGGGCTGGTGCCGATGAAGCGCTGGGGCGAACCGGACGACATCGGGTCGGCGGTGGCAGCCCTTGCCTCCGGCCGCTTCGCCTTCGCCACCGGATCGGTGATCGACCTGGATGGGGGGCTTTCGATCGGGCGGCTGTGAGCATGGATCGGCCCCTCACCCAGCCCTCTCCCCGCAGGCGGGGAGAGGGAGAAGAAGCGGCGCGACAGATATCCTTCTCCCCGCCTGCGGGGAGAAGGTGCCGGCAGGCGGATGAGGGGCAAGCGGGCCTTGACTAGGTCCGGACTGAAGCGAGATCTTGAGGGAAAGTGCATGACCTACGACTACATCATCACCGGGGCCGGACCGGCCGGCTGCGTGCTCGCCAACCGCCTCAGCGAGGATGCGGGCGTGCGGGTGCTGCTGCTGGAGGCCGGCGGCGGCGACTGGAACCCGCTGTTCCACATGCCGGCGGGCTTCGCCAAGATGACCAAGGGCGTGGCCAGCTGGGGCTGGGAGACCGTGCCGCAGAAGCACATGAACGGCCGCGTGCTGCGCTATACGCAGGCCAAGGTGATCGGCGGCGGCTCCTCGATCAACGCGCAGCTCTACACCCGCGGCAACGCCGCCGACTACGACCTGTGGGCGAGCGAGGACGGCTGCGAGGGCTGGGATTACCGCTCGGTGCTGCCCTATTTCAAACGTGCCGAGGACAACCAGCGCTTCGCCGACGACTATCATGCCTATGGCGGTCCGCTCGGCGTCTCGATGCCGGTCTCCGGCCTGCCGATCTGCGACGCCTATATCCGCGCCGGCCAGGAACTCGGCATTCCCTACAACCACGATTTCAACGGCCGCCAGCAGGCCGGCGTCGGCTTCTACCAGCTCACCCAGCGCAACCGCCGCCGCTCCTCGGCCTCGCTCGCCTATCTCTCGCCGATCAAGAGCCGCAAGAACCTGACGATCCGCACCGGCGCCCGCGTCGCCCGCATCGTGCTTGAGGGCAGCCGCGCCGTCGGCGTCGAGGTCGTGACCGCGCGCGGCATCGAGACGATCCGGGCGGAACGCGAGGTGCTCGTCACCTCCGGCGCGATCGGCTCGCCGAAGCTGCTTCTGCAGTCCGGCATCGGCCCGGCCGATCACCTGAAATCGGTCGGCGTCGAGGTGAAGCACGACCTTGCCGGCGTCGGCTCCAACCTGCAGGACCACCTTGACCTGTTCGTAATCAGCGAATGCACCGGCGACCATACCTATGACAACGTGGCCAAGCTCCACCGCACGCTCTGGGCCGGGCTGCAATACGTGCTGTTCCGCTCCGGCCCCGTCGCCTCCTCGCTCTTCGAGACCGGCGGCTTCTGGTATGCCGATCCGGAGGCCCGTTCGCCGGATATCCAGTTCCATCTCGGCCTCGGCTCGGGCATCGAGGCGGGCGTGGAAAGGCTGAAGAATGCCGGCGTGACGCTGAATTCGGCCTATCTGCACCCCCGCTCGCGCGGCACCGTCCGGCTCTCCTCCGCCGACCCGGCCGCAAGCCCGCTGATCGACCCGAACTACTGGGAGGATCCGCATGATCTCAAGATGTCGATCGAGGGGCTGAAGATCGCCCGCGATATCATGCAGCAGGCGGCGCTAAAGCCCTATGTGCTTGCCGAACGGCTGCCGGGGCCGAAATACCTCACCGACGACGACCTGTTCGACTACGGTTGCGCCACTGCCAAAACCGACCACCATCCCGTCGGCACCTGCAAGATGGGCACCGGAGCGGATGCCGTCGTCGGTCTCGATCTGAGGGTGCATGGACTGGAAGGCCTTCGCGTCTGCGACTCCTCGGTCATGCCGCGCGTGCCTTCCTGCAACACCAATGCCCCAACGATCATGATCGGAGAGAAGGGGGCTGACATAATCCGTGACTTTCAACCGCTTTCGCCGCAGATTTTCGCCCACGAACGAAACGACACGCGGCCGCGCGCCCGTGCCGATATCCGATAGGAGCCCGCCTTGATCCGGCACTGCGTCTTCATCCGCTTCAAGCCCACCATTTCGCAGGCCCAGAAGGCGGAAATCTTCGACGAGATCGCCGCGCTGAAGGGCCGCCTGCCCGGCCTGCTCGCCGTTCACGTCGGTACGAATGTCAGCCCGGAAGCGGGCATGGACAAGGGCTTTTCCGACGGCTTCATCGTCGATTTCGACGACAGCTTCGCCCGCGACGCCTATCTCGCCGACGAAGAGCACCGGAAGACGGGGGCCAAGATCGTGGCCGCCGCGCTCGATGGTGCGCGCGGCATCCTTGTCTATGACCTCGAGACCGAGGATTGATCACGCATGATCGATGATCCCCGCGCCTACCTGGCGTCCCTGTTTCACGAGGCCGTCAAGGCTGCCGACCCGCTCGCCGCCATCCGCGCGCATCTGCCCGAAAAGCCGAAGGGCCGCACGGTCGTCGTCGGCGCCGGCAAGGCGGCAAGCCAGATGGCGGCGGCGCTGGAGAGCCTGTGGGACGGGCCTCTTGAAGGCGTTGTCGTCGCCCAGCACGGGCCGATGGCGACCTGCCGCAGGATCGAGGTGCTGCAGGCTGCCCACCCGGTGCCGGATGCGGCGGGTCTTGGCGCATCGGATCGACTGTTGGGAGCGGTCGGCGGGCTGACGGCGGACGATCTCGTCATCGCGCTGGTCTCCGGCGGTGGCTCCTCGCTGCTGCCGGCGCCGGCAGGCAACCTCACGCTTGAGGACGAGGTTGCCGTCAATCGCACGCTGCTGGCCTCCGGCGCGCCGATTTCGGCGATGAACGTGGTGCGCAAGCACGTCTCACGCATCAAGGGCGGCCGGCTTGCCTACGCCGCCGCACCGGCCAGGGTAGTCAGCCTGATCGTCTCCGACATCCCCGGCGACAACCCGGCCCATGTCGCCTCCGGCCCGACCGTTCCGGACGGCTCGGCGCCGACGGATGCGCTGCAAATCGTCCGCCAGTACCGGATGAACCTGCCCGAGCGGGTGATGGCGCACCTGGCGTCCGACGCCGCGGCCGCCCCCGGTCCTGATGATCCGGCCTTTGGCAATCACGAGCATCACGTCATCGCCTCCGCCCGCGTCTCGCTGGAAGCCGCGGCTGAGCGCGCCCACGCCGCGGGGATCGAGACCGTCATCCTGTCCGATTCCATCGAGGGCGAAGCGCGCGACATCGGCCTGATGCACGCGGCGCTCGCCCGCGAAGTGCGCACTCGCAACCGCCCCTTCAACACGCCGGTGCTGATCCTCTCCGGCGGCGAGACGACCGTGACCATCCGCGACGAGGGCCACGGCAAGGGCGGGCGCAATAGCGAGTTCCTGCTGGCCTTCGCCGCTGCCATCGACGGCCTTGCCGACATCCACGCCCTTGCCGCCGACACCGACGGCCGGGATGGCTCGGAGAACAACGCCGGGGCGTTTGCCGATGGCGGCACGATCGCCCGCATGCGCGCCGCGGGCGAGGATCCGCGCGCACGGCTGCTCGGCCACGATGCGTTCACCGCCTTTGAGGCGATCGGTGACATTTTCCATACCGGGCCGACCGGCACCAACGTTAATGATTTCCGGGCAATACTGGTGCTCTGATCCCCATTTCCGACAGAAATGACCATGACCCACAAAGATCTGCAAAGCTCCAAGCCTCGCGCCCGCGCCTTCGGCCTGCCCTTCTCCGGCCGAACGGGCGAATTCAACGCCATAACCGACGTCACCGGCATCGAAGTCGGTTTCCGCACGCTTGTCGAGGACACGCCCCGGCCGGGCCGCAAGCGCCCCGTCCGCACCGGCGTCACGGCGATCATGCCCCATGCCGCTTCGCCAGTTCCGGTGCCCGTCTATGCCGGCGTCCATCGCTTCAACGGCAATGGGGAGATGACGGGAACCCACTGGATCGAGGATGGCGGCACTTTCCTGGGACCGGTGATGATCTCCAACACCCACGCCGTCGGCATGACCCATCACGCAACGGTCAAATGGATGCTCGAGCGCTATGCCTCGACTTACGACAGCGATGATTTCCTCTGGCTGATGCCGGTGATTGCCGAGACCTACGACGGCGTCCTCAACGACATCAACGGCCTGCCATTGACCGAGACCGACGTGTTTGCCGCCCTTGAGAGCCTGGCCTCCGGCCCGGTGCAGGAAGGAAACTGCGGCGGCGGCACCGGCATGATCACCTACGGCTTCAAGGGCGGCACGGGCACCGCGTCACGCATCGTCTCCCTTGGCGGGAAGGACTACACGATCGGGACGCTGGTCCAGGCCAATCACGGCCAGCGCGACTGGCTGACGATCTGCGGCGTTCCCGTCGGACAGCACATGCGCGACGGAACTCCGCAGAGCCAGATGCAGGAGCGCGGCTCGATCATCGTCGTCATCGCCACTGACCTGCCTATGGCACCCCACCAGTTGAAGCGGCTGGCGCGCCGCGCTTCGATCGGCATCGGCCGCAACGGCACGCCTGGCGGCAACAGTTCCGGCGATATCTTCCTGGCCTTTTCCACGGCCAATCCGCAACCGATGGCCCACCGCGCGCCGCCGCTCCTCACGCTCGAGATCATCAACGACGAACAACTAGACGCGGTCTACCTGGCGGCGGTCGACAGCGTCGACGAGGCGATCGTCAATGCCATGCTGGCGGCCGAAACGCTGGGCGGAACCGTCCATGACCGCTTTCGGATCGAGGCGATTCCGCACGATCTGCTGGCCGATGTGATGCGCCAATACGGGCGCATGACGCGGTAGAGCACCGCAGCGCCCCAACATCTGCCGACGTCAATACCTTCGGCGCCTTGACCCGCGAGACGGATGCAGCACGCCTTTTCAGGGGCTAGCTGCACCACGATGCGTCCGGCCCAATCCGGACGCATCGTCGTTCTTGTCAGTAGCTCAAGGTGGCGAGCGTGTCGTCGAGCGCGTTGAGGAAATAATCGCAGTCCTCAGTGCTGAACGGCGCCGGCGGCTTGATCTTCAGCACGTTGTGGTGAGGACCCTCGCTGCTCAGGAGGATGCGGTGCCTCTGCTTCATCTGCGCGATGACGAGTTCGAGTTCGCCTGCCGCCGGTTCCAGCGTCTCGCGGTCGCGCACCAACTCGATACCGTTGAAGAGGCCGTGGCCGCGCACGTCGCCGATGATCGGGTGACGCTTGGCCAGTTCCCGGGCACCGTCCATCAGCCGGTCGCCGACGACGTGGCAGTGGTGCATCAGCCGCTCGTCGCGGATCACGTCGAGCACCGCAAGGCCGATCTCGGCCGAGACGGGATTGCCGCCGAATGTATTGAAGTATTCCATGCCGTTCGCGAAGGCCGCAGCGACGGCTTCCGTTGTCACGACCGCGGCCATCGGGTGGCCGTTGCCGATCGGCTTGCCCATGGTGACGATGTCCGGCACCACCCCTTGCGTCTCGTGCGCCCACATGTGGCTGCCGACCCGGCCAAAGCCGACCTGCACCTCGTCGGCCAGGCACAGCCCGCCGGCGGCGCGCACATGGGCATAGGCCTCCTTCAGATAGCCGGCCGGCAGAGTCAGCTGCCCGCCGGTGCCGAGGATGCCCTCGCTGAAGAACAGCGCCGGCCGGCGCCCCTCCGCTGCGAGTGCCGCCATCTGGCTGCGCACGTCGTCGGCATATTCGCGCCCGGCGTGTTCGTCGCCGTAGCGGAAGCGGCCGCGATAGAGGTCAGGCATTTCGGCGACCCGCACATGCGCCGGCCTCCCCTCCCCGCCCTTGCCGGCGAACTTGTAGGGGCTGACGTCGATGAGGCTGGAGAGATGGCCGTGATAGGCGTGGTCGACGGTGATGATGTCGCGATTGCCGGTGTAGGCGCGCGCCAGCCGGATCGCCAGATCGTTCGCCTCGCTGCCCGAGTTGACGAAGAAGCAGACATTGAGCGGATCCGGGAACAGCGCCGCCAGCCGCCGCGAATATTCGACCAGTGAATCGTGCAGGTAGCGCGAATTGGTGTTGAGCCTTGCCGCCTGCGTTTGCGCCGCCTTGACGACGCGTGGATGGCAATGACCGACGTGGCAGACGTTGTTGACCATGTCGAGCCAGCGCGTGCCATCCTCGTCGATCAGGTAGGTCCCCTCGCCGCCGACGATTTTCAATGGGGCGTCGGAATAGGCGATGCTGAGCGAACGGCCGATGCGGCGATGGCGCTCGCGGACGAGGAACGCCTTGTCGCGCGCGACGATCACCGAGGCGGGCACGGAATAGCCGAGGATGACGCTTGGATCCGGGCTGATGGCGCGCCAGACCTGCCAATGGTTGCGTACGCCAACGCCGTGCATCCGCGCCTCAAGGCCGAGGTGGTCGGTGACGATCTGGAAGTGGAGGTGCGGCGACCAGTTGCCGTTTTCCGAGGCCGCACCGAAGGCGCAGAACGCCACACCGGCGGCTATGGCCTGGCCGATCGACAGTTTTGCGACGCTTTCGCGCGAAAGGTGGCCGTAGAGCGTCCAGAAGACGTCGCCCCCGTCCGTTTGATGCTCGAGCAGGACCGTCGGGCCGAAGCCGAAGGGAACCGCGTCGTCATAAATGAAGGCGACCTTTCCGGAGAACGGCGCATGCACGGGCTCATGGGCCGGCGCGAAGATATCGACGCCAAGATGCACCGTCCGGCGCGCGCCGGGCGATGCTGTCTCGAAGGCGTCACCCTTGTAGATGACGCGGTCCTCGCCGTAGAGGCCGATCGCGAAATCGGCCCCATGCTCGGCCACACGCTGATCGACCAGCGCCTCGGCGCCGGCGGCGTCGAGGCTCGCCCAGGCCTGCGCATCCGGGCCGTGGGCCGTCAGGTCCAAAGCAAGCACCGTCGGCTTGGCGACCACGGGGCGCACGACCGGGGAGAACGCATGCGCGTTGCGCTCCAGCCAGCGCTCGACGCGCGGCGCGTGCGCAATCGGCGCGAAGCCGCAGGCGTCGCGAATGCGGGCAATGGCTATCGAGCGGTTCTCACGCTGCAGCCGCTGCAGTTCGCGCCACACGTCGTCCTGGCTGACCAGCAGGTAGGTGTTTTCGGGATTGTCGCGGATCTGCCGGGCGGCCATGCACATGCTGACCGCGTAGCGCGTGCAGACGAGATCGAAGATCAGCTCCGCCTCGACCTCGCTGATAGGGTTGACCGCGTGATAGGCCGCAGCGAGCCGACCGATCGTCTCGACCGGGTCGGCCGTGCCGATCAGCGCATAGGCACCGGCGACGGCGATCTCGATCACCCGCCACGTCTCGACCATGTCGCCGAAATCGAGCAGGCCGCTGACGCACCCCTCGCCATCGAGCAGCACGTTGTAGTCGTTGGCGTCGTTGTGGATGATTTGTCGGGGGCAGGTTTCGAGGCGCGGAAGCACATCCGTGGTGAAGCGGTTAAGGATGACGCGGGAGGCCTCGCGCCTTTCGGCGTCCTCGATGAGACCGACGTTCTCCAGATGCATCCCGGCACGCCCGATATCCCAGGCGTAGTGGCGAACGGCACCGGGATGGTTGAAGCTCTCGAGACTGCGGTCCAGTTCGCCGAGCAGACGACCGAGCGTTTCGATGCTCTCATCGCCACGCGCCGCCGAGCGCGACCAGACCTCACCGGGCAGCCACGTCAGCAGGCGCGCTACCCGCTCGCCGCGCACATGCGCTGTCGAGATCGCGGCGCCGTTCATGTCGGGCAGCGTGCGCGAGACCGGCAGATCCGGCGCGACACGTACAAGATGATCGAGGACGGCCATTTGCATTGCCAGCTCAAGGGGCGCGCCTGGAGCATGCAGCTTGAGCAGGAACGCCTCACCGCTCGCCGAGCGGACGCGGTAGTTGAGATCGTGTTCTCCAGGAAGGGCCGTAATCTCACCCGCCATGCCATAGTTGTCGCGAAGCAACGCACCTATCGCCTCGGCTTCATGGCTGGGTTCATTTCTGATGTCCGTCATTTCCTTGCCGACTCCCCTACCAGCTCGTGTCGCCCGTCATAAGCGCGAAATGTTGGCTTACCGCCATGACCGTCCCGTCAAGATCGCTTCAGTCCGGCTGCAGCCCGTGCAGTGAAATCTGCAATCGCGTCCTTGCGCAGGTCTTGCGTAGTTTCACCGTGGCCATGTTCAACGCCACCGACAAGCAGCAATAGGCCTGGTCGCATCCCCGTTGTCGTTTTTCATTGGATAAGCACGTTTTCGTTGAAGAATGTGACGCCTCTATCATCACGCCGCCGGCGGGATCCAACCGCCGGCAGCGCTGTCCGCGTGTGCGGATCGTCAGGCTCTCGGTCGGACTTGCTGGTAGACCTTGCTCGATCCGTCCTTGGCGACTGCCAGGACGTCATAGTTGGCACCGGGATCATCGCCCATGCCCAGCGATCCGCTCGGCATTCCAGGCACCGCAAGCCCGGCTACGGCGGGACGTTCGGCGAGGAGACGGGTGACGGCTTCGAGAGGGACATGGCCCTCGAGATAGTACCCCGCGACAATCGCGGTGTGGCAGCCCTGCAGCTGCGCTGGAATCGCAAACCGTTGCTTGATCGCGTCGAGATCGTCGACATTTACGATCTTCACCGAGAACCCGGCTGCCGTCATCGCGTCTGCCCAGGCCTGGCAACAACCGCAGTTCGGGTCCTTGTAGACCAGGATACTTTCGGCGGCAGCGCGTGCTGATCCAGCTATTGCGATCGCGCTGGCCGCGGCGACGGACCAGAGGAATTGTCTTCTCTTCATTGTCTTTCTCCATCCTGTTTCGGAGATATAGCCGATCGACAGAATCCACCTGACGCCAACCGAAGTCTGCCTTGTCCGTCGAATCCGAGGTCCGGCTGGTCTGCACGATATCCTGCGCGGGGACGCTGTCGACATTTCTCGAGGTGTTTGGTCAGGCCTTGGGAGGCTGCGTGGGCGGCTCAACGAGGGCCGACGGTCGTTGGTCGTCGCGCAGCGGGCCATGCAAAACTGCACGCGGCACGCGCCGGACAAGAGAGTTCGGCGAGTTCTCGCAGGCTATGGCGGACGAATAGCAGGTCAACGCCTGAGGGCAGAGGCCGCCGCAATCGCGCGTCTGTGCCGGCAGTTCGCTGCGGCAGCAGTCGTCCTTGTCCATGCCGGATTCCATTCCGGGCATCACACCTTGATGTGCCCCGAACGTGCCCGTGATTGCCGGCGCGGCCGCAGCCGCATACACGGGAGCGAACACGATCCCGAGCAAAGCCAGCAGAAAGTAGAGTCGTCGGAACACCGCAATTGCAGACATGGGTGCAGAATGGCACGCGGCGGCGGCGGTTGGAAGCGGGCTGCGCGCATTGCGACGCACGGCCGCAACCTGGTTGGCTCCCCCCTTGGGAGACGTGCTTCAATAGCCAAGCGCAGACTGGGCCCCGACCGTCGCCGCGGCCAGGGCAACGTAGCGGCCCGTCTTTGCAACGGCCACCAGCAGCAGAAAAGACCACAGCGGCTCTCTCAGAACGCCTGCAAAGACGGTCAGCGCGTCACCGAACAACGGCATCCACGACAGCAGCAGTGACCAGCGGCCATACCGCCGATACCATTTGCCCGCCCTGTCGAGCGAAGACCGTTTTGCGGGGAACCACGTTCTGTCACCGAACCGATCGATGAACCGTCCGAGGATCCAGTTGCACACCGCACCGGCTATGTTGCCGATGCTTGCCACCAAAACGAGGCTGGGAACGGAGAACTGTCCCGACACCAGAAGACCGACCAGGACGGGCTCGGACTGAAACGGCAGCACGGTCGCGGCCCCGAAGGCCGTGAGAAACAGGCCGACGTAGGCGCCCACGCTGGTCATCATGTGATTTCCGCATTCCTATAAACGCGCTTCTTCTCTCAGTTTCAGCTTGGCAAGTAAACCGGTGCTACCAACCGCGCTTGCCCAGTAGGTGAACCCGACCAATTAAATCCGAAGACTGAGTGGCCGCGCCGACCTTGAGAAAGAGGCAAAAAAATGCGTCATTGCCATAAATTCTTTGCACACCTGCGCTATGGACCGATGCTAGGATTTCAATCGAATACCGGCCCGTGAGCATATGCTCTGTCTGGAAGACAGACGGGCCTCGCCACGGCTATTGGAGAATTACATCTACTTACAGCATGGTTGCCGCAACACGGCGCGGTAACCAAAGCGCGAATGAAGGAGCAACGCATGAACAGTCCTTCAACGACGCAGGCCAAAGGTGAACTGTCTTCCCAGTTCGGCCCGTGGGGGGCCGCATTCGACTACTTCCTGGACGCAACGCAGCGAAGTGTTCTGTTTTGGGATGTCATGCGCCAGCGTGGCAATCAGTACCGCACCCACGCCGCTGAGACAGCGCCACATGTTCTAAGCTATACGCCGGAAATCCTGATCGATGGCCGTACATTGGAGCGGCCCGTCAACTATGGTCTCGTGCGGATCGTGCCACCCGAGGGCACGGAGGTGGATGAGACCCGCCGCCCGTTCGTGGTCGTCGACCCTAGGGCCGGACACGGTCCGGGCATCGGTGGCTTCAAGGCCGACAGCGAGATTGGTGTCGCCCTGCGCGCCGGTCACCCGTGCTACTTCATCGGCTTCCTTCCGGAACCGGTTCCTGGCCAGACGATCGAGGACGTCACCAGGGCAGAGGCGATCTTCCTGGAGAGGGTCATTGCGCTGCATCCGGATGCGGACGCCAAGCCCTGTGTCATCGGCAATTGCCAGGCCGGCTGGGCGGTGATGATTCTCGCGGCACTTCGCCCCGAGCTCTTCGGGTCGATCATCATTGCGGGGGCGCCGCTTTCCTACTGGGCGGGGGTGCACGGCCAGTATCCGATGCGCTACAGCGGCGGTCTGCTGGGCGGCAGCTGGCTGACCGCGCTGCTGAGCGACATTGGCCAGGGCAAGTTCGACGGCGCCTGGCTGGTGCAGAACTTCGAGAACCAGAACCCGGCCAATACCCTCTGGACCAAGCAGTACAACCTCTACTCCAAGATCGACACGGAGGCGCCGCGCTATCTCGGCTTTGAACAGTGGTGGGGCGGTCACGTCAATCTCAACGCCGAAGAGATCCAGTTCATCGTCGACGAGCTTTTTGTCGGCAACAAGCTGGCAGCCGCCGAGATCAAGACGTCCGACGGGGCGACGATCGATCTGCGGAACATCCGGGCGCCGATCGTCGTATTCTGCTCGAAGGGCGACAACATCACCCCGCCGCAACAGGCGCTCGACTGGCTCCTCGATCTCTATGACGACGTCGACGAGATCCGTGCCTACGGACAGACCATCGTCTATACCGTGCACGAAAGCGTCGGCCATCTCGGCATCTTCGTGTCGGGCGGCGTCGCGCGCAAGGAACATGGAGAATTCGCCGACAACATCGACCTGATCGATGCCTTGCCGCCCGGCCTGTACGAGGCAATCTTCGAGCCGAGGGCCGATGACACCGCGGGTGGCGAACTGGTGACGGGCGACTGGATCATGCGGTGCGAGGCGCGGACGCTCGACGACGTCCGGGCGCTCGGCGGCAACGACGCCGCCGATGATCGCCGCTTTGCGACCGCAGCGAGGATTTCCGAGACCAATCTGGCCCTCTATCAAACGTTCGTGCAGCCGTTCCTGCGCGATCTCTTGCCGGACGGATATGGCGAGTGGCTGCGCAAGCTTCACCCCCTGCGGCTTCAATACGAGGTCTTCTCCGATGCCAACCCGCTGATGGCGGCCGTGGCTGATCTGGCCGAGCAGGCTGAAAGCGAACGCCGGCCCGTTTCTGCCGACAATCCGTTGCTTGGCCTCGAACAGGTCGCCTCTCGTCAGATCGTCGCCGGTCTCGACGCCTGGCGGCGATGGGTGGAAACCGCGTCGGAAGCGACGTTCCTCTCCGTATACGGCTCGCCGCTGCTGCAAGCTTCAGTCGGCATTGACCCCGCCAGCAATGCGCCGCAGCGAAAGGCCGGCAAGACGGGCTTGCACCGAACGATCCTTCAGTCGCGCCGGCAGGAACTGAAGGGGCGTATCGACGAAGGGGGAATGCGCGAGTGCCTGGCGCGCGCGCTGCTCTACGTGTCGATGGCGCGTGGCAGCGCGGACGAACGCGGCTTCGCCGCCATCCGCCGCCTGCGCGCCGCAAAAGACGGCCAGCCCCATTTGACGCTCGGCGAATTCAAATCCCTCATCCGCGACCAGTTCCTGATGCTGCTGATCGACGAGCAAAGAGCGCTTGCGGCGATTCCCAAACTGTTGCCGGCCGATCCGGAACTGTGCCGGAAAGGCCTGACCGCCTTGCAGGAGATCATCACCGCACGCGGCGAACTGACCGGGGAGGCAGAACAGCGCTGGCAGACGATCGCGCGGCTGTTCCTGCCCGACGGCAAGCTAACGGCCGTCGAGCCATCGTCGGCCGCCAAGGCACCACGCGTGAAGATGGTCCGGCATTGAATGGCCGGACGTCCAGACCGGTGGCTGCGGCAAAAGCGCGAATAGGAACAACGGGAAGGGGATCGAACCCATGACGGAAATCGGCAGTCCCCCACAGCAGGGCACGCACGAAAAATACGAGCGCCTGATCGCACGCGCGAAGCAATCGCCCTCCGCCAAGATGATTGTCGTCCACCCTTGCGACGAGACGTCGCTACGCGGCGCGATCGAGGCCACCGAGGCGGACCTGATCGTACCGACGTTCGTCGGCCCGGCTCACAAGATCGACGCGGTAGCGAAGGCGCACGGCCTCGACATCAACGCCTACGAGATCGTCGACGTGCCGCATAGCGATGCCGCGGCGGCCAAGGCCGTGGAGATGATCCGCGAGGCAAAGGGCGAACTGCTGATGAAGGGCAGTCTGCACACCGACGAACTGATGCGCGCCGTTACCTCGTCGACCACGGGACTGCGCACCGAACGGCGGATAAGCCATGTCTTCGTCATGGACGTGCCGACCTATTCCGAAACGCTTTTCGTCACGGATGCGGCGATCAACATCGCCCCCGACCTCGATGCCAAGCGCGATATCGTCCAGAACGCGATCGACCTTTTCGTCCAGGTCGGCCTCGGGACGCCGCGTGTGGCGATCCTCTCCGCCGTCGAGACGGTCACCTCGAAAATCCCCTCCACAATCGATGCGGCAGCGCTCTGCAAGATGGCCGAGCGCGGGCAGATCACCGGAGGACTTCTGGACGGGCCGCTCGCCTTCGACAACGCAATCGACCCGGACGCGGCGAAGATCAAGGGAATCACCTCGCCGGTCGCGGGTCGTGCGCAGATTCTCGTCGTGCCCAATCTGGAGGCCGGCAACATGCTGGCAAAGAACCTGACGTTTCTCGCCCGGGCCGATGCGGCCGGCATCGTTCTCGGTGCGCGGGTGCCGATCGTCCTAACGTCGCGGGCGGACTCGGTTCGCACTCGCCTGGCCTCCTGCGCGGTTGCCGTCCTGCTCGCCGCCGCGCGCCTGCGCGCCGCCGCCGTCAAGAACGGGTGACGCTCATGGACACTATCCTCGTCGTCAATGCGGGTTCATCCAGTCTGAAATTCGAGGTCTTCGCCATCGGCGATGACTTGAAAAAACTGCTGCGTGGCCAGTTGGAGGGCATCGGTACGGCGCCCCGGTTGCGCATCAAGGGCAGCGACGGACAGGTTCTCGCCGATCAAACCCATGCGCAATCCGACGTGCCCGACCTGCCCACCGCCATGCGGGCTGTCGGCGCCTGGCTTCGCGAGCACCATGAGGGCCGCCTTGCTGCGGTCGGCCACCGGGTCGTCCACGGTGGGCCGGACTACGACCGGCCGGTGCTGATCGACGAGGACGTCCTGACCAGGCTGGAGCGCTACGTGCCGCTCGCGCCGCTGCATCAGCCGAACAACCTTGCACCGATCCGCGTAATCCTTGAGCGCCGACCCGACCTGCCACAGGTCGCCTGCTTCGACACCTCGTTCCATCGGGAACACAGCCCGGTGGCGAGCCACTACGCGATCCCCGAGCGCTTCTATTCCGAGGGCGTCCGGCGCTATGGCTTCCACGGTCTGTCGTACGAATACGTTGCGGGGAAGCTGCGTGAGGTGGCGCCGGACATCGCCGGCGGCCGGGTGATCGTGGCGCATCTCGGCAGCGGCGCTTCGATGTGCGCGATCTCCGGCGGCAAGAGCATCGAGAGCACGCTGGGCTTTACCGCTCTTGACGGATTGCCGATGGGAACGCGCTGCGGGCAGATCGATCCGGGCGTCATTCTCTACCTGCTCCAACAACGGGGAATGACAGCGCAGGAAGTGCAGGACCTCCTCTACAAGGACTCGGGCCTGAAAGGCTTGTCCGGGGTCAGCAACGACGTGCGGATGCTTCTCGAGAGCAAGGATCCTCGCGCGGCCTTTGCCCTTGATCATTTTGTTCATCGCATCGGCCTGCATGCCGGATCGCTTGCCGCCTCGCTCGGCGGCCTGGATGCCTTCGTCTTCACGGCCGGCATCGGCGAAAACTCGCCCGCGATGCGCGCGCGGATCGCAGCAAGGCTCGAGTGGCTCGGCGCCCGGATCGATCCGGCCAGGAACACCGCCGGCGAGCTCGATGTCTCCGAGCCGGACAGCAAGGTGCGCCTCCTTGTCGTCCCGACCGACGAGGAACTGATGGTCGCCCGCCACACGCTGGCACTGCTCGGCTGATAAGGTTGCAGTTCGCACGTGCCGCATGGCACCCTGGCAATTCTCGAACGGTGAGGCGCAGATGATCCCACACGTGCAGGCAAAATTGTTGGCGGGCAAGAAGGGCCTGATCGTCGGCATCGCCAACGACCAGTCGATCGCCTGGGGCTGTGCCCGGGCGTTCAGGGCGCTCGGCGCAGAGCTTGCCGTCACCTACCTGAACGACAAGGCCAAGCCGTATGTCGAACCGCTGGCGAGTGAATTGGAGGCACCGATCGTGATGCCGCTCGACGTCGCCGTGCCGGGGCAGATGGAGGCAGTCTTCGACCGCATCGAAAAGCAATGGGGCGAGATCGATTTTCTCGTCCATTCCATCGCCTTCGCGCCGAAAGACACGCTGCAGGGACGCGTCGTCGACGTCCCGCGCGACGGCTTTCTCACGACGATGGAGATATCGTGCTGGTCGTTCCTGCGCATGGCTCACCTGGCGGAGCCGCTGATGAAAAACGGCGGCACGCTGTTCACCATGACCTACTACGGCAGCCAGATGGTGGTGAAGAACTACAATATCATGGGCGTCGCCAAGGCCGCCCTGGAAAGTTCGGTGCGCTACCTGGCGGCAGAACTCGGCCCGAAAGGCATCCGCGTGCACGCCATTTCTCCGGGGCCGCTCGCAACACGCGCCGCCTCCGGCATTCCGCAGTTCGATGAACTGCTGCACAAGGCGCAGGAAACCGCACCGGCCCGCAGCCTGGTGAGCATCGATGACGTCGGCATGGCAACCGCCTTCCTCGCGCACGACGCCGCCCGGCTCATCACGGGGGAGACCCTCTATATCGATGGGGGATACCACATCATCGACTGAACGCGGCGGACTGGCGGATCCGACAGTGTGTTCGTCTTGTCATTGCCTCGACTGGTCGGGCAGCAGGGCCCAGAAGGCAAACAACGGGCGCTCTTTCGAGCGCATCGCATGCCTGATGCCCGGCGGGTTGTAGAACGACCCGCCGATGCCGGGAGAAAACCAATCGGAATCGCCGTGCATGAACTCGCCATCGGACAGGACCAGATAGGTTTCCTCCGGCGCATGGTCGTGATCCGGATAGCGAACGTTCGGCGCCATCAGGGTCGCGCCCAGCCAGATGTCCTTGCGATCCTCAAGGCCGCCCGGTCCAACGATCAGCGCATTGGCGTGACTGTCCGGGAAGTTCTCGCTGGCAGTGATGCCATGCGTCTCGCGCTGTTCCCATTCCAAGAGTGGTTCGAGCGCCTTGAAGCGTTCGACCAGGACATCAAGGGACGCGTGTCCGGTCTTCGTCGCAAGAGTGCTTTCGAGGTAGCGGTCGCAAACCGGAAGCCGCTTTCCAATGTTCGATTGCTCCGGCTGCGGCGTCTCCAGACCAGCGAAAATCTGCGTGATGGATCGCCGCGACTGTGGGTCGTGCGCGAAACTGTCGTACGCGGCAAGCGCCGCGTCGAGGAACTTCTGCAATGCTTCGCTCCGCGCCATCGTCAGATATCCTTGGCAAGGCGCAGCGCATCGTAGATGGCCGCATGCGTGTTGCGGGCGGCGACCGCATCGCCGATCCGGAAGAGCTGGTAGGTGCCTTCCGGGTTGCGCTCGACAGTCTGCGGTTCACCCGAAATCAGTTCGTCGTAGGAGACTTCCCCAAGGTTCTTCGATCCCGGCTTCAGCTCGAAATAAAGGTCGTCCAGCGGAATGGTGCCGTGGTTGACGACGATCTGGTCGACCGCGCGCTGCTTGGCGACGCCGCCGTAGTCGCTGCCGACGTGAGCAATGAGTTGGTTGCCGCTCTTTTCCGCCGACTCGAGCCGATAGGTGACGGTGAAGGTCGTGTCGAGCTTCTGCAGCGAGCGCATGTAGGGAACGAGGTTCATCGCCATGACTTCCGGCGCAAAGGAGCGATCCGGCGTCATGATCTCGACCTTACCGCCGGCCCTGGCGATGAATTCGGCCGCCTGGAGGCCGGCATGGTCGCCGGCGTCGTCATAGACGAGCACGTTCGACCCGGGCTTCACGTCGCCGGAGATGATGTCCCAGGACGAGACGACGAGTTCGTTGCCCTTCGACAGAACCTCAGTATGCGGCAGGCCGCCGGTCGCGATGATCACGACGTCTGCATTTTCTGCCGTGACCGTGGCGGCGTCCGCCCAGGTGTTGAAGCGGAAGGTGACGCCCAGCTTCTCGCACTGGCCCATGCGCCAGTCGATGATGCTGATCATTTCGCGCCGGCGCTCGCTCTGCGCCGTGAGTCGAATTTGGCCGCCGGGTTTGTCCGCCGCCTCGATTACCACGACCTCGTGGCCGCGCTCGGCGGAAACACGCGCGGCCTCAAGCCCGGCCGGGCCAGCGCCGACGATCACCACCTTCTTGCGCACATCGGCCTTTGGGATTTCGTGCGGCATCGTCTCCTCGCGGCCGGTGGCCGCGTTGTGGATGCAGAAGGCCAGGCCGCCCTGATAGATGCGGTCGAGACAGTAGTTCGCCCCGACGCAGGGGCGGATGTCGTCCTCTCGCTTTTCCATGATCTTGCGCACGATGTGCGGGTCGGTCATGTGGGCGCGGGTCATGCCGACCATGTCGACCTTGCCGGCGGCAATGGCGTGACGCGCCGTCGCGACGTCCTGAATCTTTGCCGCATGGAAGGTGGGGAAGTTCGTGGCCGCGCGAACCTCACCGGCGAAATCGAGATGCGGCGCGCTGGCCATGCCCTGGATCGGGATGACGTCGGTGAGGCCGGGGTCCGTGTCGATATGGCCGCGGATGACGTTGAGATAGTCGATCAGGCCGCTGTCCCGCAGGCGTTTTGAAATCTCGATGCCCTCGGTCTTTCCGGTTCCACCGGGCAGACATTCGTCGGCGGTATAGCGAACGCCCAGGATGAAGTCGTCGCCGACCCTCTTGCGGATCGCCCTGAACACGTCGAGACAGAAGCGCATGCGGTTTTCCAGTCCGCCGCCATACGGGCCATCGAGCTCGTTCGTCAGCGGCGACGTGAACTGGTCGATCAGGTGGCCATAGGCCTCCAGTTCGACGCCGTCCATGCCGCCCGCCTTCATGCGCTCGGCCGCGTCGGCGAAATCCTTGATGATGCGTTCGATATCCCAGTCTTCCAGCTTTTTCGGGAAGGCCCGGTGCGCCGCCTCGCGGTGATGGGACGGTGCGACCACCGGCAACCAGTCGCCTTTGTCCCAGCGTGTGCGGCGGCCGAGGTGGGTGAGCTGAATCATGATCGCCGCGCCTGTTTCATGGACGGCATCGGTCATTTCCCGGATCCACGGAACGATCTCGTCCTTGTAGGCGAGCAGGTTGTTGAAGACCGGGGGACTGTCCTTCGAGACCGCCGCGGAGCCGGCCGTCATCGTCATCGCCACTCCACCCCTCGCCCGCTCCACGGTATAGGCTCGGTAGCGTCCCTTCGGCATGCCATCCTCTGGATAAGCGGGCTCGTGCGACGTGACGATGATACGGTTGCGAAGGGTCAAATGCTTCAGTTGGAAGGGCTGAAGGAGGGGATCGTTCGACATGCGACGGCTCCGGCTTAAGGGACTTTGAGTGAGGCTAAACGGAAATGTACATACGCGTCAATTATCAAAAACAGGAAGGTACGGAATATTGACACGGCTGTACATTTTGCTTGTAGCGGCACGCTGGATTTGCTAGGAGGCAATCATGGAACAGGCGATGAGTGACAGCGGCTGGCGAGGCTCTCACGACGGATGGCTCGAAGCGGCCTATGACTCCCTGCTCGAATCCGGAGTGGATTCGGTAAAGATCCTGCCGCTCGCCAAGCGGCTCAATCTCTCCCGGACTAGCTTCTACTGGTTCTTCAAAGACCGGGAGGAACTGTTGAGTGCGCTCATCGCGCGCTGGAGGGAAAAGAATACGGGCAATCTTGTGAAACAGTCCGAAGCCTACGCGGAGTCGCTTGCCGAAGCGACGCTGAACGTCTTCGACTGCTGGCTGAACAAGGAGCTTTTCGATTCCCAGTTCGAGTTTGCCGTCCGCAGTTGGGCGCTGCAATCGCCGGACATCCTCGAAGAGGTTCAGCGCGCTGATCAGACGAGGATAGAAGCGCTGACACGCATGTTCATGCGATTTGGCTATGGCGAAGGGCCTGCGGACGTTCGCGCACGAACGACCTACCTCGTCCAGATCGGATACATCTCCATGCAGTCCAAGGAAGACCTTGCGCTGCGCGCGAAGCGCATCCCGGAATACATCGCAATTTATACCGGTCAGGTTCCCCAGCAGAGAGAACTCGACCGCTTCTTCGCCCGCCATGGCTACAAGCAAAAAAAATGAGGTCTCGGTGGAAACAGGCAAGGGCTTGAGGATTGGCGTGATCGGCGGTGCCGGCTGGCTGGGCGGAGCCATTGCCGCAGCGATGCTGGACGCCGGCATTGTCGAACCTCAGAACCTCTCGCTTTCCTATCGCCGGGAATGTCCGCAACGCTTCCCCGGCGCTTTCTGGACACCGGACAACCAGGCTCTGGCCGATCGCTCGGACGTCGTCATCCTCTCCGTCCGTCCAGCCGACTGGCCTGGCCTGAACGTCGACGCAGAAGGCAAGCTCCTCATCTCGGTCATGGCCGGCATTCGCCTGGGAGCGCTTTGCAAGCATCACCAGACCCGGCGCGTGATCCGGTCTCTACCGAATGCCGCCGCCGAGGTGCGCAAGTCGTATACGCCGTGGATCGCCACCCCGGAGGTGGGCGGCGCGGACCGCGCTATCGTACGTGCTGTCTTCGATGCGTGCGGCATTCAGGATGAGGTTCGGTCAGAGGCCGAGATCGACTACCTCACCGGCCTGACCGGTTCCGGGCCAGCCTTCCCGGCGCTGCTTGCCGAAGCGATGATGACCGACGCCGTCGCGCACGGGCTGGCCCCGCAGGTGGCGCAGCGGGCTGTCAACACGCTGATCGTAGGCGCTGGCCGGCTGCTGGAACAAAGAGACGACTGTCCCACCGACACGGTCAAGACCTTCCTCGACTATCGCGGCACCACGGCGGCCGCGATCGAGGAGATGCGCGCTGCGGGCTTCAGCACCGCCGTTGCGCGCGGACTGTCGGCGGCACTCCAGAAATCGGTGCGCATGGGGGAGGCCTCGTAGCTCCGTCAGGGCGGGCCAAAGCGGCACCCCGCTCGAAAGAAGAAGCCGCAAACAGAGGGAACGATAATGAAAAGCTTGCTTGCATCGACATGCCTCATTCTCGGAACTATCGCCGGTTCGTCGCTGGCCAATGCTGCGGAGTGCGGAAACGTGAGCATCGCCAGCATGAACTGGCAGAGCGCCGAGGTGATTTCCAACCTCGACAAGATCATCCTCAACGAAGGCTATGGCTGCAACGCCGAGATCACCATCGGCGACACCGTCCCGACCATCACGTCCATGTCGGAAAAGGGCGAGCCGGATATCGCCCCGGAAGCCTGGGTCGACCTCCTGCCCGACGTCGTCAAGAAGGGAACCGAGGAAGGCCGCATCGTGCAGGTCGGCTCGCCGCTTCCCGATGGCGGCGTGCAGGGCTGGTGGATCCCGAAGTATTTCGCGGACGCGCATCCCGACATCAAGACCATTCCCGATCTCCTGAAGCATCCCGAATTGTTCCCCGCTCCCGAAGATCCAAGCAAGGGCGCGATCTACAACGGCCCGCAAGGGTGGGGCGGCACCGTCGTTACCGCTCAGCTTTACAAGGCTTTCGATGCGGAAAAGGCAGGCTGGGCGCTCGTTGACACCGGCTCCGCGGCGGGCCTCGATGGTTCCATCGCCAAGGCATACGAGCGCAAGCAAGGATGGGTCGGCTATTATTGGGCACCGACCGCCCTGCTCGGCAAGTACGAGATGGTCCAGCTCGAGGCCGGCGTGCCCTACGACGAGGCTGAATGGAAGCGTTGCGTGACGGTCGCGGAATGCCCCGACCCGAAGCCGAGCGCATGGCCAGTCGACACGATCGTGACCCTCGTCGCAAAGCCCTTCTCCGAAAAGGCCGGCCCGGAGGTCATGGACTACCTGACCAAGCGCTCCTGGAGCAACGCGACGATCGCCAAGCTGATGGCCTGGATGACCGACAACCAGGCGAGCGGCGAGGACGGCGCCAAGCAGTTCCTCAAGGAGAACCCGGACATCTGGAAGCAGTGGGTTTCTGCCGACGCCGCAGCGAAGATCGAAGCCGCGCTCTAAGGGCGCTGCCAACGAAGGTGCGATGTGCTCACGGCACATCGCGCCTTCCACGCCGAAACAACAAGAAGAACAGATCGGCTCTTGGGAGAAGGGGAACCGAATGGATTGGTTTTATAAATTTCCGCACATGGACGACAACGCCCTTCGAAACCTGAAGAAGGCGATAGACGAGGGCTTCCGCGGATTCACACGCAGCTACGGTGACGCAATCGAAGGCGCTTTCACGCCGCTGCAGCACTTTTTGATCGCCGCCGAGCGGTTCATGTTGAAGACCCCCTGGCCCATCATCACGCTCCTCATCCTGGCCATTGCCTATGCGGCCACGCGAAGCGTCCGCATCATATTCGGCTGTCTCGCGACGCTGCTTCTGATCGGCTACTTCGACATGTGGGACGACACGATGCGGACGATCTCGATGATCTTCGTCTGTACCGTGCTGTCCATCGCGATCGGCATTCCGATCGGCATTCTGATGTCCCGCTCGGATCGGGTGCAGCGGACCGTCAATCCCATACTCGACGTCATGCAGACGATGCCGAGCTTTGTCTATCTGATCCCCGTCGTCATGCTGCTCGGCATCGGCAAGGTTCCCGGCCTCATCGCCGTCGTCATCTACGCCATCCCGCCGATGATCCGGCTGACCGATCTCGGCATCCGCCTGGTCGACAAGGACGTGCTGGAAGCCGCAGACGCCTTCGGCGCCGACAACAAGCAGAAGCTTTTCAAGGTACAGCTCCCCCTGGCGCTTCCGACGATCATGGCCGGCATCAACCAGACGATCATGATGGCGCTCGCCATGGTCGTCATCGCCTCGATGATCGGCGTACAGGGTCTCGGCCAGCCGGTGCTGAAGGCGATCGCCAACCAGTACTTCACCCTCGGCATCTTCAACGGCCTTGCCATCGTCGGCATCGCCATCATGTTCGACCGCGTCAGCCAGGCCTATGGCAAGCGCCTCCAGAGGCACCGGGAGATCGCGCATGGCTGAGCACGTCTTTGGCGGAATCAAGATCCGCCACCTCTACAAAATTTTCGGACCCAACGGGCAAGCTCACATCGAAGCCGTCAAGCACGGGCTGACGAAGGCCGAACTGAACGAAAAGCACGGGCACGTGCTCGGCCTGCGGGACATCAACATCGAGATGCCGTCGGGCTCCATCCAGGTTATCATGGGGCTGTCCGGCTCCGGCAAGTCGACGCTTATCCGGCACATCAACCGCCTGATCGATCCGACGGTCGGCGAGGTCCTCGTCGACGGCGTCGACGTGGTGAAGATGCCAGACGCCGACCTGCGCCAGTTCCGCCGCCACCAGACGGCCATGGTGTTCCAGAGGTTCGCGTTGCTTCCCCACCGCAGCGTGCTCGACAACACGATCTTCGGCCTCGAAATCCAGGGCCTATCTCACAAGACGAGCATCGACACCGCCATGCAGTGGCTTGAGCGCGTCGGCCTGAAGGGCTTCGAGCAGAAGTACCCGAACCAGCTCTCCGGCGGCATGCAGCAGCGCGTGGGCCTTGCCCGGGCGCTTGCCAACGACGCGCCGGTGCTGCTCATGGACGAGGCCTATTCGGCGCTCGATCCGCTGATCCGCATGGACATGCAGTCCGTCCTTCTCGACCTCCAGAAGGAGATCAAGAAGACGGTCGTCTTCATCACCCACGACCTCGACGAAGCGCTCAGACTCGGCGACCAGATCGCCATCCTGCGCGACGGCGAGGTCATCCAGCAGGGCACCAGCCAGGACATCGTGCTGCGCCCGGCCGACGACTATGTCGCCAACTTCGTCAAGGAGGTGAACCGGGGCCGCGTCGTCCATGTCGAGGCCGTCATGAGCCCGCTGGGTGCCACGAACGCCGCAGGCGGGCCGGAAATAGTCGCCGGCATCACGATCGAGGAGGCCGTGCGCATCTTGGCATCCGCACCCGAAGGGGACGTCACCGTCGTCGATCCATCCGGGAAGCCCATCGGCACCGTGACGTTCCGCCAGCTCGCAGCGGCAATGGTCAACTCCGGTGACCCTGGCCACAAGGCCGCAGCTTGAAAGAAGCCGGCCGGCGAAAGGCGCCGGCCTACCTTGTCATTTAGAACCCAACTGCACGCTCGGACTTGCGCGATGTCGAAAAGATTCCCTCGCCTGTTTTCTCCGCTCAGATTGCGCTCGCACACGCTGAAGAACAGGATCGTCTTCGGCGCGCATACCGCCAACATGGCCGTCGAGGGTCTGCCCACCGAGCGTCACGCCGCCTATTATGAGGAGCGGGCGATCGGCGGCGCTGCGATGATCGTCGTCGAGCCCATGCCCGTGCACGCGGCGGCCGTTCTCACCCGCGGCAACTTCCGCCACTCCGATGACGCGGTGGTTCCCCACTTCAAGAAAGTGGTCGGGGCCATCAAGAGGCACGGAGCGGTCGCAATCCAGCAGCTCTATCACGTCGGGGCGCATGGCGACTCCGACAACTCGTTCCATCCGCATTGGTCGCCGTCCGGCCTGCCCAGCTATCACGACAGCGACGGATCGCACCCGATGACCGAGGCGGAAATCTGGGAAACGATCGACGGCTTCGTCCAGGCCGCGCGGCGATGTCGCGACGCCGGCTTCGACGGCGTCGAAGTCTGGGCGGCGTATCTCGGCATGGTCGACCAGTTCTGGACTCCCTGGTGCAACCGGCGTGACGACCAATGGGGCGGTTCGCTCGAAAACCGCACGCGCATGTCGCGGGAGATCCTGACGCGGATACGCGAGGTCTGCGGCCCCGACTTCATCATCGGCCTCGCCGTCAGCGACGAACCGGATGTGAACGTTGCCCTCCAGCGCGATGAGCTCGCCGAGATCATAAGGCTGCACGACGAACTGGGCCTTATGGATTATGTCACCTGCGGCTCGGGCGGCTATCTCGATTTCTACAAGCTGATGCCGACCTTCCTCCATCCGGAAAAGCTCGGCGCCGACCTCGCCTCCGTCCTGAAGGGCGTGGTCAAGAACGCCGTCGTGATCGCCGAAAGCCACATCAGGACCCCGGAAAACGCGGAGACGGTGCTGGGCGAAGGTGCTGCGGATCTCGTCTCGATCGTGCGCGGCCAGATCGCAGATCCGCATCTGGCGACGAAAGCGGGCGAGGATCGCCCCGAGGACATTCGCGGCTGCATCTCGTGCAACCAGATGTGCTGGGGCCGCCGGTCGCGGGACTACTGGATCAGTTGCCTGATCAATCCGTCCGTCGGGCGCGAGGCCGAATGGAATGGCGACCGCTCTCTCAATACGGGCGATCCGAAACGCGTGCTGGTGATCGGCGGCGGCCCGGCCGGGCTGGAGGCGGCGCGGGTTGCCGCCGAGCGCGGCCATCACGTGGTGCTCGCCGAAGCCTCGAGCCGGCTCGGCGGAAACTTCCTCCTGGCCGGCATGCAGCCCCGACGGGCGCAAATCCTCGATCTCATCGCCTGGTATGAGCGGCAACTGGAAAAATTGGGCGTAGAGGTTCGCCTCAACACTTACATCGACGCCGATGATATCGAGCCGTCAGACGTTGATGTCGTCGTCGTCGCGACGGGCTCCTATTCCCCGGAAACGGTGTTTCAGAAAGCGCTGCCGACGGTCGACGCGCTTCCGGGCATCGAGAGGGGCAACGTTTTCACGGTCGAAGCCGTCATGGCCCGGCAGGCGAGACCTGGCAAGCGCGTCCTGCTTCTGGACGAAGGCGGCGGCTGGCGCGGCTGCGGCACGGCCTGGAAGCTTGCCGAGGAAGGCCATCAGGTGACAATCCTCACGCCCGACCCCTTCGTCGGCAAGGAATTGCAGAGAACCGCTGCCGACGTGCCGATGCGGCAGGCGCTGCGGAAGCTCGGAGTGCAGTGGATTGTCGAAGCCAGCATCGCCGAATGGCACGGGAACGGCGCGACCATCATCGACCACAACACGGCAGAGCGCCGCTTCGTGGACGCCGAGACGCTCGTCACCGCCACGACAAATTTTCCGGCCGACTGGCTGATGCCGGGGTTGGCGGCGAAGGGACTGGCCATGCGCCAGATCGGCGATTGCGCAGCCCCGCGCCAGGCGCCATACGCGTTTTTCGAAGGCCGGAAAGCGGGACTCGAAATCTAGTTTAAGATGCTCCGCAGCTAGTCGACGTAATACTTGGCATAATGTTTGCGGAATTTCTCCGATCCGCCCTGATCGCTGTAGGAGGGAAGTTCGTCCATGTCGGTCTTGTTCAGCACGACGCCGAGGATCTTCGAATTGATGTCGATCTCGGCCTCGAGGATCTCGCTGACAAGACGCGCGGGCGTCTTGCCCCACTCGAGCACCAGGACGAAGCCGTCGGCGTGCTGCGCGAAGGCCTTCGCATCCACCACAGGTCCGAGCGGCGCCAGATCGACGACGGTGTAGTCGAAGGTCTTGCGTGCATTCTCCATCAACGTGGCCATGCCAGGAGCCGCGAAGATCTCGTTGGTGTAGTGAAACTCGTCGTCGAGCGCTCGCGGCGCGAGCGGCAGGATCGCGAGCTTCGTCTGCTGGTCGACCTTGATCGTCGACGCCCAGGGCACCTCGCCTAGTGCCGCTTCGACCAGACCGGCCTTCGGCGCGGGCTTCAGCATCCGGCTGAGGGAAGGATTGCGCAGGTCGGCGTCCACCAACAGCGTGCGCTTGCCCATCGAAGCGAGCAGGAGGGCGAAGTTGGCGGCAAAGGTGGTGTTTCCCTCGCCAGGAGCGGCCGAAATGATGCCGATGACCCTGTTCGGCCGCCGCTGCAACAGCACGTCGCAGGCAAGCTTGGCATGCCGCAGCGTTTCCGCAAAAGTCGATTGCGGCGCCTCGCGGACGATGCGGGTCATTCGCTCGAGGGGCAATGGTTCCTCGGGCGCATCCGGCTCGACATGCCGTGGACGGAGCAGATCGCGCAGGTGAAAGCGCTTCTTCGGCCGCTTGCCGATCAATGGCAGATAGCCAATCGACCTGTGCCGCAGGAGCCTGCGGACGTCGCTTTCCAGCCTCAGGCCACGTTCCTGCATCTCCTGAAGGAAGGCGAAGGCCCCGCCTGCCATCAGGCCAAGGACCGCCGATAGCGCGAGCACCATCGTCTTCTTCGGACTGGACGGCGAAACCGGCACGCCCGCGTCGGAAATCACCCGCGCCCTCGCGATCGGGAACGATCGCTGCTGCGAAGCCTGCTCGTAGCGGTTCAGGTAGGTGTCGTAGAGGGCCTTGAGCGCGGTCGACTTCTGCTCCAGCTCGCGAAGCTTGACCAGCGCCTGGTTGGCGTCAGAGTTCGTGCCGGACACCGTGTCGATGCTGTCACGCAGCGACTGTTCACGCTTTCGGGCGACCTCGTATTCGTTGCGATAGGTTGCCGTCATCTGCTGCAGCTCGCGAAAGATCTGTTTCGACAGGTCTTCCCGCTCCGCCCGCAGCGCGACGGCCTGCGGATGGTCGGCGCTGAAATTCTGCGTCACGTCCTGTTCGCGTTTGCTGACGGCGGAGTATCGTGTCCTCAGGTCCTGGATGACGGAGCTGTCTATATCCTTCGAGGCGACAGTGGAATTCTGGACAGCGCTCTCCGGTCCCTTCTCGACGATCGCCTTCAACTGTTCGTAGCGGGCCGAGGCGCTGGCGAAATCCGCCCGGGCAACGATCAGCTGGCTGTTGAGGTCGGCGAGTTGCTGTTCCGACATGAGTTCGCCGCGGGTCGAGGTCAGATTGTTCTCGCGCCTATAGGTCTCCACCTCCATCGCGGCGGCCTGCGAGCGCTGGCCGAGGTCGTCGAGGCGCTCCTGAAGCCAGACGGTGGCCCGTTCGGAGGCCTCGAGGTTTGCACTCAGCTGGTCGGAGAGGTAGGCGTCGGCATAGGTCCGCGCGATCAGTGCCGCCAGCTGGGGTTCCGGCGAGGTGAAGGCAACCGAAAGAACGGAGCTCCGACCGACCCGCTCGACCTTCAACGACGGTTGAAGCATCGCCGCCGCCTTCTGCCGCCTGGCATTTGCGGCCGCGTCCTCGGAAACGGGATCGCTTCCAGAGAAGACGCTCATGACCGCCTTGACCCATGATTTGACCGTGGCGATGGGCGAGCGCGCCGGGTCGATCAAGGTCGGTTCGCCGGAGAGGTCGGCCTGGTCAACGACGCGCAGCGCCAGCTTGCCGGAGCGCAGAAGTTCAACCGTGCTGGCGATGCGCGTATCCAGTTGCTGGCCACTCTGGGGCGAAGCCTCCTGATCTTCCGCGTAGCGCGACATGCTGTCGTCGATGAGGATCTGCGTCATCGACGTGTAGAGCGGGGTGGCAAAACCGAGATAGGCAATGCCGCCGACGATGAAGACACCGGTGAGGATTGCGATCGTCTTTGCACGCCGCTGCACGGCGGAAAGCAGACGATCGAGGTCGATGAAAGAATCGGAGCTCTCCGCGTTTCGCGGCAACGGTCTGGTCAACGGTAGACTTCTCTGGTTCATGAAACCTCGCTCTCCCGGATCGGGAAACCTGCCCCGGGGACCGGGACAGGTCTGTGATCGGCTTGGTCCCGGCTTTGGCCGGGGGCACGCTTATGCCGCGTGGATGCGGCCTTGATGAGACAGAACCATGTCCCTGACGGACTCAAACACCATTCCGCCGATGTCGGGTCGCGCTAACGCAAAGGCGACGTTGGCTTCAATGAAGCCCTGCTTCGAGCCACAATCGAAGGTGCGCCCCGCATAGGGATGGGCGTGGAACGGCTGGGTTTGCGACAACTTCAGCATGCTGTCGGTAAGCTGGATCTCATTGCCGGCGCCGCGCTGCTGGCGGGCGAGAAAGCCGAAAATCTCCGGCTGGAGGATGTAGCGGCCGTTCAGGAAAAAGTTCGAGGGCGCCTCTCCCTGCTTCGGCTTCTCCACCATTTCGGTGACGGCGAAGCCATGCGGCACCGTGTGCCCCTTGCCGACGATGCCATATTTCGACGCCTCTTCAGGAGCGCACTGCTCGACGCCGACGACATTCCCGCCGGTGGATCCGTACAGGTCCATCAGACCCGCCATACAGCCGCGCGGCCCGTGGCAGATCATGTCGGGCAGCAACAGCGCGAACGGCTCGTCGCCGATCAGGTCGCGCGCGCACCAGACGGCGTGGCCGAGACCCAATGGAGCCTGTTGCCGCGTGAAGCTGACGGTGCCCGCCGCCGGGAGCATCGCCTCCAGTTCGGAAACCTGCGCGTCCTTGCCCGATCGCGAAAGCGAGGAGATCAGTTCTGGCGCATCGTCAAAATGGTCCTGGATTGCCTGCTTGTTGCGCCCGGTGACGAAGACGATGTGCTCGATGCCGGCTTGGCGCGCCTCGTCCAGCGCATATTGCACCACAGGGCGATCGACGATGGTCAGCATTTCCTTCGGCATGGCCTTGGTAGCGGGAAGGAAGCGGGTTCCGTTTCCTGCAACCGGAATGATGGCTTTGCGCACAGGTCTGATTGTGTCCATGGCGTTATCCTTTGCTGCTGTATGGGCTTTTGCCCGGGATCGATCGTCCGCCTGCCGGTTTGGCGGCGGAGCGTATGGAGGAAGGCGCGGAACGGCCCAGGAGACGGCGCAGGCGGGCGGCGATTGGCATGCGCAGATGCCGGATCGCGGCGGGATTGCCGATGGCCTCGCCGAGCGCGCGCAAAAAAGCACCGCGTTTGAGATGTTCGACCAGCGCGAGGAAAGAGCGCGCCTCGTAAAGGCTCTGGCTGCGGCGCTGTTGTGCCGCCTTCGCAGCCCGGTCGAGGCGGTGATCGATGACGAAGCGCTGATCGGACAGGATCATCGCCTCGACATGATGCGGCTTCAGGACACGGGAAATGGATCCCTCGCGCAGATGGTAGGCATATCCGGCGGTCGGCTCGACCACGCATCTGCCGCCACGGGCCAGCGCCGAGGCGAGCAGGATGTAGTCCTCGCCGATCTTCAACGTCTCGTCGAAGCGCAAGCCGTGGTCCGCAAGGAAGCTCCGTGCGAACACCGGCTTCATGTAGCCGAAATTGTGCTCGGTTCGGAACAATACATTGGAGGCGATGAAGGCTGGCAGCGTCAGCTGATTCTGCCGCGCCAACTCCGCTTCCGAAAACATGCGCTGGCGGGAGCCGTCGGCTGCGATGACATCAAGATTGTCGACGGCGATCTGCGCCCTCGCCTTCTCGGCGCGCGAAATTAGCCGTGCCAGCCGGTCCGGTTCCACGGTGTCGTCGGAATCGAGGATCGCGATCCATCGTCCGCGTGCCGCTTCGAGGCCGGCATTGCGTGCACCGCCCGGGCCACGGTTCTGCGCCAAAGTGATCAAGCGCACGCGCGGATCGGCGATCTGGCCGACGATGTCGCGCGTCGCATCCGACGAGGCATCGTCGACGACCACGACTTCCGTGACGACATCGCGTTGGGCGAGCGCGCTCTCGATCGCCCGACCGATCGTCTCGGCGGAATTGTAGGCAGCGATGACGAAGGTGACGTCAGGAGGTTCGATCATGGCGTGCGTGTCTCCGGCAGGCCGTATTGCTCGATCTCCCGCACGCCCATCAGGCCGCTCACCACACCGGCATGCATGATGGCACGCAGCGCATAGCCGTAGCCGCGAGCCGGCAACATAGCCGTCGCGACGCAGGCGCCGGCGCAGAAGAGTGATTTTGCGGCGGCCAGTCCGACCTGCGCAGCTCTGCCAGCATTTTGGGGGCGACCGGCAAGCAGCCGGCCGTGGGTTTGCCCCATGCGGTAACGGCGCTTGGCAAGCCATCCGAACGTAGCCCTATTTTCGGTCACCGGCTCGTGCACCCAGGCGGTTGGCGCAAAGGCAATGCGGGCACCGGCACGATTTGCGAGCGAGAAGTACTCGGTGTCCTCGCCGCCCGTGCGGCCGAGCGACAGGCTGAAGCGACGCCCCACAATAGGCCTGGCGGTGAGACGAAGCAGGACATTGCAAGTGTAGCCGGTACGGATTTCGCCTCCGACCCAGACCGGGCCGGTCGAGTGCAAGTCCGCGCGACGCATCCATTTCGGTGCGGCGCCGTACTGCGCCTTCACCGGCCCCAGGACGACGTCGGCTGCCGTTTCGCTCATCGTTTCCATGAGACGGGCCAGCCATTCAGGCGAAGCGGTTTCGTCGTCGTCGATAAAGGCGAGAAACTCGCCGCGGCTATGATCGAGGCAAGCGTTGCGCGCAATCGAGATGTTCGACGCGGGGCAGTGGACGTAGTCGATCCCGAAGGGGATTTCGGCGCGCAGGCTTTCGACGAGGCCGGCGGCGCTCGGTACCACATCATTGTCGGCGATAATGATGCGCACCGAACTGTCGGCGGGCACGTCGATAGCAGCCAGCGATCGCAGCGTCCGCTCCAATTCCGGACGCCTGAAAGTGCACACCGCGATATCGATGCAGGAAAAAGGCAGTGTTTGCGGCGTCGGGGTCATGGCGTCACCCGCGCGTCGGCACCATAGGCCTCCATTCGCCTGCGGCGAAAATCGAGAAGCTCGCGCCAGAAGCCGGCAGACCAGGCGAAATGCATGACCATCGCCGAAATGGCGGCAAGCGGGCCGTAGGGGTTACGTTGCCCGACGGCCATCCAGAAGCCGTAGCCAAGGCAGGCTACAGCCCAGAACCCGACCGGAATGACCGCGGCCCAGTTGATGAAGGCGAGCAATGCACCCGCTGCCACCGGCGCGACCGAAAGTGGGATCATCTGGCGCAGGCTCGGCCAGGCGCGATGTTTGAGAAAGTTCCGCGCCCGGCCGCGTCCGTAGGCGAAATACTGACGGAAGAGCGGCCCGGCGCTGGCGCGCGGATAGTAGATCATGCTTGTCCTGTCGGTCATCCAGATGCGGTATCGCGCCCGGTTCAGCCGGTAATCGAGTTCGGCGTCCTCGTTGTGGCTGAAGGCTTCGTCGTAGCCGCCGACAGCCTGGAAGGCTGCAATCCGCATGAGGGCGTGGTGGCCGTGGTCGGCCCAATGGCTGGCCGCGCCAACGCGATGCCTGGCGCCGCCATTGCCGAGCTTCGAGTTCTGCGCAAAGGCCGTCGCCTTCTGGAATGCGCCGAAGCCAACCGTTTGCATGGCGACAACGACGGAATCGGCACCGGTCGCCGTCGCCTCGTCCACCAGAACCTGGCAATAGTCGTCGGGGTATTTTCCATGGGCATCGATCCGGATCAGGTAGTCGTACTGCGCACCGAAGGTGGCGACGGCGAGATTGACGGCCGCGCTCTGGATGCGCCGGGGGTTGTCGAGCAGGTGGACCTTCGGGTTTTCTGCCGCGATCTCGCGAACAATCTCCCGCGTACCGTCGGTGCTGCCGCCATCGACGACGACCAGTCTCGAATCGAGCGCCTCAAGCGCGCCGCCGAGCTTGTCGATCAGCGGGCCGATGTGCTCGGCCTCATTGAGGCAGGGAATGATGATCAGGCAGCGCACGGATCTGAGCGTTTCACCTGTCATGGCAGTCGATCTCCATTGTTGCGGCTTCCGCCAAGGCACGGGGGCGACCGCTCGGTTGCGGCGTCCCGGCCACTTTCGCGAGACGATGCACCAGGGCTTGGCAGTCGCCCCGGCCAAAGGTCCATTGCCCGGCGCCCAGCCTTGCGATGCGGTCGAAGTGGTCGGCATAGCTTTGCCGGTCGATCGCCGAAAACAGCTCGACCAGGCTTGCGATGGAGGCATCCTCGAGTGTGAGGCCGATCCGCTTGCCGGCGATGAAGCGGGCTGTCTCGGTACCCTTGATCGCGATGGGAACTGCGCCGTATCGGCAGCCCTCATAGACCCGGTTCGGCAGTAGCCAGGCCGAGTTCAGGCCTTCCTCGAAGAAGTCGATGGCCCAGCAGAACTGGACCTCGCTGTAGATCTCCCCGAGGTCTTCCGGATTGCGGTAGGCGCCGCGAAAGCTCATGAAGGGTTGGCCGCGCATGAAGCTGTCGAAGTCCTTCAGCTCGGCATAGGTCGGACGGCCGCGAATGATGATCTCGACTTTGCCACCCATTGCGCGCGAGAAGCTCGAAAGCAGGTCCAGCGACTTGCGGCAGCGCAATGCACCGAACCAGCCGATCCTCCAGGGGTCGCCCGCGGCGGGGCAACGCGGCTCGGGTACGGACGAATCGTCGTCATCAAGTTCCAGGACCTTGTTTTCAAGGAGAAGAACCGGTGCAGCGATGCCGGACAGCGGACGAAAATAGTTTTCGACGAACGCGGGCGAGCTCGTCACGAGCAGGCGCGCGTTCCGCCCGAGCCTGGCTTCTACAGTCCGCATGGCCCGACCGACCCAATCCTTGCGCAGCAGCAGGCGGTGGATGTCCAGGCACTCGTAGACGATCGGCACATCGCCGCCGAAGACTGACACGGCCTTTTGCGCGATCGCGAGCATTTCGAGATTGCGCGCGATGATCAGGTCCGGCTTCGCGACACCTTGCAAGGCGCGCTCGAGCCGCAGGCGCGCAACGGCAATCGCGCCGACGCGCTGGGCGAAGCGGGCATCCTCGGTCACGCCAAGCTCGATTGGCGTAACCCCGTTGATTGGCACTCCCGTCTTCTCGCCGCGGCGGAACCCGGCGAGCGTCACCTTGGCGTCGCCCGCCTGCAGGGTAAGCACCCTGCGCCGGACTGCCGGGTCGGCAAGGTCGTGTGCGAAATACAGGATTCGCAGCATCAGAATTCCCGTTCTCCTGCCCGGAGCGGACCAGGCGCGTTTAAATCTTATGGCAGCCACGACGGGGGTCCCTGCCGTGGCCGACAATTGCGTGACGGCGCGTGTGGTTTTCAGTTCAGCGTGCAGGCCACGGATGCGGCGAACTGGCACGCTTCCCCTTCGGCGGTGAACGCGATCCGGTCGATGAGGAGCTGCGTCGGCGCGCTGTAGGTGAACGTGCCCATCCAGTCACTCAGGCTGTCGGTGCCCCAGAGACTGGCAAAGATCTTCTGGGCATTGACGGGAAGCTTGGTGGCATCCGTCACCTCGTGGACGAGCTTGCCGTTGACGAAGTAGCGCAGGCGCTCTTTTTCCCAGACGAAGGCGTAGTCGTTGAAGCCCTTGTTTGCGCCGCCGGGCACCTCCGCCAGCGCCTCGTTGCCGCCCTTGCCGGAAACGTACTGATTGAGCTGGACCTTGGCCGTGTTCTTGCCGAGCACCTCGAAATCGATCTCGTCGTGCGGTTTCTTGTCGGCCGGACCGATATAGGTGAAGAAGGCCGAGTTGAGACCGGAACCGTCGGCGGTTTTCATCCGGACCTCATAGGTGCCGTAGCCGAAGCGGCTGCGTGTCTGGATCTCTCCGCAGGCATATTCCCGTTCGCCAAGCTGGCGCTGCTCGAAGGTGAGGGAAAGTACACCGCCCTCCACACGGACCTGGTCCTTCGACCACGTGCAGTTCTGGTGCGCGCCGTTGTTCCAGCCATCCGAGACGTACCAGACCGATGTGTCCAGCTTGTCGAAATTCTCGACGAAGGATGCTCCGGTTGCGCCCTCCTGTGCAGCCACCGGGGCTGACAGGACTGCGGCAAACGCAGCGGCAAGGATCAGGGAGTGGGGTCGTCTTGTCATGATTGATCTCCGTTTCAGCGTTGCCGAGTGGCGTAGCCGACGCTCGCGGCGGTGGCCTGAGCGAGCTGTTTCTGCGAACCGTGGCGCGAGGTGCGGCTGCCGGTCAGAAGCGCGTGCAGGCCCGGAAGCCTTCGCTGCACGAAAGCGTGTGAGGGAACGAGGATCGCGAACGCCAGCGCTGGGGCCGCGAAATAGAAGAGCACGTAGTGGTCGATTGCGAGACGATTCCAGACCATCCAGAACACCAGCAGCAGCGGGTAGTGCCCGCAGAAAATCCAGAAGCTGAGCCCGCCGCCCGCGGCAAGCCGTGTGCCGAGAGACGTGCGGACGAGGAATTCGGAAAGGGCCCATGACCCGACGATGCCGGTGAGCGCCGTCATGGCGCGGAGAATGTCCAGCCAAAGCGGAAACACCGGCCCGGTCAGGTAGAGACCAATGGAAAGGAGCAGCGTGGCCGACAGCATGGCCAGCACAATCACGCCGGCGTGCCGATCCACGGCCTTCAGGTCGATCCGGTGCAAGGCGACGGCGATGCCGACGCTGAAGCCGAAGAGGATCGACTTCTTCAGGAGAATGCCGTTCGGCAGCGGGAGCACGGCATAGGCGATCAGTGCGATCAAGGTGGCGCGCGGATAGCGGATCACCAGCAGGGCAAGCACCGGCGACAGGAGCAGGCACAGGAGCAGGTCGCGCAGGAAATAGAGCGGCAGGTTGATCGGCCAGGCTTCCAGCGCCAAGGCGAGGCTCGCCATTTCCCGCGGCGTCGCATCGACGACATCGGGCAAGTATCCGAAGCCTATTCCATTCTTCTGGGCGAGGAAGACAAGTGCGAGAAACGCACCGTTCCAGAGCAGAAAAGGCACCAGCACGGTCAGCGCCTTGGTCCGCATCGTCTTTGCGTAGCTGAAATTTTCCAGGCCGCGTCGGAAAAGCAGATAGCCGGAGATTGCGCTGAGGCAGGGCACGCCCACACGAAACAGGCTGTCGCCGAGAAAGACCCGCAGCCAGTCGATTAAACCATTTGCGCCCGAAAACGGGCTGTTCGCCGAATCATAGGGCACGTGCACGAAGACGATCCCCGAGATGAGCACGATGCGCATCAGATTGATCCGCGAAGAGACGTTCGCGTTCATGTCCACGATGTCAGTCACCTCTATTGGGGCCGCATCTTTGGCGGTCGTTTCAAACAGAGCAGACTCGAGCCCGCGCCAAAAAGGTTAGGGTGGTTCAGGCAGAAAAATATGGCGATGCAGCAGAAAACACCCGCGCTTGCGGTTGCAGTGCATCGCCAGCAGGCGGTGGTCGCGACAGGCGGTGGCGGTTGATTGCTAGCTTCAAGGGGGAAAAACACCCGCCCACCTAGGCTATTGAAGCACATGCTCATAAACGCAGAGACGCACAACTTAAGGCCGTACTCCAACAGCCGTTTTTATTGGGAAATTATCTTCGGGCGGCTGTTGCAGTGTTCAATTTGACGGCGAGCGCGACAGAATGTGGCGAGGCCATGGCGACTGTATCTGGCTTTGCCACCCTATTCGACGGGACTTGTCTCGCCGATCGGTGTGCGCTTGCGCGCCAGCTGCACCAGCTTCGTAAGCAGGGGCCGCTCGGTGAGCAGGATAAGCCCGCCGTAGATCGCGCTGCCGACTGCGGCGCCGAGGACAACCTGCGCCGCGGCGTTCGGCACCAGAGGACCGAAATGGTCAAGCAGATAGCGAACGATGAGGGCCATGATGATGGCGGTGAACATCGGTCGGCAGGACAGCACGAAGCCGCGCAGCAACGGCGTACCGTCGGCGCGAAAGACGACGATGGAATAGCCGACAAGCACGAATACATTGACCACGCACAGCCAGACCATGGCTTCAACGAGCGAACCAGCATAGGCGCCGTAAGCGACCGCAGCCGTGGTGACCACTGCGCGCAGGATAGCCCACCAGAACAGCGTGCCGCCATGGCCGACACCCTTCAGATACGGAATATAGGTGCTGCAGGGGGTGAGGATCCCCTTGGACAGCGCCAAGAGGCCCAGCACCGGCCAGGCATAGGCCCACTGGTGGCCGAAAAGCGTCAGCATGGCGGGCTCGGCCAGGGCCCAGAGGCCAAACATCATCGGCGCGAGCAGCACGGTCGTTACCTGGGTGCTGAGCATAAGCGCGTTCGAGCGGCGGGCGCTGTCCTGCATCATGCTGCTGAATGCCGGAAACAACACCCCCATGACCGCAGACAGCACCACCTGGTTCGGGATGCTGGAGAAACGATTCGCCGCCGAATAGGCGCCGGCGTCGGCAAGACCGAGAAAACGGGAGATGATCACCATGGGCGATTGGAAGCTGACGAAGTTAGCGATCTCCGACCCCATCATGCCAAGGCTGAACCGCGTCAGTCCCAACACGCGGCGCGGTGAGAGCACCAGTCGCGGTTTATAGCGCGAGACCGCGAACAGGCCGGTCAGGCGAATCAGCGCCGACAGGAATATCTGCGCGACCAGCGCCCAGACGCCGAAACCCACCAGTGCCAGCACGACAGCGGCCAACGCACCGGCCGATTCGGAGATCATGTTCCACAGCGCATCCGTGCTGAACTGCATGCGCCGGGCCAAAAGCGCATAGGCGACGTCGCCGCCAAGCTGCAACGGAATGAGCAGGCTGAGCAGCCGCACGAGATAAGCCGCATCGGCGGCGCCGAGCAGCGCCGCGATCGGCTCGGCCCACAGAAAGATGCCGAATGCCATCAGGCTGGAAATCGCCAGATTCGCCCAGAAAACGGAGTGAATCGTCTCACTGTCTTCCTCGCGCTGGATGATCAGCGCGGATGCCAGACCGGCACCGCCGATCATCGCCAGGAACTGCACGACGGTGAGCGCAACGGCCACCGCACCGAACTCTTCGGGGGTGAGGATTCGCGCCAGAATCGGCACGGTGACAAACTTCAGCCCGAATGTGCTTGTCTTGGATAGGACGCTCCAGCCGACGTTTCGTGTGACCGATTTCGCGTTGATGACGGTGGGCATATTGGCATCCTAGGCGCGCTGAGGAAAGCGAAAATCGTTTAGGATCAACGCTGTAGGTAAGGCCGCACCCCATTGGGAGAAGACCAGGCACACCTCTTTTTAGGAAAACCGCAAGGGCGAAAAGATGGCGAAGCTGACCGTTGCAATCCCATACTACCAGAAGGAACCCGGTATTCTGAGGCGTGCGCTCGCCTCCGTCTTCGCCCAGACCTTCACCGAGTTCGACATCATTATCGTCGATGACCAGTCACCCTATCCGATCGATGACGAGCTTGCGCCGCTGCCTGCCGAGCAACGATCCCGCATCAGGATTATCCGCCAGGACAATGCCGGACCGGGCGGGGCGCGCAACACCGCGCTCGACCATGTCGACGCAGCCACCGAGTTCGTCGCCTTCCTCGATTCCGACGACGTCTGGACCGCCGAACACCTGCGCAATGCCTATGAGGGCATGACGCGCTTCGGTGCCGACTGCTACTGGGCCTCCATCACCGGCGGCGACGCGTTCTATTACCACTTCGGCGTCGCTGATCTCGAAAAGACGGAGCGCGTCGAGCGCCTGCAGGAGACGCCGCTGCTGGTTGAAATTCCGGAACTTTCCAGGGTCATGCTGAAGAACTGGAGCTTCCTGCACCTCTCCTGCATGGTCATCGGCAGAAAACTTTTCGAGGCGATCCGTTTTGATCCCAAGCTGCGGCTTGCGGCAGAAGACGTTCTGTTCTTCTGCGACTGCGTGCTCGCGGCCGAACATGTCATCCTGTGCGACGCACCCGGCGCGGTTCGTGGCGAGGGCATCAACATTTTCCACGGGATCGACAACGATTCCCCCCAGTTCCTGAAACAGCAGTTCAACACCTGGGTGGCGCTCGATACGCTCGAGGGTCGCTTTGCCCACCGCTCGCCAGAGGCGACCTCGATCCGCTCCTACAAGGGCACGGCGCGGCGGCAGGCGCTGTGGAGCCAGGCGCGGCTGGTCAAGCGGCGCAAGCTGCCGCAGTTGAGCCTGCTCGCCAGATGGGTCTGGCGCGATCCCGTACTGCTGCGCAGCGCCGTCGAGCTTGCCGCCGGCAAGTTTTCCCGCTGAGCATCATCCGCTCGCGCCTATCCCGAAGACACAGGAGACCTGAATGAAGCCCTATTACTGGGAATCACAGCACGGCAATTTCGGCGACGACCTGAACCTCTGGCTCTGGGATTTCCTGCTGCCCGGCTTTCGCGACGTCCATCCTGACACGCTGCTGGTCGGAGTGGGGACCGTGCTCAACGAGATGCTGCTGCCGAAGGAGGGCCGCAAGCTGGTGTTGGGAAGCGGCTTCGGCTATGGCGCGCTGCCCGACATGCGCGACACCGCCACATGGGATATCCGCTGCGTCCGCGGGCCGCTGACCGCGCAGAAGATCGGCATCGACGAGGCACTCGGGATCATCGACCCGGCGGTGATGGTGGCCGACATGCCGGAGTTCCGCCATCTCGCGAAGGCACATCGAAAGAGCTTCGTGCCGCATTGGGAATCGGCGATTGCCGGCTTGTGGCCGGAGGTTTGCGCCACGGTCGGTGTCAATTACATCGACCCACGCGGTGACGCAAAGGAGGTGATCGCCGAAATCGCCCGGTCGGAAATGATCATCGCCGAATCGATGCATGGCGCCATTCTCGCTGATGCGTTCCGCGTTCCCTGGGTGGCGGTGACCACGTCGCCCAACATCAACAGCTTCAAGTGGAACGACTGGGCGGACACTGTCGGCGTCAGTTACCGGCCACGCTATGTTCCCGTTTCCAGCCGCGCGGAGGCGATCTTCAAGGGCACCCGTTTCTGGGGCGTCGAGTTCGAGCCGCGACGCCATATCGCCGACAGCCAGCAGGACGACGGTGAACTTCTGGTTCGCGAGACGTTATCGAGCCGCAAGACGCTGCGGTCGGCCGCCAAGCGAATGCTTGCCGCGCCCTCCGCACTGGCGCTCTGGCAGGCAAGCCGTGCCGAGCCGCAACTGAGCGCCGATGCCGCGCTCAGCGAGCGCAAGGAGCGCTTTCTCACAACACTCGAAGGCGTTCGCCGCGACTATTTCTGACAGGATGGCCCGACCGTCGGTCTATTGCCCACGCGGCGGCGCGGCGAGCAGGTAACGGATCCTACCGGTTCCCCCGAGCGCTTCCGGCGCCTCGGCGCGGCGGCGAAAACGCGCGGTCTTGTCGGACAGGATGCCGCCAGCGATGGCTGGAAATGCAAGGGGGTGCGTCACAGCGTAGGAGATGGCCCGCGCGACGCCGAACTGCTTTTTCAGATCAAGGAAGTGCCGCAATTCATAGCGTGCCCGGATATGGCGCTCGTGCTTGCGGATCAACGCCCGATCCTTTGGCAGCAGGGCCGGCCCGGCCAGCATCGCGCGATCGGCCTCGTAGAGACGCTTGAGGTCCTCCGTGCGGTGGCTGCCGCTCAAGGAATCGCCGCGCACGACCGCACCATAGCCGCAACTGTGAATGATCTTGTAGCGCGCTCCCTGCGCAAGAGCTCGGGCATAGAGATCGTAGTCCTCGCCGAGCCTCAGCTGTTGCTTGTAGCGCAGCCCATGGCGGTCGAGAAAATCACGCCGGATCAGCGGCTTGAGGAAGCCGATTTCACCCCTGCGGACGCCGCGCCGGGAGATATTGCCTTCGACGAAGGCCCCCAGGCCGATATGGTACGGTTTTGCCTCGAATTCGGCGATCTCCAGATGGGCTTGCGATGCCCTTGCCTCGTCGACGAAGGCGATGTTGTCGGCGACAAAGTCCCAGCCGTCTTCTGCAAGCAGTCGCGCGGAGCGTCCCGGCAGCAGGAAGTCGTCGGCGTCGAGCACGCTGAGGATCGGCGCTTGCGACATCCTGATCGCGTGGTTCCGGGCAGCGGCCGGTCCCTGGTTTTCGTCGAAACGAAGGATGCGCAACCGGCCGCTCGCATCGTCTGCGGCGCGCGCAGCCCCGCCTGTGTCGTCCGTCGATCCGTCGTCGACGACAATGACTTCGCTCGTTTCCGGCTCCCTCAATGCTGACGATACGGCACGCCCGATGGTGGGGGCGGCATTCTTAGCAGCGATGATGACGCAGATTCCATTGTTCATCGTTCCGACCGTTCTCCGTTGCAAGTGCGCGTGAAACGCGGGTGCCAGTCGCCAGGATAGGAGCGAAGCGGCACGGCGGGACCATGGAAAATGATCGTGTCCCCTTCGGGGCCATGCTGGAGATGATCGTGACAGATGGCGCGAAAGCGGCCCTTAAGAAGGCGTCAGTAGTTGGAAGGCCCGGGTTCGTTCAGCCTGGAAACCGTCAGACTCGAGGCCGATTTATCCTCAGCACCCACTGCAGTGGGCACGATCGCCTCATCAACCTTCCGTTGGCGCTCGCGCGCTTCCCTCCAAACGAGAAAGAGTACACCCGCGAAATACCCAACCTGCAGCAGGACCGCGCAAATCAGAGTTCGAATGAGGGTCCCGGTTAGCGAACCCGTCAGACCATACGTCACCAGTCCGAAGACCAGCAATGTGCCGACCATGCTTATGAAGACACGCGGACCATACATCGCGCTAGCTCGGGCCCATGGAATGAATTGGGAATGTCATGTCGAGGCGGCCTCCTCCCGGACACCTTGGGAGCGCGTCGAGTATATTCGCCGGGCGTCGCAGGTTCAATCTTTGGCTGCGCTTCCTTATTGAACAGGATGAAAAGGCGGGCAATTCAACAGGTTGTGATCGCCTTGGCTCGACCTCGTCTCCTGCAACGAATCGTACCGTGGCCAAATCGGGCGGCATTCGGCCGTATTGCCGCCGCATTACATCAACTGCGTGATCGGCTGAACGCAGATGCAGCCTCTGATGTATGCGACCAGCTCCCTTGTGATCACCTTTTGTTACAGGATCTATACCGGCAGTCCCCTGCGATCAGCGCATCGCCGCGCAATGCTGCACTGCAATAGCGGAAGGAAATTTGCTTTAAATAGAAACACTGCATCCGCTCACAAATATAAACAAAGAACTCATGAAATGAAAAAGATGAACATGCTCAGAGCATAAACTATCAAATTTAGCCAAGCGCAAAAAATAGTAATATTATCTATATAAATTACTTATTACGACAACCTGATACATGCGAGAATAGAATTATAACTATGATGAACATATATTATAAGCACCTTAAATAGGAGGCCTCACGCGCTGTCACCAAAAATTCTCCCCTGAAACAAACTCTGACCAAACGTTGCGTGTTGGATAGCGCCCGCGTCCCAAGCGGACACGACCAATCGACAAACCGGAACGGAGCCCCCTCTATGAAGTCCGCGACACGATCGGCCAGTTCGACGTTTCTCAGCACCGGTACAGCCGGCGCCCCGCCGCTTGGCGGAATTACCAAGCGCGGTTTTGATATCCTGGCCGCCTCGATGGCACTCGTTTTTCTCAGCCCCATCTTCCTGCTGATCAGCCTGCTCGTCAAAATGTCCGATGGCGGCGCGGTGTTTTACGGACACCGCCGCGTCGGCCACAACGGGCGCAGCTTCCGCTGTCTGAAATTCCGGACCATGCGGGTCGACGGCGACCGCATCCTCCAGCAACACCTCAAGGCCAACCCGGATGCCTATGAGGAGTGGCGCACGACCCGCAAGCTCAAGGACGATCCGCGGGTGACGGTCGTCGGCACCGTGCTGCGCAAGCTCAGCCTCGACGAGCTGCCGCAACTCTTCAACATCCTCCGTGGCGAGATGAGCATCGTCGGGCCGCGGCCCGTCGTCGAGGACGAGCTCGAGCTCTACGAGGCTGCCGCCGCCTACTACCTGCAGACGCGCCCGGGCCTGACCGGTCTCTGGCAGGTCAGCGGACGCAACGATGTCTCCTACGCCGCCCGCATCGCATTCGACTCCCAGTATGTCCGGACCTGGTCGCTGACCAACGACGTCATCATCGTTGCCAGGACGATCCCCGCCGTCTGCCTGTCGCGCGGCAGCTACTGATCTCACTGAACGGGTACATCCATGACGAAGGTTAGAGCGGCTGCGATGCCGCGACGATTCCCTATTCGCACTTCCACCGCCGGCATGGCCCTCGGTCTGGTGCTGGGGTTGCTGCACAGTGGTCCGGCACGTGCCGATGAATATCGGCTCGACGTTCTCGACAAGCTGCGCATCCGCGTTGTCGAGTGGCAGACCGCCGAGGGGGCCGTTCGGGACTGGTCTGCGCTCAGCGGCGACTATGCCGTTGGCACATCCGGGCAAATATCCCTGCCGCTCGTCGGGGAACTTCCGGTCGCCGGCAAGACGACCGCCGAAGTGGCCGCCGAAATTGGCGATCGGATGCAGAAGCTCTTCGCGCTGCGCGACCTGCCCTCGGCTTCTGTCGAGCTGGCGCAGTACCGGCCGATCTATGTCGCCGGCGGGGTACAGGATCCCGGCGAATATCCTTTCGCCCCCAGCATGACGGTTCTCAAGGCCATCAGCCTCGGCGGCGGATTGCGCCGCGGTGAGGCGGGGCAGCGCTTTGCCCGCGACTTCATCCGGGCGGACGGGGATGCGTCGGTGCTGGTGGCGGAGCGCAACCGGCTCCTCGTCCGGCGCGCCAGGCTGCAGGCCGAAATCGCCAAGAAGGATAAGATCGCTCCGCCCGGCGAACTGAAGGACGCGCCCGACCAGACGAGCCTCGTGGAAAGCGAGACGGCGCTGATGGAATCCCGCGACCGCAGGCAGAAGGTCCAGCTCGCGGCGCTGGCAGACCTGAAGGCGCTGTTGCAGAACGAGATTGATTCGCTTGCCAAGAAGTCGGAGACGCAGGCCCGCCAGCTTTCCCTTGTCGATGAGGATCTCAAAAAGGTCGAAAGTCTCACCGAAAAGGGCCTGACGGTCAGCTCGCGAAAGCTGTCGCTCGAGCAGAGGATCGCCGATGTGCAGGCTTCGCTGCTCGACATCGACACAGCGTCGCTTAAAGCCAAGCAGGACGCCAGCAAGGCAAACCAGGACGAGACCAATCTGAAGAACGATTGGGATGCAATGCTTGCGCAGGAACTGCAGAACACCGAACGCGAACTGGAGGCGGTGACATTGAAGCTTTCAACCAGCCAGAAGCTGGTGTCGGAAGCCTTGCTGCAATCGACGGAAGCGGCCGCCACCAAGGAGAACGGTTCCGGTGCCGACATCGCCTATGTGATCGTCCGCCAAAAGGATGGTCAAGCGACCGAAATCACGGCTGACGAGACGACGGAAGTGCTGCCCGGCGACGTGGTCAAGGTTCAGTTGAACATGGCCATGCGATGAGGCTCGCATGAGGATCGCCAAGGCCAGCCTGGTAACGCCCGGTGAGAACCGGGCCTACGGCATCGTTGCGGTGGCCCTGTCTCTCTTCGTGTTTGCCTACTCGACGCTGTTCGGCCAAGTATCCATCCTCGCCTATTACGGGTTGTGGCTCCCGCTTGTCCTGCTCGACTACCGCAGAGTACTCGGCAACTACTCGCGCTACCTCTGGATCCTCCCATTCGCGGTCTTCGCCTGCCTGTCGATGTTCTGGTCAGCCGCCCCCGCGCAGACGCTGCGCACGGGCATCCAGTACCTGTCGCATGTTATCTGCGCGCTGATTGCCATGCGCACGATCGACATTGCGACGCTGGCGCGCGGTGTGTTGGTTGGAGTCGGCCTCGTGCTCCTCTATTCCTTCGCTTTCGGCGTGTATCATGCCGACCCGCTCGACGGCACGGTGAGCTTCGTTGGCGCCTTCGCCTCGAAGAACCAGCTCGGCTTCTACGCCTCGCTTGGCGTTTACTTCGCGGTCGCGGCGGTCACGATCCTCGGCGAGCGCCGTCTGTGGATGGCCGTGAGCGCAGGCGTGGGACTGCTCTCTGGCTATGCCCTTGCCGTATCGCAGTCGGCGACCTCCGTGCTGACGACGGTTGCAGTTGTCGGCTGCTGCATTGGCCTTAACATATTGACGTGGCTTACGCCGCGAAACCGCAAGTCGCTGTTTGTCGGCGGAACCATCCTGTTTGCAGTCGGTACTGTCGCCTTCATCTCAGCCGGGGGCTATGGCCTCGTGCTCGGAGCCTTCGGCAAGGACGCGACACTGACTGGCCGAACCTATCTTTGGCAACAGGGGATCGAGGCGGCCGCGGCCAATCCGTGGTTTGGTGTCGGTTATCAGGCGTACTGGGTCCAGGGCTTTTCGGAAGCGGAGCGGCTGTGGGAGGAATTCTACATCGGCACCCGAACCGGTTTTCACTTTCACAACACCTTCATCGGGGCCGCGGTCGAGACAGGTGCCATCGGGCTCCTGCTGCTGTGCATGGTGCTGGTCGTCACGATCGCCGGGCATCTTGGCCGCTTCCTCTCGACTGACCGCCATCCGGAGGCCGCGCTGCTGCTGGGGCTGGCTGTGCTGCTCGCAATGCGCGCTTTCGTCGAGATCGACATCATGACGCCCTATCATGTGGGCTCGTTCCTCCTTTATGTCGCCGCCGGCAAGCTGACCATCCGTCAGTCGCGCCGTATGGCAGGCCCGACACCCTGGCCGGCCGTTCCCCGACTTCCTGTTGCGTCACTCGCCACAGGCGCCAGCCCGCAACAACGCCTTCGCAGCTAGAGCAGGCCCAGCCAGCGCGGCAGAGCCAGCGACAGCGCCGGGATGAAGGTCGTCAGCACCATCACCGGCAAGGCGACGAAGGCCATCATCCGCAGAGCAGGACCGACGGCGTGATGGACAGAAACCTTGCCGATCCGGCAGGCCATGAACAGCACCGGCGCCATGGGCGGGCTGTTCGCGCCGATCACCACCGAGGTCGCGACGATCGCCGCGAAGTGAACGGGATGGACATCGACCGAGACCATCAACGGCAGCAGCAGCGGCGCAATCACGACCGTGACCGAGACATCGTCGATCAGCGCCCCGGCGATGATCAGAAAGACGTTCACCAGGATCATCACCCCGATCGGGTTGCTGACGAGTTGGGCGACAAGTTCGGTCAGGTCCTGCGGGATGCGCTCGGCAACGAGGATGCGGCCGATCACGAAGGAAAAGAGCAGGATCAGCACGATCGAGCCGGTGGTCTCGGCGGCCGCCACGGTGCTGTCGCGCAGCCGCGCAAGGCTCATGTCGCGATAGACGAAAATACCGATGGTGACGGCGGCGACGACGGCGAAGGCGGCCGCCTCGGTCGGGGTGAAATAGCCCCCGTAGATGCCGCCGATGATGATCACGGGCAGGGAAAGCGCCGGCAGTGTGCGCAGCGTGATGCGCCTCTTCTCAGGCCCCGAGAGCCTGCGCTCATCGTGAAGCTCGTGGATGCGACGCCCGATCTGGGCGCGGTTGAAGAGCATAAGCCCGATCATCAGCATGATCCCGGGCACGATCGAGGCCGCGAAGCAGGCCGCGACCGATTGCTGGGTCGCCACGGCGAAAAGGATCATGGTGATCGACGGTGGAATGAGGATTCCGAGCAACGAGGAAACCCCGAGAAGAGCCGCCGAATAGCCGCGTGGATAGCCGCGCTCGGCCATCGGGTCGATCATCAGCGTCCCAATCGCCGCCACTGCCGCCGTGGCCGTGCCGGCAATCGCACCGAAAACGCCCGATGCCCCGACCATGGCATTGCCAAGCCCGCCGCGCCGCCGACCGATGGCCATTTCGATGAAGGCGACGAGCCGGCTCGCGATCCCGCCCGACTGCATGAGATAGCCCGCGAGGATGAACAGGGGCAGTGCCAGCAGGATCACTGAATTGAGCGACCTGAAGCCCTGAAGCATCAGGGTGTTGAGGTTCACGTCATAGATCCAGACCAGCGCGGCGACGACACCGGCAAAGGACCATGCAACGGGAAGGCCGATCCCCAGAAGGACAAGCAACAGCCCCAGGACGAGTATCGCCTCCATCTTAGGCCTCCCTGCTGGAATGAACGATCTGAAGGCCTGTGCGGACGAGGTCCCGCAGCGCGTAGAGGATGGCCGAAACTGCGGCGAGCGCGAGCGATGCCTGCGCCGACCACAACGGCAGGTCAAGGACCGGAATGGCCTGGGGGCGCTTCATTCCCCATGCCAGCATCTTCCAGACCCAGAGCGCGAAGAAGCCGGCAATGACGAGGGTCAGGGCAGCGACGACGAGACTGTGGATCGCCTTGACGCGGGGCGATTGAAGCGAGGTTGCCAGGAAATCGACAACCAGATGCTCGGCGCGGCGCGAGGCCAGAACGGCCCCTGCCATGTAAAGCCAGATCGCTGCGAGAAGGCTCGCCTCATGCATGCCAAGCAGCGCATAGTTGAAGAAGAACCGGCAGATCACCAAAGCGACCAGCGCAAGCGTTACGATTGCGCTGGTCACCAGAACGGTCGCGCGCAAGAGCCAGGCAAAGACCCGGTCTATTGATGTCAGGAAGGCGATCACGCGAACCTCGATGGCGACAGGGATCAATCGGCGGATGCGTTCTGCCGGACGAGATCAAGGAGATCCGCGCCGATGAGCGGCTCCATCTGCGGCCAGACCGCCTCGCGCACGGTTTTCCGCAGCGATTCAAGCTCTTCGGGGCTCAGCTCGACGTACTTGTGGCCGAGTTTCTTCCAATCCTCGACATAGCCGTCGTCGGCCCGCTTGGCGGCCTCGAACTGCGCCAGCATGACCTTTTCGGCCCCGGCGGCGACGGCCTGCTGCTGTTCAGGCGAGAGCTTGTCCCAGCTTTCCATGTTGGCGGTCAGGATGCCGGTCAGGAACTGCTGGCGGCTGTGGACGTAGTCGGTCAAGACATCGCCGAAGTACTTGAAGTCATAGAAGATCACGTTGGCACTGTCGCCATCGACGACGCCGGTCTGAAGCGCCGAGTAAAGCTCGCCCCAATCGATCGTCGCGGTCTGATAGCCCATGGCGGCGATGGTCTCGGTGAAGGGCGAAACCGGCGGCACGCGGACCTTGAAGGTCTTGGCTGCCTCGACGGTGGTCGCATGGCCGCCCTTGGTTCCGACCCCGTTGAAGCCTTCCGGCCATGCGCCGAGATACTTCAGCCCGGCATCGGCATAGACCTCAGACAGCGCGCTGCTCAGCCAGCCATCCTTGCCATAGGCCGCCAGGGCCGCAGACCAGTCGGTGAACATGTAGGGCGTATAGATCAGCGAGATGCGCTTGTCGTAGGAGGTCATCGGCCAGTTCAGCATCAGATCCACGTCGCCAGCCATCAGAAGGTCGAACACCTCCTGCTGGCCGCCAAGTTCGTTCTGATAGAAGATTTCGAGCTTCAGTTCGCCATTCGTGGCGGTCTCGATCTCCTTCGCCCAGTTCTCGATCGCGTTGCCCGCATCCGAGCCTTTCGCGCCGGAATCGGTTGCGATCTTCAGCGTCTCGGCCACGGCCGGGCCCGCCCATGCCGTGCAGGATATAATCACAGCCGCCAACGCCGCGGCTTTCAGGTTGCACATTGCATATCTCATCGTGTCTCCTCCCCCAGGGCTGTCTTCCCTCAGGCCTCGTGTTTGTTCTTGAAAATCTCGTAAGCGAAGCGCGCCCTTACCCCGATGTCGAGGAAAGGCCGCGGCGGGACCGGCGTCGGCGTGCCGAGGCTGATCATGTCTGAAATCAGCGGATCGTCCTCGCCAAGCGCCATTTCCGCGGCAAGCCGCCCGCTGATCGTGCCCTTGGCGACGCCCACGGCGTTCTGGCATACCGCGCTCCAGACGTTCGGGGCGACCTGACCGAAACCCGGCGCTCCATTGCGCGAGAGGCAGATATAGCCGGTCCAGGTATGCTCCATCGTGACACCTTGGAGCATCGGGAAACGGTGGTCGAACAGGCGCTGATGCTCTGCGCGGATCTTCAGACGGCGCTCGTCGGATTGCCGCAACCCAGGGCAGAAATGGATGTTCTGCCGGATCAGGATGCGGTGATCGTTCGTGTAGCGCATGGTAATGCCCGCGAAGGCATTCGCCGGGGTCGAGCCCCACGGCGCGATATTGCCGAGCGCAGCCTGTTCCGCCTCGGTCAGACGACGCGAAAGGCTGGCGTGCGCGGCGAAGTTCAGGAGCTTGCCCTTCCAGAAACCGAAGCGCGCGGCGAGCCCGTTCACGGCCAGGACGGCCTTCGGCGCCTTGACGGAGCCCTGCGCGGTCTTAAGCGTGATCGTGGAGCCAAAATCCGCCTCGAGCACCGGGCAATTTTCATAAAGCGTCACGTTCTCGGGCAGATTTTCACCCAGACCGCGATTCAGGGCGGCAGGATTGAGAAGCACCGTCCCGCGCGTGTAGACCGACGCCGCGAAATGGCGCGTGCCAAGCCGTTTGGCGGTCTCTTCGCGCCCCAGCCATTCGTAGGGCTCGTTCAGCCGGTCCAGTTCCTTGATCGTCGGCCTGAGAACCTCCTCCCCCCCTCTCTCCGAGGTGGCGGTATGATATTTCCCGTCCTCGCTCCAGTCGCAGTCGATGCCGTAACGCTCGACGCAGTCGCGCAGGGACGAGATCCCTGCACGGGCGAGCCGCATGTAGGCATTTCCCTTGGCCAACTCTTCGAGCGATGAGCCGACGTTGTGGGGCAGATCGATGGCAAAGCCCGAGTTCCGCCCCGAGGCGTTTTCGCCGAGCTGCTGCGCATCAAAAACGACGATCTTTGCGTTCGGGCGCAACTCACCCAAACGCCGCGCCGCGCCGATCCCGGCAAAGCCGGCGCCGATCACAACGACATCGGCGCTGATATCACCGGTCAGCGGCGGGCGAGGCTGGCGCGACGGCAGAAGCGCACTCCAGCCGTTCACCCGGTCATCCTTGGGAAGCAGCGTAATGCGGGTCATGCGGCAACCCCGCGCGCCCAGCTTGCAGGCTGAAGACTGTAAAAGACCAGCGCATCCTTCGAGCGATAGCACACCGGCGTGCCGGCGGGCAGCCAGATCGTGTCCATCGGCGCCGCTTCGAGCAGACCCGCGGGTGTCTCGACGGAAAGTTCGCCCGAGATCACCAGGATCAGCTCGTCATATTCCACCTGCCACGGAATATCCGCATCACGAAAACGGGCAAAGCCGCCAGAAAGCTCACTGCGATCGGCAAGCCCGGCAACCTCCACGACATCCGCCATCTCAGGATAGGCGAAACGCGGCTGAAAGTTCAGCGCTGAAAAGCGGTTTACTCGCGCCGGCGCCTTGGCTTGGTCCGTCATCTTTCTCTTCCACCCGGTCGTTCTGTCTGATCTAAATAAATCACGACGACAAGACACATGTGTATGGACACATGCATGCCTGTATGGAGATGTCAATGACGAACCGCGAACTGATCGAGCGAGTCAGCGCTGCCGCCGGGGAGAACCGCGCCGAACCGCGCCTGACGCGCGCCGATTGGCTCGACAAAGCGTTGCGGGTTCTGATCGAAAACGGCATCGATTCGGTCAGGATTACGCGTCTTGCGGATTTGCTCGGAGTCACGCGGGGCAGCTTCTACTGGCACTTCGCAGACCGCGGAGCGTTGCTCACGGCGATGCTCAAGGTGTGGGAGCAGTCCAATACCGCCAGCATCATCCGTGCCGCGACCTCTCCGGGATCACTCGAGGACCGGGTTCTTGCCCTTTTCATGTGCTGGATCGATCCCGAACTGTTCGATCCCCGGCTCGATTTCGCGGTGCGCGACTGGGCGCGCGGCGACGCGGAGCTTCAGCGCAACATCGCAATGTCCGATCAACAGCGGATGGATGCGCTTGTTGCCATGTTCGCGTCCCATGGCTTTCCCGAGCGCCAGGCTCTCATCCGCGCCCGCAACTTCTACTATACGCAGATGGGATACTACGCCCTCAACATACACGAGCCGCTGTCGGCCCGCTTGTCTTATCTGTCGACCTACTTCGAGACCTATACGGACGAAACGCTGAGCGCCGAAGCCGAACGCGCCTTCCGTGTCCGCATCATTGCACGCAAGGATCTCTGGAGCGATGAGCCCATTCCGCACCGTTGAGGTGGCTGGTCGATGTCGGTGTGCCGCAAGTGGTGACGATCATCGAGAAGCGGTCCGTCTCGACTTCGCAACTGATCACAGGCCGCTCTTCCATGTGATGACGCACCATGCGGCGATCAGAGCAATGGAGCGTACATCTCCGGGTCTGCTTCATAATTGATCGGTGTAATCGCCACGTATTTGATAACCCAGAGATAGGCGTTCATCGACTACGGATGCCAACGCTTGGCCCGCATGCCACCGCCGGCTTAGATAGCGCCTTGTCCCATGCCGTTTATTCAGGCGCACGCGGCCATCTTGGGTTCTTTCAAGCGGGGATAGTCGTAGGCGTTGACCTTCGAGGTGGTGTAGCCGGCACCGACCAGCGCCTCGGCCAACTTGATCGCTGCCGTAACACCGTCGATGACGGGGACGCCCGTCGCCTCGCGCAACCGATCGCAGAGAGCGGACATGCCGGCGCAGCCGAGAATGATGGCCTCCGCCCGATCTTCCTTTTTCGCCGCCTCGATCTCGCGGATCAGCAGTTGCTCGGCCTCGGCCGGATCCTCCTCCAAACCGAGCACCGGCAAATTGATGGCACGAACCATGCGACAGTGGCGCTCCGCGCCGTAGTCGCTCACCAGGTCTTCGATAATCGGGATCGATCGGGGCAACGTCGTGATGATCGAGAAGCGGCGGCTGATGGTCATGGCGACCTGCACAGCCGCCTGGCAGATGCCAATGACAGGTCCGCGCGCCACTTCTCGCGCGGCATGGAGCCCCGGGTCGTCGAAGCAGGCGACCACATAGGCATCGACGCCCAAGCGCTCGCCCTTGCGGATCTCGTCGAGCATGCCGGGAACAGCCATCGCCTCGTCGGCACCGCCCTCGATACTGACGGGCGTGTTCACGGGGTTGACGGCCGAGACATGCGTATCCTTCTGCTTGACCCGCAGCGCGCTCTCCAGCGCCTGCGCGGTCATGGAGGCCGTGGAATTGGGATTGATCAGACGGATGTGCATGTAGGCAAACCTTTCAAAGCCCTTACTCGCCCTGCGGCTTGATAAAATCGGCAATCGGCGGAGCCTTCAGGACGAACTGGCGGTCGGAGGTGATGTAATTGTCGGAATGCAGACGCGCGATCGGCTGATAGCGCTCGGGGTCGACATAGCGCCCCTCCTCGTCCAGGCATTCCCGACGGACATGCATGTGGACGACCTCGCCAAGAACGAGAGTGCGGCGCGGGTAATCGATCAGCCGCTCGACCCGGCATTCGAAAACGCAGGGCGATTCCGCAGCGTAGCTCGCATCGATTTTGCTGCAGGCCTGAGCCGTCAGCCCGGCCATGGAAAGCTCGTCGACTTCGCTGTCGAACCCCAGGCCGCAGACGAGCATCTGCTCGGACAGCGCCATGTCGACCATGTTGATAGCGAACTCCTGCGTGTGGCGAATATTCGCCATCGTGTCCTTTTCCTCGCCCGTCAGGCGCGGCTGGATGCCGAGCACCACGATCGGCGGATCGTGGGAAAAGACGTTGAAGAAGCTCATCGGAGCCGCATTGTTGTGGCCGGCGGACGAACGGGTCGTCACGAGCGCAATTGGCCGGGGCCCGATGAAGTTCGTCAACAGACGGTAGCGGCTTTGCGGCTCAAGCTCGGTAAAGTCGAATTCCATGGCGCTTTTCCGGATTTATGATCTACAATGTAGTCTCATATTGTTGACAATTCTGCAATCAAAATCCTACTGTTACAGTTGACTTTTTCTGCTGCATCCCGCTTGTCTAGCCCCAATGGGGAGTGAATCCGATGTCCGAGCAATCCGGCCCGTCCACGCAACAAATTGTCGAGAAAGTCTGGCTGTCCATCGCCGAGCGCAGGCTCCGTCCCGGTGTGCAGCTAAAGGAAGAGCAGATGGCGGCGATCTTCAATGTCAGCCGCGCCCGCATCCGCCAGGCCCTTGCCGTTCTTGAACGCGACGGTCTCGTCACCATCGTGCCCAATCGTGGCGCCTTCGTCTCCAAGCCTTCGGTCGAGGAAGCCCGCGATGTCTTCTTCGTGCGCCGCACGGTGGAACGCTGCGTCGTGGATCGGCTGTGCAAGTCGGTGTCCAAGGCCGATCTCAAGCGCCTGCGCGACCACGTCGCCAAGGAACGCGTTGCCAATGCCAACGATGTCACGACCGATATCATCAAGCTCTCCGGCGGTTTCCATCTGCTGCTCGCCGAAACCGTGGGCTCCGACTTCTTGTTCACGACCATGCGCGACCTGATCTCTCGCTCCTCGCTGATAACCGCCGTTTACCGCAACACCAATCGCTTCAATTGCGGGCCGGACGAGCACGCGGACATCGTCGAGGCGATCGCCGCCAACGATGCCGACACGGCGACCCATCTGATGGCCCATCATCTCGAGCACGTTGAATCCGAACTCGACCTCAGCGAAATCCGCGACCTTTCCCATGATCTGCGCGCAGCACTTGCCTGACGCATAACGTCAGGCAGGCACCGCCTCTTCCACGGCGAGGTGGCAGGCGACGCGCGTGCCGTTGCCCAGCGCGCGGATGGCCGGCACTTCCGCGGAACAGCGCGCCGTTGCGAGCGGGCAACGCGGATGAAAGGTACAGCCGGATGGCGGCTTGAGCGGGCTCGGCACTTCGCCGCCCGAAGGTTCCCGGTCGCGCCGCGGGGCGTCGATATTGGGGATGGTCTGCAGCAGAAGCTGCGTATAGGGATGGCGTGGGTGGGCGAAAAGCTCTTCCGTATCCCCCTCCTCCACGATCCGGCCGAGATACATCACCGCGATGCGATCCGACATATGGCGCACCACGCTCATGTCGTGGCTGATGAAGAGATAGGTCAGGCCCAGCTCGTCCTGCAGCCGGCGCATCAGGTTCAGAACCTGCGCCTGCACCGAAACGTCGAGCGCCGAGGTCGGCTCGTCGCAGACGAGAAATTCCGGCTCGCTCGCAAGCGCGCGGGCGATCGAGATGCGCTGGCGCTGGCCGCCGGAAAACTCGTGCGGAAATTTCTCGCCGTCCGAGGCCGAAAGACCGACGGTGCGCAGCAGCTCCTCCACGCGCTCGGTAATCTCGGCCGGCGTCTCGCGCAGCTTCAACTCGCGTAGCGGCTCGGCGATGATGTTCTTCACCCGCCAGCGCGGATTGAGCGAGGCATAAGGGTCCTGGAAGATCATCTGGGCGGAAAGCGGTGCCCCCTTGCGGCCCGGCGCGAAGCGGATTTCCCCGGCACTCGGCCGGTACAGCCCGGTGACCAGCCGCGCGACCGTCGACTTGCCGCAGCCGCTCTCGCCGACGATGCTGAGGCACCCGCCGGCCGGAACGGTGAAGTCGATGTCGTTGACCGCCTGCACGAATTGGCGCGGCTTGCGCTCGATGACACGATTGAGCCAGGGCGCGGAAACATCGAAGGTCTTGACCAGGCCGTTGACGGTCAGGGCCGGTGCTTTCTGAGCGGATGTGGTCATGCGTTTCCTCCCGCGTTAAGCCAGCAAGCGCTGGCGCCTTCGCCGACGGCTATGAGTTCGGGCCTTTCGCGCAGACAGCGCGGGCCGGCGGAAACGCAGCGCGGATTGAAGGCACAGCCGGCCGGGATGGCATCGAGCCGCGGCATCGAGCCGTCGATCTGGTTCAGCTTTGCCACCCGCGCGCCAAGCGAAGGGATCGAGGCCATCAGCCCCTGTGTGTAGGGATGACGTGGTGCATGCAGCACCTGCTCGACCGGGCCGATCTCGATGAGGCGGCCGGCATACATGACGGCGACGCGATCCGCAGCTTCGGCAATCACGCCCATGTCGTGGGTCACCAGCATGACGGCCGTCTGCTTCTCCTTGCACAGACGCCGCAGCAGCGAAATGATCTGCGCCTGGATCGACACGTCGAGCGCCGTCGTCGGCTCGTCCGCGATGATCAGCTTAGGGGACGCGGCAAGCGCAAGCGCGATCACCACACGCTGGCGCATGCCGCCGGAGAACTGATGGGGATAATGGTTGACCCGCTCCTCCGGCGAGGGAATGCCGACATCTTTCAGCAGCTGCACCGCCCGCGCTCGCGCCTCGACCTTGCTGAGCGACAGGTGCTGGCGGATCGTTTCGGTAAGCTGAGCGCCGACCGTGAAGAGCGGATTGAGCGAGGTCAGTGGATCCTGGAAGATCGCGCCGATCTCGCGGCCACGGATACGCTCCATCTCCCGGTCGCCGAGCGTATCGATGCGCCGCTTGCCGAGCCAGACCTCGCCATCGGCGATGCGGCCGGGGCGTTCGAGCAGGCCCTGGATGGCAAGGCCGGTCATCGACTTGCCGGCGCCGGATTCGCCGACCACGCCGAGGATTTCGCCGGCGCGGATGGAGAGGCTGACATCCGACAGCGCGGTCACGGTGCCGCGCCGCCCCGGAAACTCGACCTTTAGATTGCGGACATCGATGACCGCCTGTTCTGCTTTACCCATTTTCGTCCACCTCGATCGGATAGCTCGGCGGGAAGATCTCCGAAACCGGGGGATTGGCCCAGCTTCGCTCGGGATATTTGGCGATCAGCCCGTCATACTGGGCCTGCGCCTTCCTACGCGCCTCCTCCATGTCGATGCCCGCCACCTTGCGGGCGAGCATGGAGACGCGGCCATCGACGAAGACGGCGCGGGTGACCTTGCCCGACCCGCCGGTAACCAGCGTCGTGATCGGATCGATCGACGGCGCCATGACCGCATCATCGAGATCGAAGACGGCAATATCGGCGCGGGTGCCGGGCGACAGATGGCCGAGATCCGACCGGCCCAAGGCCCGGGCACCGCCGAGCGTGGCGGCATCGAAGAGATCGGCCGAACGCAACTGATCGGACGCGCCGTCGGCGATGCGGCCGGTGATCAGGCCCACAAGCAGGTTCATCCACATGTCCGCAGGCGTCGTATCCGTGCCCATGGCGATGTTGATGCCGTGCTTGCGGCAGGCGGAGAAGGAATTGAGGATGCTGCCGCCACGGCCGGAGACAAGCGGGCAATGGACGATGGAAACTCCGTTCGCCGCGTACAGCGCCAGGTCTTCCTCGGTTGCATTGGTGGCGTGCGGCGCGATCAACCGGTCGCTGAGCAGGCCGGCCTTGGCGAGCCAGACCGGTGCGGTCGAACCGTGGAGTGCGCGAACCGTGTCCACCTCCATGCTGCCCTGCGCCATGTGCAGGCGGAACTTGCAGCCGAGATCGCGCGCCGCCGCGTCCGTGCGCTGGATCAGCGCCAGGGTGGAGGTTTCGACCCGGTCGGGCGCCAGCATGCCACGCACGAGATCGCCGTGGCGGCCGTTCTGCCGCTCGATATAGGCGATGGCGTCCTTCAGGCCCTGAAAGCCGCGCTCTTCGTCGAAAACCGGCACCATGCGGCCCGGCTCTTCAAGAACCATGCCGCCGGAGCGATAGGCGGGGCTGAGATAGACCCGGAGGCCGAGTTCGCCGGCGGCATCAGCCGCAGCATCGAATTCGGCAACCGTCTCACCCCATTCGCGATAGAACAGCGAGGCGATCGGTGCGGCCGTGGTGATGCCGTTCAAGAGCAGCTGACCGAAGGCGAAGCGCTTCTGGAAGGCCAGCTCTTCCTGACTGTACATCTCATAGGGGCCGGCTTCGACATAGGAGCGCGGCCAGACGCGGCCTTTGGCCCAGCCGGGGTGATGGTCGATGCCGAGAATGGTGGTATCGAGATCGGAAAGCGCGTCGAGATCGATCAGGCCGGGGCTGATCAGCGCATTGCCGAAATCGATGCGGCGGACCACTTCGCCGGGAAACCGATGGCCGACGAAGAGGATTTCGCCGTGTTCGAAGACCACTTCGCCGTTGCGCAGCAGACGATGGCTGCCGTCCTTGTGTCCGACCACCCAGCTGGCGGTGACGAGCGTGCGGCCTTCGGGACGGCGGCCGAGTTCCAGGGAGATATCGGTCATCACGGCATCTCCACGATCGCCTTGCCCTGACGGGCAACGACGCGACCGCCCTTGACGACCAGCGGTCGCGGCGCGATGTCAACGACTGCATGGGCAAGGGTCTCGCCGGTCAACAGCGTGAAGTCGGCATTGCAGCCGACATCGAGGCCATAACCCTCCAGTCGCATGACATCAGCGCCGCCCTGGGAGACGACGTGCAGCACGTGGGCGAGCTCGTGATCCGAGCGCAGCCCGTTCTTCATACCGATCACCTTGGCGCGGTCGAGCATGTCCGGCTGCCCCCACGGGCCCCAGGTGTCGCGAATGCCGTCGCAGCCGCCGCCGACGCGGACGCCCGCTTCCTTCAGCCGCATGATCGAGGGCACGTTGGCGGACGGCGCGCCCGTCGTCAGGATCGCGACGTCGAGGCGGGCGATCTCTTCGATCAGCTTGCCGACCCTGACATAGTCGTTCATCCCGAGAGCGAAGGCGTGGCTGATCGCCACCTTGCCTTCCATGCCGTTGGCGCGAATGCGCTCGAAGATCAGTTCCATGGTGAAGGCGCCGAGATCGGCGGCCTCATGCAGGTGGATGTCGATCGGAACGCCGTGCTTGACCGCCAAAGCGAACAGGATGTCGAGCTGGCCCTTCGGGTCACGGTCGATGCCGCAGGGATCGATGCCACCCAGCACCTCGCAGCCCTGACTTAGCGCTTCATCCAGAAGTTCCACCGTGCCCGGCATGACCATGACGCCGGACTGCGGGAAGGCGACGATCTCGATATCGATGATGCCCTTGAGCTTCTCACGCGTCTGCCACACGCCTTCCACCAGCGAGAGGCCGTGGGTCGGGTCGATATCGACATGGCTGCGGATATGGGTGGCGCCGTTCGCCACGAGGCCGATCGCATGGCGCATCGACTGGCGATGCGGATCGATGCCGATCTCGAGGCGGTTTTCGCGCTCGAAATCGATGCGCTCGCGCAAGATCGCCGCGCGATTGTTGACGTGCCAGGGCATGTTCCAGGTCGTCTTGTCGAGATGCGTGTGGGCGTCGATGAGCCCCGGCACGACGATCGCGCCATGCCCATCTTCCACGGCCGTGCCGGCCGCCGGCTGGTAGGCACCCAGGCCTGCGATCTTTCCATCCTTGATCAGGATGTCGCAGCGTTCGCCGGCCATCGGCCTGACATTGCGGAGAAGAAGATCGTGCATGGAATTACCTCAGTTTGGGATTGAGCGCGTCGCGCAGCCAGTCGCCGAGCATATTGACGGTGACGACCAGCAGGCAGAGTTGAATGACGGGGAACAGGACGATCCACCAGGAACCGGAAAACAGGAACTGATTGCCGATGCGGATCAGCGTGCCGAGCGATGGCTGGCTCGGCGGCATGCCGATACCGAGGAACGACAGCGTTGCCTCCGTCAGGATCGCCATGCCGAAGTTCAGCGTGGCGGCGACCATGATCGGCGTTAGCGTGTTAGGCAGGATGTGCAGCGCCATGATGCGCCGGGCCGGCACACCGATGAGCTTTGCCGCCGCAACATAATCCTTGCCGCTTTCGACGATCGCCTGCGCTCGCACGGTTCGCGCATATTGCACCCAGGCCGACAGCGCGATGGCGAGAACGAGCACGGCGGACGCCCCGACCTCGCGCAGGCTTTCCGGCAGCATCTGCCGCACGACCGTAGAAACGAGGATGGCCACGAGGATGGTCGGAATCGACAGCGTGATATCGCCGATGCGCATCAAAAGGTTATCGGTGAAGCCGCCGAAATAGCCGGCGACGAGGCCCGCCGCCATGCCGATCACCAGCGACAGCACCACCGAGGCGATGCCAATGACGATGGAGATGCGCGTGCCGTAGAGGATGGCCGAGAGCATGTCGCGCCCCTGCGTATCCGTGCCGAGCAGATAGGGCCATTCGCCGTCCTGGCTCCAGATCGGCGGCAGTTCCGCCTTCCACATGTCTAGGGAGGCGCCGTCATAGGGATTCTGCGGGGCAATCAGTGGTGCAAAGATCGCCGCGAGAATGAGGATCGCCAGCACCAGCGCGCTGATCTGCGCCGACCGGCTCTGGGTGAAGGACCACCAGACATCGCTGTTGCGGATGCGCTTCAGGAGCGACGGGTGGGCGGGCTTTTCCGTTTGCGGTTTGGCGGTTTGCAAAAGGGTCATAGAACCGGGTCCCCTCGGGTTAGCGTGCGGTGCGCAGGCGGGGATCGATCACCGCATAGGTGATGTCGACCAGCGTGTTGAGCACGACGAAGATGAAGGAGATGATGCAGAGATAGGCCGCCATGACCGGGATATCGAGGAAGGTCACCGCCTGGATGAACAGCATGCCCATGCCCGGCCACTGAAAGACGGTTTCGGTGATCAGCGCAAAGGCGATCAGCGAGCCGACATTCATGGCCGTCATGGTAACGACCGGCATCAGGCAGTTGCGCAGCGCATGGCGGAAATAGATGCGCCAGCGCGGAATGCCGCGCGCCCGAGCGAACTTGACGAAATCGGAACGCAGCACTTCCAGCATCTCCGCCCGCACCAGCCGCATGACCAGCGTGATCTGGTAGAGCGACAGCGCGATCGACGGCAGGATGAGGGCGGCGCGGCCGGACGGCGTCAACAGGCCCGTCGACCACCAGCCGATCTGCACCACATCACCGCGCCCGAAGGACGGCGCCCATCCGAGGATGACGGCGAATACGAGGATGAGCAGGATGCCGACCACGAAGCTCGGCAGCGACACCCCGACAATGGAGAGGAATTGCAGGCCCTCCGTGTACCATTTGCCGCGCTTGATGGCGGTCAGCACGCCGAGCGGCAGGCCGAGGACCAGCGAGATGATGGTCGCCACCAGGACCAGCTCCAGCGTCGCCGGGAAGCGCTCGGCGATCAGCGGCAGCACTTTCTGGCCATTGCGGTAGGAAACCCCGAAATTGCCCTGGGCGGCATCGCCGACGAAACGGACATATTGCGTCACGAGGCCATCATTCAGGCCGAGCCGCTCGCGCAGCGCATCCTTGTCCGCCTGCGATGTCTGCTCGCCCACCATCAGTTCGACGGGATCGCCCGCGAGCCGGAAGATCAGAAAGGCGAGCATGGCGACGGCAAGCATCACCAGGATCGCATTCCCGAGGCGCTTGATGATGAAGACCAGCATGAGTGACCTCTCGGCTTCGCGCCGTCCGCGGCAGCCGCCGGACGGTTCGTTCAATGACTTCAAAAGCTGGGAGAGACCGACACAGAGGACCGGACCGAACGGCACGCAGCCTGGGCCCAACCGCAACAATCTGCTGCGGTAGCGAGACGAGCGCTCCTCCGCGCACAACCACCTCCCTTGGCTTTCGTCTGGAGCTATTAAGACAACGCCGTCAACATTTGTCAACGCAATTGTCGACAATATTGGCGCTTAAATTTTCCGCTTTTACCAACATTAATCGCCTTCCCTGCCCGCCCACAACGGATAGCTCGGCGTAAACAATGCCTCGACGGGCGGATGCCCCCAGCTTCTGTCCGGATATTTCGCGACGAGCCGTTCGAACTGGCGCTGCGCACGGCCACGGGCTTCCTGCATGTCCAGCCCCGCAAGCCTCCCCTCCAGCATCGATAGCCGGCCATCGACAAAGACGGCCTGGGTGACCTTGCCGGAGCCGCCGAGCACGAGTGTCGTGATCGGATCGACGCTCGGCGTCATCCTGGGATCGTCGAGGCGGAAGACGGCGACATCGGCCCGAGCCCCCGGCGCAAGCCGGCCAATATCATCGCGGCCAAGCGCTGCTGCGCCGCCCAAGGTCGCCGCGTCGAACAGATCGGCCGAGAGCACCGCGTCGGATTTCTTCTCGCTGATGCGACAGGCGGCAAGGCCCATCAGCAGGTTCATGAGCATATCCGGCGGCGCGGTGTCCGTCGCCATGCCGATATTGATCCCAAGCCTGCGACAGGCGGCAAAGGAATGGAGAAGACTGCCCATGCGAGCCGAGACCAGCGGTGAATGGGCGATGGAAACACCATGGGCCGCATAAAGCCCAAGGTCATCCTCCGTGGCGTAGGTGGCATGGGGCGCGATCAGCCGTTCGCTGAGCAGGCCGTGATCGGCCATCCATCGCGGTCCGGTCGCGCCATGCAGCTTCTGCATGGTTTCGAGTTCCATCGGCCCCTGCGCCATGTGCAGCCGCACGCGACAGTCCAGGTCTCGTGCCGCCGCCATTGTCCGCTTCAGAAGCTCCAGCGTGCAGGTCTCGACACGATCCGGTGCAAGCAGTCCGTTGACGAGACCGCCATGCCGGCCCTGCTGGCGCTCGATGAAGGCAATCGCATCGTCCAGGCCGCGCAATCCCTTCTCCTCATCGAACACCGGCAGCATTTGCCCGGGCGCCTCCAGCACCATGCCGCCGGAGCGATAGGCCGGGCTCAGAAAGACGCGCAAGCCCATTTCGCCGGCCGCATCGGCCGCCGCGTCGAATTCGGCGACGGTCTCACCCCATTCGCGATAATAGAGCGAGGCGATCGGCGCCGCCGTGGTGACGCCATTCAGAAGCTGGAGGCCGAAAGCAAAACGTTTCTGGAAAGCCAGCTCTTCCGGGCTATACATTTCATAGGGTCCACGCTCGACATAGGAACGCGGCCAGACACGCCCCCTCGCCCATCCCGGCTGGTTGTCGAGAACCAGCGTATAGGTATCGAGATCGGACAGCGCATCGAGATCGATCAGGCCGGGGCTGATAAGGGCCGCGCCGAAATCGATACGGCGGGCAACCTCCCCCGGAAACGCCGGTCCGACGAAGATCACCGCCCCGTCTTCCATGACCATCTCCCCGTGCGGCACGAGACGATGACCACCGTCGCGCCAGGCAAGCAGCCAGTCTGCGGTCAGAAGCGTACGGCCCGCCGGCCGCTCGCCAAGGGTAAGCATGTGCAGAGGATCAGATATCATGGCATGTCCGGATGATGTATTTGAAATCCATATGAAAAGAGCGCTTCATGGATCATGAAACGCTCTTTTCCCGTCAAAGCCTAAGCCTCTGGCGCTGCCGTCAGTCGCCCATCTGGGTCAGCCAGTGGCGCGGCTTGTTGTCGGCGCGGAAATCGACACTCTTGACGGTGCCGAGCATGGCCCAGGCGATCGGCTGCTGGTGCAGCGGGATCAGCATGACCTCATCCTTGGCGATCTTCAGGGCCTCGCCTTCGAGCGCAAGACGCTTGGCCTTGTCCGGCTCCTGCGCAGCTGCCGCCACCAGCTTGTCGAGCGCCGGGTTGGACCAGTTGCCGTAGTTGGAGACGCCCATCGCGCCCTGTTTGGTCGACAGCACCTGCGCCAGCAGCGAATAGGCATCGAGCGTCGGCTCGTTCGCCCAGCTGAGGTTGAACATGTCCGCCTTGCCGGCACTGCGCTTCGGCGTCTGCACGGCGCGCGGAGCGATGTCGATCGTCGGGTTGAAGCCGCCACGCTTCAGCATGTTGGCGATGCCCGAGCAGATGTCTTCCTCGTTGATGCTCTCGTCGTTCATGCAGGTATAGGTGAAGGCGAGATCCGACTGGCCGGCCTCGGCAAGGAGCTTCTTCGAGAGTTCCGGATCGGCCGGCGTATAGGTGTCGAGCGCCTTGTCGTAGCCGGAGATTTCCGGCGCGATCAGCGAGCCGGACGGGCGTGCCAGCCCGCGCATCACCTTCTTGTTGATCAGGTCGCGGTCGACAGAGGCTTCGACGGCCTGGCGCACGCGGAGATCATTGAAGGGGTTCGGGCGGCCGTCTTCCAGCTTTTCCTTGCGGTTGAAATTGAGGAAGACGGTGCGCAGTTCGGTGCGCTTCTTCACGGTGAGGCCCGGGGAGGATTCGAGCCGCGGCAGGTCCTGGATCGGCGCGGAATCGATCAGGTCGATCTCGCCGGAGAGAATTGCTGCGACGCGGGTTGCCGCAGAGGCGATCGGCGTGAATTCGATGCGGTCGAGATTGTGCTTCTTCTCGTCCCACCAGCCTTCATTGGCGACGAGCACAGTCTTGCTGTCCGGCACGCGGCTTTCGAGCTTGAACGGACCCGTGCCGTTGGTGTGCATGGTCGTGTAGCCTTCGGTCTTCGTGGCGACGTCCGTCGGCTTTTCGCTGTTGTTGGCCTTCAGCCAGCCCGCATCGAAGATGAAGATGTTGGTGATGTCGTTGAGGAACAGCGAGGTCGGCGCGGTGACCGCGATGTCGACCGTGTAGTCATCCACCTTGGTGACGCCTGCATAGAGCGGGATGTTGCCCCGCAGCGGCGAGGTCGCATCCGAAACGCGGGTGAAGGAGGCGACCACGTCGTCGGCCGTGAAATCGGCGCCGTCGTGGAATTTCACGCCCTTGCGCAGCGTGAAGCGCCAGGTCTTGCCGTCGATCAGCTTCCACTCGGTGGCGAGCGCCGGCTCTATCTGGAACTCCGGCCCGTAGCGCACCAGGCCCTCATAGATGTGGTTGAGGAAGGCGAGGTTCGAGGTCGAAGGCACCGAATATGGGTCGAGCGAGTAGAGATCGGCGCGCCCGCCCCAGCGAAGCGTCTCGGCGCTGGCCGGTACGGCGATGGCAGTCGCGGTCATCGCGGCAAGAAGGAAGCTTTTCAAACGGGACATTATTCCCCCCTTATGGATCGTTGATAAGCCTGTGCGGCCTAGACCCCAGGCGAAGGGGAGTATTGTTTCACCCTTCTCTATTGTCAATGATATTGTAGACAATTATCGTAACCCAAATTCTCCATAAAAGTCGCCAAAACGACAAACACCGGAAAAAGCGAGGGCATGGGATGGGAAATTTTCTGCTGCTGCACGGCACCATGGTGACCGTGGACCGCGAAAGGCGGATCATCGAGGATAGCGCTTTGGCGATCCAGGATGACAGGATCGTGGACATCGGCACCGCGGACGAACTCCTGCCGCGGCACCCGGAAAAGCAGGTCATCGATTGTCGCGGCAAACTGATCATTCCCGGCTTGATCGACGCCCATGGCCACGCCGGCCACGCCTTGATCCGCAGCATCGCCGCCGACACCAATTCCCTATGGATGAAGGTCGTCACCCCCGCCTACTACCACTATGTCACGCGCGACTACTGGTATGCGGACGGTCTCGTCTCCGGCATCGAGCGGCTGCGGGCCGGAGTGACAACCGGTGCCAGCATCATCACCTCGATGCCGCGTGCAGATGATCCCGTCTTTGCGATCAACCACGCCCGCGCCTATAGCGAGATCGGGTTGCGTGAAATCATCTGCGTCGGCCCTTCCGGCCTGCCCTGGCCGCATCCTGTGACGCGTTGGGAAAGCGGTGCGCCGCAACGACGCCAGGTCAGCTTCGCAGAGATGATCGAGGGCACCGAGGCGGTCATCGAAACGCTGAACGGCAGCGCCGACGGCCGCATCCAGGTATTCCTCACGCCCTTCACGATCGTTCCATCGGTTGAGCCGTCGAACGCATCGACGCCGGATCAGGCGGTGAAACTCACTGAAAACGACCGGATGCAGGCGCGCCGCGTTCGTGAAACCGCACGAAAATGGGGCGTTCGCCTGCATTCCGACGCCTTCGCCGGCCAGATCCGCATGGCCTTTCAAGACAAGGAAAACGCCCTCCTGGGGCCGGATATCCACCTGCAGCACTGCTGGGGCATCTCGCACGAGGAGATCGATATCCTGGCCGAAACAGGCACACATGTTACCCATGCGCCGCCCGGCCGCTCCACGCCGATCATGGAGATGATGTCCAAGGGCATTCGGGTCGCGATCACCACGGACGGCGCAGCCCCCAGCCGCCACTTCGACATGCTCCAGACCGCGAGGCTGGCGCAGTTCACCCAGCATCTGCTTCACAATCACGACCGTTATCTGCTGCCGCCCGGCAAGGTCTTCGAGATGATCACCATTGATGCCGCCCGCGCCATCGGCATGGAGCACGAGATCGGTTCGCTCGAGGTCGGCAAGAAGGCGGACATCGCCATCATCGACATGCGCAAGCCGCATTTGATGCCGATGTGGATGCCCGTCCACCGCCTCATCCATCAAGTCCTGGGAAGCGATGTCGATACCGTCATCGTCGACGGCAAGCTTCTGATGGAAGGAGGCCGGGTGCTGACCACGGACGTCGACGCGGCCATCTCCCTCGGCCAAGAGGAAGCGCTTGCCTTGGCGGCGCGTGCCGGTCTCCAGGCCCATATGCACGACCCCGGCTGGGGCCGACTGCTGCGCACTTTTGAGGAGCCGGTCATTCCGCCGCAGCCGCCAACTTGCTGATCGTGCTGACGCAGCAAGACTCGGTGTTGCCAATGAATGAAAGCTATTGTAGACAATACTGTATGCATTATCGCATCCAAAGGCGGAAGAGGAGCTGCCGACGGTAATGCCGCCAAACGGGAGGAATGAATGAATAGACGGACTCTGGCAGGTTGCCTCGGTGCAGTTCTCGGACTTCTGGGAACGACGGCAGCCGGTATCGCCCATGCCGATACGCTCGACACGATCAAGCAGCGCGGCAAGCTGGTTTGCGGCGTCTCGCTTGCGACGCCGGGCTTTGCTGCCCCGAACGATCAGGGCCGCATGGAAGGCTTCGACGCCGACATCTGCCGCGCCGTGGCGGCTGCCGTCTTCGGCGACGGCGACAAGGTCGAATACGTGCCGACCAACATCAACACCCGCTTCCAGGCGCTGCAGTCTGGCGAGATCGACGTGCTGTCGCGCCAGACGACGCAAACCTTCACCCGCGAAGCCTCGCTCGGCCTCGATTTCGCGCCCGTCGTCTTCTATGACGGTCAGGGCCTGATGGTGTCGAAGTCGCTCGGCGTCACCAGCGCCGCAGAACTGAAGGACGCCGCCATCTGCACCTTGCCGGGCACGACGACGGCGCAGAACCTCAGCGATTTCTTTGGCAAGCTGGGCGCGAAGTTCGAGCTGGTCGTTTTCGAAAGCCCGGATGAAAACCGCGCCGCCTTCTTCAGCGGCCGCTGCGATGCGATCTCCTCGGATCGCTCCGACCTCGCCTCGATCCGCGCTGTCGCCAACAACCCCGACGACTATGTCGTCCTGCCGGAAACGATCTCCAAGGAACCGCTTGCACCGGCCGTCCGCCAGAACGATGCCAACTGGCGGGACATCGTTTCCTGGTCCGTCTGGATGCTGATGGCGGCGGAAGAAAAGGGCATCACCCAGGCCAACGTCGACGAGAAGCTGAAGAGCGACGACCAGGAAGTCCAGCGCATGCTGGGCGTTGCCGACAATCTCGGCGAGATGCTGAAGCTCGACAACAAGTGGGGCTACAACGTCATCAAGTCCGTCGGCAATTACGGCGAGGTCTTCGACCGCGCCCTCGGCGAAAAGACCCGCCTCGGCATGACCCGCGGTCCGAATACCCAGTGGAACGCCGGCGGCCTGCTCTACGCTCCGCCTTTCCGTTGAGTTAGAGGTTTGCGCCCGTACCCTGCGGGCGCAAACACCTCTCGCGGTTCTCAGGACGGAGGGCACCGATGGCTCTGCTGTACAATGCGCGCTACCGCGCGCTTTTCTATCAATGGCTGGCGATCGGCGTCATCGCCCTCATCGCCTGGTCGATGTTTTCGACCGCAAGCCACAATCTCGCCAAGAACGACATCGCGACCGGTTTTGCCTATCTGTCACGACAGGCCGGTTTCGTCATCAGTGAGGCCGCGATAGCCTTTGAGCCGAGCGACACAGTCGCCCGCGCGCTGCTGGTGGGCCTCGCCAACACCATCAAGGTCTCGCTGCTGGCCGCCGTCCTCGGCACGGTCCTGGGGCTTCTGGTCGGCATCGGCCGCATGTCCCGCAATCCGCTGCTCCAGCGGCTCATGCTGGCTTATGTCGAGGCGCTCCGGAACGTTCCGCTGCTGCTCTATCTGCTGTTCTGGTATGCCGTCATCATCAACGTGCTGCCACCCGTGCGCGCGGCCCTTCCGCTGGCACCGCACGTTTATCTTTCCAACAGCGGCCTGGTCATCCCCTCCGTCACGTTCGAGCGCGGCTCTGCCATAGCTGTCGCCGCCGTCGTGCTCGGGATGGTTTCGGCGCTCGTCATCAGGTATTTTTCGTTGTGCCGCAGGGTTGCGACGGGCAGGCCGAACCATGGCGCCCTCATCGCCTGGATCGCGGGCATTGCACCGATCGCACTGGTGCTGCTCCTGGGTGGTATCGCCATGACCTTCGACCTGCCGGAAAAGGGCCGCTTCCGCCTGACCGGCGGACTGCAGGTGAAGCCTGAATTTGTCGCCCTGCTGTTCGGGCTGGCGCTCAGCGTGTCGGCCAATGTCGCCGAGATCGTCCGTGCCGGCATCCAGGCCGTCAACAAGGGACAATGGGAAGCCTCGATGGCGCTCGGCCTGCCGCGGCGCCGCACCATGCGTCTCGTCATCCTGCCCCAGGCGCTGCGGTTGATCATTCCGCCGCTCACCAACACCTATCTCACCGTCTTCAAGAACAGTTCGCTGGCAATCGCCATCGGCTATCCGGATCTCGTGATGGTTTCCAACACCGTCATGAACCAGACCGGACAGGCGATGGAGACCATCGCGATCTTCATGGGCGCCTATCTCAGCCTCTCGATCGCCATTTCGCTGTTCATGAACTGGTACAACAAACGCGTCGCCCTGAAGGAGCGCTGACCGTGACAGAGCTTCAACTCGTGCTCGGTGCCACCACAAGCGAAGCACCTCCCCGGCCATCGTCGCGCTGGTGGCAGGACTGGTTCGGCACGCCGGGCAACGCGCTGATAACAGTGCTTTGCAGCGTAAGCCTCCTTGCCATCGCCTGGCTCGCCACCCAATGGCTTTTCCTCAACGCGACATTCGCCGGCACGCCGGAAGACTGCAAGACGGCCAGCGGCGCTTGCTGGCCGTTCCTCAGCGCCAAGCTCCGCTACATGGCATTCGGCTTCTATCCGTTCGAGCAGCAGTGGCGGCCGCTTCTGGCGCTCCTCGTCTTCATGGGCGCGGCGGTCGTATCCATGGTGCCTCGGTTCTGGGGCCGCGGGCTCCTGCTGCTCTGGGTCGTGGCCATCCTGCCCGGCCTGTACGCCCTCATGGCCGGTGGCATCTTTGGCCTGCCCGCCGTTCCGACGACGCAATGGGGCGGCCTGCCGCTCTCCTTCATGCTGTCCTTCGTCGGTCTCGCCTGCGCGCTGCCGCTCGGCATCCTGCTTGCGCTGTCGCGCGCATCCGAGCTGCCGGTGATCCGCGTCCTGGCCACGTGCTTCATCGAGATCGTCCGGGGTGTGCCGCTGATCAGCATCCTCTTCATGGCAACGGTGATGCTACCGCTGTTCATGCCCGATGGCGTCACGGTCGACAAGCTGCTGCGCGCGCAGATCGCCATCATCATCTTCGCCGCCGCCTATATCGCGGAGATCGTGCGCGGCGGCCTGCAGGACGTGCCCAAGGGGCAGCTCGAAGCCGGTGCGGCGCTTGGCATGGGCTATTGGCCGGTGATGTTCAAGATCGTGCTGCCGCAGGCGATCAAGAAGGTCATCCCTCCGCTCGTCGCGCTCTTCATCGGCTTCTTCCAGGACACCACTCTCGTCACCATCGTCGGCCTGCTCGATTTCCTCGATACCGTGCGCTCTGCGATGCGCGATCCGGCCTGGCAGGGCATTGCCGTGCTGGAAGGCTATGTCTTCGCCGCCGCCGTTTATTTCACCTTCAGCGCGCTGATGGGAGCCTATAGCCGCTTCCTCGAGCGCTATTTCAGGACGACCCATGACTAAGGCCATCCGCGTCATCCGCAATGTCGAGACGATCGTCGCCTATGACGAGGAGACCGGCACCCATGCCTATCTTTCCGATGGCGACATCGCCTTCGACGACAACGCGATCCTCCACGTCGGCGACCGCTATACCGGTCCGTTCGAGCAGGAGGAACAGGGGCGCGGCCGCATGCTGTTGCCGGGCTTCGTCAACATCCATTGCCATTCCGACGAGGAGCCGCTGTCCAAGGGCATCTTCGACGACATGGGCACCGCCACCCTTTGGGGCCAGGCGATGTACGAATACTCGACCCTGATCGAGATCAGCGAGGAAGCCCGCGAAGCCTCGCTGACTGTCATGCTCGGCGACCTCATCCGCAGCGGTGTCACCACGCTGGTCGATATCGCCGGCCCACACGACGCCTGGCTGCCGACGCTCGCGAAAAGCGGCGCCCGCGCCTATGCAGCACCGGGCTTTCGCGAGGCCCGCTGGTATGTCGAAGACAGCCACCGCCTCGAGTATCGCTGGGATCATGCCCGTGGACGGGAAGCCTACGAGCGCGCGCTGGCCTGCGTCGATGCCGCCCAGAACCATCCTTCCGGCCGGCTTGGCGGCATTGTTTCCCCGTCCCAGGTGGAGACCTGCTCTTCAGAACTGCTGATCGAAGCCGCCGCAGCCGCAAGAAGCCGCGGCGTTCCGATCACCGTCCACGCAGCCCAGACCATGGCCGAACATGAGGAACTGCTGCGCTGGACGGGCCAGACCGCCGTGCAGTATCTCGAAGGCCTCGGCATCCTCGATGGCAATTTGATCCTCGGCCATTGCATCTTCATCGACAGCCATTCCTGGACACGACAGCGCACCGAAACCGACATGGCGCTGCTCGCAAGACGTGGGACGACCGTCGCCCACTGCCCGGTCACCTTCTCGCGCAGCGGCATGATACTGGAGTCTATCGGCCGCTATCGCCGCGCCGGCATCAATGTCGGCCTCGGCACCGATAGCTACCCCTACAACATGCTGGAAGAGATGCGCCGGGCGCTGATCTGCTCGCGTATCGCCGGCAAGAGCGTGTTCGACCTGAAGACCGCCGACATCCTCGATATGGCCACGCTTGCCGGCGCGAAAGCGCTGGGCCGGCAGGATATCGGCCGGATCGCCGTCGGCGCCAGACCGGACTTCTCGCTGGTCGATCTCAACCACCCCGCCATGCAACCGGTCTACGATCCCTTACGCAACCTGCTGCATTGCGCCGCCGAAAGGGCGGTCGAGGCCGTTTATGTGGACGGCCGCTGCATTGCGCGCGGCGGGCGGCTGCTCGGACTGGACTATGATGCGGCCGTGCAGGTCATGCGGGAGGCGTCGAAATTCACGACAAGCCGCATCGCCGCGAACGATCCCCGCGGCAGGTCGCTTTCCGAACTTGCGCCGCTGTCCTTGCCAACCAGGCAGCCGAGTGCCCAGTAGCCCGCGCGATCGCAATGCGGCTGCCTGGCCAGATCGCCAACCGCGAACGTTTTACGATCCGGCTCAGTCTTTGGCCTTGTCGGCTTCGAGCAGGGCGGCAACTGCGGAAAGTCCGCGGGCGCGAGCGTGGACTAAAGCGTTTTTTCCGTCGAAGTCCTTGATGCCCACATCTGCCCCCGCCGAAAGCAGGGAACGGACGATACGCTGAGAGGCAGGCCCGCCATCGGTGAGGATCGCGACTTCGAGCAAGGCGGTCCATCCCAGCTTGTTGACATGGTCGACATCGATCCCGGCGGCGATCAGCATGTCCACCGCATCGGGATGGCCTTTCTCCGCGGCCGGGATTAGGGCGGTGCCACCATACCGATTGGTGCTGGTCAGATCTGCTCCATGAGCAAGGATCATGCGCAGGATGTCCGTTCGACCCTGTGCCCCGGCCACGAGGAACGGGCTATCCTGAATGCTGTCCTTGGCGTTGACGTCGGCTCCGGCGGCAAGGAGAAGGCGCGCAGCCTCGACATCGTTTTTCCAAACCGCCACCAGAAGCGGCGTTTGGCCCTGCGTGTTGCGCTCGTCCACGGGATTGCCGGCGGCCAACGCCTGTTCCAATCCGCCATGGTCACCGCTTTCCACGGCGCTCAACACCGTGGCCTGCGCATTGCCGCCTAGTGCCATGATCAGGACTCCTGCCAGAAGAAAAAGTCGCATTGCTGCCTCGTAGCATAAAACCCGCGCGCCGAATGGGCGCGCGGGCGAAGGAATTATTTCAGGCGCTTGGCATGGGTTTCAAGGGCCTTCATGGCGCAAGCCTCGTCGAATTGGCCCCCCGGAGCGCCGCCGACGCCGATGGAGCCGATCGTTGCCTTGCCGACCTTGACCGGAACGCCGCCGGCCAGAACGAGGAAGCCCGGAATATCGACCAGGCCGGCCGCAGCCGGGTTTTCCGCCACGGTCTTGGCCATGCCGCTCGTCGGGTTGCGCGAGGACGCCGACGTGTAGGCCTTTGCGGTTGCCGCATCGGCGGTGTGAGCGCCGGCATTTTCCGCACGTACCAGCGCAAGCAGGATGCCCGAGCGATCGGTAACGGCGGCAGCCACGTTGTAACCGTCAGCGGCACAGGCGGCGACGGCGGCCTGCGCCAGATCGACGGCAAGCCCGGTGCCGAGGCTTGGCAGGGCGACCGTATCGTCGGCGAGCGCCGGTGCGGCGATCAGGGCAAGAGCGGCAGCAAGAACGGTGTGCTTCATTTGAATCTCCAGAACGGAACCATTTCCTGAAGCCAAGGTAAAAGCTTGCCGCACCCTGCGATATTCGCAGAGCAACCGACACCTATCGGTAAGATTACCGATGCGCGCTCAGCCAGAGCCTCGTCTGCTCCGCCACTGACGGCGTGCCGAGCTTGGCTGCAATATTGGCACGATGGCTGTCGACCGTCCGCACCGAGACAGTCAGCGCCGCGGCGATTTCCTTGCTGCCGAGCCCCTTCGACACCAGTTCGATGACCTCCGCTTCGCGCCCGGTCAACTGTTTGAGGAGTGCAGCTGTCTCGGCCTGAGCCAGATGTTCGGCAAGCTGCACTTCGCAGGCTGCGATCGCCTCCATCAGCACATGCTCGTCCACCGGCTTCGTCAGAAAATCGGTCACGCCTGCGCGAAAGGCCCGGCGGCAGGCTTCGACATCGCCATGGCCGGTGATCATGATCGTCGGCCAGGAGATGCCCTTCGCCGACAATTGCGTCATGAGCTGAAGACCGCTGACGGCGGGCAGCCGCAGATCAAGGACCAGAACACCCGGTCTCGTCCAGTCCGCATGCGCTATGAGATGCGCAGCATCCGGAAAGGTCGCGACTTCCTTGCCGTAGGTCGAAAGCAGCATCGCCAGCGCTTCCCGCACGGCGGCGTCGTCATCCACCAGATAGATCATCGCGTCGTCTCCAGCGGCAGGCGGACGATGAACCGCGCTCCCCCCGCATTGACCGCCTCCATGCTGCCGTCCATTTTCTCAATCAACCGTGCGCAAAGCGGCAAGCCCAAGCCCATGCCCTCCGGCTTGGTGGTGAAGAAGGGTTCGAAGATATGCGGCAGCGCCGCGGCGGGAATGCCCGGGCCGTTGTCGGTAATCGTGAGCACAGCCTGCTTGTCCGAGCCATCAGCGCGTATGGAAATGCGAAGATCGTCCTTTCCGTCGAGCGCTTCCGCAGCATTGCGCAGGATATTGTGGATCACCTGCTGAAAACCGATCGTCTCGATACGCACGAGGCGCTCACCGGATACGATGACGGTATCGAGAGCGATGCCGCGTCTAGCGAGATCGGGCTCGGCAAGACGCATTGCTTCGGTCAAGGCGCGCTCCAGTGGAATGGTTTCGAGCTGCGATGCTCCGCCGGCAATATAGGCACGCATTCGCCCGAGAATGTCGCCGGCGCGCTTTGCCTCGCGCACATTGGCATCCAACGCCTGTTCCAGGATATCACGCCTCTCAAGCGCGATCGCCCGGCGCGCTGCCTGGCTCTGGCTCAGAAGAGCTGCGACAGGCTGCGCCAACTCATGCGCAATGCCCGATGCCATTTCGCCGAGGGCATTCACACGCCCGGCGTGAGCAAGTTTCGTTTCCTGCTCGAGCAAAGCCGCTCGACGCTCTTGATGCCGCTCCGCACGCACCGCTCGGCGATATGCGACAAGCAAATAGAATGCCGCCGCAAGCAACGAGAGAAGCGGCAGGACAATCATCGGCGGCAACAGCTCCGTGGCGCGAAAACCCCGGCTTATTTCCAGTCGCAATGGCTGGCTGACGCTGTTGACATCAAGGTTGCGAGTAGCGGTGAGCAGTGTCGAAGCACGCAAGGGACGGTTGATCAGTCGGGTTTCCCCCAGCCACAACTGATAGCCGTAGTCGTGGGGAAACAGCCCGTCAGCAACCAGTCCACCCGCATCGATCTTCATCAGCAGATAGAGCCCCGGTGCGACCAGCTTGTAGATCTCATAGTGCTGCACGTCATCGGTCTGGCTGCGAACCGCCGTGCTGCCCGGCGTCGTCATAACAGGCAGTCCGGCGGAGCCCTGCTCCCTTATCTCGGGATCGTTTGGCCGGTCATAGCGCTTCATTACCGCGCTCGTACCCTCCACATGGATCGTCGCGATTTCTATGATGCGCGGATAAAAGGAAGCTATCGCCTCGGCGAGCCCCCGAACACTTTCGGTTTGCTCCTGCTCCCCCATGCGAACCACTGCCGCAAGGGCAGTAAGATGCGCCTCGTGCTGCGCAAGCTTCTCGCCGAGGCGCGTGCCCGCCGCTGAGAGGCTGCTGTTGAGGTCGTCCAAGCCGGCCCGATAGTTGAACGCTGCAACCAGCGCGGCGACAAACATGGCGGTGGCGAGACCGGCGAGCAGCACCAGGACGGAATGACGTTTGCGTTTCATCTTCATTCTGCGTACCCGGCTGCCCGCATCTTGTCCAACTCTTCATGGAAGGCGGCCGCGGCTTTTCACCAACCCGCCCCAGCGTCTGAACCAGACGCCGCCCCTTTCGTTGGCGGAAATCCCTGGAAACCGCAACTCCGCAATGGGTGAGTGCTCAAGCCTCAGAACTAAGGTCAGAACCGAGAAGGGGGGCTTGGGCATGGGCGGCGCCCAACGGCCCAGCAGCATCGAAGTAACGCCTAAGCCAGCGTGCATCTGCCGAGTTAGGACGCTACTCCGGGCCTGCGGGATCGAAATGTCCGCCAGGTCAGGCTGTGCGGGCAACCGACATGTCAGGCCGCGCCGTCCCAGGCCGGTGCCAGGCCATCCGGGCTGACGATGCGGCCGTCCGGCCGGGCAAGCTTGTGGATGCGCATCATCTCGTCCGCCGTCAGCGCAAAGTCGAAGACCGCGAGATTTTCGGCAAGCCGTGCCTCCGTCGCCGTCTTGGTGAGCGCCACCACGTCCGGCTGCTGGATCAGCCAGCGCAGCGCAACCTGCGCAGCCGACTTGCCATGCTTCTCACCGATCTCCTTCAGCAACGGATCGTTCGGCACCTTGCCGCCGGCCATGGCATAGTAGGCGGTAAGCGCCATGCCATAGGTGGCCGTGGCTTCAAGCACCTTCGTCTGGTCGAGGAAGGGATGATACTCGACCTGGTTGGTGGCGAGCGGCGCGGAACTGAGGCGCACAGCCTCGGTCATCAGCGCGGTGTTGAAGTTGCTGACGCCGATATGCTTGGTCAGGCCGCGTTCGCGCACGGCGTTGAGTTCGGCGATCTGCACCTCCAGCGGCACGACCTCGTTCGGCCAGTGCAGGAGGAGAAGATCGACATGGTCGGTCTTCAGCTTGCGCAGGCTTTCCTTGACGGAGGCAGCGAAGGCGCCCTTGGCATAGTTCGCGACCCAGACCTTGGTGGTGAGAAAGATGTTTTCGCGCGCGATGCCGGATTGCTGGATCGCCTCGCCGACGGCCGCCTCGTTCTCGTAGATCTGGGCGGTATCGGCATGGGTGAAGCCGCTTTGCAGCGCCTTCGGCAGGATGGAGAGGACTTCGTTTTCCGGCATGCGGAAGGTGCCGAAGCCGAGCTGGGGGATGCGGGCGCCATTGGCATTGACGGTTTTCATGGGTTTCTCCTTGTGAGGTTGGTGACCCGCCGGAACTGAAGGGGGAGCGCCCCGGGCGGGGTAATGGGCTTCAGGCGGGCTGACAGGCGGCATCCGGCTGGCTGCGTTCGCGCCGGTCGAGCGCGCCGCTCAGAAGGGTCAGAGCGAGCGCGGCGGCGACGAGGATGGCGCCGATCCACGGTGTGGCGCCAAGGCCGAGCGGCGAGTCGACTACCAGCCCGCCGATCCACGCGCCGGCGGCGATGCCGAGGTTGAAGGCGGCGATGTTGAGCGCCGAGGCGACGTCGATGGCGGCCGGGCGGTGGCGCTTGGCCATGTTGACGACATAAAGCTGCAGGCCTGGCACATTGGCGAAGGACAGGAAGCCGAGGGCGGCGAGCGTCACCAGCGCGAAGACCGGCACCGGCGCGGTGAAGGTGAGGATGACAAGCACGGCGGCCTGCAAGGCGAAGAGCACGACGAGCGCCTTCACAGGGTCGCGGTCGGCCACCTTGCCGCCGACGATGTTGCCGAAGGCGATGGCCGCGCCATAGAGCACCAGCACGAGGCTGACGGTGCCCTCGGAAAGACCGGTGATTTCCTGCAGCAGCGGCGAGAGGAAGGTGAAGGTCACGAAGGTGCCGCCATAGCCGAGCGCCGTCATGGCGAAGACGATGAGCAGGCGGCCCGAGCCGAGCACGCGCACCTGTTCCATCAGGCCCGCCGGCTTTTCGCGCTTGAGGTTTGCCGGCAGCAGCAGGGCGATGGCGGCGAAGGCGACGAGGCCGAGGGCGGCCACGGCCCAGAAGGTGGCGCGCCAGCCGAACGTCTGGCCGATGAAGGTGCCGAGCGGCACGCCGGTGACGATGGCAACGGTCAGGCCCATGAACATCATGGCGATGGCCGAGGCCCGGCGGTCCGGTGCCACAAGATCGGCCGCGATGGTGGCGCCGACGGAGAAGAAGACGCCGTGGGCGAAGGCCGAAAGCACGCGGCCGACAAGCAGCATTTCATAGCTTGGCGAAAGCGCTGCAATCGCATTGCCGGCGATGAAGAGGGCCATGAGACCGAGCAGCAGCGGCTTGCGGCCGAGCTTTCCGGTGAGCGCGGTGAGCAACGGCGCGCCGAAGGTGACGCCAAGCGCATAGACAGAAACGATGAGGCCGGCGAGCGGCAGGGTGATGTTGAGGTCGGTGGCGACGGTCGGCAGCAGGCCGACGATCACGAATTCCGTAGTGCCGATCGCGTAGGCCGCGACGGTAAGGGCAAAGAGGGCAAGTGGCATGGCGGGTCCCCGCGCCCGGCTCTAGACCGGATCCTTTTGGGTTGAAGTTTGTTCGGGGCGGAATATGGGGCACGGCCACTTGCGCGTTAATCCGCGGAAGTGGATAAGCATATGTGAATTGAATTCACGGGTGAGGAATGGACAACCGCGCAGGCGAAATGGAAGTCTTCGTGCTGGCGGCGGAACTGAAGAGCTTTTCGGCCGCCGGCCGCAAGCTACGTCTGTCGCCTTCCGCCGTCAGCAAGCTCGTCACCCGCATCGAGGACCGGCTCGGCGCACGGCTTCTCGTGCGCACCACGCGCCGGCTGGAGCTGACGCCGGAAGGCGAGGTCTATCTGGGGCGGGCGCGGCGCATCCTCTCCGACATTGCCGAAACCGAGCGCATCGTGGCCGAGGGCGCGCGGATCGTGCCGCGCGGGCCGCTGCGGGTAAATGCCTCGGTCGGCTTCGGCGAGCGCTATATCCTGCCGCTCGTGCCGGCCTTTCTGGCACTTTATCCGGAGATCGAACTGGACTTGACGCTCACCGACGGCGTCATCGACGTGATCGGCGAACGCACCGATGTCGCCATCCGATCGGGCCCCTTGCGGGATTCCTCGCTGAAAGCGCGAAAACTGCTGGAAAGCCGCAAGGTCGTCATCGCTGCGCCGGCCTATCTCGAACGACACGGCACGCCAAAACATCCAGCGGAGCTATCCAGCCACAATTGCCTGCGCTTCAATTTCCGCCGTAGCATGGACGATTGGCCGTTTCTCCTCGAGGACGGCCAGACCGTCTCAGCCTACGACGTTACAGGCAACATGCTGGTCTCCAGCGGCGCGATCCTGCGCCAGCTCTGTCTCGACGGCCTCGGCCTCGGCCGCATCGGACGTTTCCATGTCGAGCCGGACATTGTCGCCGGAGCGCTGGTGCCGGTGCTGGAGGACTTTAATCCTGGCGACACTGAAGTCATCCACGCCGTCTTCGCCGGGCACGAGCATCTTGCCGCACGGATCCGGGCGTTCATCGACTTTCTGGTGGAGAAGATTTGAGAACTGGCGCTAGATAAAACACTGCTCGATGCAGTCAGTCCTCAGCGTTGTGGCTTACGAACATGTCGGCGAAGCGCGCAGCAAAGCTCTGGGTGGCCGAGCGGGCGCGGTCGCTGACATAAATGCCGACGACGGCATCCTCCAGACGCGGCAGCGACTTGTCGAGGCCGATCTGGCAGACCTTGTCGGACAGGACCCTCTTCGCCAGGACGCTGACACCAAAGCCGTTGGCGATCGCGGATTCGATGCAGGACTGGCTCGGGCTCGAATAGACGAGATCGAAGTTGCGTCCTTCCCGCTGCAGCGCACCAAGCATGCTGCGGCGGTAAACGCAGCCCTCCGGGAAGCTGACGATGCGCAGCGGATCATCAAGCGCAGCCTCGGGACTGCTGCCCACCCAAGTCAGCGGCTCACGCCAGGTCATGAATGCCGACTCCGCCGGCCCGTCCGCCGTCATCGCGACCACGATGTCGAACTGGCCTTCGCGCAATCCCTTCAGCAGGACGTAGGAGAGGTCGCAGACAACCTCGAAGGTGAAGCCTGCCTGTTCGAAAGTCAGGCCGGCCATGAGCTTGGGCATGAAATGATCCGCGTAGTCGCTGGGGATGCCCAGCCGCAGCTTGCCGCGCGTGTCGCGCCGGGAAATCCGCAGCATCATCTCGTCGTTCAGAAGCAGCATGCGCCGGGCGTAAGTCGCCACGATCTCCCCTTCCTCGGTGAGATAGACGCCGCCGGCTTCCTTGATGTCACGGCTGAAAAGCTGAACGCCGAGCAGGTCCTGAAGCCGCCTTATCTGGGAACTGATCGTGGGTTGCGTCCGACCGAGACGCTCGCCGGCGCGGGTGTAGCCGCGCACGTCGATGATGGTGACGAAAGTTCGCAAGAGATCGGTCGGAATACTCCGCATTGAAAGAACCTCGTTGTATCGTGACTGCAGACAGTTGCGATGGGCGGCCTCCATTCGGCCGCCGCCGGGTTTTAGGCGAACTCGTGGCGCCGGCAAAGCGGTACCGCGTCCTAGCGCGCGGCCTCCGTGAGCACGCATCCTGGAACGTCGAAGGCGCCCAACCTTTTGGGTGGGCGCCTTCGGCTTCGCATCAGGCCGGGATGATGTTGTGTTCTGGTCCAAACGGGAACTTGGTGATGTTCTCGTTGCTGCCATCCTCCTTGAGCACCAGAATGTCGTGCTCGCGGTATCCGCCGGCCCCTGGTCTTCCTTCCGGGATGGAGACCATGGGCTCCATCGAAACGACCATGTTGGGTTGCAGGATGGTGTTGACGTCCTCCCGCAGCTCCACGCCCCCTTCGCGGCCGTAATAGTGGCACATGACGCCGAAGGAATGGCCGTAGCCGAACGACCTGTACTTCAGCAGGCCGTGCTCGCGATACATCTCGTTCAGCTCGGCGGCGACGTCCCCGCAGCGCGCACCCGGCTTCAGCAGCTCAAGGCCGCGGCGGTGGACCTGGCAGTTGATCTCCCAGATCCGCAGATGCTCGTCGGAGGCGTGGTCCAGGAACATGGTGCGCTCGAGCGCCGTGTAGTAGCCGGCGATCATCGGGAAGCAGTTCATCGACAGGATGTCGCCCTTCTGCAGCCGACGACTGGTCACCGGGTTGTGCGCGCCGTCCGTATTGACGCCGGACTGGAACCAGACCCAGCTGTCCATTAGCTCCGCGTGCGGATAGACCTGCGCGATGTGACGGACCATCGCCTGTGTTCCGGCAAGCGCGAGATCGTATTCGGGCACGCCTTCGGCGATCAGCGCCTTGATGGCCGCGCCGCCGACGTCCGCCGTGCGGGCGCCCTCGGTGATGATGGCGATCTCCTCCGGCGATTTGATCGTGCGCATCCACATGACCGGCTGTCCGATGTCGCGGAACTCCACGTCCGGAAACGCCTCTTGCAGAAGCGCGCGGGTTTCCAGCGTGACATGGTCGAACTCGATTCCGACCCGCTTCATGCCTTTCAACTGGCGCTGGAGCGCATGAAAATAGTTGTCCTTGCGCCAGTCCGTGTAGGTGATGTTGTCGCCAAAGGTCCGGCGCCAGGGCTGGCCGGCGTCCACGCCGGCGGAAATGCTGGTCGCCTTGCTATCCGTCACGATCAGGGCGTAGCGGCGGGCAAAGGAGCAATAGATGAAGTCGGCGAAATAATTGATGTTGTGGTGGGACGTCAGCAGCGCCGCATCCAGTTTCAGATCGGCCAGAATTCGACGCAGGCCGTCCTGTCGACGCTTCATCTCAGCTTCGCTGAAGGTGGGGACGACCTTCTCCCCATTGTGCATTTCCTGGAGCCGGGGCAGATCGTCCGACTGTATGCCTGTATTCATTCTCGGTGTCTCCTAAGCGAGATGCTCCCAGTGCGAGAGGTCGCTCAGCTTAGGAACTGCCGAGAAGGCGGTGAAATAGAAAAAGGACATGCCTTGATAGAATTCATTCGCGGCTCTTACCGGCTCCGCAGGTGACAGCACACGCCTTCCTTCCGGAAGCCTTCCTTCTGGTCATAGATCCCGTGTTCGAGAACAAGTGGCGCAAAACCAGGGCGTCTGGATGATGCTCCCATCGCGAAGTACTGCTCGGGTGCTATCATCCTCAGCTAGGAGTCTGCATGAGGCGATGTGGCCGCGCCTTAGATACGGGCGCGGCCGATCTTCACTTGAAGTGACGCACGCGCCCCAGCAAGCCAGGCGACACCGTCAATAGGCACGCTCGTATGCGGCGCAGATCTCCGCCTGGGACTTGTCGGCCAAAAAGGCGATCTCGCCTTCCTTGTGCTTCACGTATACGTCGGCAAACCCCTCTGGAAACCAGCCGCAAACCGTCGAGTTCTCCCTGAAGCGCTGGAGGGCCGCTTCCAGCGTCTGCGGCAGGCGGACATAACCGCGGGCGGCCAGAGCTTCGGTGCTCAGCAACGAGAGATCTTCCTGGGTCGCCTCGGGCACCTCCAAGCCTTCCTCGATTCCTTGTACGCCGGCATGAACGATCGCGGCGAGCGCCAGATGCGGATTTGCCGCACCATCGGCGGCACGGAATTCGAAATTGAACTGGGAGGCGCGGGCGATGTCGCTGATGTCGGAGACCGGGCAGATACGCACCGAGGCTTCCCGGTCACGAAAGCCGAGATTGTTGAATGCAGCGCTCCAGCGATGCGGGGTCAGGCGCAGGTAGGAAACCACGCTCGGCGCGGTAATGGCGACGATCGAGTCGAGATATTTCAGGATGCCCGCGACGAATTTGCCCGCAACGTCGGAAAGCTCGTGCTTGCCGTTCGGATCGTAGGTAACGGGATTGCCTGTCGAATCCAGCATGCTCATGTGCACATGGACGCCGTTGCCCACGCCGGCTGGATCGCGGATTGGCGTGAAGGTCGGATCATACCCGAGTTCGCGCGCAACCAGGCCGACGAGCTCCCGCGTAATCAGGGAGTGGTCCGCGATGGTGACGCCCATCTGCGGCCCCATCGTCACCTCGAATTGGCCGGCGCCGAACTCCTTCAGGATCGTATCCGGCGTCACGCCGGCCTCACGCATCGCGGCGATGATCGCTTCGCAGAAATGGCGCTCCTCCTGGAAGCCGCCGAGCGTGAAAGCCTTGCCGACCTCCGAGACAAGATGCTTGATCTGGAATTCATGCTCGAAGGCGCCGTAAAGCGTGACGCCCGCCACCTTTTGCAAACGTTCGAGCGCCGCTTCGAGGATCGAGCGCGTGCAGAACTCCCAGGGGCGCCCGTCCGTATAGCGGATATTGCCGAGGACGAAATTCTCGTTCGGCGCCCCCTCCTCGCTTTCGATGCTGACGCTGGTTGCCGGATCGGGAATGAGCACGAGGTCGCCGAGCGAGCCGAAGGGGCTTTCGGCGAGGGCGTCGAAGCAGGTGATCTGCACATTGGTCGGCGTCCAGCCGACGCCGCGCTTCAGACGCTTTTCCATCTGCGACAGCGGAAAGGCCTTGCCGCGCACCTTCCCCGAGAGATCGCCGCAGCAGGCAACCATCATTTCTTCACGTTTCATCTGCGTCCCCATTGATCTGGTTCTGGTCATATCCCGGCAGCGAGAAACGGATGCCGTCCCAATCGCCGATGCGCTTCTGCGTTGCCTCCCAATCGGCTTCGGAGACGCGCACAATCAGCGCCTCGACGAGAACAATTGCGGCCGCGACCGTGTCCCAGGCCGTGCCTGCATCGATCGGCAGCGCGATGATGTGGTCGGCGCTGCGTGCGGCGGGAGAAATCCATTTGTCGGTAACAACGACGATGGTCGCGCCTTGCTTTTCCGCGATCGCCTCGGCAAGGCGCGAGAGGCTGGGCTGGTACCGCCGGAAGTCGAACAGCACGACCACGTCCTTCTTGCGCATGCGCAGCACATACTCCGGCCAGAACTCCGGATTGTCGGCCATATGGTAGATGCCGCTGCGGATCTGCCGCAGATGGATCGACAGGAAGGAGGCGACATTGTCGCTGATGCGGCCGCCAAGCAAATAGACATTGCGCGAGGAATCCGCGAGGAGAGCGGCAAGAATATCGAACTGCGCCAGCGAGACGGTCGCTGTCATTTCCTGCAGAACGGAAGAAACCCGCGCGATGTATTCCGGCAGAAACTCCGATTGACCAACCGGCTTCTGGGTGGACTTCAGGTCGAGCGGCGAACGCTGCCCCTCCTTCAGCTCGGCAATCAAGTGGCGTTGCAAATCATGGAAGCCACCGCAGCCGATCTTGCTGACGAAACGGGTAATGGAGGGCGCGCTGACGCCGGTCTTTGCTGCCAGCTCCTGGATGCTTTCAAGGCCGGTGAAAGGATAGTCCGCGAGGATCGCGTTTGCGATCTTCCGCTCGCTGGCAGTCAGCTGCGCGGCGGCCTCGCGAATTCTCGTGCGGACCGTCGTCGATGATTTTCCATCGCTCATTGGCGTTCGTTCCCTTGTTGGGGCGGATATTTGCGCCATGAAAAAATTTAGTCAAACGGAAAAAATAAGATTGACTATGATTGAAAAATTTCTTTGACTGTCCGTCATCGAAGCCCGTGCTTCCGGCCCTGCCGGACCGTTTGACGGATTTGTTTGCATGCTCAGGTTTACTGATCGCGACACGACCAGAGTGCTGAGTGCAGGCGACCCCGATCCCGTGGTGCGGATCAACGCCGGCGGCGCCTCGACTATCTTTCTCACCTGCGAACATGCGGGTCGCAGCGTGCCTCTGGCACTCGGCGACCTCGGCATCGCCCCGGAGGAGATGGATCGGCATATCGCCTACGACGTCGGCGCCGAGGGTGTTGCCCGCGGCCTTGCCGAGCGCCTCGATGCCGCACTCATTCTCCAGCGCTACAGCCGCCTTGTCGTAGACTGCAACCGCCCCTTCGAAGCGACGGACTGCGTCGTCCTGCAAAGCGATGGCACGACAATCCCGGCCAACGCGGATATCTCCGACACGGAACGCCGCGCCCGCTACGTGGAAATCCACCAGCCGCTGCACGAGGCCATCGCCACGGCGCTGGACCAGCGGCAGGCGGCTGGCAAGCCATCCTTCCTTGTCTCGGTGCACAGTTTCACGCCGGTCATGCGCGCGACCGGCGCTGTGCGCGATTTCGAACTCGGCCTTCTCTATAACCGCGATGCCCGTCTGGCCGAGCGGTTGGCGGAGGCGTTTCGCGCGGCCAATCCGGACGTCACGGTGAAACTCAACGCGCCGTATCACGTCGACGATATCTCGGACTACACGATCCCGGTGCATGGCGAGCGGCGCGGCATTCCGCACGTGCTTCTCGAAATACGCAACGATCTCATCAACGACGCCCGCGGGCAACAGGAATGGGCCGAGCGCCTCGCCATGCCTCTGCGCCTTGCGGCCGAAAACCTCGAAGGAACCCCTGATGGCCGCTGACCATCTGACCACGCGGAACGTGCCGCTCGACCCGGCCGCCTCCGCCATCCTCTTCATCGACGTGCAGAACTTTTCCGTGCGCCGCGAGGGCGGTGAGTTCAAGGACGTCTCCGATGCCGAGATCGAAGGCAAGTACGGTTATTATTTCAAGCGCATCCACGAGGTGGCGATCCCCAATATGCAACGCCTGCTCGACGGTTTTCGCAAGGCGGGCATCGAGGTGCTGCACACGACGATCGAGAGCCTGACCAAGGATGGCCGCGACCGCAGCCTCGACTACAAGATCACCGGATTCAACGTGCCGAAGGGATCGTGGGACGGCAAGGTCATCGACGAACTGGAGCCGCTGGAAGACGAGATCGTTTTCCCGAAAAGCTCCTCCAGCGTCTTCATCTCCACCCATATCGACTATGTCCTGCGCAATCTCGGCGTGAAGCAGATCGTGCTGTGCGGCCTCCTGACCGATCAATGCGTGGAATCGGCCATACGCGACGCCTGCGATCTCAACTATCTCGTGACGCTCGTGCCGGATGCCTGCGGCACCTACTCGCAGGAGCGGCACGATTTTTCGCTCAACGCCATCAAGGGCTATTGCCGCCAGATCTCGACCGATGATCTCCTGAAGGAAATCGGGCAGTAAGACTGCCGGGAAGGATCGGCGAAACGCAACAAGGAGCATTCGAAAGCGGGACGTACAACAAAACAAAAGGCCGGCCCGCTCCATTCACTGCCACAAGGCATCATAAGGGGAACGACAATGACAACGAGAACTTCCAAACTGCTTCTGGCGGCGAGCCTGGCGCTTGCCTCTTCCGCTGCCCTTGCCGACGACGACAAGATCGTGATCGGTGGCGCGCTGTCGATGACGGGCATCCAGGCCCCGCTCGACACCCCCGGCTATAACGGCGCCCAGGTGGCGGTGAAATATCTCAACGACAATGGCGGTGTGCTCGGCAAGCAGATCGAGTTCATCAATATGGACGGCAAGTCCGACCCTGTGACAGTCGGCAACGTCGCCGTCGAGCTGATAGACAAGGGTGCTCAGGTCATCGTCGCGCCGTGCGACTTCGACTTCGGTTCGCCGGCAAGCCGCGAAGCGCAGTCGGCTGGCCTCGTCGGCATCTCGACCTGCGCCTCCGACCCGCTCTATTCGTCCTGGTCGCTCGGCGACAAGCAGTTCACGCTCTCCATGTGGAATACCACGATGGGCGCGACGGCAGCCGATTTCGCGGTCAAGGAGAAGGGCTGGAAGACGGCCTATGTCGTAACCGACCAGTTCATCGCCTATACCAAGTCGCTCTCGAAATATTTCGTCGAGCAGTTCAAGGCCGATGGCGGCGAGATCCTGCTGGAAGACACCTATACCAACGGCGACAACAACTTTTCCGCGCAGCTCGCGCGTCTCCAGGCGCTCGGCAAGAAGCCAGACGTGATCTTCGTTTCGTCCTACGGCACGGATATCGGCGTGATCATCCGTGCGCTGCGGGAAGTCGGCTATGATGCGCCGGTCCTCGGCGGCGACGCCTATGACGACCCGGCCATGCACGAGTCGCTCGGCGAAAAGTTCGGCAACAACGTCTTTTTCGTCACCCACACCTGGATGGGCCCGGAAGCGCATCCGGACATGCCGAAATTCATCGAGCTCTATACGCAGATGCACGGCAGTGCGCCGGATACGTCCTTCGTCTCGACCGGCTGGGACACGATCATGATGATCGCCGACGCAATCAAGGCGGCTGGCACGACGGAAGGCGGCGCGCTCGCCAAGGCGCTGGAAGACGGCCAGTACAAGCTTCTGACCGGCGACCTCGACTACGGCACCGCGGAAGAAGGCCATGTGCCGAACAAGGCCGCGGCCATTATCGAGCTGAAGGGTGGCAAGCCGAGCTTCGTCGGCTGGCGCAAGCCGGAATCCCTGCCCAAGCCCTGATCCGCATTCCCGGGCCGGTTTCAAAGCCGGCCCTCCCAATTTCGGAAAAGCCATGTCTGAAACGCGTCTCGCGGTAAACGACGTGTCGGTGGAATTCACCGGCCTCCGCGCCCTCGACCATGTGTCGCTCTCCGTCCTCACCGGCGAGGTCGTCGGCCTGATCGGGCCGAACGGCTCCGGCAAGACGACGCTCATCAACGCCATTACCGGCCAGGTGAAGCTGGCGACCGGCACGATCCTTGCCGGCGACACCACTCTGTCCGGTCTCTCGCCGCGCGAGATCGCCCTTGCCGGCGTCAGCCGCTCATTTCAGATCGTCCGTCTCTTCAACACGATGACGGTATTGGAGAATGTCGAGGCCGCAGCACTTGCCAAGGGCGCCTCCCGCGCTGTCGCGGCCGAGCGCGCAGCAGGCCTTCTTGCCGAGCTCAACCTTTCGGCGAAGGCGGACGAGCTGGGCGAAAGCCTCAGCTACGGCGACAAGCGCCGGGTCGAGATCGCCCGGGCGCTCGCCGCCGAGCCGCGTTTCCTGCTCCTCGACGAGCCGGCCGCCGGTATGAACGACGCCGAGTCCGAGACCCTGCTGCACACGCTTTCCGAACTGCCGAAGACGCGCGGTCTCGGCCTGCTCATCATCGACCACGACATGAGCCTCATCATGCGCCTCTGCCACCGGCTGCATGTCCTTGCCTCCGGCCGCACCATTGCCGAGGGCGATGCCGCCCATGTCCGCAGCCATCCGTCCGTCATCGAGGCCTATCTCGGCAAGGGGGCGGTCCATGCTTGACGTCACCGATCTGTCCGTCAGCTACGGCACGATCCGCGCCGTACGCGGCATCAGCTTCACCGTCGGCAAGGGCGAGCTGGTCAGCCTGCTCGGTGCAAACGGTGCCGGCAAATCCTCGACCATCAAATGCATCGCCGGCGCGCTGAAGGCGGCGGGCGGTTCGATTGCGCTCGAAGGCAAGGACATCACCGCTGCCAATCCCGAACAGGTTATCCGCGCGGGCCTTGCCACCGTGCCGGAAACCCGCGACGTGTTTTCTGACCTAACGGTCGCCGAGAACCTCATGCTCGGCGCCTACATCCACCGCCGCGACCAGGCCGGAAACCGGCAGAACCTCGAAAAGCTGCACACGCTCTTTCCGCGGCTTGCCGAACGCTCCGGCCAGGCGGCAGGAACGCTTTCCGGCGGCGAGCAGCAGATGCTCGTCATCGCCCGGGCACTGATGGCGCGGCCAAGCGTGCTGCTCCTCGACGAGCCCTCGCTCGGCCTCGCGCCCGCCATCGTCGAGCGCATTTTCGAGATGATCGCGACGCTGAAAGAATCGGGCCTCACCATCCTGCTCGTCGAGCAGAACGTGAACCAGGCGCTCTCCGTTGCCGACCGCGCCTATGTCATGCGGCTCGGCGCCATCGTCGCATCCGGCACGGCGGACGAGATCCGCTCCGGCAGCGATCTCAGCGCGCATTATCTGGGAGGCTGATCCCCATGGCTTTCGCGATCCAGTTCGTCATCGACGTCTTGAGCCTTGGCGGGGCCTATGCCCTCATGGCGCTCGGCCTCGTCATCATCTACGGCATCCTGCGCCTCGTGAACTTTGCCTATGGCGAACTCATCATGGTTGCCGGCTATACGATGTATCTTTCAAGCGGCTCGGGCCTGCCCTGGCTCGTCATGGCCGCGCTTGCGGTCGCCATGGCGGTGCTGTTTGGCATTCTCACCGACTACGCAGCCTTCCGTCCGGTGCGGGCAAAATCGGTGACGGCGGTGCTGATCACCTCCTTTGCCTTCTCGAACCTGTTGCAGAACGCGGCGCTGCTCTTCATCTCGCCGCGTCCGCGCAACGTGCCGCTGCCGGAAATCTTCTCGCAGACCGTCTCGATCGGCGGGGCGATCACGCCGGTGCGCAACCTCATCACCATCGCCGCCTCCATCGTGCTGCTTGCCGCCGTCGCCTTCCTCATGCGCAAGACGACGCTCGGCATCGCCATGCGCGCCGCTGCGACGAACTTCACCATGGCCCGCATGCTCGGCGTGCCGGCAAACCTCATCATCTCCTCGGCCTTCGCACTGTCCGGCTTCCTTGCCGGCGTTGTCGGCATCCTCTGGATCGGTCGCATCGGCACGGTCGTGCCGGGCGTCGGGCTGGAGCCGCTGCTCGTCGCCTTCATCGCCACCGTCATCGGCGGCATGCGGAGCCTTCCCGGCGCCGTCGTCGGCGGCTTCCTGCTGGCGCTGATCGATACGACGCTCAACTACACCCTGTCGCAGGATCTCCTGAAATTCCGCGACGCCTTCACCTTCAGCCTCGTCATCCTGATCCTGCTCTGGCGCCCCCAGGGCCTTATCAAGGGCCCGGCGAGCGGCCAGCGGACCTGAAGGAGCGGACCTCATGAAACATTCCTATCTCACTGCGCTCATTCTGATTGCCGTCATCGCCGTCATTGCGGTCGGCAGCCAGGTCCTCGGCATCCGTCTCTACGACCGTATCGCCACCAATCTCCTGATCTCGTTGGTGCTCGTCGTCGGCCTCCAGACCTTCATGGGCAATTCGGGCCTGCTTTCCTTCGCCCATATCGGCTTCATGGGTCTCGGCGCCTATACGTCCGCCGTGCTGACCATCCCGGCCCAGATGAAGGGCATGGCGCTGCCCGATCTCTACGAGTTCATGAAGGCCGTGGAGGTTTCGCCGCTTCTCGCCATGTTCGCAGCCGGTCTGGTGGCCGCGGTCGTGGCGGCGGTCGTCGCCTATCCGCTGATGCGGCTTTCCGATGCCGCGGCCGTCATCACCTCCTTCGCGCTGCTCGTCGTCCTCTACACCGTGATGAACAACTGGAGCGCCTTCACCAACGGCCCGCGCACCCTCTTCGGCCTGCCGAAGACCACGGACATGCCGATCGCCGCCATCGTCGCGGCCGTCGTAGTGGTCGTGGCGCTGTTCTTCAAGGAATCGCGCACCGGCAAGCTGCTCCGCGCGTCCCGTGAGGACGAGGTCGCCGCAGCCGCGCTCGGCGCCGACATACCGCACCTGCGCTGGCGAGCCTTCATCCTCGCCGCCTTCATCGCCGGCATCGGCGGGGCGCTGTGGGGTCACTTCATCACTTCCTTCGCACCGAAGGCCTTCTACCTGAAGGAAACCTTCCTCATCATCACCATGCTGGTGATCGGCGGAGCTAATACGGTGACGGGAGCCGTCGCCGGCGCAATCCTCGTCACCTTCGCCTATGAAGGCCTGCGCGGCACCGAAGGCGCACTGAACGCCACCGCGGTGGGCGCCGGCCAGGTCGTTGGTCTCACCGAGATCGTGCTGGCGCTCGCCATGATCGCCGTGATGATCGTCAAGCCGGGCGGTCTCTTCCCGAACCGCGAGATCGGCCACATTCTCACCCGCACCCGCCGCGAGAAGGAGATTGCTACCTCATGAGCTGGAAAACCGCCTATCGTTCCTTTTACTATGCCAACGCTGAGGCGCCGGACGACATCGTGCTCGATCCGGAGACGACGGCGCTTCTCGTCATCGATATCCAGAACACCTATCTCGACCCGAAGGATACGCCCGAGGAAACCGCCCGCTGGCAGCCTTTCTACGATCGGATGCGCAAGACGGTGATCCCGAACACGGCCCGCCTCATCGAGGAATGCCGCAAGCGCAAGGTAGAGGTCATCTTCGCCCGCATCGCCTGCCTGAAACCCGATGGTCGCGACCGCTCGCTCAGCCAGAAGAAGCCGGGCTTCAACTACCTGCTCTTGCCGCAGGACCTGCCCGAAGGCCAGATCGTGCCGGAACTCGAGCCGCGTTCCAACGAAATCGTTATCAGCAAGACGACCGACAGCGCGCTGACGGGCACGAACCTGCGCCTCGTGCTGCATAATATGGGCATCAAGAACGTCATCTGCTGCGGCATCTTCACCGACCAGTGCGTCTCCTCCACCGTGCGCAGCCTCGCCGACGAAAGTTTCGGCGTCGTGGTGGTCGACGACTGCGGCGCGGCGGCGACGGATGAGCTGCACCGGCGGGAACTGGAGATCATGAACATGATCTACTGCCACGTCGTCCAGCTCGACGAGGTTCTGGCCTTCTTCAAATAGGTGAGGGTAGCTGCATGTCCGGTCTCTACGCACGCGAAAGCCGATCCGTCTCGAAAATGGCGCATCTGCGGTTCTTCCCGCAGGCGATCGTTGGCGGCAGTGGCGCGTATGTAACCGGCGACGACGGCCGGCAGCTTCTCGATTTCGCCGCGTCCTGGGGCGCGGCGAGCCTGGGTCACTCACACCCTGCCCTCCGCGAGGCCGTTAACCGCGCGCTCTCCGATCAGGCGGGAGCAAGCTACCTTTCCGCCGCAAACGAACCCTGCGTCCTGCTCGCCGAAAAGCTGCTGTCGCTTGTGCCGGAGCGCGCCCGCGGCCGTGTCTGGTTCGGCCATTCCGGCTCGGATGCCAACGAAACCGTCGCTCGCATGGTGGTTGCCGCCACCGGCCGGCCGCGCATTCTCGCCTTCGACGGCGCCTATCATGGCGGCACCGTCGGCTCCATGGCCGTCTCCGGCCATCCGGCGCAGCAAGGCACGCGGGCAAAGGGTCTGACGCTCGTGCCCTATCCGAACAGCTATGCCGCCGGCAGTCCCGAGGCGGCAAAGGACGCGGCCCTCGCCCATCTCGAACGGCTTTTCGCGACCGAGGTGCCGCCGGAAGAGGTCGCCGCCTTTTTCATCGAGCCGATCCAGTCGGACGGAGGCATGCTGGTGCCGCCCGACGGCTTCTTCCGGGCGATCGAGGCGCTTTGCCGCCGCCACGGCATCCTCCTCGTCTCGGACGAGGTGAAGGTCGGCCTCGGTCGCAGCGGCCGGTTCAACGCCTTCGAACATGCCGGCATCGAGCCGGATATCGTCGTGTTCGGCAAGGGCCTGGGCGGCGGCCTGCCGATTTCCGCCGTGGTCGGCCCCGAAGCGATCCTCAATCACGCAGTGGCGTTCTCCCTGCAGACCGTGCATGGCAATCCGGTCTGCGCCGCGGCGGCGCTCGCCGTTTTGGAGACGATCGAGCGCGACCATCTCATCGAGAATGCCGAACGAACCGGGCGCGCACTGCGGGAAGCGCTTCACGGTCTTGCCGCGCGTCATGCTCTGATCGGCGATGTCCGTGGCCACGGCCTTGCGCTCGGCGTCGAGCTTGTGACGGATCGCACCACCCGCGAACCGGCTGCGCGGCAAACGGCACTTACGGTCCTCCGCGCCTTTCAGCTCGGCCTCGTTCTCTATTATGTCGGTGTGCGTTCCAATGTGCTGGAGTTCACCCCGCCCCTGACGCTCACGCAAGGGCAGGCGCTTGAAGGCGCCGCCATTCTCGACCAGGCACTCGCCGATGTCGTTGCGGGGCGGGTCGACGAAAGCTTACTGGTCGATTTTGCGGGCTGGTAGACCTGACTTCATCCTACGATCGCGACACGCCGATCGGCCTGGCAAAAACGGAAAAATAACTGACGGCGGGTTGCCACGGCCTCTACCGGCCGGTGCGCTTGGCACCAGCGTCAAACGCTTTGTGGCGCGAAGGGGACCTGCATGAAGCTCGACGCCATCGACTTGCGCATCCTGGAGTCCATCCAGGAAAACGGGCGGATCACCAAGTTGGCGCTGGCCGAAAAGGCGGGCCTTTCACCCACGCCCTGCTGGCTGCGCCTGCGCAGGCTGGAGAAGGCGGGCATCGTCACCGGCTACCATGCCCGCCTCGCGGTGCGGCGCGTCGCGCCAGTCGCCAGCGTGATGATGGAGGTGACGCTCGCCAATCATCGCCAGTCCGATTTCGAACGCTTCGAGCGCGTCGTTGCGGCAACGCCGGAAATCGTCGCCTGCTGGTCGGTCGGCGGCGGGGTTGATTACATCCTGAAGATCATGGCGGCTAACATCGACGCCTATCAGCGCCTCGTCGACAGCCTGCTCGATCGCGAACTCGGCATCGACCGCTATTTCACCTACATCGTCACCAAGACGGTGAAGGAGGAGACCGTGCTGCCACTCACGACCCTGCTTCCCGCCTCCGAATAGAGAGATTGTCTATCTCAGCCTCCACCATTGGCCAAAGTCTCTACCCTTGGCCCCGGCAATAGACAATCTGTCGCCCCGCCTCTGGCACACTCCTCCCACAAATCCAGAGGAGGCCGCCATGACCGCCGCATTCGCCCGCACGCCCTTTCACGACGCGCTTGCCCGCCTCGGCGATCCGCATCTGTTGCGGGAGCTCTCCTATGTCGGTGGACGCTGGGTTGCCGGCAGCGACGGCGACAGCTTCAAGGTCACGGATCCCGCGTCGGCCATCCCCCTCGCCTGGGTCGCCTCCCTCGATGGCGAGCAGACATCCGAGGCGGTTGCCGCCGCGGCCAAGGCATTCCCCGTGTGGCGGGACATGCTGCCGCAGGAACGCACCGCCATATTGCGCAACTGGCATGGACTTATGCTTGAAGCCCGCGAGGACCTTGCGTTGCTGATGACACTGGAGCAGGGCAAACCGCTTTCGGAATCTCGTGGCGAGATCGACTACGCTGCCTCCTTCATCGAGTGGTATGCCGAGGAAGGAAAACGCCTCAACGCCGAAGGCGTCACGAGCCACTTGGCCGGTGCAGAGATGATCGTCCGCCGCGAGGCACTTGGCGTCGTCGGCATCGTAACGCCATGGAACTTCCCGTCCGCCATGATCACCCGAAAAGCAGCGGCCGCCCTTGCCGCCGGCTGCACCGTCGTCGCACATCCCTCCAGCGAGACCCCGCTTTCCGCGCTCGCGCTTGCCGAACTCGGCGAACGGGCAGGTCTGCCTGCCGGCGTCTTCAATGTGGTTACCGGGGATGCGGTGACGATCGTTGGCCGCCTGAACGCAGACACCCGCGTGCGGGCCATAAGTTTTACCGGCTCCACCGAGATCGGCAAGCTGATCGCCGGCCAATGCGCGCCGACCATGAAGCGACTCGTGATGGAACTCGGCGGCCATGCGCCGCTAATCATCTTTGCCGATGCCAATATCGAAAAGGCTGTCGACATCGCCATCAACGCCAAGTTCGCGACCTCCGGCCAGGATTGCCTCGCCGCCAACCGCATCTATGTCGAGCGTCCCGCCCTTGCGGCCTTCACCAAGGCATTTAAGCGCCGGATCGAAGCCCTGAAGGTTGGCCCCGGGCTGGAGGCCGGCGTCGAGATCGGTCCGCTGATGCATGAGCGCGCGATCGCCAAGGTGGAAGAGCAGGTAGCAGATGCGCTGAGGCATGGCGCAAAACTCCTAACGGGCGGAAAGCGTCACACGGCCGGTCTGCTGTTTTATGAACCGACTTTGCTCACGGACGTTTCCGACGACGCGCTGATCATGCGCGAGGAGACCTTCGGCCCGGTTGCCGCCGTGACTGCCTTCGACAGCGAAGCGGAAGTGATCGCGCGCGCCAATAACAGCGAATACGGCCTCGCCGCCTATGTCGTCACCGAAAATGGTGCCCGCCAGATGCGCCTTGGCCGGGCTCTGGAATACGCCATGGTGGCAATCAACCGCGTGAAAATCACCGGCAGCCCGATCCCCTTCGGCGGCTGGAAACAATCCGGCCTTGGCCGCGAAGGCTCGCGCCACGGCACGGAGGCCTTCACCGAACTCAAATATCTCTGCATCGACACGGCCGCCTGACCGCGGCGCCGAACCCAACTGAAAGGAAAGACCATGCTCGACAGACGCAACGAACTGACCGCCTGGGACCGCGACCACTTCTTCCATCCCTCCACGCATATGGGCATGCATGCCCGGGGCGAGACGCCGACGCGTGTCATCGGCGGCGGTGAAGGCGTCTACATCACCGACACTAACGGCAAAACCAGCCTCGACGCCTTTGCCGGCCTCTACTGCGTCAATGTCGGCTACGGCCGCCAGAAGATCGCCGATGCGATCGCCGAACAGGCGAAGAACCTCGCCTACTACCACGCCTATGTCGGCCACGGCACCGAAGCTTCGATAACGCTTTCCAAGATGATTATCGATCGCGCGCCGGAAGGCATGAGTCGTGTCTATTTCGGCCTCTCGGGTTCCGATGCCAACGAGACCAACATCAAGCTCATCTGGTATTACAACAATATCCTCGGCCGGCCGGAGAAGAAGAAGATCATCTCGCGCTGGCGAGGCTACCACGGTTCGGGCGTCATGACCGGCTCGCTGACCGGCCTCCACCTCTTCCACAACGCCTTCGACCTGCCGCGGGCGCCGATTCTCCACACGGAAGCCCCCTATTTCTTCCGCCGTCCGGACCGCTTGATGGACGAGGAGCAGTTCTCGCAGTATTGCGCCGACAAGCTGGAGGAGATGATCCTTGCCGAAGGACCGGAGACGGTCGCGGCCTTCATCGGTGAGCCGATCCTCGGCACCGGCGGTATCGTGCCGCCGCCGAAGGGTTACTGGCAGAAGATCCAGGCAGTGCTCGACAAGTACGACGTCCTGCTTGTTGCTGACGAGGTCGTTACCGGCTTCGGTCGCCTGGGCACGATGTTCGGCTCGGACCATTACGGCATGAAGCCGGCGCTGATCACCATCGCCAAGGGCCTCACCTCAGCCTATGCGCCGCTTTCCGGCACGATCGTCGCTGACAAGGTCTGGGACGTTCTGGTCAATGGCTCAGACGAACTCGGCGCCATCGGCCATGGCTGGACCTATTCCTCCCACCCGATCTGCGCCGCTGCGGGCGTCGCCAATCTCGAGCTCATCGACGAACTCGGTCTCGTGGAGAATGCCGGCTCCACCGGCGCCTATTTCCGCGCCGAGCTCGCCAAGGCCGTCGGCGACCATAGGAATGTCGGCGAGGTACGCGGCGACGGCATGATGGCCGCGGTCGAATTCGTCGAGGACAAGGACGACCGCGTCTTCTTCGATCCTTCGAAGAAGATCGGTCCGCAGATCGCAACCGCGCTGGTCGAACGCGGCGTCATCGGCCGCGCCATGCCGCAGGGCGACATCCTCGGCTTTGCGCCGCCGCTGTGCCTGACCAGGGACGAGGCCGATATCGTCGTGAAGGCGACAGCCGACGCGGTGAAGTCCGTTCTCGGCTGATCCTGCTTGAATTGGCAGAGGCAGCGGCTACTGCTGCCTCACCCCGCCGCCTCGGCAGCTGAAAGGTGGAAACTGTTTCGCTGCCGGCAACTGCTTCCGCAGCGCCGACCGGAAAAACCGATCGAGCGCCAGCGGGACCAAATCTCCGGAGACGAAGGCCCCCAGGACGCTTGGTTCATTCGCTTCCGGCCTGAACCGGATTTGGTTTTCTCTTCTCGATTGCATGCTTCAGAAGTGCTGCGGAACGGAAGATGCCGTGGGCGAACTTGCCGTAAGGGAGGGTGAGGAAAAGCCCCATCACGAATCCCAGGTGGATCGCCAGAAGGAATGGCATCCATGTGGACTCGCGCCATGCGAGCAGTGCCAGTCCGGTGAGGCTGATGAAGAAGAGGAGCGCGATAAAGCCGCGATCCATGGTCTTCTGCCTTTCGTCTATCTGCATGTCGTTGCGGCGCATGCTCAGCCAAAAGAGACCTGCCGGGCCGATGATGAGGCCCATGCCGCCAGCGGTGCCGAGCAACACCGGCAGGCTGAAGACTGGATACGGAGCTTCCACGCCCCACAAATAGTGATAGAGCGTCGCCACCGACGTGGACGCGAAGCAGAGCATGAACCCGTAGAACGTAAGGTGATGGAAACGCCGGCGCCACAGCGTGAATGCGTCGTCCTCGTTGTTGCACCCGTCACCGTGGCCGCCCCCGAGATACTTCAGCGTCAGAGCGGACTTTGCGGCCGCTCCAATGGCGTCCGGCACAAGCACGGAATGTCCGGGTTCCGAGACCTGCCGCCAGAAGCGGCTAACGCCGACTGCGAGCGCGATGGCCGACCAGCCGAAGGCTGCGCCAAACGTGACGGCGAGAACGTTGTGGGGGAAGATCGCATAGAAGTCGGCCTCCAGTCCGTCGATGAAGAGGCTGCCTTGGCTCAAGATCGTTGCAATGAGGAACAACGCCACGCCGAGACTGACTGCCATTGCGACGGCAAGACCATTTTGGCGGTACAATTCTCCGAAAGCCCTCGGAAAAGCGTATTCCATATAGGTGTCGCGACGCACGCGCGACAGCGTCTTGGGCAGGTTCACCCCGAACTCGTGCGGAGGCGCATACTGACACGCATAGAGGCATGCGGAGCAATTGTGACACAGGTTGGCCATGTAATGCGCGTCGGCCACATTGAAGTCGAGCCTTCGCGTCATTGCGGAGAAGACGGCGCAGAAGCTTTCGCAGTATCGGCAGGCGTTGCAGATGTGCAGGATGCGGTCGACCTCGGCGACGTTGGCATCGAGTTCCCGTTCGGCCTTGCCGGCAAGGTCCATCAGATTGTCGATGACGGCCATTTCTACTGTCTCCTGATCTGTTGTTCGCCGCGAGCCGCTGCGGCCGCCGCTTGCGTTCCGGCGATCCGGCCGAAGGCCGTGCCGATACTCATGCCGACGCCAGCGGTGTAGCCCTTGCCGAGCACGTTGCCCGCCATCATTTCACCGGCGACGAAGAGGTTCGGGCTGGGACGATCGGCGAACCGCACCGCAGCCGTTTCGTCGACCTTCAGGGACAGGTAAGTGAACGTGATCCCGGGACGAAGCGCATAGGCGTAGAATGGCGGCTTATCGATCCGCTGCGCCCAGTGCGTCTTTGGCGGAGACACGCCGTCGGTTCTGCAGTCATCGAGGGTCGTATGGTCAAAGGTTCCGGGCTGACACGCCGCGTTGTACGCGTTGACCGTCTGCATGAAAGTGCCGACGGGCAGGCCGAGCTTTTCCGCCAGTTCGGGAAGGCTCTCCGCCGTGATGCCTGGAAAGACTGGCGGCATGAAGCGCCCGATTACTTTCCTGTCGATGATCGAATAGCCTATCTGGCCGGGCTGCTGTGCAACAAGGCGACCCCAGATGGCATAGCGCTTTGGCCAGAAGTCCTCGCCTTCATCGTAGAAGCGTTCACCTTCCCGATTGACGACGACGCCGAGGGAGACGCAATCGATGCGCGTGCAGATACCTCCGTCATAGAGCGGAGCGCGCGCGTCAATCGCCACGCAATGTCCCTGCGAGGGATCGCCGATGATGTCGGCGCCCGCTTCCATCATGTACTTCAGCAGCACCCCTTGGTTAAACCGGGTGCCACGGATAAGGAAGTTGTCGGCCGGCCACTCGCCTCTGTCGTTGCGTCCCCAGGCTGCGCGCAGCCATTCCCGGTTGGATTCGAATCCTCCCGCTGCCAGAACCGCTGTCTTGGCGGTGATCTTTTCGCCGGCTTCCGTAATCGCCCCGACAAACCTGTCGCCATCGAGGATGAGCTCGGCGACCGGTGTGTCGTACCGCACCTTGACGCCGAGAGCTTCCGCGCTGCGGTAGTACGCGTTGACCAGCGCCTTGCCCCCACCCATGAAGAACGCGTTGGTGCGGGCAACGTGCAGCGCTCCCGAGAGCGGCGGCTGAAACCTCACGCCATGCTTGCGCATCCAGTCGCGACAGGTCGACGAGGCTCGGATTGCAAGACGCGCGAGGTGCTCGTTCGTCTCGCCGCCCGTAACCTTGAGCAGGTCCTGCCAGAATTCTTCCTCGGGATAGGCGTCGACAAGCACGTCCTGCGGTGCATCATGCATGCATCTCAGGTTCCTGGTGTGCTGGGAGTTGCCCCCTCGCCACTCCTTCGGCGATGCCTCGAGCATCAGGACGGAAGCACCCGCCTCCCTTGCCATGAGAGCCGCGCACAAGGCCGCGTTTCCGCCTCCAATGACCAACACATCGACCAAGACCGCAACTCCCCCAGAGGTAACTTGTCACACCTCTAGAAAAGTCCCGCTGCCGCGACCATCAGGCTCAGATGAAGGAGGCTTCACTCTTCGTGAAGAGTTGCACCGAACCACTTGCCCCCGCGAACGAGACGGCCCACCACTTTTCGCAGTTGAGCACGCAGGGCAAGCGCTGCAGGCGATAGCTCGTGGTCCGGGAGACTCGCCAGGAGATTGGTGCGGTAGGCACCGGAATCCGCAATGGCGCGAACTGCCAGTCCCTTCATGGTGGTGCGTGTCAAGGCCGCGCCGGGTTGGATCGTATAGCCCAACCCTGCGGCGACTGCGTCCATGATGACGGCAAGGGAATCGATCTCCATCACGATATTCGGACTTGTCTTCGCCGTTGCGAAAGATCGGTCCAGGCTGGCCCGCAGGCCGTGCCCCCGGCTCGGGAGGATGAGGGGCAAAGATGCGACCTCCGCAAGCCGCACCGCGCTTAGTTCCTGAGGAGAAGTATTGCCCTCCAGCGTTTCCGGAGGGCAACCGATCAGGAACAGGCTTTCTTCAAGCAGGGGAATGGCTTCACTTCCTGCGAAGCTGACTGATTCGGAATTGAACAGGATCGCCAGGTCGATCTGGCGTGCCTTCAGCATGTTCTCAAGGTGCCCGGACATCCCTTCCACGAGTTGCAGACGGATGGCAGGATAGCGGCGCGCCATGGCCTCAATGAGGGGCAGCGCCAGAACCGAAGAGGTGGTTGGGGCGAGGCCCAGTGATACAACACCGGACAGGCGGGCCCCCTGCGCAGAGGCGACCGCCGCGTCCAGATGCCTGAGGGCGAGCGTGGCGTGCCCGCAGAACACGGCGCCTGCCTCGGTCGGCGTCACGCCTGACGCCCCGCGAACCAGAAGGCGCGTCGACAGCTCGCTTTCAAGGCGGCTGATCTGCTGGCTGAGCGCCGACGTCGCCATTCCAAGCTGAGCGGCGGCCTTGCCGAGGCTTCCACACTCGACCGCCGTCAGCAGATACTTGAGCTGCCGCAACTCCATGCCTACTCCCTTGAACTTCGATGGCAGGACCGGCCACGGACAACCTGTGCAATCTTGACCTTATGCGAGGCTCGCGAACAGGCCGCGAAGCAAACCAACATGTCGGCACCGTCAATACAATCACCAGATCGCCTTTTCGATCAGCCCCATCGCAACGACCGTAAGAACGACAAGAAAGATGCGGTCGAATGTTTTCTTTGGCAGCCTGGGGCTCAGCCAGCCGCCAAGCGGCATGAAGATCGCCACGGGGATCAGGGCAAGGGCACCTTCCACGAGAAAGCTGGGCTTGATGAGACCCGCAACAAGAAAGGTGACAAACTGGAAGATCGAAAAGATCAGGAACACGGTCGAAATCGTAAAAACGATAGCCGTTCGGCTCATGCGGGTCGATTGCAGGAAGGGCACGATGACGGCGGCACAAAGCCCGGTTGAGCCTTGTGCAAAACCACCGAGGAAGCCGGCAAGAGGCGCGAACCGACCCGCGGTTTTGTTTGCGAAGGCAAACTGCGGACTAAAGAGCCGCAGGCCGATGTACAGAAACAGCATCAGGCCAAGGCCAAGATTGAGCCTGTTCGGGTCCATGACATTGAGGATCCACGTGCCGGCACTCAGGCCGACAGCGCCGGTCAGGAGCCCCGGCCAGAGAAATTCGGCCTCACGCCATGCATCACGCGTCTGAACAGACTGATGAAGGTTCGTGATCAGGATCGGAAGCATCAGCACGCTGATTGCGTGTGGGAGCCCCAAGAAGTAGCTAAGCACCGGGAGAGCCACGACAGGTAGCCCCAGCCCGGTGATCCCCTTCAGAAAGGCCCCGATTGCGATTGCTACGAAGACCATCGCCGTCGATACGGGTTCCATGACTTCTACTGCTGCCTATAAAATCGTACTCAGTGCTTCCCGCGAACAGCCCACCTGGTCATCCTCCGCTCGATCAGCGCGAAGATGACATAGGTTATGATCCCAAGCGCCGCGATGACGGCAACGCCCGCAAACATCAGCGGAACACGAAACTGGGAGGACGCCTGCATCATCAGGTAGCCGATGCCATCGTTCGAGGCGATGGTCTCGGCGATAACGGTGCCGACAAACGCCAGGGTGATGGAGATCTTGAGCGACGCGAAGAAGTAAGGCATCGCCCGCGGGAGGCCGATCTTCCTGATGAGATCAAGCTTGCTGGCCCCGAGAGACCGCAGCACGTCCTCCACCTCGGGCTCGACCGTCGAAAGACCGGTCGCCACATTCACCGCGATCGGGAAGAAGCACAGGACGAATGCTGTCGCGATGGCCGTGGGCTGGCCGATACCCAGCCACAGGACGATGATGGGCACCAGCGCGACCTTCGGGACGGAATTGAAGCCGATCAGCACCGGATAGAGCCCGGAATAGGCCAGCGGCACCGTACCGATGAGAATGCCCAGCAGCAGCCCGACAACCACACCCAACCCGAAGCCGATCATGGTGTTAGTCATGGTCAGCGCGGCGTGATGCAGGATGATGGGTTGATATTCCGCGAAGGCATGCACGATCGCCGTCGGAGACGGCATGATGAACGACGGTACGTTGAAGAGGAAAACGGCCCCTTCCCACACGAGAAGGAGGACGACGATCACCAGCCAGGGCATGGCGAGATGGAGGACATAATTCTTGGACGTCGTCATGTCAGGCGGCCTTGATCTCATCGCGGATCTGCGCGATCTGATTTCGTATAGCGTGAACGATTTCCAGGAACGCAGGCTCGAACGTCGTTTCGATCGTCCTCGGCCTCGGAAGGTCCACTCGATGGGTCGCGATCACCCGTCCGGGCCGGGCACTCATCACGTAGATCACATCGGCCAGGTAGGCGGCTTCGCGAAGGTCGTGGGTCACCAGGATCGTCGTGAACTTCTTCTCCATCCATATGTCTTGAAGCACGCCCCACAGTTCTTCACGGGTGAATGCGTCCAAGGCGCCGAATGGCTCGTCGAGCATCAGCAGATCCGGCTCATGGATCAGCGCCCGACACAGGTTCGCCCTCTGTTGCATGCCCCCTGACAACTCCCAGGGATGCCGCTCCTCGAATCCGTTCAGGCCTACCATCTTCAGCAGGCTCTTCGCCTTCTCGACGTATTCCTGACGGTGGAGCGGAAGACGGCGGCGATGCGGTTGCACGATCTCAAGCGGAAGCATCACGTTGTCCAGAAGCTTTCGCCACGGCAGCAGCGTCGGATTCTGAAATGCCATGCCGACGCATTTGAGCGGCCCGGTGACTTCCTGACCCGCGACCGTGATCTTACCTGCCGTCGGGGGAGTGAGCCCGGTCACCAGCTTCATCAAAGACGACTTGCCACAACCGGAGGGGCCGACGACCGCAGCGAACTCGCCGCGTTTGATCTCGATATCCGTCCCGTTGAGCGCAAGAACGCCTCTGCTGCCGCCGTACCGGAGGTCAACACCCTCCAGTTTCACAAAATTGCTCATTCTTCGGCTCCATGCACCACACGACACCGGCGGCCTGATCTCCCGCAACTGGGGATAAGGTGTCGTGAACCCGTCCTCTGCGCAGACCCACGACCAACACCTGCATCATTCAAAAAAACAGTGAGCGCCGCCCCGCCAGGACGGGGCCGACGCAGTCATAAAAGCGCGCCGTCAGCCAAGGATTTTCAGTTCTTCGGCGCTGGGCAGGAAGGAGGCGTCGTAGAAGTCCGCAAGTTCTGGGGCTTTCTCCCATCCGAAGCCCTCGGCCATCAGCCCGAGTCCCTTCGAAACACGCGCGGGATCCAGATAACCAATACCGTTCTGCTTGACCGATTCAGTCTGGACATGCGTTTCCAGAATGAACTTCATGCGCTGCAGTTCGACATCCGGCTTGAGCAGAGGTTCGCGGGCGACGGTGGCATTGATTGCCGCTTCCGTATCCTTGTACGTCGCCCCCCATGCCCGAGCCGTGCCAAGAGCGACGGCACGGCACAAGTCGGGCTCTTCGGCGATCATCTTCTGGCTGGCAATCAATGCGTTGCCCGGGAAGTCGAAGCCAAACTGATCGAAGTACAGGATATTGATGTTCTCGCGCTTGACCCCGTTCTCGATGAAATTGAAGACCGAGGTGTAGTCGTAGCCCACGACGCCATCGACCTCCCCCTGCATCAGCATGGTGTCGCGGATGCGGACATCGACGGCCGTGAATTCGATCTCGTCCGGCGCAATGTCGTTGAGCTTGAGCACGACCGGCATGATCTTCGTCGCCGCCGAATTTGCAGCGACGCCGATCTTCTTGCCCTTGAGGTCTGCGAGCGACTTTATCGACTCCCCGCCGATCGTCATGATGCTGGCGGGTGAGTGATCCAGGATCGGCAGGATCAGCTTGGGCGTTGCCTCCGGATTGGCAACGGCAAATTCGATCAATGTCTGAATGTCGGCATAGCCGAACTGGTGCGTTCCGGTTGCAACCCGGCGGATGGATTCTGCCGATCCGGAGGCGCCCTCCAGATTGGCCGAGAAGCCGAGTTCCTGGTATATTCCCGCTGCGTTCCCGAGAAAGAACGGGCTATTTCCGCCATAGATGCGGAAATCGAGTGAGAATGGGACAGTTTTCTCCTGAGCCGAGGCCACGGAGGGAAGCCCGACAGCGGCCAATGCCGACAATTGGGCGGATTTCACAAGAAATGATCTGCGATTCAGCATCGTATGCTCCCAATTTTTTGATCGTTCCCTAGTTTCGTATTTTTCTTATTTTTTTCGATTCGCCTGGAGATATCTACCTTCCGGTTTTTCAGACTGCCGCCGTGACCTGTATCTCCACCCTGCAAGCCGGATTGTTCATGTCTACACGGCCACAAATTCGGGTCGGCGTGTGGTCGGGGACAACCCAGCTGTCCCAAATCGCGTTGAAGGCCGCCAGGTCATCGCGACTGCTCAGCCAGACCTGCGCGGTGAGCGCGCGCGACTTGTCCGTTCCGGCCTCCGCAAGAAGCGCGTCGATCTTGTCGAGCACTTGCCGTGCCTGTCCTGCGATATCCAGCGAAAGATCGTCCGGCACCTGGCCAGCGGTGTAGACGAGCCCATTGTGAACGATCGCGCGGCTGCGTCGCTGGTTCTGGTCGATGTGGGAAATGTCAGCGTTCTTCGTCATGTCGTCGTTTCCTCCTTACACCGCGCCGTAGCCGCCGCCGCCAGCGGTTTGCATCAGCACACGGTCCCCTGCCCTGAGGACGCGGGGTAGGGTCGGATCGACCCGTTCGCCGTTCACAAGCAGTTGGCCGGGCTCGCCTTTTCCACCACCATTCAAACCGTTGGTGGGGGACTTGCACTGCGTCATCAGGAAGGACGTCATCACGTCGGACGCATCTTGAAGAACTTCGAACTCGAAGCTGAGGCCGTTGCCGCCGTTGTTCTTTCCTGCGCCGCCGCTGCCCGTTCTCAATTCACGACGCAGGACACGGATGGGCGCCAGGCTTTCCATCATTTCCACCGGCGTGTTGCCGAGGTTGGCCGGAAAGCTTGTTGCCGAGAAGCCCGCCCGCTTGGCATTGGCGCCCTGTCCCGCATTGAGGAAGTTGACGACGGCAAAGCGTTTGGAGCGGTACTCACCCGACATCGTCAGCGACGAATTCGGCGAACCTGCGGCCCAGATGCGTTCGGGCATGACATCCGCCCAGGCCTGGAAGACCGCGTGCGGCAGCAAGTGGCCGATCGCGCTGCGGCCACCGGAAGCAGCAGGATAGGAGGGATTGAGCAGGGATCCTTGCGGTGCGCTTGTGGAAATCGGAACAAAACTGCCTTCGTTGTTAGGGATGTCGGGGCAAAGGACAGCCTTGATGCCGTAGACCGTATAGGCGAACGTGTAGATTGGCACGACATTTAGTGCGTAGGGAAGCTGCGGGCTCGTCCCGGAATAATCGATCGTGATCTCGTCACCTTTGACGGTCAGCGCGCACTTGATGATGACGGGTTCCTCGAAGCCGTCATGCTGGACCTGCGAGTGGTAGACGCCATCCGGAATCTTGCGAATGGCCTCCCGCATGGCCATTTCCGACCGGCGGCGGACCTCTGCGCCGAGTTCGTCGAGATCGACCACGTCGAGCAGACCCTTCAGGCGCTCGCCCATGGTGCGGCAGCCGGCAACCTGCGCCCAAATGTCACCCATTCCCTGCTCCGGAACGCGGATGTTCTCGGTAATCATCTCGATGAGGACGTCGTTGGGCTTGCCCCCGTCCAGCAGCTTCATCATCGGGATCTGGAGGCCTTCCTCGTAAATCTCACGGCTGCTGTTGCTGCGCAGTTTGCCGCCAATGTCGGGCAGGTGGGAGACGACTGCAGCGAACCCCACGAGCTTGTCCTTGTAGAACAGGGGCGTCACAGTCGTCACATCGTGTACGTGGCCCGAGCCTTTCCATGGGTCGTTCGTGATGAAAACATCGCCCTGGCGAATGGTATCGGCCGGATATTTCTCGAGGAAATGCCGGACGGTGTTCGGCAGGCAGCCGATGAAACCCGGAAGGCTCATCGTCGACTGCGCCAGCGACCGGCCCTTGGTGTCGGTGAGAACGATCGCGAAATCGTTGCCGTCGCGAACCAAAGTCGAGAAACAGGTGCGCACGAAAGCGGCGGATGCTTCATCGACGATGCTGATGAGACGTTTCCAGAGGATCTCCAGTTCGATCGGGTCGAACTTCGATGTTGCTGTCGGCTTCTGTTCAGGCGCTGCCGTCCTGATGCGTTCGATCGTGTTCATGTCAATCGAATTCCTTGATTGTTACAGAGACGGTCAGATCGCTCAGGATGGCCACATCAGCGGCGACGGCGACGACGATGGTCGATTCCCGCTCTTCGAGAATGAGCGGCCCTTGCAGGACCGCGCCCGGCGGGGTCGAGTAGCGGTTGTAGACCGGCACCTCGGCAAACTGCTTGAGCAGCGGAAGGAAGATCTCACGCCGGCCGGACGGGACGGCCTTGATCCGGTCGTCGCCCCATTCGAAGGCGTGTGCCTTGTTTGGTGCGCGTCCCACCAGCCGCCAGGTCATGACCTGGGCAGCCGCATTCGGGACCAATCGACCGTACAACTTCTCGTACTGGGCCTCAAAGGCGCTCAGCAACGTTCGAGCGGGTTCGCCGGCCAGGTCCTCGTAAGGCACCATCACGGATATTTCCGCGCCCTGCCCTTCGTAGCGCATCTCCGCGCCGACGGTCCATTCGATCGTGGTCGCACCCGCGGCCTCCAGCTCGCCCAATGCGTCCTTGCGCAGCGCTTCGAGATTGTCGGCGACGTCGGACCAATCGATGTCCGCAAGCAGTTGCGGACGCGACCAGGCGCGGTCGATACGCGGCGGCGCGGCGAGCATGCCGAGGCAGGATCCGGCACCGGCGGCGATTGGCACGATCACACGGGGAATGCGCAGCTTGCGCGCCACGTCGACGGCGTGGACAGGACCGGCACCGCCGGTCGCGATCATGGCGAAATCCCGTGGATCGTGGCCGTTTTCGGCAATATGGATCCGCGCGGCGCTCGCCATGTTCTCGTTCACCATGTTGCAGATGCCCCAGGTGGCGTCGAGCGGCGACACGCCCAGCTGATCGGCCAGACGCGTCACCGCCGCCTGCGCGGCCGCCTTGTTCAGCGTCATCGAGCCGCCGAGGAAGTTTTCACCGTTCAGATAGCCGAGCAGGAGGTCGGCATCGGTAACAGTGACATCCGTTCCTCCCCGCCCGTAGCAGGCCGGTCCGGGCACGGATCCCGACGATTCCGGCCCCACGTTGAGCAAGCCGAGGCGGTTGCAATGAGCGATCGAGCCGCCGCCCGCACCGATCTCGATAAGTTCGATGCTCGGAATGAGGATGGGCAGACCGGACCCGCGCTTGAAGCGCTCGACGCGAGCGCATTCGAAGCTGTGGGTCACCGGCGCGTCCCCATCGACCGCGACACAAGCCTTTGCGGTGGTGCCGCCCATGTCGAAGGCGAGCACCTTGTCGACGCCGACCTGTTGGGCGGTGTTCAATGCCGACAGCACACCGGCAGCAGGGCCGGACTCCAGGAGGAGAATAGGCGAATCCGCGCCCGTCTTTGCCGAACAGAACCCGCCGCTGGAGACCATGACGCGAAGCGGCGTGCCAGGTTTTACGCTGGCGATGCGCGAATCGAGTTCCTCGAGGTAGTCCTCGACGATCGGCTTCACATAGGCGTTTGCCGCAACGGTGGACGTCCGCTCGAATTCCTTGATCTCGCGCGCCAGATCGGAAGAAAGAGAGATCGACTTGCCCGGCAACGCGGCCCGCAACTTTTCGCCGATACGCTTTTCGTGGTCCGTGTTGGTATACGAGTGCAGCAGCGAGACCGCGATCGAATCCGTGTCGATCTGCGAAAGTTCGCGAATGAGCCCGTCCAGGTCCTCGTCCGTGAGGGCGTCGAGTTCCTCGCCGCGCGCGTCCATACGGGCATCCACCTCGACCCGGCACTCGTCGTCGATCAGCGGCTTGGGCAGCTCGATGTCGAGGTCATAGATATCGTAGCGCCACTCGCGACCGATGTTGAGGACGTCCTTCATCCCCTTCGTGGTCACCAGGGCCGTTTTCACGCCTTTTCGTTCGATGAGAGTATTGGTAATCAGCGTTGTGCCGTGCACGACTTCCCGCAGATTGGCCGCCCCCTCCCCGAGCGTCGTGTCCACCTGACGTAGCAGGTCCTCCAGCACCGTCGAAACCGCTTGCCCCGGATCAGCTGGCGTGGTGGGCGATTTGGCGACCCATATCCGCCCGGCGGGCTCCATCGTGGCCACACCATCAGTAAAAGTGCCGCCGATGTCGACTGCTACCCGCAGCCGGCTTTCTTGATTGGGTGTTTCACTCATTTGTCGCAACCTGTTCTAGGCTTCAATAGGAAATCGTTATCAATCGTTCTTCGGACATTTCCCGAACGGCGTAGGCGGGGCCTTCACGGCCAAAACCACTGTCCTTCACGCCGCCGAATGGCATCACATCCACCCGCGCACTCGAAGCTTCGTTGACGTGTACGCCTCCGAAACGGAGAGACTGGGCCATTCGAAGGGCGCGGTGCAGGTTGGACGTGAACAAGCCGGCCGCAAGCCCGTACGGGCTCGCATTGGCCCGCTCGACCGCCTCCTCGACCGTGTCGAAGGGAATGATGCTCAGGACCGGCGCGAAGATCTCCTCGCAAACCACCTTCATGCGCTCGTTGACATTGGCAAGAACGGTCGGCGCCATGACCGCGCCCTCACGCGTTCCGCCGACGAGCACCTTGGCCCCCGCTGCCACAGCTTCGGATACCCAACTCTCGGCGCGCTCTGCATGAGCGAGACTGATCATTGGCCCGACCAGCACATCCGGATCGGCGGGATCACCGGCCTTGACCGTGCGAACTGCTTCAACCAGTCGCCGGACGAACACATCGTGAATGCGGCGGTCGACCAACAGCCGCTGGACTGACGTGCAGACCTGGCCCGCCTTCCTGAAACCAGCGTTCAGTATCTTCGGAATCGCCAGATCGATATCGGCGTCGTCACAGACAATCGTGCTCGCGATGCTGCCGAGTTCGAGCTGCGTGCCGCGCAGGCCCGCGGCCTGCTGGATTTCCCTGCCCACCTGCGTGCTGCCGGTAAAGGCGTAGTAGGCGATACGCTGGTCCGAAAGCAGCTGACGCCCGATGCGGCCGCCCGGTCCGTGAAGAAGCGAGAGCAGGCGCGGCGGCAGGCCGGCCTCCAGCAGGACCTCGCACAGCGCTACCGCCGACAGAGGGGTGTAGCTGGACGGCTTTATGACAACCGCGTTTCCCGCCGCAATTGCCGGGCCGACCTTATGGGCAAGGGTATTCAAGGGCGAATTGAACGGGGTAATCGCACAGATCACACCGCGCGGCGCGCGGATGGTGAATCCCATTCGATCCCGCGCCCCCGAAGCAGCCAGCATCGGCACGAGCTCACCATTCAAACGCTTGGCCTCCTCGGCTGACAACTCAAGCGTCTGAGTGCAGCGATTGACCTCGTTCTCGCCATCGGCCCGCGTGAAGCCGGCCTCCTTCCGCATCGTGGCGACCAACTGCTCCCGCCGGGAGCGGAGCAGGCGCGCAGCGTCCATGAGAATGCAATAGCGATCGTAGGGACCAAGCGTGGATTCAGCGACCGCCTCGACCGCCCCGGTGATGGCTTCCTCCACCTGTTCGGCCGATGCGACATGCATCTCGCCGTACGCCGTTCCGGAGAAACTGTCGCGCAGGGTGTCGATGCTCTCGCCTTCACACCATCTCCCGGCAATCAGAAGCTTAGACATGACGTGCCCTTCCCGGGTTCAGACAGGATTTGATGACTCTGCGAGGCCGCGCATGAAGTTGATACGGATCCTGGCCGGGTCGCGGTCGGTGGTTCCGGCAGGCTTTTCGCCGTCGATACGAACGCTGATCAGTCTGGGACCATCCTGATTGAGTGCAGCATCGACGAGCGCCTCGAAATGCTCTTCGTCCTGAGCCCACTCGGATTGGGCAAGGCCGGCGCCCCGCGCAATGGCGACCAGATCCACTCCGCGCGATGTCAGCGTCTTCTGGGAACCGGTGATCTGGTACAGGCCGTTGTCCCACAGGATAATGCAGAGGTTGGCAGGATTGACTGAGGCGACCGTTCCGAGAGAACCGAGCTGCATCAGGATCGATCCATCGCCGTCAAGCGCGAAAACCTTGCGTTTCGGCTGCGCAAGCGCAACGCCCAGCGCGATCGAACTTGCCAGCCCCATGCTGCCCAGCATGTAGAAGTTCTGGGGGCGCTGTCCGCTTGCCCAGAGATCGAAATTGCTGTTGCCGATGCCGCCGATGACGGCTTCCTCGTTGTTCAGCTTCGCCACCAGGCGCCGCGTCAGCGCGCTCCGGTTCATGACCTTGGCCGTATGGCGGGATGTGGTGCTTTCGATAACAGACATCTTTGCCCGTCTCCTCAATGCGGCCGCTTGGTTAACAGGGGCGACAGGATGATCGCGGCGGGGGTCTTGGTGGCGAACGCCTGGCGGATCATGTTGCCCGCGATGAACTCGACCTGCGACTTGTCCTGGATGGCGAAGTTTTCGATGCCGAGGCTCTGAAGGACTGGGCGCATCGTCCGGCAGACCATGGATTGGCCGAGCTGGAACTCTCCAAGCGTGCCCCGCTCCGAAATCACCATCACCACCGGCAGCTGGAACGGACAGGCCAACGACGCCAGTGTGTTGGCAATGGTGGCAAACCCGCTCGTCTGCATCAGGGTGATGCCGCGGCGTCCGGCCATGTAGGCGCCCGCTACAATGGCGACGGCCTCTTCCTCACGGGTCGGAACAACCACCGTAAAGTACGGGTCTGCCTCGATTGCATCGATAAGCGGGCGCAGAACGTTGTCCGGAATGTAGGTAACGAGATCTACATTATTGTCCTTGAGGACACGAACAAACGTGCTTGCCCATTCCTCTGAAAAACTGTCCGATGCCACTGAATTCACCTCGGATTTATTGTTATTCGGCCTCAACAAGCCGGCTGACAGCAATTTCATTTTGGCCGCTGCCAGCCTCGATATGAAAACGCTAATTGCGGGCAGCTAGAAGCGCAAATGATTATTTTGCGCTTATTATTCGTTTTTTCAGATAAATCATGTCCGACATAGGAGGACCGCCGGCAAGGGTCCTGATTGCGTTTGCGGCTTTGAGAGAACCCACATCTGGGCGCCACAACGAAACTGTCCGCTTCCCGGCATTAATAATCAAAACTGATTAATACCGATTTTCTAATCATTTGTGGCGACGCCGCCGCACACCTATTCTCCCCCTCGATCAGCAACGGAGTGTTTCAATCATGGCGAACAATACAACCATGAGAGCAATGGCCATTCGCGCTCATGGCGGCGTCGACCAGCTCAATCTGGAAGAGTGGCCTGTCCCCCAGGCGAGCGACGGCCAAGCCCTCGTGGAAATCAAGGCGTGCGGCCTCAACTACATGGATGTCTTTGTGATCCGCGGCATGCCTGACATGCCGACGACCATGCCGCGCATTCCGGGCGGCGATATTGCTGGCATCGTCCGCGCTGTCGGCGCCGGCGTTTCTGACAAGTGGCTCGGCAAGCGCGTCGTCCTTTTCCCCCGTTTCCCCACGGGAGGGGTGCTCGGCGAAAACGGCAATGGCGGCCTGTGCGAATACATCGCCGTCGACGGACGCCAGTTGATCGAGATCCCGGACAATGTGAGCTTCGAGGACGCGGCAGCGCTTCCGATCGCCTATGGCACATCCCACCGCATGCTGTTCACAAGGGGCCACATAAAGGCCGGTGAAAAGGTCCTGATCCTTGGCGCAAGCGGCGGCGTCGGCGTTTCGTGCCTGCAGTTCGCAAAAATGGTCGGCTGCGAGGTCTACGCCTGTACGTCGAGCGAGGAGAAGGGCGAGAAGCTCAAGGCGCTGGGTGCAGACCACATCATCAACTATGTCGAGACGCCGGAGTTTTCGCGGGCGGTTTGGACCGCCACCGGGAAAACCGGCGTCGACGTCGCCATCAACTTCACGGGCGGCGACACCTGGATCCAGACCCAGCGAAGCATGGCGACCGGCGGGCGGATCCTCACCTGCGGCTCCACGGCCGGCCACCTCTGCGACATCGATGTGCGCTTCCTCTGGCACCGCGAAACCGAGATCATCGGAAGCCGGGCCTATGTTCCCGAGGACATTGTCGCCTGCCTTGACTATGTCGCCTCCGGCAAACTGAAGCCGGTCGTGGAGGTCCGCCTGCCGCTCGAGCGTGCGGCCGAAGGGGTACGCCTGCTGGACGACCGCCAAATCTTCGGAAAGGTGATCGTCACGCCATGACCGAAACCATCCCCAATCTTGGCTGTATCGGTCGCAACTTTCAAACAAGTGGCCAACTTGCCGTCATCGACCTTTGGGATCCGCAAAACCCGCGTGTCGTCGACTATCCGGCCTACAATGCATCCTGCGATTCCGTGGCGCGCGGCCTGCTCGAAAGGGGGCTGCGCCCCGGCGACCGGATCGGCGTCTACTGTTCCAACCGGCTCGAATTCCTCGAAGTCTTCTATGGCGCGATGCGGGCCGGCATCGTGCCGGTGATGATGGGAATTCTCCAACCCAGGGACACGATTGGCTGGATCGTGGAACAAACCGACCTTCGACTGGTGTTCTGTGAGCGCACATTGGCGGTGAACCTGCCCAGCAATACACCTGCGGTTATTGTCGATAGCGACGATACCGACGGCCTCACCGCATTCAAACGCCCGGGGCCTTTCGAACCCTTCGTGCCGGAATACGACTCGACGGCGTTCATCGCCTACACCTCCGGCTCGACCGGTCGCCCGAAGGGCGCCCTGCTCTCGCATCGCGCCCACAGCTGGGTCGCCAAGACCATCTCGCAAGACCGGGACTTTTCGCCGGCCGATACGATGATCGTCGCCGCACCGCTCTATCACAAGCATGCGATGAACTCGATCAAGTGTGTCCTGTACGGTGGTTCGACGGTCGTGCTCCTGCGCAAATTCGAAGCGAAGACCTACGTCTCAGCCGTCAACCGCTACAGGCCGACCATCGTCTCCGGTGTGCCGACCATTTTCGCGATGATTCTCCAGCAACGCGAGCTGTTGGAAGGGAACGACTATTCCTTCGTCCGCCTCGCGACAATGGGCGGGGCCCCGGCTTCGGATCAGTTGATCGATTCCGTCGCCGAACTTTTTCCGAATGCCAAGATCAACCTGATCTTCGGCATCACGGAAACCAGCGCGGCCCTGTTCGGCAATCACCGGGGAGGATTGGCGCGCCCCCGTCACTCGATCGGCTACCCCGTCGCCGGAAACGAATTCCGTCTCGTCGGCGGCGACAGTGACACATTCGGAACGCTGCTCGTTCGCAGTCCGGGCCTGATGAGCGGCTATCTCAACAATCCCGAGGAGACCGCAAAGCGCATCGATGCGGACGGATGGTACAATACCGGCGACATCCTCAGACGGGACGAACAGGGCTGGTACTACTTCGTCGGCCGGTCGGACGACATGTTCACGTCCAGCGGACACAACATCTATCCTGCGGAAGTCGAGCTCGTGCTGGAGCGGCACGCCGACATCGAACAGGCCGTCGTCGTTCCCGCGCCGCACGAACTGAAACACACGGTTCCCTACGCATTTGTCGTGAAGCGGATCGGATCCCTGGTCAGCCAGCGGGACATCCAGGACCACGTCCTGCGCAATGCACCACCCTATCAATATCCGCGAAAAGTGGTCTTCCTCGAAAAGCTCCCCATGACCAATGTCGGCAAGATCGACCGGCGCGCCCTGGAAGCGGAAGCGCGGCGGCTCACGGAAGAAGAAAAGCTTGGAGAAAACGCATGACCCTGCAAACCCTCAACAAGACCGTCGACGATGTCCAGGCGATCATCGACCGGAGTGCCTTTCTATCGTGGCTCGGCTTGAAGGTCCTGTCGCTCGGCGAGGATTCGATCGAGGTCGAGGCTTCCTGGCGGCCTGAATGGGTCGCAAACCCGGTTGTCGGGCAGACGCAAGGTGGCATTCATGCGGCTTTGATCGATTTCGCGGCGAATCTGGCGATGATAAACAAGATCGGCGGCCCGGTCCTGACGATCGATCTGAGGGTCGACTATCACCGCGTCGCCAAAAAGGACAACCTGATCGCGCGTGGCAAGGTCATCAAATTCGGCCGCACGATCGGGACCAGCGAGGCCCAGATTTTCGATGGTGAAGGGCGGCTGATCGCGAGTGGTCGGGGCAGCTTCCAGACAACGCAAACCTCCGAAGCCGGCGCCAAATCCAAAGAGGCCTGACGAGGCCCGGGCGGGCGCGCGCCAGCCCCGGCCGTTTCACTTTCCACATCTGAGAGGACCCTTCCATGGCCATCGACATGTCCGGCGAAGAACGTATATCCGCGCCGATTGACCGAGTCTGGCAGGCCTTGAACGACCCCGCCGTGCTGGAACGCTGCATTCCCGGCTGCGAACGGCTGGTCGTCGAAAGGGAAAATGTGTTCAGCGCCATCGTCACGATCAAGATCGGCCCCATCAAGGCCCGCTTCGACGGCGAGGTTGAACTCTCCAATATCGATGCACCGCGGTCCTGCACCATCTCGGGCGAGGGCAAGGGCGGCTTGGCCGGCTTTGCCAAGGGCGGGGCGGACGTGACCCTGCATGAAGAAGGTCCGGGAACGACGTTGCTGATCTATGCCGCCAAGGTCGACATCGGCGGCAAGCTGGCCCAACTCGGCAGCCGCCTGATTCAATCGACATCCAAGAAGCTTGCCGGCGAGTTCTTCGGGAAATTCAACGAAACGGTAAGCTCCAGCTGAGCATCGGCCGGATGATCTGGACATTGGCGTCTTCCGCCCTTTCCAGAGATTTGCCTCAGTTGAAGGCGGTGTCGAGTATTCGCACCCCGTGGACCGGCCTTGTCTCTCGGATCGTCTTCAGGAGGATCTCCAGAACCCTGCGCGTCGTCGGCGACGACGAGCGCATGTGGCGGGTTATGATGCACACCTCTCGCTCGACCTTGGGCTCGTGCAACTCGCGGAATTCGAATTCCGCCATCTGCCCGGTATGGGCGGCGAGCGACGGAAGAACGGTGATGCGGTCACCAAGCTTCAGGAGGGCATAGAGCGACGTCGTGCTCGAGGCATAGTCGACCTCGGTTCCACGATGCTTTGGCTCAAGATCCGGGAAATGCCGGATAAGCGCACCGATGCCCGTGTCCTTCGTCAGCGCCACGTAGTTATGGTCGCGCAGGTCTGCCCAGGTCAGATCGCCCTTGTGGCTCGCCAATGGATGGCCCTTCGGAAACACCGCGCCGAATGGGTCGGCCAGAACCGGCCGATAGTCGAGATCCGCGAAATGATTCAGCGGCGACGAAAGCCCGAAGTCTGTGGTGCCCTCGAGAACGGCGCGCTCGGTCTTTTCGGACCCCTCGTCCCGAACCGAGATCTTGACGTCGGGATAGGACTTGCGGAACGCCTCCAGTGCCGGCGCCAGAATGTGCGGCATCATCGACGGCACGACAGATATTCTTATGTTGCCATGCTCGCTGCGCGCGGTGGCTTGAAGATCGGAAACCGCGTTGTCGAAGTCACGGATGATGCGTTCGGCCACCTCCTGGAACCAGACTGCATCTTTCGTCAATTCCACACGTCTCGTTGTACGGTCGAAGAGCTGAACACCGGCAAGATCCTCCAGTTGCTTGATCGTCGCCGTCAGCGAGGACTGCGTCTTGAACAACTGTTGTGCGGCCACGGTGAAGGATCCCGTTCGCGCAACGGCCGAAAAGCACCGCAAGTGCCGGAGTGAAATCTGCGTTCCCATATTCTACTCTCCATTGGCGCGGATGATGCATTGCCGGTGCGAAGATCCTAACGCCGATCGGAACATATCATCAAAAACGATTAATACGAGCCTTTTTATGATTTGCATCGCCAACCCTGAACGCTAGTCTGCACGCTCACAAAGCATCGCAAGGTGGTCGGGTTTAGAGAGTGCGGGGTAGTATGGCGGACGCTGGCGAGCCTGAAAGCAAGGGAACATGGGTCGGAAGATCCATGCTCCGCAAGGAAGACCGGCGGCATCTTGCCGGTGCGAGCACCTTCGTGGCCGACCTTCGCCTGCCCCGCATGCGCGATATTGCCTTTGTCCGCAGCCCCGCCGCGCACGGCTGCATCGTTTCGATCGAAAAGCCGACGGGACGCGAGAATTCCGTATTCACCCTCGAGGACCTGCAACCGCTCAACCCGATTTCTGGCGGCCCGGAAATCGCGACGTTTCGGAACGCCACCTATCCTCCTCTCGCGGATGAAAAAGTGCTGTTCGTCGGCCAGACGATTGCCATGTGCATCGGAACGAACCGTGCCAGCGCCGAGGACCTTGCCGCGGACGTCATTGTCGAGATCGACGAGTTGGCGGCCGTCGTCGACGCGATCGACGCCCTGACTGATGAAGCCCCGCTGCTGCATGAAGACTGGCCCGACAATTCCTTCATCGACGCGACAATCACAGAGGGCGACATCGCCGCCGTCCGTGATGCGCCCGTAAAGATCCGCCGCCAGCTGAAGATGAACCGCCAGGCGACGAACCCGCTGGAAACTCGGGGCGTCGTCGCTTATCAAGACCATCGGCTCGATGAGCTCGTCGTCTATTCCTCGACGCAAGGCCCGCATGTGATGCGGCACGGGCTTGCATTGGCGCTTGGCCTACCGGAACACAAGATCAGGGTGGTGGCACCCGATGTCGGCGGCGGCTTCGGCGGCAAGAACCGCCTGATGCCGGAAGAGATCGCGGTCGCCGCACTGGCAATGAAGGTGGATCATCCCGTTCGCTGGATCGAGGATCGCAACGAGCACCTAGTCGCGTCCATCCAGGCGCGCGAGCATCATTATGACCTGACGCTCTATTCCACGGCGGAGGGCCGGGTGCTCGGCATCGAGGGCAGCGTACACGTGGACGCCGGCGCTTTCGCGCTATGGCCATCCGGCCCGTTCATGGAAACCGGCATGGCGGCCCGCAACCTGCCGGGCTCCTACACTATCGAGCATCTTCACATCAGGACTCATACCGTCGCAACCAACAAGGCGCCCATCGGGCCCTATCGCGGGGTCGCACGGCCGGGCGCCTGTTTTGCGATCGAGCGCATGATCGATGAACTCGCAGACGAGCTTGGATGCTGTCCCGTCGAAATCCGCCGGAGGAACCTCGTCCAGCCGACGATGATGCCTTATCGGACGGCAGGCGGGCTGAGGCTCGATAACGGCGACTATCCGAAAGCGCTCGCACATGCGCTTGAAATGATCGACCTTCCCAAGCTTCGCGAACGGCAGCGCAAGGGCGAGCCCGATGGACGCAAGCTGGGCGTCGGCTTTGCCGTCTATACGGAGCAGAGCGGCCACGGAACGCTGGAATGGGTCAAGCGAAAGTCGCGCGTGGTGCCCGGCTTCGAATCCGCAACGATACGGATGCTGCCCGACGGAACGATAAATCTGCTAGTCGGGATCCAGAGTCACGGACAGGGGCTCGAAACCTCGCTATCCCAGATCGCCGCACAGGAACTCGGCGTTGACCCATCCTCCATCCTGGTCCGCCATGGCGACACCGGCCTGTCACCGCAAGGCTTCGGCACCTTCGCCTCGCGCAGCATCGTGTTTTCCGGCGGGGCGGTGGCGAAGGCGAGCCGCGCACTCGCAACCAAGATCAAGGCAATCGGCGCCCAGCTTCTTCAAGTGCCCGCTGCGGACGTGACGCTGCGCGACGGGGCCGTCCAAAGCAGTTCGGGCCAGATCCCGATCGCCGACATCGCGCGTGCAGCCAATATCCGGCCGGAGCTTCTGCCCGCCGGCACAGCGCCCGGCCTCGAGGCCACGGAAACCTATGAACCGCCGGAATCCGGCGGCGTCTTCTCCTACGGCGTGCACGCGGTGACCCTGTTGTCCCACCCGGTCACCGGCGTAACCGAGATCATCGACTACGTGATCGTGGAAGACTGTGGGACCCTCATCAATCCGATGATCGTGGACGGGCAGATCATCGGCGGCGTGGCGCAAGGCATCGGGACGGCCCTGTATGAGGAACTGCCTTACGACGAGAACGGGCAGCCGACCGCCACCACCTACGGGGATTACATGATCCCCTGCGCACCGGAGATACCAAACTTTCGCATCAAGCACATGGTTACGCCGGCCGAAAGCACGGAGTTCGGCGTCAAGGGCATGGGCGAAGGCGGCGCAATCGCGCCGCCGGCAGCCATCGCCAACGCGTTGAACGACGCCCATCGGGACTGCAAGGCCAAGTTCCTCGTGACCCCCATGACGCCGCGACGTGTCTCGGACACCGTCGCCGATGCTCTTGCACGCGAGAATGCCGAATGAAACCTGCCCTGTTCGATTATGTCAGGCCCGAAAGCCTGGAAGAGACACTCAAGGCGCTTTCCGCAAGCGACGAGGCGACCGTCATAGCCGGCGGGCAATCCCTGTTGCCAATGCTGAACCTCAGAATTGCATCGGCCGAAACGCTCGTCGACATCAGCCGTCTTCGCGAACTGAAAACGCTGAGCGAAACCGAAACCACCCTTTCGATCGGAGCCCTCGTCACTCACGCGGCGATCGAGGATGGGCTCGGACGCGACGCGTTCAACGGCCTGCTGCAGAAGATCGCATCGAAGATTGCCTACAGGGCGGTGCGAAACATGGGGACGATCGGCGGAAGCCTCTCCCTCTGCGACCCATCCGCAGACTGGCCCGTATGCCTGCTGGCCCTCGGTGCCAGTGTCGCTATTGCCTCGCTTGAGGGCGAGCGATGTCTCCCGATGGAGGACTTCCTCGTCGACGCCTATACGACCGCACTGGAACAGGGCGAACTGCTCGTCCGGATTGATATCCCGAAACAAGGCGACTGCGCCTGGGGTGTCAGCAAGGTGAACCGCAAAAGCGGAGCCTTCGCGGATTCTCTGGCGATTGCAATTCTCGGAACCGACAGGCAGCCGGCGCGCGTCGCGCTGGGCGGTACTGCGAGCTGCGCCCAACTGCTCGCCGCGACATCCGCATTGCTAGGTCAGCACCCAGACATCGGCGCAGACGCGCTGTCGAGCGCTATAGCCACCGACGTCGCCGCCGCCCATGAAGAGGCCACGCCCTATCAGATGCGCTGCCACATCCACACCGTCACATGCGCCATTGCGGAGGCCAGATCATGGTCGAGGTGAAACTGACCGTCAACGACCAGGAGGAAGCCGTCTTCGTCGATGCACGGGACAGCCTCTCCGATCTGCTGCGCGAGAAGCTGCAACTGACCGGCATGCATGTCGGCTGCGATCACGGCGCTTGCGGCGCCTGCACCGTCCACCTCGATGGGACGCCCGTTCGGTCCTGCATCGTGCTGGCAGCAAGGTGCGACGGCAGCAAGGTCCGCACGATCGAAGGTACCCGCAACGACGCGATGATGGACATCGTGCGCCGACATTTCCATGAAAAGCACGCACTGCAATGCGGCTTCTGCACGCCTGGAATGCTGATGATGTCGATCGATATCATCAGCCGCTATGGCGTTCCCAGCGAGAACCAGGTGCGCTCCGAGCTGAGCGGCCAGATCTGCCGGTGCACCGGCTATATGGGCATCGTCGCGGCGATTCAGGCCGCTGCACGGGAAATCAATGGAAACGGCGACAACTGAATCTATGCCGCTTTTCCTAGAAACGCGGAACCGCTCCTTGCAATATAGTGTTTTGACAGACTTTCTGAACGCCGGGCAGGAACCGGTCACGCTTCAGGGACGCTGCCAGCGCTTCGAAACCCAAGAATGACACGACTCGACCCGTTGTGCCCATTCCGGTCAGCGAGGCGATCGTCTGGTCCCTGCTCGGCAGACTAACAGCTAGGGTTCGTTCTCGTCCGTCCCAGCGTCCACGGATTCAGTGCCGTGGCGCCGTCTGTTGCTCCCAAAATCGACAAGTGATTGTGAATCTTGCGGCTCCAGGCTCACCTCGCTCATGATGTCCTCTGCCGATAACTCGGCCGCACGTATTTCGGCAATCTCGCGGCTGGGAAGATCGACAGCAATGAAATACCCGCCACGACCAGGAACGCCCCCGTTGATGGCCATCTGACTTGTTCAACTTACTGGTCGGCCATCGCAGAGATTCTATAGGCTCGTCTAGTACGGCCGAAACGGAATACCCATGAGCGTCCGCATTCAGGACCCCGAACCGCTGCGGTGAATGTCCGAGAAACGGACGCAATGCGGCCGAGGCGTCTCCATCGTAACGGGCGCTTCGCACTGGTCTTCTTCCGGTGCGGAGTCTCTTCGAGAGTGGGCGCAATGTACCAATCCATCGCTCCCCATTGACGAGCGCATTTTTCACCACAATAGGGTCAAGCAAAAAAATGTGTTAAGCGCCAACCAAGTATCAACAGGAGTGTAATAGTGAGCGACCCGACCGTAGCAGATGCAACAAACCGCATTTATGAATCGCTCCAGGCAGACAATGCCGACATCGACGTGCATATCGCGACCCTCAAGGCAGCGTTGGCGCGCGCGGGTTTGAAAGAGGCTGTATTCGACCCGGCTAGGCTCGTGCAGAACAATCGTTCTGGCAGGAAGCTAATGCAAGCGTACTTTCGGCAGCGCGGAGTGACGGTGAAATTCTCGGCTTCGTGAAGCCTTCCAATGTAGTCAGCTTTCCCTGCAGGGCCGCGCGGCGTCCGGTCCTGAACTCCTGCCGTCGCGGAGAGGGCATTAACCGAGACGCGCGGGTCGCTGTTTTTCCGCCGTCGCCAGAGCCTTCAGGCGCCTTCTTTCCCGTCCAGCCAATCACGGATCAATTGACGATAGCGTTCTCCGTCGAAGCTCGGGAAATGACCACCGTGGACAATGCGGACGGGATAGTCGAGCAGCCGCTTCATCGAGGCTGTGTAGTCGCCGGCGTGCGAGTGGTACGTGTCTTCGATCAGCGGGCCGTCGTAGAGGATGTCGCCGGAGAAGAGGATGCCGCTGGCCTTCTCGAAAAGAGCGATCCCGCCAGGCGAATGGCCGGGCGTGTGAATGACCTCGAAATGACGATCGCCGAGATCGATCACGTCGCCGTCATGGAGAATGCGCGTGGCTGGCGCCGCCTTCACCGCATAGCATTTCGAGCAATAGGGCTCCGGCGGTAGCGCGTCGAAGATCTCGTCTGCAACATACGGGTCAGCAAGCGTGTTGGCCCGGGTCGGGTGGGCGAGAAGGTCGGCCTCCGCTGCATGGACAGCCCGACATTCGAATTCGTGATGGCAACCGATGTGGTCGAAATGGGTGTGGCTCGCAACGGCCGTCAGTGGCCGCTCGGAGACAAGCGGCACCCATTCCCGAAGCGAGACGACCCCCATGCCGCTGTCGACCAGCATGTCGGCGTCGCGTCCGCGCACGTGCCAGATGTTGCAACGGTAGAATTCCTTGATATGCGGCTCGCAGATATAGGTGACGTCATCTTCGAGACGTCTGACCGAATACCAGTTCTCAGGGGCCATCCGCCGCATCGACTTCTCCTCAGGCGGCCGGCAGAGCCGTCACGCCCGCGGGATCGACGGCAAGGGTAATCCGCTCACCGGTCGCGATCTTCGCCGATTGCGGCATGTGGGCCACGAGGTTCAGGTCGTTGGCCGCAGCGGGCGCGAGATGGCATCGGAAGTGCGTGCCGAAGAATGCGCTTCCCGTGATCTGCGCCTCTCCCAAACGAATGGCCGCGTGTTCGCCGCTATCGCAGAAATGCTCCGGCCTTATGCACAGCGTCACCTTGTCGCCAGCGGCGGGCTTCCGGTTCGTGAAATTGGATGCCGGCAGCGAAATCGGACCGACAGGCGTTTCGACCTGTGCGCTGTCGGTTGCCGCTTCTCGAACCTTGCCCTGCAGGAAATTGACCTCGCCCATGAAGCCGGCTGAAAACAGCGACTTCGGCCGCATGTAAATGTCGGAAGGCGCGCCGAAGTCCTCGACCTTGCCCTGGTTCATCACCACGATGCGGTCGGCGATCGCCATTGCCTCTTCCTGGTCATGGGTCACATGAACGAAGGTCGTGCCGACCCGTTTCTGGATCGCCTTCAACTCGTCCTGCATCTGTCGTCTGAGCTTGAGGTCCAGCGCGCCCAGCGGTTCATCGAGCAGGAGGACATCGGGATCGACAGCGAGCGCCCGCGCGAGCGCGACGCGCTGCCGCTGCCCGCCGGAAAGCTCATGCGGCTTCTTGCCAGCGGCCGACTTCAACCCGACGAGATCGAGAAAGGCCAATGCCTTCTCGTCACGCTTGCCCTTGTCCATTCCACGCATCCTGAGGCCGAAGCCGACATTGTCGACAAGCCGCATGTGCGGAAAGAGGGCATAGTCCTGGAACATCGTCGTAGTCGGGCGCTTTGCAGGCGCGACGCCGGTCATATCCTTCCCGCCGATCGAGATCGTTCCGCTGGTGGCGGTGAGGAAGCCGCCGAGGATGGACAGCAAGGTCGTCTTGCCGCAGCCGGACGGACCCAGCAGGACGATGAACTCGCCTGCTTCTATCTCCAGCGAGACATTGTCGAGCGCCTTGAACGCGCCAAACGTTTTGATCGCGTTGCGGATGGACACGGATGCGGTCATGGCTTGCGGCTCCTGCCGAAGAGAGCGAGTTCGAGCACCAGCAGCACGAAGACGGACACCAGGAAGACAAGCGAGCCGATCGCGTTTGTCTTCGGGTTCAGGCCCGAGCGCAGCATGCTCCATATTTCCACCGGAAGCGTCACATCGAAGCGCGACAGGAGGAAGGCGATGATGAATTCGTCCCAACTGAAGGTGATCGAGAGGAAGAATGCGGCCATGATCGACGGCATCAGCATCGGGGCGGTAACGAGCGCCATCACCTTAAAGTCGTTCGCGCCAAGATCGCGCGCTGCGCGCTCGATGTTGATGTGATGGTCGCCCATCGACGCATAGATGATGGCGAAGCAAAGAGGCAGGTTGATCACCACATGCCCAATCCCGACCGTCCAGAGCGAAAGCGGGATCTGCAATGTGTTCAGGAGCGTGAGCAGACCAAGGGCGATGATCAGGTAGCTTACAGTCATCGGCGCAATCAGCAGACCGCGCTGCAATACCGACCCCGGCAACCTGTAGCGCGCCAGCGCATAGGCGGCGAGAAAGCCCAGAATACAGGCTAGCGTCGACGAGAAGACCGCAACGAAGAACGAATTCGCCAGCGCCGCCATCAGTTTACGGTCGGCGAAGACGGCATCGTACCATTGCAGCGAAAACCCATTGAAGGGCGGAACCGGTAGACGTCCATCCTGGAACGAGAACAGCACCAGCACGGCGACGGGCAGGAATATGAAGGCGTAGATGACCGCGAGATAGAGCCAGCTCAGCGACGAGGCGAGTAGGCCGTGCAATCGGCTCGAACGGACGATAGTGCCGGAGATTTGTGCCTGCGCCATCTTTACGCCCTCTCGATCTTCAGCCAGCGGGCGCAGAGAACATAGGCTGCGGTGACAGCCAGCATCAGGATGATGGAGAGGGCTGCCGCCATCGGAAAGTCCGCGCGTCGGCCAATCTGCAGCATGATGATCTGCGGCAGGACGAGTTCGTTGTTGCCCCCGAGGATCTGTGGGGTGATGTAGTCGCCGATACAGAGCACAAAGGTGAGGAAGGCGCCCGTCATGATACCGGGAAGCGTGAGCGGCAGGATGACGTGCCAGAAGGTCTGGAAGGTATTGGCGCCGAGGTCGGCCGCAGCGCGCCGATAGTTCGGCGAAAGCTGGATGAGGTTCGAGTAGATCGTCAGCGTCAGGAGCATGACGAAGAAGTGGACAAAGCCGATGACGGTCGCGATGCGGTTGCTGGCGATCTCCAGTGGCTCCGAGATCAGCCCAATGCCGAGAAGCGCCTGATTGATGACGCCACCTTTCGACAGCACCAGCAGCCAGGAATAGGAGCGGACGACGTAGGATGTCCAGAACGGTAGGATTGCCAGTATCAATGCCATTCGCTGCCAACGCTTCGGCACACGCTCGGCGATGATCCACGCCAGCGGATAGGCCAGGAGCACAGACAGGATCGTCACCGTCAGCGTGATTTCGAGCGAGTTCGTCAGGCCCCTGAGGAGCGCGCTCTCGGTGAAGAACCGCGCATAGTTGTCGAGGTTCCAGACGCGGACGATTTCGCGCCCCTGACGCGACCAGAGGCTCATGGCCGTCATATAGAGAAATGGCACGACGAAGAAGGCAACGGTCCATAGCAGCGCGGGGGCGACGAAGCCCCAGGCTTTCCGGCGTTCCCTGACTTCAAGTGTGGCGGCGGTCATGATCGTTCAACTTGGTTTGTTGTTGGCGCGGCAAATCCTGCCGCGCGCGACTGAGATGAGGGCGTTGTGACCCTCATCTGTGATTGGCCCATTAGCTTCAATCGTGTGCGAGGAGCGTTAAGCTCACTGCTGCATCATGTTGGTCCAGGCATCCTGCATCTTCTGGTCCAGCTCGGCAGTCGGGATCGGATAGAGCTGGGTGTTCTTCAGGTAGCCAGCCTGATCGTCCCAGCGCAGCGCCTTCTTCTGGTTGTCCGCCAGATGCTCGCCGGCCTTCTGGTTGGTCGGCATGCCCCAGTAGCAGGAAGACGTTGCAAGCCGTGCCTGACCTTCCGGGCTCAGGATGTACTGGACGAATTTAAGCGCCAGATCGGGCTTCTTGGAGTCCTTCATGACGCCGATCGACTGTGCCCAGCGCACCGCGCCCTGCTTGGGCACGATCCAGTCAAGGTTCGGCTTGTCCTTAACAAGCGACGCCGTGATCCATTCGCCGCCGCCGACGAGGATGTCAACCTCACCCGTCGCAAGCGCGGTCTGGGATGAAACCACGTCGCTGACTTGCTTCGATACGGTCTTCATCGCCGACAATTTTTCCTCGATCGCCGGCATATCGGCGTCGGAGAGATCCGCAGTCTTCTTGCCGAGGCCGAGCTGTACCAGGCCGATCATCGGCAGGTAGTAGTCGTAGAGGGCGATGCGGCCCTTGTACTTGTCCGACCAGACCACCGAGAGATCTTCCATGTCCTTCGGATCGACCTTGGTCTTGTCGTAGGAGATCGTGTTGTAGCCGAACTTCTCGGTCACAGCGTAGGTTTTGCCGTCCTTGGTGTTGTTGGCTTCCATGCGAAGTTCAGGGAACATGTCTGATGTCGGCAGGGCGTCGGCAGGCATCTCGCCAAGCAGGCCCATATCGATCACGCGGTGCACGTCCACGGCGTCCACGACCATCACATCCCAGTCGCCCGGCCGGGACTGCTCAAGGATGGAGAGGCCGGCACCCGTGCCCTCGTACTCCTTCAGATTGACCTTGACGTCGTTGGCCTACTCGAACGGCTCGACCAGCGCCGGATCTGTGTGATCGCACCAGACCAGTGCATTCAGTTCGTCGGTCGCGTGCGCCTGGTTGACTGCGAGCGCCGACAGGGTGATATATCAAATTTGAAGGCATTCAATTAGGGAAATCGCGGGTGACGGGACTTCGCGCAAAACAGAAGGCCGACAAGAACAGGCGCATCCTGGAAGCCGCTACCAAGCTTTTCCGCGAGGTCGGGTACGACGCGGCGCGCATCGAGGACATCGCCGAGCGGGCGGAAGTCTCAGTCGGAACCTTCTACAACTACTATGAGAACAAGGGTGACATGCTGGTTGCCTCTGTCGCGATGGAAGTGGAAGAGGTCCTCGAAGCCGGAGAGCCGATCGTCGCCAACCCGCCATCCAACGTGCTGGAAGCCCTGTCGGCGCTGATCAACCAGTATTACGACCACTCGCTCGTCTATCTGAGCAAGGAGATGTGGCGAACGGCGATGGCGATCTCCATCCAGCAGCCGGATACGCGCTTCTCCAAGCGCTACACCGAACTGGATCGAGCGCTCTGCCGGCAGGTCTCCACGCTTGTGCACAAATTGCAGCAACGGGGCGCTGTGCTGATGGGCATCGATACGACTGCTGTCGGCTCAATGTTCTTCAACAACCTCAATATGATGTTCACTGAATTCGTGCGCGACGAGACCATGTCTCTCGAGCAGTTAAAGGGCGACGTCGCCCGTCAGAACAAGCCTTTGGCGGCGCTTATCAGCGCGCCACAACAATAATCCAAAGACTGGGAGGAAACATGAACTCGACGCTGGAGAGCGTGATCGCTGCCGCCAATCGGCTGATCGAAGCATTCGGTCGCCATGATGTTAAGGCGTACTTTGCCGCGTTCGCGCCGAACGCGACCTTCATCTTCCACAATCTCGATCGCATGCTGACGAACCGGGAAGAATATCAAGCGGAGTGGCGTCTGTGGGAGGAGCGCGATGGCTTTCGCGTCGTCGGATGCCGCTCCAGCGACCAGCGCGTCCATCTTGCCGGCGACACCGCCATCTTCACCCATCGCGTCGAAACGAAGGTGGAGTTCAACGGAGAACCGACGGAAACCGAGGAACGCGAAACGATCGTGTTCGAGAAGGCCGCCGATGGTGCATGGCTTGCGGTGCACGAGCATTTGTCGAAACTGAGCTGACACGCTCTCGAGGGCTGCATGCAGCCCGCTATCGTTCGCCTTTAAGACGGATGTGGGAAGTCGGTTCAGCTCACAACGCAGCCGTTTCCGACGCTTCCGCTTCTGCCCCATCAGGGAATGTGGAGGCCCATGAGGCAATCACAAGGCGCGCCGCGCTAAACCCCCTTTGGCAATATCGCCGGCGCCATCAGCCTCATAATACGCCCTCTTGTGCTCATACATCTGTGCATCCGCTCGCCTGATAACGCTTTCGACCGTTTCCCCCGGCTCGCCCGTTGCCGCTCCGAACGACATGCGCAGCGGAGCACTCGAGTAGAACTGATTGTTGATCTTGAGCAGCTCTTTGATGGTCTCCGTCATTGTTGCCGCCGCCTTCGCGTCCGCACCCGGCATCAGGACAGCAAACTCGTCGCCGCCGATGCGGCAGGCGTGATTGGGCTGCGATACCGCACATTCAAAATCTCACCGAAGCGACGCAGCAAAGCGTCGCCTGCATCGTGGCCAAGCTGGTCATTGGCCTCCTTCAGGCCATTGAGGTCGAAGATGATCGCCGACACCGGCAGTATTGACTTCCGTTCCAGACGGTTGATTTCTTCGGCGTAGAAGGCTCGATTGTAGAGCTTAGTCAGCACATCGTGTTTGCCAAGATATTCGAGATAAGCTTCAGCCTTCTTGCGCGCCGTTATGTCGGTAAGGGCCACCTGCACACGAGACCAATCGAGTTCATACCCCGGAAACACTGAGAAATGCAGCAGGATGTGGCGTACGGTGCCGTCGAGTGCGTAGTTCACCACTTCGCGATGATGATAGAGGTTTCCGTTCCACAGTTCGATGAGCTGCTCACGGAACGGCTTTTCCATGTCGTCCCGGAATACCTCGTTCAGGCGACGCAGCAACTCATCTGGCTCGCCCGCGCAAAAGAGGTCCAGCGTTGCGCGATTGACCTTGATGACGTGAATTTCGCTCATGCATTGGCGCACGAATTCAGGATGGACGTCCATGAAGGTGCGGAAGTCGCTGATGCCGCGATCCCGGATGTCTTCGATCAGCACCTTGATCCGGCTGAAATCCTCGACCCACAAAGAAACAGGTGAGTGCTCAAAAATGCCCTCTGCGTGACGTCTCTGGGCAGTCTCCGCCCGTCGTGCATCTTCGCGCGCCGTGATGTCCTCAGTCGTCAGAAGTAGCTTGCTGAGCGACGTTTCGTAGCCGGGCATGACTGCGCCGCGGAGCTGGATGTCGAGACGGCGGCCTGAGATCGTATAGTTCGACGTGGTGCTCTCGAACACAAGCTCACCATCGAACAGTTTGGCGAGCTCGATCACATGGGTTTCAAGCATATCGTCGCGAAAGATCGTCGAGAGGTTGGCGCGCAGATGGTGAATGTCTTCAGCCTCGAAGAGCTCCAACGTTTTCCTGTTCACGTCGAGCACCCGAATACACCGGGAGCACTGCGCGACGCGGTCTTGATCCTCCCGTAGAAACGTTCTGATGTCCGTGACGCCTTGCAAGCGCCATAGGTCGAAAAGCGCTTTAACTCCGCTGAAATCCTCGACCCACATCGCCGTGGGGGCGAGATTGAAGATATCGGAATCGAAGCTCTCTGACATGGTTACTCGACGTTTTGGAAGTTTAACGGAGCCAAGGCGAATCTCCTCTTATATCAAATAGGTAAACCGAGGTTGAAGTATGGGCTTTGTCAGCCGATTAATGGAGGAAAAGAAGAGGATGGGCTTTGCCTTTGGCAGCGTCATGACGCTTTTCCAAAGCCCACTGACATCGAGCCCGCGATCGTGGGGGCCACCGAAATCAGGATCGGGCCAATCCAGTAAGTTGCCAGTGCATTTGATCTCACTGGCACCATACCCTCACTCGCCAGTCAGTCTTCGGCCCAGCCGGATATCACCTTCGCTTCTAGGAACTCCTCGATTCCCCACGCTCCCCCCTCGCGTGCGCGGCCGGATGCTTTCACGCCTCCCACCCGCAGCGCGTAGCGCGACGGCATCAACTCGTCCGGACCCGGTCCACCTGGGTGTGAGGTACTGCCCAAGCTCATGTCTGCCTCCTGCGGTAAACGTCACTGTGCGGGCATGAGCGCCGGGGCGCCCTTGTCCTTGATCAGGAGCACCAGGAATTTCGCCGGCTGGGTATCGCTTGCGTTCCGGTCGACGACGTGAATGTCGTCGGGGCCTTCATAGAAGGACTGCCCTGGTGTCAGTGTCACCTGTTGTCCGCCCTTCAATTGCATCACGACGGAGCCTTCCAGCACATAGACGAACGCATGTGCATTGTGCCGGTGGATAGCGCTCGACCCGCCGGGCGCATGCTCGACGGTGATCATCAGAGCTTCCCTGCCGGGGCTCTCCGGAAGATCCATGGACATGAGTGCCGTGACCTTAGGCTCCTGAGCCATCGCCGTGCCGATCATGAGGCACAGAGGAATCAACGCAACGAGTTTGATCGTCATAGTCGCCTCTCTCGTTTGTTACCCGGGCACCGGTTCGGACAGACCGGGGCGTACTCCGATGCGGGGTCAGGCTGCCTGTGAGCGGCGGAGCCATTCGTCGAAACCGATGCGGCCGAGGCGCGCCTCGCCCAAGGGCACGAGCGAGTGCTCCTGGACACGGCCGCCGTAGTATTGGGCCTCGGAGTCACTCACGACCGCACGCGGGTCGCCAACCGCCTTCAGATAGCGGGCGACGAATTCGTTGAACGGCGCTCGCTCCGGACCGGCGATCTCGACGATGCCGCTTCGCGGCGCCGCAATTGCCACATCGGCAACGACGGCGGCAACGTCGTCCGCCGCGATGGGCTGGAACAGGACCGGCGGGAGCCTGACTATGTTTCCATCCGCACTGGAATTGGCGATGGCGCCGAGGAATTCCAGGAACTGGGTCGCGCGAACGATGGTGTATGGGATGCCGGAGGTCCTGATCAGTTTTTCCTGGGCGACCTTGGCGCGGAAATAGCCATTGTCTGTCCGGTCGACTGCGACGATCGATAGCGCGACGTGGTGCCGGACGTTCGCTGCGGCCTCCGCAGCGAGAAGGTTGCGGCCGGAGGTCTCGAAGAACTGAAGCACCGCCTTGTCTTCAAATGAGGGTGAGTTGGCAAGGTCGATGACCACCTGCGTGTCCGCCATGGCCTCTTTTAGGCCCTCGCCGGTGATCGTGTTGACGCCGGTGTTGGGCGAGGCGGCGACGACCTCGTGGCCGCCCTGGCGCAAAATGGCGACGGTCTTCGAGCCGATCAGACCGGTGCCGCCGATGACGACGATCTTCATGGTTTATCCTCCCGTGCCGCAGCTTACCCGGCTGCCGCGCATCCGCCGCCAGCGACCGTGTCGCTCGGGATGTCGGGCGGCTGGTTGTTGCTCGTGTGGGCCTCGCGGCTATCAGGCCGCGAAGACCTCACGCAGATATTGCGACGCCTGTTCAATGGCACCACGCACCGCGGGTGTGTTCGCGATCGGGTTGAGCAGCATGAAGTCGTGGATCGTGCCATTGTAGCGGACCGATGTGACCGGAACGCCAGCCGCTGCCAGCTTGCGGCCATACGCCTCCCCCTCGTCGCGCAGCACATCGTTCTCGTCGACCAAGAGTAGTGTTTGCGGCAGGCCCGTCAGCTGTTCCGAGCTGGCATTGATCGGCGAGACATGAATGTCGGCGCGCTGGGAGACATCGGGCAGATATTGATCCCAGAACCATTCCATCCCTTTTCGGGTCAGCCAGGGCCCCTCGGCAAATTCCTTATAGGAGCCGGTTGACATTGAGGCATCTGTAACCGGATAGAAGAGAAGCTGTGCCTTCACGTCAGGGCCGTTGCGCTCTTTGGCGAGAAATGCGACCGCGGCCGTCATGTTACCGCCAACACTATCGCCTGCGATCGCAATTCGGCTGGCATCTGCGCCGAACTCGTCGGGATGCTCGGCTACGTACTTAAGCACTGCATAACTTTCTTCGACCGCGACGGGATAGCGGCTTTCGGGCGAGCGATCATAGTCCACGAACACCACGACTGCGTTTGCTCCAATGGTCAGCTCGCGGACCAGCCGATCATGCGTCTCGCGGTCGCCCAGCACCCAGCCGCCGCCGTGGGTGTAGATCACCACGGGCAGCGGGCCCTTGGCGCTTTCCGGCCGATAGATCCGGATGTCGGTGCGACCCTTGGGGCCGACATTGAGGACACGGTCCTCGCTGCGCGCGGGCGCGAGCTTAACCGACACCGACTTCTGTGCGTCGGCGAGAACGTTGCGAGCGGCCTCGGGTGAGAGCGTGTAGATGGGCGTTGCGGCCCCAAGGCTGTCTATGAAGGCTTGTGTGGTAGGCTCGAGACGACTCATGAGGTTCTCCCGGTGTTATCCGACCGTCCTCAGACCTTCGCGAAGTGTTCACAATGATGCAGGTGCTGCACCACTGAGCGATCCGATCATTCTTGTTTATTCGGTGCGGCGCAGGCTAAACATCGGGCACATTGCCCGCGCAAACCGAGCCCGGCCATTATTTCGCGGCTGTAAGAACACTTGGCGATACGCCCCTCCGGGCTGCCAAGCGAATATAGCACGTCGCGCAAACATGCGGGATTCACATTTGCGAACGCGGTATCAGTGCTTCCCGAGGGGCCGCGATATCTCTTGTGGTCATTCGAATGGTTATTGCGATCTCCACCCTATTGCTTGCCAGATTCGGGTCGACGACCAGGACGCTGTGGAAAGCCGACCGCGACATGTGCCAGCGAGCAGTCCTGGTACTCGTGGTCGCAAGCGTGAAACACTACTTTGAGACGTCGATTTTCTCGATTGGCGACATTGATGATTGCTGCGAAACTTGAATCGACAATTTTCGGCGCCTACCGCACGATCTGTCTACTGCCCCTGATTTTACAGAGCAGAGGACGTCATGCTGTCCGCATCGCTTTCTGCCACCCGTCGCAAGGACATGCTGATCACCATCGACGGCATCTAAGCGCGCTGGGATCGGCCCCATCCCTGGGAGCGCTTGATACCCTGTGTCTGGAGCGGCAGAGTTCGGCCGACCGCAGAGGATTCGCGCGGGAGATGGTCCGCAATTTCTACAAGTCGCGCGCGGCGCAGAGGCGCATCAATCTCGGAAATGCGGTGCCGGTGTTGACCGCAATCATTTTTCATCCGATGGTCAGGGGCTGGCCCCGATGAATTTGATGGCCGAACCTCAATCGGGGCATGTAACACCAACCGATTGCAGGTTGCATATTGCCTTCGCCGCGCGAAGATGATGGCATACTTCCCCCTCGGGCTACTGCTCTTGCGTCCCGAGCAGTGAGACGTTTGCGGAATTCTTGGAAGACATTGTTTAACGGGCGTCGCCGCGGGCCGGTCGCAACCCTGTCGCGCTTGATGAAGTTCCTGTCTGGCAAGTCGAGGCAAAGCATGATTAAGACTCCGCATTTGATGCGGGTCGCCATTGCAATGGCGGTCGCTGCTTTCCCGTTGGAGGATGTCCTCGCTCAGAACGCGGCGCCTGCTGTGACGGTCGCCAAGCCGGTCACACGGGAAGTGATTGACAATGACGAATTCATCGGGCGGTTCCAGGCGGTCGATGAGGTTGCGGTCCGCTCTCGCGTCGGCGGCTACCTGGAAGAGGTGCATTTCAAGGACGGTTCGATCGTGAAGAAGGGCGACCTTCTGTTCGTCATCGACCAACGCCCCTTCAAGACGGCGCTCAACCAGGCGACGGCGACGCTGGAGGTGGCACGATCGACGCTGACCTTCGCTGAATCCGAGTTCAAGCGGGTGGAAGCGCTGGTCAAGAGCGGCAGCCAGACGGTTCAGACGCTTGATGACCGTCGGCGTGAACTCGATTCAGCAAAGGCAAACCTGCGCGGGGCGGAGGCCTCCGTCGAGCGTGCGCAACTTGATCTTGAGTACACACGGATCACCGCCCCCATTTCCGGGCGCATCGATCGTCGCCTCATCTCGCCCGGCAGTCTCGTCCAAACAGACCAGACGATCCTGACGACGATCGTCAGCCTCGATCCGATCGACTTCTACTTCGACGTGGACGAGCGACGGCTGCTTTCCTACGCCGACCGGGCCCGGTCGGGCGGAAAAGAACTGCAGGAAGGCGGAACCGGACTGGAGGTCTCCGTGACGATCGGCGACTTCCAGCACTCCACGTTCAGGGGCAAACTGGATTTTGCGGAGAACCGGGTCGATGAGCAGACAGGAACCATGCGTATCCGTGCCCGCTTCCCCAACCCCAAGTACATCCTGCAGCCGGGGCTGTTCGGTCGCATCCAGATCGGTGGCTCTCTTCCCTATCAGGCAGTTCTGGTGCCGGACGAGGCGATCGGGTCGGACCAGAACGAGCGCGTCGTCTACGTCCTCGAAAAGGACGGCAGCGTCAGCACCAAACCGGTCCGCACCGGTCCGCGCCTTTATGGCTACCGCGTCATTCGCGACGGTCTCACTGGCGGCGAAACGGTCGTCATAAACGGTCTCATGCGCATCCGACCCGGGGTGAAGGTGACCGCCGAGGTGACCGAGTTGCCGTCAGAACGCGAGGACACGACGACGGACATGACGAGCACGGAGGCGAACCAGTGAGGTTTCCTCATTTCTTCGTCGATCGGCCGATCTTTGCCTCGGTCATCTCGATCGTTCTGCTCATCGTCGGCGGTATTGCCTATTTTCAACTTCCTGTCGCGCAATATCCGGAGATCGCCCCGCCAACGATCGTTGTGCGAGCAGCCTATCCCGGCGCCGACGCCCAGACGATCGCCGACGTGGTGGCAACGCCGATCGAGCAGGAGATCAACGGCGTCGAGGACATGCTTTACATGTCTTCCTATTCGACGGCAGACGGCACCATGGCCCTGACCATCACCTTCAAGCTCGGCACCGACCTCGACCAGGCGCAAGTGCTGGTGCAGAACCGTGTGGCAATCGCCGAGCCGCGCTTGCCCGAGGAGGTTCGCCGGGTCGGAATCACGACGGTGAAGAGCTCGCCCGACCTGATGATGGTCGTCCACCTGCTCTCGCCGGACGACCGCTACGACCAACTTTACATATCCAACTATGCCAAGACCCGCATTCGCGACCGGCTCGTTCGCCTTGACGGCGTTGGTGACGTGATTCTGTTCGGCGAGCGCGAATACGCACTGCGCATCTGGCTCGACCCGCAGAAGCTCAGCGCCTACGGCATGACGGCGACCGATGTCGTGCAGGCGCTCCGCGATCAGAACGTCCAGGTCTCGGGCGGGTCGATTGGCGGGCCGCCCACCTCCGGCGAGAACGCCTTTCAATATACGGTGACGACGGAAGGCCGATTCTCCGATGCGCGGCAGTTCCGCTACGTGATCGTCAAGTCGACGGCGGCCGGGCGACTGGTGCAGCTTCAGGATGTCGCCCGCATCGAGCTTGGCGCCAAGGAATACGTGTCGAACAGCTATCTCGACGGCAAGGCGGCGGTGGCGATCGGTATTTTCGCCCGCCCGGGCACGAACGCGCTGGACGCTGCGGCCTCGATCCAGCGCGTGATGAATGAGGTTTCCCCGGATTTCCCGCCGGGCCTGGAGTACCGCATCGTCTACAATCCAACCGAGTTCATTTCGCAGTCGATCCATGAAGTCTACAAGACGATCATGGAGGCGGCGGTGCTCGTCGCGATCGTCGTGCTCGTGTTCCTGCAGTCCTGGCGGACAGCGATCATCCCGATTGTCGCGATACCCGTATCCTTGATCGGCACCTTCGCTTTCCTGCTCGCCTTCGGCTTCTCACTGAACATGCTCACTCTGTTCGGCCTGGTTCTGGCGATCGGGATCGTCGTCGACGATGCGATCGTGGTGGTCGAGAATGTCGAGCGCAACCTCTCGCTCGGCATGACGCCCAAGGAGGCGGCGCACGTGACGATGGACGAGGTCGGCGCGGCGGTCATCGCGATTTCGCTAGTATTGATCGCCGTGTTCGTGCCCACGGCCTTCATCCCGGGCATATCCGGCCAGTTCTATCAGCAGTTCGCGGTGACAATCGCGGTGGCGACGGCGATCTCGGCGCTGAACTCGCTGACATTGTCGCCGGCCCTCGCCGGCATCGTGCTGCGCCCTCACTCGCAGGAGGAGCACAGTCGCAATCCGCTCACCCGTCTCATCCGGCGATTGTCCGATGGCTTCAATCACGGGTTCAAGCGGCTCAGCGAAGGCTATTCCTGGCTGGTCCGGCAGCTTGTGCGGACCAGGACGGCCATTGCGCTGAGCCTGCTGGTGTTCGTCGGCCTGCTGGGAGCCACCTGGCAGATGAGCCAGATCGTCCCGCGCGGGTTCATTCCGACAATGGACCAGGGCTATGCGATCGTCGTGGTGCAACTGCCGGATGGCGCCTCGCTGGCGCGCACCGACGCCGTCATCCAGAAGGCATCCGAAATCATCCGCACCACGCCCGGTGTAAAGAACGCGGTTGCGTTCTCCGGCTTCTCGGGCGCCACCTTTACCAATGCCTCAAACTCGGGGGTGGTCTTTGCCAGTTTCAAGAGTTTCGAGGAGCGACAGAGCCAGGGGCTGGGCGCAAACCAGATCATCGCCCAGCTTTTTGGCGCGCTGCAGAGCATTCGGGAAGCCTTCATCGTCGCTGTGCCGCCGCCTTCGATCCGTGGCGTCGGCAGTTCGGGCGGCTTCAAGATGCAGCTTCTGGACCTGGAAAAATCCGACATGCGCCGCGTGCTCGGGCTTGCCTACCAGATGATCGGCGCCGCGAACCAGACGGCGGGCCTGACCGGCGTGTTTACGACCTTCTCTGCGTCGAGCCCGCAGTATTTTCTGAACATCGACCGCGACAAGGCGCGCGCGCTGAACGTCCCGATCCCAAATATCTTCGAGACGCTTTCGATCAATCTCGGAACGTCATATGTAAACGACTTCAACGCCTTTGGCCGCGTCTACCAGGTGCGGGCCCAGGCCGACCAGCAGTACCGCCTCGACCAGCAAGACATCCTGGCACTGAAGGTGCGCTCGGCGACCGGTGCCCTCGTCCCGCTCGGAACGCTGGTCGAGATTCGTGACACGAGCGGACCGACGCTCGTCCAGCGCTACAATATGTATGTCTCGGTTCCCGTGCAGGGCAATGCCGCCCCTGGGTTTTCGACTGGCACTGCGCTGGACTCGATGGAGGGACTGGCGAAGCAGATGCTGCCGGCCGGTACCTCGTTCGAGTGGACCGAACTCGCCTTCCAGGAGCGGGCGACCGGCAACACCGCGGTTTTCATTTTCGCGCTCTCGGTCATCTTCGTCTTCCTGGCGCTGGCCGCACAGTATGAAAGCTGGGTGCTGCCGCTTGCGATCATCCTCATCGTGCCGCTTGCGATCCTCGGCGCCCTGGTCGGCGTGAACCTCAGGGGAATGGACAACAACATCCTCACCCAGATCGGCCTGATCGTCCTGATCGGCCTGGCGGCAAAGAACGCGATCCTGATCGTCGAGTTCGCCAGACAGGCGCAGCGGGAAGGCAGGACGGCGATCGAGGCAGCCGTGGAGGCGACGCGACTTCGCCTGCGGCCCATCCTGATGACCGCATTCGCCTTCATCTTCGGTGTCGTCCCGTTGATGATCGCGACCGGCCCCGGCGCGGAGATGCGGCAGTCCCTCGGCACGGCGGTCTTCTCGGGCATGCTCGGGGTGACCCTTTTCGGCCTGTTCCTGACACCGGTCTTCTTCGTCGCCCTGCGCTCGGCCGGCCGGCATGGCGCGCAGGCCGTCAGCGAGCGCAAGAAGGAGGCCGCGCTGGACGCAGCAGACTTATAGCCTGAACCCATAGCCCGCGATTGGGGCTTGGGTAACCTGCTATCCTTCAAGCATGTGTTACTTGCAAAGGGGGGAGAGCGGATGTCCGACGCGATCAATCACCAGCACCGCCCGGCCTTCGACAGACCCATCGTTGCGGCGGCGTAAGTAAGTACCGAGAAGCGAATGGCACGCCGCAACCACCGCGATGAATGGGTTGTCTGCGAGCAGACTCAGCTACGGATTGTCTCCGACGCCCTGTGGAGCGCGGTCAAGAAGCGGCAAATGGCGGTCGAACAGAGCCTTTCCCGAACGACGACAAACCACCTAAACAGGGGTCACCGGCCGCAATATTTGCTGAGCGGTATCCTGGAATGCGCCCATTGTTTCGGTCCCTATGCCATCATGGCCAAGGACGAGCGCCGTTTCCTCGCCAAGGTGCATGCGGATTTTGCGGAGAAGCTGCAGGCCGGCGAGTTGGTCAGGGACAAAAACGCAAAAAGCGCCTCGCCGCTGGTGCGGAGGCGCTTTTGGTCGAATGTCCCGAGTGGGCGGTTTTGCCGGTGTGGTTGGTTGCGGAGGCCTGAACGCACGGAGACTTGTAAATTCGCAGCCTCAAGCCTGCCCTGCATTGACAATTTCCGCTTACGCTAGAAGCGCCAGTATGCACAGTAGTCTCGCCGTCCGAAATGGGGCCGCAAGCGGAATGTCCGCTTTCCGGCGCAAAAGCTACAAAGACGCCGTTCCGCCGATGACCCTCAACGCTGTCTCGGATTGCCACGATCGCCACCTGGTTGATGACGTTGTTCATCCAGCGCGCCGAGCACCGAGGCACCCAAGCCCTTCACGCCAAACTTGACGAATTGCTTATCCGCAGAGCGGCGCGAGCGACGAAGATCGCGCACATGGATAAGAAGGAGCCAGAAGAGATCGAAAGCTTCCGTGAGTCCACGCAACGCCAATCCCAGTACCTCGGTGTAAAACTTGATCGAGCGATCAAGGTCGGACACCCTCAGGTTAACATGGCCAACTTTGGTCCCAAAATCGGAATCCCCTGCGCCATCGCTGTTCACGTCAGTGTCCCCCGTTGAACTGCAGTTCAACGCCAGAAGCGCTTCGCATCGATCACATCGTCAAGCGCATTCTGCGCGGTGCGGATCAGGTCGCCCTTCTTCTCTTGCGGCAAAATGCCTTTGGCCGCCTCTTCGTCGATTCCCAGTTCTGCAAGCACGTTTGGCCCCGTCACCAGGTCGTTCAGCGCGCCTAGATGATCCTGCAATTCCTCCATCGCCGCGATGAAACGCTTGTGGCGGCGCGCACCACGCTTTTCAGAGAAAAACGATTTGAAAAATTCAGCGGCGTAGCGAAGCTTCTTGGCGTCCTTTCGGACCTCATGCCGCTCCTCGTCACTGACTTTCGCAAGCGCCCGCCCGTCCTTTTTCAGCTTCTTTCGCATCTTCTCGAGGATGCCGGATGCGAACTCAACCGAACTTGGTCCAGGTTCTTCGGCGGGCATGACCGCCGCGAAGGCTCCGGAATGCATCCACTCATGCAGATCCAACATTAGCAAACGACCGCGGGAGCCCTGCACAGCATCGAATGCTTCCGAATATCGGTTGGCTCGAGCATCATTGATCTTCTGCAAAAGCGATGCTTCGGGTTCTCTGGCCAACAGCACGTCAATGTCTCGAGCCTTTCCCAGAACGCCAGCGAGCCACTTCAATTCCTCAGATAGCCTTTTGCTCTCATCGTCCTGCAAAATGGACTTGTACAAGGTGTAGGCAGACCTCATCCGGCGAAGGGCGACCCGAGCTTGATGTAAGGCTTCCGCGTTTCCACGAGAGCGGAGCGTCGCTTCGTTCATTCGGAAATGTCGAAAGCAGGAGGCCACGATCGATTGCAGCGTTTGTGACGTCCGCATACTTCGGTCGAGTTCGATATCTTCAGCTTTGAAGACGAACCGCTGCGCTTCCAAAAGTCGAAAGTCACGCTCGGCCTTTGACATAACACCCAAATGAAACGGAACGAAGTCTCCAATCCTGCGCGCAAGAGCGTGCAAGGACTCGCTATTGCCGTCTTTGAGCTCAAGTTCCATTTCGACAACGGGTGTTTGACGCTCGTCTGCAATGACGAACCCATTGTCTAGAACGACTTCGATCTCGGATCCGTCTTGCTCGACCTTCCAAATTCGACGCTCGACGTTCACGGTGAACTGACGTTCAAGCTTGACGAGGTCTTCCTCAAATTCGAGAGCAAGTGGCGTGCGGTGATCTATAACAGGCTGCCCGCTCTCAACGGGATATTCCCATTCTGGCCTAGCAAACAGAGAGGATAGTTGTCCCGTCGCTTTGATCGTTTGAGTGTGGACTTTTCCAATTTTTCGCACCCGAAGCGTATATCCAGATTGGAACAACGTGTGATCGGGGGTGTCGAAGTATACGGATTGTTGACGAACGACCTTTCCGGCTTTTCCTAAGAAGTCGGCACCTTCTAAGTGGGCGACGTCTTCAGGCAGGACTTCAAGTTTGATTTCAACTTCCATGCCCGCTACTGCCCGCTCTTCGAAGTGTGGCATTATGCAGTTGTTTGTCACAGCTTGTTGAGCTGTGCCGACATCGGCGGCAACATAGTGCGCTCATTGCAATCTGTCCGCAATTAACCCCTTCGGGTGGCGCAAATTGGCCGCCACATAACAACCTTTCAGTTGCTCAAATTCACTGCCATCGACGCGAGCACGAATTAGTAATACTATTAAGTTAGATTCGATACCCTTTAAAGCTCGGGACAGATGGAAGCTGGCCGGTGGGTGGTGCGCTCCTCGCCTGACCGCCTCGGTCGCAACGCTGGTCTGCCGCCGCCAGTATCGGTGTCTCGGCTCTTCGCGCCGGATGGTTATCGAGGGCAATCACCACCGCAACGGCGAAAAGATAACGGCCGAAAAGATAGCGTTTACTGCAATCATAGGCGCGATTGGCATTCCGATGCGCAGGCACGTCGACCTGTCTTAACGACACTCCAACCGCGCCAGTCGGCTATCGCTCTGTACGAATTTTGGCGAGCCGCCCACCTTGCGGGTCGAGTGGGTGGAACCATGACTTCCACGCAACCCGCCCGGCCTCTCGCCTATCGAATTGGCGATACATCGCGAGCTTCAAGAGATCGATTACGAAAAGCCAAACGAGGTTGTAGAGCCATATGAAGCCAATGAGCCGCCAGGAAATGGGGGTGACGAGCCAGCCGAAGGCCGCCATGCACGCGGCCAGAACCTGTGTGCCCATTATGGCGCTAAAGAATCGCCACTCCGGGAACGGCGGCTGGAAAAAGAAACCAGTCGTGCGGGTCGAGAACAGCAGCAAGTGACCCGCGATGACCAGTTGCATAAACATCGCCGTCTGCAGCGGTGCCAGTTCAAAATATTGCTCGTGATGCAGGTAGCGCACGAGAATGATGCTTTGCACAACGCCGATAAGAGCTAGCATCGAACTTACCACCAAGACGCGGTGCATATCCCATTTCGTAGGGCGAGAACTGATCTTCGCGTTGTCGAACGCAATGAGCATGACCGGCACGTCGTCCAGCAGCGCCAGCAGAATAATCATGACCGGGGTCAGAATTGCCGCATTGAAAATCACCATCACCAATACGATGAAAAGCATGATGCTGACGGTCATAGCCACGCGATAGTAGGCATAACCCATCATTCTCTCGAAGGTCTTACGCGCCTCCTCAATCCCCCGGATGATCACCGAAAGTCCTGGTGCAGTCAGAATCAAGCTCGCGGCGGCGCGCGCGGCTTCCGTCGCGCCGGAAACGGCAACGCCCACATCCGCTTGCTTCAATGCCGGGGCGTCATTGACGCCGTCACCCGTCATTCCGACGATGTGGCCAAGCTGCTGCGCCGACTTCACAATTGCCCATTTGTGCTCGGGAAACACCCGGCCGTATCCCTCGGCGACGTCCACCCGCCGAGCGAGGTCCATCGGTACTTCGGTCTGATTGATCTCGCCGGTGAAGATGTCCGAGGCGGCAATGATGTTGCTGCCGAGTCCCAACTGACTGGCAATGGTTTTTCCGATCGCCACGTCGTCGCCCGTGACCATCTTGACCTTCACGCCGTATTCGGCCGCCCTTGCAATGGTTTCCCTCGAATCCTCGCGCGGCGGGTCGAACATCGGAAGGATGCCAAGCATGTTCCACCTTCCGTCTTCGTCGCACCGGGCGACGGCAAGTGTCCGGTAGCCGTCCGCTGCATTTTGGCTGACGACTTTCTGTGCGGCTGCGAGGTCATTGCCAGCAAGGCCTGCCAGTTCAAAAATAACGGGCGGCATCCCTTTGCTGACTTTGAACTGTTTGCCTGTGGCATCTTCAAATGTCGCCTCTGTACGTTTCGACACCGGGTCAAAAGGCATGTACGCAATCGGGCGATAGACGTCGAGGACCGATGGATCCTTCACCGACTTCAGAACAGCCAGATCGATGGGATCATCGTTCTCCTTTTTCGAGGATAATGCCCCGGCGAGAATGACATCCTCGGCTCTCGCACCGCCCCAAACGATAGGCTCGCCGAGCGTCAACTTGTTCTGCGTGAGTGTGCCCGTCTTGTCGGAGAATAGTATGGTGATGCCGGCGAGTTCTTCAATGGAATCAAGGCGGGAGACAATCGCCCTTTCAACCGAAAGGGCTTTCGCGCCCATAGCCATTGTCATCGACAATACCGCAGGCATAGCCACCGGAATGGCGGCGACCAACAGAAGCAGTGCGTATTCGGCGATACGTAGAAAATCATCGCCACGATGCAGTTGCACCGCGACCATCACGACGGCAAGAGCCACGGCCAGAATGATCAGGAAGTCACCGATCGCATTATTGGCCCGGACAAAATGCGATTCAGAGCCGGCCGATTGCACCAACCCGGCTGTGCGGCCGAAGAAGGTGTTTGCGCCGGTGCCAATGACCGCGCCGGTCATTTCGCCTTTCTTCGCGATCGAGCCTGAGTAGGCCAAGTCGCCCGGAGCTTTCGAGACCGGAAGGGACTCGCCGGTCAGCGCGGACTGATCAACGTCGAGATACAGCCCTTCCAGCAATTTGACATCGGCGGGCACGACATTCCCGAGGCGGATGCGCACAACGTCTCCGGGAACCAGGGTCCTGGCGAGGACGATCGACCCCTTCCCGCCTCTCAGCGCCTGGGCTTCCTGCGCCAGTGCCCCCTTCAAGGCGTCCAACGCGCTCGCCGCCTGCCTCTCATGCCAGAAGCCGAGCACGGCGTTGAAGAAAAGCATGACCATTATGATGCTGAAGTCGACAAGGTCTCTGACCAATAGCGACATGATCGCGGCGGCCTCGATCATCCACGGCATTGGTCCCCAGAAAAACTTTCCGAACATCTCGAACGCGCTGACCTTCTTCTCCGGAAGCGCGTTTGGCCCGTACTTCTCAAGCCGCGTCTTCGCCTCAGCGTCGGACAGGCCGGATTGTGGGTCGGCGCCGAGTTGCTTCAAGGCTTCGGAAGTCTCCAAATGCTCGTAATCAACATTGCTAGAAGACGGGCTTTGGACACGTGGTTCAGTCTTTGACGCGAGTGCCATGACAACTTCCTCCCGCAACAACCCGCCGATCGTTGCTGCAACTCTGCTACCTCGCTTACCAACGCAGCTTCGGCGCTCAGCCGTCAGAGGCAGCCCGGGGAGCCTTCATCTTCGGATCAGCGGTGTCCGATACCAGGCTCAGTTCCGGACCTTTGCGACGCTTGCGGCGCTCCTCGATGCGTTGCAGCACAACATAGAAGGAGGGCACGAAGAGAACGGCCAGGCAGGTGGAGGCCAGCATGCCGCTGAACACGGATATACCGATGGAGCGGCGCGCATTGGCGCCGGCGCCGGTCGCAAGCACCAGCGGCAGGACACCGAGGATGAAGGCGAAGGAGGTCATCAGGATCGGTCGGAAGCGGAGCCGAGCCGCCTCGACCGCCGCCTCCAGCACCTCCATTCCGTCTGCCCGATTTGCGCGTGCATATTCGACGATCAGGATGGCGTTCTTGGCCGAGAGCGCGATCAGGAGAATGAGTCCGATCTGCGTATAGAGATTGTTGGCGACGCCCACTCCCGTCAGCGCGATGACCGTGCCCAGCAGTGCCAGTGGCACGGCGAGCAGCACGGCAAGCGGCAGGATCCAGCTCTCGTACTGGCCGGCGAGCACGAAATAGACGAGCAGCATGGCAAGTCCGAAGACGAAGTAGATCTGCGTGCCTACGGCCCTTTCCTGATATGACATCGCCGTCCAGTTGAAACCGGTGCCAGGCGGCAGGGTCTGGTTGGCGATCTGCTCCATGATGTCGAGAGCCTGGCCCGAACTGAAGCCCTGCGCGGGGCCGCCGACGATCGCCGCGCTCGGGTAGAGATTGTAGAGGCTGATCAACGACGGCCCCTGCATCAGCGAGACATCGACCACGGTGCCGAGCGGCACCATGGTTCCGTTGGCCGCCGGGATCTGCAGCCTGCGGATATCGTCGGCCGTGACGCGCGCCTCTGGTGAGGCCTGCACATAGACCTGGAAGGTGTGGCCGAACTTGTTGAACTGCGTGACGTAGCTGGAGCCGACATAGCCGGTCAGCGCGGAGAAGACCTGGCCCACCTCGACCCCGAGCGTTTCGGCCTTTATGCGATCGACGGTGACGCTCAGTTGCGGCACGCTGGCGCGGAAAGAACTGCCGAGCCGCTGCAACGCCGATTGGGCGCTGCCGTGCTGCATAACGGTACTGGCAAGCGACTGCAGCAGAGCATAGTCGAAATCACCGTTGCGGATCTCCACCTGCATGGTGAAACCGGTGGCGTTGCCGATTCCCTGGATGGGCGGAGGCACCAGCACCAGGACGTTGGCGCCGAGCACGGCCCGGAGCGCGTCGTTCAGGTGGTTGTAGATCGACAGCAGGTCCTGGCCCTTTTCCTTGCCGCGGACGTCCCAGTCCTTCAGGACGACGTAGGCGACGCCGGCATTGGGCAGCGAAGCGTTGTTGTCGAGAGCGGAGATGCCACTGATCGTCAGCACCTGGTCGACGCCCGGCGTCTCCTCGGCGATCTTGCCCACCTGCTGCATGACCGCGTCGGTGCGCTCCTTCGAGGCGCCGTCCGGCAACTGCGGCGCGATCAGGACGTAGCCCTGATCCTCGGTGGGGAGGAACGCTGTCGGAAGACGCGTCAGCCCCCAGACGGCGACGCCGATCAGCGCAAACGCGATCGCCACCATAAGGCCACTATGGTGAACCATGCGATTGATCAGCCCGGCATAGGCACGCTCCGTCGGATCATAGGTGCGGTTGAAAGCGCGATAGATGAAATTCCGCTGCTCCAGCGGTACGGGCGGCCGGAGCCAGAGCGCGCACTGCGTCGGCTTCAGTGTAATCGCGTTGACGGCGCTGATGAGGGCGGTGGCGGCAATTACCAGCGCGAATTGTCGGTAGAGCTGACCCGTGAGGCCCGGCAGGAAAGCCGCGGGAACAAACACGGACATCAGGACGAGCGTGATGCCAATGACGGGCCCGAGCAATTCGTCCATTGCCTTTTCCGCCGCCGCCCGTCCGGGCATGCCCTCCTCGACATGACGCGATACACCTTGGACGATGACAATCGCATCATCGACGACGATGCCGATCGCCAGCACGATCGCGAACAGGGTGGAGAGGTTGACGGTGAAACCGAGGGCGGCCATGGCCGCGAAAGCGCCGATAATGGTGACCGGTACGGTCGTTGCCGGTACCAGCGTGGCGCGCCAGTCCTGCAGGAAGACGAGGATGACGATCAGCACCAACACGCCGGCCTCGGCCAGCGTCTTGTAGACTTCCTTGATGGAGGCGTTGACGAACTTCGTCGTGTCGAAAGGCATCCCGTAGGTCAACCCTGGCGGGAAGGCTTTTGAAAGCTCCGCCATCTTCGCGCGCACTTCGGTCGCAACGGCGATTGCATTGGCTTCCGGGAGCTGGAAGATGCCGATCCCGGTCGCCGGATGTCCGTTCTGCAGGAAGGACTGGCTATAAGTCTGGGCGCCGAGTTCGACGCGGCCGATATCCCGTATGCGGGTGATGCGGCCGCCGCCCTGATTGTCCACCTTGACGATGATGTTCTCGTAGTCCGGCGCCGCGTTGAGCTGTCCATTGACATTGAGCGTGTACTGGAAGTCCTGACCTTTGGGGACCGGGGGGATGCCGATCTGGCCCGCCGCAACGTCCTGGCTTTGCTGCTGGACGACGTTGACAACGTCCTGCGGCGTCAACCCCCGCGCCTGCAGGAGGTTTGGATCCATCCAGATGCGCATGGCGTATTGCCCAGCGCCAAAGACGGTCACGTTGCCGACGCCATCGAGGCGCGCCAGCTCGTTCTGCAGGTTGATGACCGCGTAGTTCGCGAGAAACAGGCTGTCGAAACGGTCGTCTGGCGATGTGAGCGTTACAAAGCCGAGGATCGCGGTCGACTTCTTCTGCGTCGTGACGCCCTGCACCTGCACAGACTCCGGCAGCGAAGCCATGGCGATGGCCACTCGGTTCTGCACCAGCACCTGCGCTTGATCCGGGTCGGTGCCAATCGCGAAGGTGACGATCAGCGAATAGGTGCCGTCGCTGGCACTGGTCGACAGCATGTAGATCATGTTCTCGACGCCGTTGACCTGCTGCTCGATCGGCAGAGCGACGGTCTCAACCAGCGTCTTGGCGCTGGCGCCGGGCATGCGCGTCGTCACCGAAACCGTCGGCGGGACGACGTTCGGATATTGCGCGACGGGCAACTGGATGAGCGCCACCAGGCCGATCAGCACAATGACCAGCGCCAGCACGTTTGACAGGATCGGCCGCTCGATGAAGAAGCGCGAAATCACGGCTTGGCCCCTTCCGCAGGAGCTTGAGCCGGCGTAGCGGCACTGGACGCCACCGCGGCAAGGGGGGCAGAGCTCGCGCTTTCACCGGCATCGAATTTGACTTTCTCTGGAGCGACCTTCGCGCCAGGAACTGCCCGCTGGATGCCTTCGGCGACCACCCAATCGCTAGGATCCAGCCCTTTTTCGATCACCCGGAGCTGTCCTTGCCGCTGGCCTATCTGGACCTGGCGTTGCTCAACGACGTCATCCTTGCCGAGGACCAGCACATAGTTGCCCTGCTGGTTGGTGCCGATGGATACGTCACGAACGAAAATACCGCCGTCGCGGTGGCCGATCGGCACGCGCACGCGAACGAAAAGCCCCGGCAGCAGGGCGTGATCCTTGTTGTCGAGCACGCCGCGCACCTGCAGCGTGCCCGTTGCCGCGTCGACCTGCGGCGCGGTATAATCCAGCTTGCCCTTGTGCGGATAGCCATCCTCGCCCTGCAGGCCGATCTCGAAGGGGACGTTAGGGAGATCGATCTCCCTAAACGTCTTGCCCTGTCGGACCAGATCCCGCTTGATCTCCAGCACCTGCGGCTCGGTGACGTTGAAATAGACGTAGATCGGGTCGATCTGGACGATCGTCGCGAGCTTCGTTGGGCCATCCACGCCGACGAGCGCGCCGGCATCCACCAAATGAGCGCTCACCACGCCGTCGAAGGGCGCGACAACGCGCGTATATCCGAGATTTATCTCCGTCAACTGAAGAGCGGCTTGCGCGTTGAGAATGTTCGCTTTCGCCTCGTCATAGTGGGCGTTTGCTATGTCGACATTGGCCTGGGTGGTGACTTGGTGCGTCATCAGCTCGTTTTGTCGATCACGTTCCTGCGTGCGTTCGACCATGGCTGCGTTTGCCGAAGTCAGTGATGCCTGTGCCTGGTCGCGTTGCGCCGTATAGGTGTTACGCTGAATGGAGAAAAGTTGTGCATCCTGCTTGACGAAAGCGCCGTCGCGATAGTCGATCGTGAGGAGGAACCCCTGCACCCGCGCCTGAATGTCAACGCTATTAAAGGCCGCGGTGTTGCCGTTGAGTTCGAAATAGGAGGTAACCGGCTGTACCAGCGGCTGAGCCACACGCACTGCCGGTGGGGGTGGCGGGATATATTCGTTCTTGCTGTCGCATGAGGACAGTGTCGCCGCCGCGGCGAGGACGACGGAAAATTGCAGGCATCGACACTGTTGGCCACGCGTTTCGATGCGGGACGTTCCGCCAACGACGGCAGTCGGACGCGGATGATTTCGCGCCTTGGCGATCAGATCCAGAACGTGGTGGGTCGCGATCACTGCACAGATGACCGTGACAACGACGAAGACCGGCACGTGAGGAAAATAGTCGAAAAACACGACCCCCCCTTTTTCGGCTTGGCCAGCCGAGTTGTGGGCCCCATCGACACTGAAATAATAAACCCTAATTGGCGACCACACCAGCGAATCGCTGATGCAGAGTGCCCGTAACACCCTATGCGCCTTCTCGTCCGGCCTTCACTTCTGCGAAGGCAGGGTCATCTTTTGACGAGCGGGACATCCGGGGGTAACCTATTGGAGTTTGCCGGGGGGTGGGCCCTGTCTCGAATGCAAAGGAGGCAGCGTGAAGACGATTATTGTCGCCGCCGCCGCTTCGATCGTGGCGACCTCTGCGCTGGCGCAATCGGCCACCGAGAAGGCTGGTATCAACTCGCTGTTTGGGGTGGCACCGAAGACAGAGGACTTCGTGAAAGAGGCCTCGATGAGTGACGTGTTCGAGATTGCGTCTAGCCAACTTGCGATCGAGCGGGCCGATGGAGCCACGAAAGGCTTCGCCGAGCAGATGGTGCAGGATCACCAAAGGACGACGAGCGAACTGAAGCAAATTGTCGTTGCCGATAAAGTCAACGCCACACCGGCAGACACGATGTCGAAAGATCAGCAAGATGCGCTGAGCGATCTTCAGACGCTTCAGGGCGATAAATTCATAAAGCGGTACCAAGAAGATCAGGTGGATGCTCATGAGCATGCAGTCGACCTGTTCATGCGCTATGCCAAGGGTGGTGACAATCCAAGTCTCAAGGCGTGGGCCTCGAAGACCCTGCCAACTCTGCAACACCATCTGGATATGGTCCAGAACTTGCAATAGCCTGTAGGGGCTTAGGCTTAGGGGCCAATAATCCATATCGCGAATTGCGAAGTGCTCTTCAGGCGGACCAAACTTGTCGCGCTGCAGATTTCACGCTGTCTGGAACGGCACCTCCGGACACCTGGAACTGCGTCATCCACTCTCTACTGCTTTTCTTGCGCGTGACTGCCGTCAAATGGCATCCAACGCGAGAGTTAAGAGAACGGGGCACTTGATTGAAGCGCCCCTCAGCTACTCGTCATCCGCGTGATCTACCAAGCTTCGGCCAGCGCCGTGAACTTCTAATAGCATGGTGGATAGGGGTAGTATCCACACGGCCCATAGCCGGTATAATAGGAGTCGTCGTAGCGGTTGCCGTAGCGATAGTTCGCGGTGGCTGCCCCGATCGCTGCGCCCGTCGCTACGCCCGCGCCGGCATACCAGGCACCATGATAGTTCGGAGCATGCCAGTAGTTGGCATGGACGTCGTTGACATGGACGTCGCCCACTCGATCGCCTCCAGCAAACCCGCCGCGGGCACCGCCAAAGCCGCCGCCGCCAAAGTCCCGGCCTCCGCCCCCTCCACCGAAGCCACCAAAACCGCCACGGTCAATGAACAGAGCCGCCGGCCCACTCCCACCGGACAGGCTTCCTTCAAGGACCGCCACTTCAAACGTCAGGTTGCCGCCCTCAAGCTTTGGATTCATGATCGTCACCACGGCATCTTCGACCTTCGACCCATCCCCGCCAAGGATGGAGATCGTGGCATTGGGCGGATCGACAGCAAAACTGCCCTTGCCTTTGTCCCATTGCATGATGAACTGCTCCGTCGTGACGTGACCGGCCGCACGAACTGGACGATCGGCAAAGACGATTGAGTTCATTGAAACGCCGGTCATCGTGAGCGTGGTTCCCTCCAGTTTTGCGCCGTCAGAATTAAGCACGAAAAGGGATGGAACAGGCCCGGTCGGCGTTACTTGGCCGATCGTTTTGGCAAGTGGAACGTGCGGCTTGACACCGGCGTCCTGCGCCAACGCCGCGCCAGCGACCAGATATTGGCTTGCGGCAAGGAACGAGGAAAGAAAGAAGACAGTTCTCGGAATCATGGCGACCTCCTGCGTTCTAGGTCATACGAAGTCCGTACGTGCGGGCGAGGCAGATCGGTTGGTCGGCGAAAAGACGCCACCAATCGCGTTTCATGCTCCATCTGTCCTTCTTGGTTTCGTCGCAAATGTGAAGGTGCCGCCCCGGGGCTCGGGCAAACCATGTGCCGGAAGGCATATTCTCGGTGTGTACCGTCGCCGGTACCAACACGGTGAGTCAGAGACCGTCACCCGTGCCCTATTCTAACATTTGCTTGCCAACCGTAGAATTGCTGAAAGCGATAATCGGTCTCTTCCGATCGCCGGTGGATGCGCAGCGATCCCTCGTTGGACGACGGCCATCGTCAGCGTCGTCGCTGGGAAGGACCCGCCTGCACCTCGTCAATTTTGGCTTGGCCTACGCTGATCTGTGCTGCTGGACGCCCAACGGTGCGTGGGTGGCGAGATTGTTGCCTCGAGGCATAGTATCAGTGTGATCTCTCGTTTAAACTGCGCTCAACGATCAGCCCTTCGGCGCAACGTTATGATGGCTCCGATCCTCCATGCGATATTTCACACCGGCGTTGCTTCAGCCAGCGGCCCGACGATGAAGGACGATTTGGCACGAGCGGTCACCGCGGCCGAACAGGCGTCAACGCGCACCGCCGCGGTCCGCCGTGTACTCGATCCGCAGTCGCGTGCGAGCGAGATCCTGTTCGGCCTCATCATGGTGCTTACCTTTACCCTGTCGCTTTCGGCAACCACAGCAAACCGTGCCGAGGTGCGGACCATGCTCATGGGAATGCTGGGATGCAATCTGGCGTGGGCCATTATAGATGCCATCATGTACCTGATGGACGCGCGTGGCGAACGCCTGCTGACACGCGCCATGGTCGAGGCGATCCGGGGAGCCCAAAGCGATGCCGCGGGGCGCGCGATCGTCGCGGAGCATCTCCCGACGGCCGTGCTGCCGGTGCTCAGCCAATCCGACCTCGAGCGCATCCGCCTGCATCTCGATAGCATAGCACCTGATAGCCTCGAAATCCGACTCGGCCGCGAAGACTATTTGGCTGCCCTCGGGGTCTTCCTGCTCGTCTTTCTTTGTCTCTTCCCGGTTGCCGTACCATTCCTCGTTGTTGACGACGTAGCATTCGCCTTGCGGCTTTCGAACGTCATAGCCGTCGCGATGCTGTTCCTCACCGGCTTCGCCTTCGGCCGACAGGTGGGAAGGCCATGGCGCACAGGCTTGCTTATGGTTGTGGTCGGCATTGCTCTTGTCGCCGTTGCGATTGCGCTCGGTGGGTGAGACGGAATTCGTGAGGTAGTCGCCCAGATCAACCGCAACGGTAGATCGACCCAAGCGGCAGCCTTGCATGAGACTCCGGTTTGTGCAGATCAGACCGAGCGTCACATGTCGCCGCTCTGCACCGTGCCTCGAAATCCAGAACTGCTACAGCCTCCGACACCCCTCCAACGGGAATGCAAACGCCGAGCTTCGCTGGCATCCACATCGGGTGGGTTGCGGCTCGGCACGCAAGCTTATCTATCCAAGCGATCGGATCGAATGGCCTGCAGCGCATGCACCGCGACCGATGCAACGAGGCCAGTAAGCAGGATACCTGCAAAACCAATCAATATAGCGAGAAGCCGCGCCGCGAGATGTTTTGGCGTGATATCGCCATAGCCGATGGTAAGTCCGGTAACAAAGGTGAAGTAGAGGGTATCCTCAATCCGCCAACCTTCGATAAGCCCCGCGATCATTCCGGATCCAACCATGACGACAAGGATCCCGGAGAATATCGGCCACAGCACGTGAACGTACCGGAACAGCTCAATGAAAAAATGGCGCCTCATCTCCTTCGGATGAGACCGATGACCTGATTCTGCCGCCATGACCGTTCACACGTGGAGGCCCGGGCATGTAACGATAACCCTCCGCTGTCCGCCGCTGCCGTAGGTGGCGCCGGTGAGGATTGTCGGAAGTGCTTCAGCCGCCATTTTGAGCGCCACCGCCTTCCTGCTCACTCAGCACGGAAGGATCAACGAAGAACTCAGGATACTCCTATCCTCGTCGTTGGTCATCAAACGCGGATCGATCGTCGCCACCTCTTTCGCCTCCCCAAATCTCGCGGCCAGGAACGGCGTGCTGCTTCAGATAAGGCTCGAGCGGGAAAGCAAGGCCGGTGCATGGAAGACGGTCCACTACCGCACGCGCCCGGATTGGGACGCGGCAGCGAGGTCGTTCAGCACGCCAATTGTCTAAATGCTCAGCAAAGAGTATCTTAGAAAGGTTATGTCCTAGCGCGGATCGACTTGGCCAATGCCAAGCGTCCACTGAGGCGCGGACGCAGCAATGACTGAACAACCGAAAATTGCTGCACGACCCATGGTAACCGTCGGGCGCCTGTTGCCGATCGTCGAATGGCTCCCTGCCTATCGGCGTGAGCTGCTGGTGCCGGACGTTCTGGCCGGACTGGCAGTTTGGGCCGTGATGGTGCCGGAGAGCATGGCCTACTCCGGTATCGTCGGCGTGCCGCCGATCATGGGCCTTTACACCATCGTACCGCCGCTCATTGTCTACGCGCTTCTCGGTACGTCGCGCCTGCTCGTCGTCGGTCCGGACACTGCAACCGGACTGATCTCGGCCCTGACCGTGGGGGCCATCGTCGCGCAGGGAACGACCGACTACAATCTCCTAACCTCCACCCTCGCAGTTCTGATTGGTGTCTTCTTCCTGATCTTCGGTGCCTGTCGCATGGGATGGATGGCAGCGTTCATCCCCACGCCAGTCATGCGCGGCTTCATCGAGGGATTGGTCTGCGTCACGATCATTGGGCAGGTGCCGCACCTGCTCGGCATCAGCGGCGCGTCCGGCAATTTCTTTACCAAGCTCTGGCACGTGCTGCAGCATCTGCGCGACATCTCGTTTGCACCGGCGCTGACCGGCCTGCTTGGTCTCGCCGCGATGCTGTGGCTTCGTCACGCCGCCCCTCGCCTGCCTGCGGCGTTGGTTGTCGCGACCGTCGCCACGCTTGTTGTTGGCCTGTTGGGCGGCGAAGCAGCGGGGATCAGTGTGGTCGGCCCGCTGCCGACTGGCCTTCCTCATTTCGTCCTGCCCAATTTGGATCCCAAGACACTCATGGCGCTTGCACCCGGCGCTCTCGCCATCGTGCTGGTGGGCTATGCCGAGGCGCTTGGCGCGGCCAAGGCCGCAGCCATGCAGGGCGGAGGCGACGTCGATCCGAACCAGGAGCTCGTCGCCCATGGGGGCTGCAACATCTTGAGTGGCATGTTCGGTGGGTTCCTCGTCGTCGGAAGCCTGTCAAAGACCTCGGTGGCCATGGTGGCCGGCGCCAGCAGTCAGATGGCCAACCTGGTTGCTGCCGTCCTGTGTTTCCTCACGCTTGTCCTGCTGACGCCGCTGTTTCGGGATCTGCCTCACCCCGCGCTTGCCGCAATCGTGATCGCGGCGATGCTGCACCTCTCGAAACCCCAGTATCTGCGTTCCCTCTATCACCGAAGCACCTGGGAGTTTCTCATCGCGGCAATCGTCATTGTAGCCGAATTGACCCTCGGCGTACTTCAGGGGATCGGCCTCGGTGTCGTATTGGCCCTCATCATGGTCGTCTATCGCACCAGCCACCCGCAGGTCGCAGTGCTCGGCCAGATCCCGGGCGTCGAGGCCTATCGCGACGTCAAGTGGCACGCGGATTCAATCACCTTTCCCGGGCTGCTGATCTGGAGGCCCGGTGGCGATTTGTTCTTCGCAAGCATCGGTCACGCCATTGCCGGCTTGAGAGCGAGCCTGGCTGCAAGCAACCCACCGGCGACGCATGTCCTGTTCGTCGCCGACTCGGTGGACCTCATCGACACCAGCAGCTGCGACGAACTGCTGAACTGCATCAAGGAGCTGCGGAGCCGCGGCATCACCCTTGCGTTCGCGCGGGTGCGCGATCCGGTACGGGAACGGATGAAGGCCTCCGGCATCGAGGCCGTCGTGGGCGCTGCGAACATATTCGAAAGGGTGACGGACGGCGTGCGAGCATGGCAACAGGGACAGCACACACCATCGTGACAAATCAAGGTCGATCGCGACGTAGCGCCCTTGCCACCGGGAATGACATCACCATGGAACGCAAAACAGACGAAGTCCAAACCGCTACCGTTGGTAGGTCGGCAGCCATCACAACGCCGCGCGAACGGAGAGCGGCTGGCAAGGCGATGCGAGATACGATCCCCCGCGCGCAGCATGGGGAGTGGAATGTGGAGCACGGACGACCAGATCCGATCGACCTGCTGCACAGATCGGACGCCGGTCGAATGAAGGAGCTGATTCCCATTCGCTACGGCCGGATGTTGCAGTCGCCGCTCGCCTTCTATCGCGGGACCGCCGGGGTGATGGGCGCCGACTTGGCTCGAATGCCAAGCACTGGTCTAAGGGTGCAGGCGTGCGGCGATTGTCACCTCCTCAATTTTGGCGGGTTTGCCACGCCCGAACGCAACATCATTTTCGATATCAACGATTTTGATGAGACGCTGCCTGCTCCGTGGGAGTGGGATGTCAAGCGACTCGTCGCCTCGATTGTGCTCGTTGCCAGATCAAATGGATTGCCCGACAGCCAGGGTCGCGATTCTGCCGTCAATTGTGCACGCAAATACCGCGAGCACATGGGTGAATTCTCGAAAATGGACCCGCTTCGGGTGTGGTATACGGAAACACGCTTCACGGATTTTCTCAAATCGCTGCCAAAGGACGTTCGGAAAAACGTCAAAAAGCGGGTCGAGCAGGCGGCAGCTCATAGTGGCTCGGAGTTCGATTTTCCAAAGCTCGCTGGCACGGTAGGTGAACAGGTCCGCATCATTGACCAACCGCCACTCGTCTTCCATCCGAAGCCCACCCAAACTGCCGACCCTGTGGGCTCATTCGACCAACTTCTCCACAGTTACAAGGAAACACTGTCCGACGACCGGCGGATGCTGGTCAGCCGATATCGTCTCGTTGACATGGCCATCAAGGTCGTCGGTATCGGCAGTGTCGGTCGTCAGTGCTGGATCGCCCTGATGATGTCTGAAGGCGATGACGCGCTGTTCCTCCAATTCAAGGAAGTGGTGGAATCGGTGCTCGAGGCCTATGCGGGAAAAAGCGCGTATAGCCAGCAAGGTCATCGTGTCGTGATGGGGCAGCGCTTGATGCAGCCGGTATCGGATATTTTCCTTGGATGGACGACGACTGCCGACGGCCGACAGTTCTATGTACGGCAACTGCATGATGCCAAGATCAAGCCCTTGGTGGATACGTACGACGCCGAGATGTTGGATGCCTATAGCCAGGCTTGCGGCTGGGCGCTCGCTCGCGCCCATGCAAAATCGAGTGTGTCATCCGCGACGATCAGCGGGTATCTCGGTTCGTCAAGCGATGAGTTCGATACGGCGATGGGAAAATTTGCCGTGGCCTATGCGGACCAGACCGAGCGCGACTACGCCGCGCTGAAAGTCGCGGTGCGGCAAGGCAAGATTGTTGCCTCCGAGACATCGCATGTTTGATTGTCGGTGTGCGAGAAGAATCCGCTTATCGCTTGCAAGTTGCCTACAGGCTGCCAGTCCGCTACCGGCCCCAAAGCGCCCCCCCCAAACAGGAGGCGGAAACCAACGCGCGCCCCTTTGATTAGCGGCAGCTTCTGGCGCGTTCCGGACGTGGCTACATTCGCGAAGCGGACTGACGGCTTTCAGGAATTTCATCGGGTGGTGCGAACGACCGAAACGGGGCGCGAAGCCATCCTAAAAGATCCGGGCTTCTATGACCGCTTGGGGCCGAAAGCAGGCGGAATAGTCAATGCACAAGAGCTACGTCGCGTCAGTTTTGGCACGTTCACGCTAAAGCAAGATTGACAGCAGGGCATGAATTCCGATTGCCGGCCAGAGCAATGCGCCGCCGAAACCGCCGGCCCGATCTCATTGCGGGAGGCGGAAGTGGTCATCGATGTAGCGGCGATGACGGGTTTCTTTGTGCCAACCGATCGCTCTGCGATAGCTGCCGAAAAGCTTGCTGTCACGCACGCTTTCAACCGTCAGCCCATGTACGGCTTCGGCATCGGGATCGACATAGAGCGCGTCCACCGGGCAATAGACTTCACACATGAAGCAGGTCTGGCACGACGTCTGTCGCAGGATGAGCGGCGGGCCCTCGGGCATCGCCTCGAAGACATTGGTGGGACAGACCTGGACGCAGTGGTTGCAGTCCGTGCAAGTGTCGGTATCGAGTACCTCGATCATTGCTTTGCTGCCTCCCTGTAGACGCCTGGATCAATCGTTTCTTGCCTTACGGTGATCGTGTCGACGCCGCTGACGATAAGCCGATGATGCTGGGCCGGGTCATGGGTCGGGAAATCGTCGCGGCGGTGCATGCCGCGGGTTTCGGTGCGCAAGAGCGCCGCGCTGTACATGAAGCGTGCCGTGGCGGTCATGGCTTGCGCCTGCCGCAACCGGAACGCCTCGCTCTCGTCGAGCGCCGTTTCCGAGGAAACACTTTTCCAAAGTCGATCAAGCCGTTTGAGCGAAGCCGACAGGACGGCATGGGTACGGAAGTAGTTGACGTCGAGCGGGAAAACTTCGTCCTGAACGGCCCTGATGATGGCTTGTGGATCGACGATATCAGCGCTTCCGGAAGGGGTTGGGAGCGGTTGGACGGTCTTTAGATAGACAGCCTTGGTCCAACCGCCGATGCCACTGTTCGGGTCGGATGTGATGTTGGGCGCATGCCATCGGCCGACGTCGCCTCCGGCCATGAAAAGATTGCGCGGCGTATGGCAGGTGCCGCAATGCGCCGCTCCGCGCACAAGATGGGCGCCGCGGTTCCATTCCACGTGGTGGGCGGGATCCGGCTCAAACAGACCGTTGTCAAGAAACAGCGCGTCCCATCCGGCCATCAGCAGGCCAATCAGACGGCGAGAGAGGATCATGGAACGCGCTTCGACTCAGCGCGGCACCTTCAGCGTTTTCGCCTCCATTCACGATCCGATCGGAAATCTCTTACAAATTCCGCGTCACGATATCCCGTCTGAACAAAACCGCGAGCTGCGGGCCTCAGCTATGCAGATGTGGTCCCATCGCCCATATCCAGACCGCCTGAACACAGCTTGAGGGCTATAATCGTAACTCAAGCAATAAGTTTACAGTTCCTCACCGCCGCATCAAGCGTCGGGTCCGCTCAACGCGCGGTTTCCAGTCCACTACCACAGCGCAGTCACCAAGCCATGATTCAAATGGCCTTCAAAATGAGATGCCTGAATGGGGTCGGCGGCTGGTAGCGAATACCCGGTCCAGTGCCTCTGCGACGTCCACATTGATCGCCTGAATGCGACCCGAAGCGGCGAGAAGTGACGCCTGGTGTGCACCGAATATCAGCGTGGCCAGTTCCTGGATTGCAATCCGAGCTTCCGGCTGTTCGCTGCTTCGCGCCGCGCCCCGGGGACCGAGAGACCAGATGCCGCCATTGTCGGGGAATAAATCATCTTCAACGGCAACCGTTACCTGCCGCGTCCCACCAAAGCGCCGGGCGAAAAGCAAAGCTTCAAGGTCGAGAGGCCGAATCCAGCTTTCGTCACGCTGGCCGGATATTTCCAGTGTTCTCGGGTTGTGTAGAAGAAAGGGCAACGGATCATCGACCGGCCGGGAGGGAAAAATGACACGGTGCAGGATATCCTGCGTGAAGAGGTGGCCGATCAGGGCTCTCCAGGCTTCGTCGTCATGCGCGATGAGGTCATCGACGATCACAGTTCGGCGCGATGACGTGAACCAGTTTTCCGATAGGTCGATATGGAAGCGCAAGTAGCCGCGCTCATTGCCTTCAGGGCCGAAAACGACGGCGTGATGGGGCGTCGTGCCATGGATCATGCGGTATTCCTGCATGGCCCACCAGCCATCCCAGCGGGACAGCGTTGCCGCGCGCGGCGTTGGATCGGTATCGGCAATCTGTCGAAACAACGGGAAGCTATCACGAGCATCGACAATGCGGAGACTTTCGCGTGGCGTGGCGACGGCCAGTTTGGCGCGCGTCAGATCGATCTCATGTCGGACCGACCATGAAGCAACGCCATAGCCGTATCGGCCATAGATGCCGGTGTCGGATGCTCTCAGGCCTGCGACGACAAAGCCCTCGGCGCGGGCGCGGCGAAGCTGCTCGGCGATGAGCCGGCGGGCGATGCCGCGACGTGTCGCGTCAGGGGAGACGCCGACATGTGTCACGGCGAGATGCCGCACGCGCCGACCGCCGGGCAGTGTGATTGTCGAATCATAGCCGTTGACGACACCTCGCAGGATATCATCCTCGAAGCCACCAAGCGGTTTGCCCTCTGCCAGAAACCGCGCTTCAGTTTCTGGGCTGTTGCGCCCGAAATCGCCGATTCCCAGCATTGCCTGTCGAAACACGGCAAAAGCCTTCCGGCGGTCTTCATCACCATTTAGCGATCGTATATCCATGCGGGAGCTATCTTCGCGCGAGACTTTCAAGAGCGATGGCATATGCCCTTCCTTATGACTACGGGAATACCGGTGCGAGACGGCCTCGCGCCTTGAGAAGAGCCGCGGCGCCCTCGCCGAAATGCCAGGCCTCTTCAAGATGAGGCTGGCCGGAGAGAATAAAGTGGTCGAAACCGGCGCTGTGATAGGCTTCGATCAGATCGGCGACCTGGGCATGGCTGCCGACAAGAGCCGTGCCTGCCCCGCCGCGCACGAGGCCATAACCGGACCAGAGGCCGGGATGGATTTCCAGTTCACGCGCTGAAGCCGGCAGGCCTTCCCGATGCGTGTGCAGTGCCGACATCTGGCTCTGTGCTACGGATTCGGATTTGGCGAGCAGTTCGCGCGCTTTCTGCACATGATCTGGCGAGAGCGATGTCAGTAGTTTGTCGGCCACGGCCCAGGCTTCATCTTCCGTATCGCGTGTAATGACATGCAAGCGCACGCCGAAGCGTAGCGAGCGGCCCTTGGCAGCGGCACGCGCTTTTAGCTGTGCGATATTTTCGGCCTCGAGTGCCGGGGGGCGGCCCCAGACCAGGTAGACGTCGGCCTGAGCGGTTGCCACTTCCTGAGCCGCCGGGCTCGCGCCGCCAAAGAAGATCTGCGGCAGGTCGTATGGCGTCGGATCGATACTGGCCTCGCGGATGTCATAGTGTTTGCCCTTGAAAGAGAAGGGCTGATCGGCTGCTGCTGATGTCACACCACGCATCACTGAAAGGAATTCTTCCGTCCTCTCATAGCGGGCATCATGATCGAGATGGTCGCCGAAACGCGCCTGCTCGAAACGATCGCCGCCCGTGACGACATTGAGGAGCAATCGTCCACCTGTCATTCTTTGAAAGGTTGCCGCCTGATGGGCCACCAGCGTCGGCGATATGAGGCCCGGCCGGAAGGCAACGAGGAATTTCAGCCGTTTCGTTTCCTGGGAAAGGGCGGCTGTCGTAATCCACGCATCTTCGCACCATGTGCCGGTTGGTGTCAGAACGGCGTGGAAATGCTGTTCCTCGGCGGCGCGTGCCACTTCTCCGAGATACGAGAGGGTCGGTGCACGGAAGCCGCCGGAAAATTTGACGACGTGACTGTCGTTTCCCGAGCCTGTCAGGCCCCGGCTGTCGCCATTCGTCGGCAGATACCAGTGAAGATGGATATTGCCGCTCATGCCGAAAACTTTCCACTAGGCGCGGTCGAACGGCAGTGGTCACCCACAGAGGGACGTTTGTCCGCGATCGTCGTGCGGTGCTGAGCTTTTCCAAAATAGCCATTTGCGAGCGGACGGGCCGGCCGTGGCCGGTCGTCCGCCAACCGCAAGGCAGGTTTCATCGAAAGTTTGTTCAATGCCATGAGGTCAGTCCTAGTCTATAGATTTTATAGACTATGCTACGCGATCTGACGGTTGGCGCGGTCAATCCGTACTAAAAACCGGATATTCCGGAGAAAATCCTTCTCCTTGTCACTGTGAAGCAGCTTGCCTCGGTCCGGACCGTCCAGATCGACGCTTGTGCAACGGCCGAGGGTTTCGGGCGGCAAGCAACTCGAAATGGCATCGATTTTCTGTCGAAACTGGATTTTCGGCGGCTTATTTTCTCCGGCTGCGGCCGAAATTGGAACGTACGGCCGTTCCAGTAATCTATAAAAACCATAGATTAACAGATGAAACGAAACCCGAGGCAATCAGCTATGAATCTTAACGTCCCTTCGCGATCCGCCAAACGCGCCGCTATTCCTCTCCTTGCCGCATACACCGCTCTTTGCGCCCCGGCCCTGGCCGATGAACCGAAATTCGGCGGCACACTGCGCATCGCCTCGCTTGAGTCTGACCTCGACGCTTTCGATCCGCTAACCGGCTATAGCATTGACTCATGGGAAATCTTGCGTGCGACGACACGCCAGCTTGTGACCTATCCTGGTTCTCCGATCGGCCTCAAGGAAGATACGACCTTGGTGCCGGATCTGGCCAAATCCTGGGACGTCAGCCCGGACGGTAAGACTTATACGTTTCACCTAAAGGACGACATCTTCTTCTCGGGTTCTGTCGAACGCAAGATCGTTGCCGGTGACTTTGTTTACGGCATAAAGCGCTTCTGCGATCCCAATAAGCAGGTCGCGGCCGTCAACTATTTCAATCTCGCATTTTCGGGATTTGTTGAATACTGCAAGGAATTTTCGAAGGTTCCGACCGGCGATTTGGCGGCGAGCAAGGCCTTTATCGACAGTCACGAGATTTCCGGTATATCCGCGCCGGATGACAAGACCTTGATAATCCGTTCCGACACGAAGAATTACGACTTCCTTAATATTCTTTCGATGAATTTCGTATCGCCTGTCGCTTCTGAAATCGCGTCGAAATACTTCCCGGACTCGCTCGAATCGCGCAAGAATCTTCCGTCGAGCGGGCCGTATTACGTCGCTTCCTACGATCAGGGCCAGAAGCTGGTATTGAAGAAAGCCAAGAGCTTCAAACCGGAATCGGACGAAGCCCGCAAGGCCTATGTCGATGAGATTCATGTCGACTTCACAGCCAACAGCGAAGATGCGATCGTCCAGAAGATCCAGGCCGGAGAAGCAGATCTTTCCCTCTATCTCGACACTCCGCCGCGTGGCACCATCCGGCAATATGTGTCGAAGAACAGCCCCTATCTGCACGCGACAAACAGCGGCTCGGCCAACTTCATCACCATAAACGCGCAGAAAGACGTTACCAGCGAAGGTATCGAGGCATTGCGCAAGCCAGAAGTGCGCCAGGCCTTGTCGTATGCCGTCAATCGCGCCCATCTTGTTCAAACGCAAGGTGGATCGATCGCCGCCGTACCGCTGTCGCAGATTATCACCTCCACGATTTCCGGCCACGAGCAGTTCGATCCGTATCCGACGGCGGAGAACAAGGGAGATCCGGAAAAAGCGAAAGAGCTTTTGGCGAAGGCCGGCTATCCTAACGGCATCACGCTCGACGCGCTCTATCGCACCAACGCCCAGAACGAAACGATCGCCGTAACGCTCAAGGAGGACCTGGCTGCGGCGGGTATCACGCTGAACCTGATCCCTGCGCCTGCAACCCAGTGGCGCGCTTATATTCAGGATCCGAAGTCGCGCTGGGACGTGTTCCTGAGCGCCGCCTTCTCGCCGGACTGGCAGGGTCCGAGCACGCGAATGCTGCTCGGCGGCTGGCTGAACTCGGATGCATCCCCCTGCGGTACCGGCAACGTATATGCGATTTGCTACAGCAATACTGAGTTGAACAGCATCGCCGCCGAGGCCTATTCGTCCGACGATCCGACACAGCTCTGGGCCAATGCGGACAAGATCGTCTCTACCGATCTGCCCTGGATCCCGCTCTTCGAGAAGCGCAAGATCGCCATTACCTCGGATCGCATCAGCCACTGGGTATGGTCTTCGCTCGCGGTGCAGGCCGACATCACCAACATCGCCTTGAAGAACTAGAGTCCGCAGCCGGATGTCCGTCTTTTCCGTACATGATCTGCGCGTTCGCTTTGGTGGTATCGAGGCGGTAAGAGGCGTCTCCTTTGGCGTCGAAGCCCGCAAGACGCTCGCCATCGTGGGCGAGTCGGGATCGGGAAAAAGTGCCAGCCTCCTCGGTGCAGCCGGGCTTTTGCCCGGTTCCGCCGTGGTTCAGGGCAGCGTGCTGCACCAAGGCCAGGAAATCCTCGGTCTTCCCGATAGGGAGCTGCGCAGGATCCGGGGGGCGGAGATCGGTTTTGTCTTCCAGGATCCTCTGAGCAACCTTCACCCCCTGAAGACGATCGGTGAACAGATCGGCGAGGCAATTTCGGTTCATCAGAGGGTATCACGCAGGGAGAAGCGCGAGCGCGTACTGGCGCTTCTCGACGATGTCGGCATCATCGACCCGCAGGCGCGGCTTGCGGATTATCCACGCCACCTTTCCGGTGGCATGCGTCAGCGCGTGATGATTGCCATCGCCATCGCACTCGATCCTGCGCTGATCATTGCGGACGAGCCGACGACGGCGCTCGACGTAACCGTGCAGGCGTCCATTCTCGACCTTCTCAAGCGGTTGCAGGACGAGCATGGGACGGCATTGATTTTCGTGAGCCACGATCTCGCGGTCGTGTCGGACATTGCCGACGATGTGGTCGTCATGCGCGACGGACTCGTCGTCGAAAAGGCGCCGGCAACCGACATTTATGACCGGCCGCGGCAGGACTACACGCGGGAACTGTTGGGCGCCGCACGCCTCGGCGGCCCGAAGGCCTATGCGCATGGAAAAGTCCGGGAAGCATCTCGCCCCTTGCTGGACGTGCATGCCGTTGCCCGTTCTTTCGGCGCGCGCTCCGTGCTTGACGACGTCTCCTTCACCATCGGGCAAGGAGAAATCCTCGGTCTCGTCGGTGAATCCGGCTCCGGAAAATCAACGATAGGCCGGCTGATTGCCGGGCTGGACCGGCCCGACGCTGGACGCATCAGCCTGCAGGGAAGGGAATATTCCCAGCCAGGTCCCGGCAGCATATTGCAGGGCGATCTTCGCAGGTCCATCCAGGTCGTCTTTCAGGACCCCTATGCGAGCCTCAATCCGCGTCGGCGTATCGAGGCCATCCTTTCGGACCCATTCGTCATTCACGGCACGGTCGACAAGGTAAAACTGCGCGAGACCGTGGAGCAGCTTGTCACCGAGGTGGAGCTGCCGACCGACATTCTGGATCGGTTGCCCTCGCAACTGTCCGGGGGGCAACGGCAGCGCGTTGCCATTGCGCGGGCGATCGCGCTGCGTCCCGCCTTGATCGTTGCCGATGAGCCGGTATCGGCCCTGGACATCACCACCCAGGCGAAAATCATCACGCTGCTCGCCCGACTGCGCGACAAGCTCGGCGTGTCGTTCCTGTTCATTTCCCACGATCTCGGCGTCGTCGGCGAACTCTGCGACCGGCTGATCGTGCTCGAGAAGGGCGAAATCGTCGAGAGCGGCCGGACACGGCAGGTTTTTGAACAACCACGCCATGCCTATACCCGCCGGCTGCTCGCATCCATTCCCGGACGTGAACGTCTGCCCGCAGCGGCCCGGTTTGAGGATGTGAAGTATGGCTAACGTCCTGCACTCAGCCGTTGGACTGCCGGGTTCCGACCGGCCGCAATCGCCGATCGCCTTGCTTCTGAAGCGTCTATGGCGCGAGAGCGCAGTGCGGACCGGTGCCGTCATTGTCGGGCTCGTACTGCTGGCGGCGTTTTCGGCACCACTGGCGAGCGCTCTTCTCGGACATGGTCCGATGCAGCAATTCGAGGACACCGCGCTTGATGAAATGGGACTGCCGATCGGCCCGACGCCTGAATTTCCGCTTGGCGCTGACGGAAACGGTCGCGATGTGTTCGTCAGGACACTCTATGGGGCGCAGATATCACTGATCGTCGGCATTCCGGCTACAACGATCGCGATGATCATCGGCACGGGCATCGGCCTTGTCAGCGGTTTTTTCGCGGGCCGAACGGATCGCATCATTTCCCAGGGCATCGACGTTGCCCTGTCCTTTCCCTTCGTCGTGACGGCCCTCAGCCTTCTGGCGCTCAACCGCGGTGGAACCGGTCAACCGATCGTTCCGCCCGTCGTCGTCGTCATCGCCGTGATCGCGCTGTTTTCCTGGGCCTATTTCGCGCGTCTGGTGCGCGGGCTGGTACTGGAACTGCGCAACAATGCGATGGTGGAAGCTTCGCGGACCATCGGCGCGTCATGGGCGCGGATCATTTGGTTCGATATTCTGCCGAACATCCTGCCGACGGTTCTTGTCTATTGGGCCGTGCAGCTACCCGCCAATATCGTCGCGGAGGCGACCCTTTCCTTCCTTGGTGTCGGCATCCAGGCACCGATGCCGAGCTGGGGCAACATGATCGCCGAAGCGCAGCGGACTTCCCTCTATCAGGATCAGCCGTGGTTTCTGGTTGGCCCTGGGCTCGCCCTGTTCCTAACGGTTGTGGGCTTCAATTCGTTGAGCGCCGGCCTGAGAAACGTGCTCGACCCACACCGCAGGCGGACCTAGATCATGGCGAAACAGTTTTCCACGGTTCTCCTGCGTTCGATCTCCACGTTGGTCATCGTTCTCATCGTTGCGTTCTTCATCACCCGGATTGCCTATCGCAACCCCGCTGCGATGCTGGCGCCGCGAAATGCAACCCAGGAGGGGATCGACGCTGTCACGCGTGCGCTACGCCTCGACGAACCCTGGTACTTGCAGCTCTGGTATTATCTGTTCCGCGGTCCTGACATCCAGGGCGCGCCGATGGGGTTGATGCATTGGCCGCCGGCTCTTGGATATTCCTTCCGCAAGCAGGCGCCGGTCACGGACCTCATTCTGGCGAAGGCGCCCGTCACCCTTTCGCTGGCGCTTGGCGCCTTGGTGATCTGGATGACGATCGCCATCCTTTCCGGGGTTGTCGCGGCGCGCTGGCAAGGCCGGCTCATCGATCATGTGCTCGCCTTTCTCGCCTATGTCGGTCTTTCGGTTCCGACTTTCCTCAGTGGTATCCTGATCTCCTATTTCTTGTTCTTCCAACTGTCGAACCAGGGCATCTTCTGGTTCCCGAGCAGCGGCTATGTCCCGTTGAGCGAAGACCCGCTGCAATGGGCGCGGCATCTGGCGCTTCCGTGGGCGACACTCGTGATTGCGGAGATCGGGATTTTTCAGCGCATTGTCAGGGCCAGCATGCTCGATGTGCTGGGGCATGATTTCATCCGCACGGCACGCGCCAAGGGTGTTCCCGAACGCCGGATCTATTTTTCCCACGCCCTGAAATCGGCACTGAATCCCATCCTGACGCTCGGCGGGCTGGAGCTTGCCGCCATCATGGGCGGGGCAATCGTGACGGAGACGATCTTCGGGCTGGACGGGGTCGGTCGTATGGCGATCGCCGCCGCGCTCGAGGGCGATTTTCCCGTCGTCATCGGCACGACCATCTTTGCCGCCTCCGCCTTCATCATCACAACCCTTGCCGTCGATCTTGTCGCGCAGTGGCGCGACCCAGCCAATCGAAACTGAGCAATTCACACAAACCTATCATCCCTCAAACCCCAGGCATCTCGCGCAACCGCGATCGACAAGCCCGGCATGACATCTGCCCCACAATTGTTGACGTACCAGCATTCAGGAGAACAAAAATGACAACCGTGGACGCCCCAACTTCGCTAACCTATTTGCGCCCCGCTACAGCGAAGGAAGAAGCCCTCGTGGAGCGGTTTCAGCCGATTTTCGACCGTATTGCCGAGGGCAATGTCGAGCGTGAGCGCAATCGCACATTTCCTTTCGAGCAGGTGCAATGGCTGAAGGACGCGGATTTTTCCCTCGTGCGCGTACCGGAGGAGTTCGGCGGGTGGGGCGCCTCGCTTGAACAGACATACTATCTGCTGGCTCTGCTGGCGGAGGCTGACGCGAACGTCGCTCACGTATGGCGCAATCATTTGGCCTTCATCGAAGATCGCCTCAACGCGCGCCCTTCACCGGCCAATGACCGTTGGTTCCAGCGCTTCCGGGACCGCGAGTTCATCGGCGGAGGCTGGACGGAAGCAAACAACGGCACATACGCCAACATCAAGACGACGGTGACCCGCGAAGGCGACGCTTACAAGGTCACCGGCGCGAAATTCTATGCCACCGGCAGCCTCTATGCCGATTGGCTTGACGTAATCGGCAAGGGAGAAGACGGCTCGCTCATCACCACCTTGGTTAGCCGTCACCAGCCGGGCGTCGTGCTTACCGACGACTGGCCGGGGTTTGGCCAGAGCACCACCGCAAGCGGCAGCGCTACCTACCAGGATGCGATCGCACACGAGGGGGATGTCTTTCCGGCGAGCGAGCGTGTCGTTTATCAGGGTCACTTCTACCAAACGGCATTGCTCGCCGTGCTCACCGGCATCACGCGGGCGATCTTGCGCGATGGTACCAAGGCGCTCAAGGCGCGCGGGCGAAATTATCCGCAAGGTCTCAACCCGGTCCCGGCGCTCGACCCACAACTGCTGCAGGTGATCGGTGAAGTGTCGGTGCGAGTCTTCTCTACCGAGGCTGCATTGCGTCGCGCCGCCAGCGCGCTGGATCTCATCGCCGCCGCTCATGCGGATGGCGACGTTGCGTTGCGCGACAAGCGAGTTATCGCCGGAGAGGTGGCCGTAGCACAGGCGCAGCTCGCGATCATCGACGGTGTCCTTTATGCGGCCACCCATGTTTTCGGTGCTCTCGGCGCCTCCGCGACCTCCGAGGAAACGGCGCTTGACCGCCATTGGCGCAATGCGCGCACGCTCGCGTCGCATAACCCGGTCGCCTACAAGGCCCGCATCCTTGGTGACTATCTGGTCAACGACAATTCGCCGGCGTCCAGCATCGACCGGCTCGGCCGTGGCGGCCAAGGCAATTGAGGAGGCGATAGGATGACGAAACCCTATCTTGCGCTTGGCCTTGCCGGGCCGCATCTGGCCGAACTCACCACAAGCCCAGCGCTGCTTTCTCGGTGGGATGCATTGCCGCTTGCGTTCAGCGTGCTGGGGATCGACCGCATCGATGGTAGCGCGCCAGCGCCGGTCACGCTTGCAAGCAGTGCCGTCGGCGCAACCTTGGCGGGCTCCACGAAGCACGGACGCTTCCTCATCGCCGCGGCACCGCAGCGAGACCACCCGTACAACATTGCACGCCGTGTCGCCTCACTTGCCCATCTGTCGGGTGGTCGCAGCGGGCTTCTGATCGGCGTGCGTGATGCCTACGCACCCGAAGGCCCGAGGGAAGCCCCGGCCTGGGGTGGAGCCGGCCTCGGCGGCGGAGCGCCACTCAATGCCCACACGGCCTGCGATGCGGCCCGTGCGGTGCGCGTTCTTGAGCAGAGTTGGCCTCACGATTCGATCATCGGCAACCGTGAGACAGGCATCCTGGTGGAGTCGAACCGCATTGTTCATGTTGATATCGATAACAGCTTCTCCATCGCAGGGCCGTTGAATGCGCCCGAGCCGAGAACGGGGGCGTCGGTGATTGCCTGGTATGCCGAAGCGCCGGCTGATGCCCCGCCCGTCGGTGACAATAACCCGATCGACCTTATTCTGGGCGCCGCGGGCTCCGTGCCTGTCGTCGCGCTGGGCGACGAACCGCCGCCAGGTGCGTTTGTCGGCGTCGTGCTGCGCGCCGGCCATGACCAGCCAGTGGATGACCTGCTGAACGCCGCTGAACGGTGGCTTGCCGATGGCTTCGCTTCCACACCGCCGGGCGGATCCCTGCGAGTAGCACTCAACCTATCTGCACCGGCGCCGCTGCCATCAACCGCGCGGCCCGCGTTCCCTGTACCGCAACCACATGTCTCTTTGTAGACAACAACGGAGACATTACCCGTGACAAACAAGCGAACTGGCCACGTCCTCCTCGGCATCAACGCATTGGTGCTGGGCTATCTGCCATCGGCATGGAAGACGCCGCTTCTGAAAAAAGATGCCTTCATTGACCCGGATTATTGGGCGAACCTTGGCAAGACCGCGGAGCGCGGCACCTTGGATGCCATCTTCCTGGCTGACGGCCCGCTTCTCGGCGATCCAGCTTATGACGCCAATCCGATCCGCCTTGAACCGACGGTGAACTGGGGGCATGTGGCCGCAGCAACATCACGGGTGGGCTTGGTGGCGACGGCGTCATCCACCTTCAATGATCCTTTCGAACTTGCCGAGCGCTTCCTCTCGTTCGATCACCAAACGGGTGGTCGCGCGGCGTGGAATGTCGTCACCACTCGCGGCGTCCCCGCGGCGCGCAATTTCGGGATACCCGATATCCCGTTCCGAGATGATCGCTACGAACGGGCAAACGAGTTTGTCGATGTCGTGCGGGCATTGTGGGAGTCGGCCGCCACGGGCAGAGACGTCCATTTCCATGGAGAGTTCTTCGATATCGATGGGCGCTTGCGGGTGCCGCCGTCGAAACAAGGCCGCCCGGTCATCTTTCAGGCGGGTGGTTCGCCGCAGGGTCGCGAATTGGCGGGGCGCGCGGCTGAGGGTGTCTTCGCTGCTGAACTTACAAAAAATCAGGCCATCGAGCACTACCGTCTGGTCAAAGCCTTCGCGCGGAGCAATGGCCGCTCACCTGACGAGATCAAAATTCTTCCCGGCCTGCTGTTGAGTTTGGGCAGCACCGAGGAAGAGGCACGACGCCGCAGCGATGAACTCCATGACGCAGGTCCGCCATCATATTCAACCGGCTGGCTGTCGCAGGCGATCGGCTTCGATGCCTCTAAACTTGAACTCGATGAGCCGTTCCCCGAGGAGGTTCTGGGCCCTATCAGCGACTCCCAGACTTTCCTGGGAAGCATTGGCTTTCGCGAATCGATCATTGCGCAGATCCGCAAGACCAACCCCACTGTGCGCGAATACCTCAAGCAGACGCGCTATACCGGGTCGGGCCATGCCGGATTCGTTGGCACGCCTGAGCAACTCGCCGATCACATCGAGGACTGGTTCCAAGCCGGGGCCGTCGACGGTTTCAATTTGCAGCCGGATCGCCTCATAGACGGGCTCGATGTGATCGTCGATGAGCTCGTTCCGATCCTTCGTAAGCGCGGCCTCTACCGTCATCAGTACGAAACGGAGACATTGCGCGAGCACTTCCAAGCAGCCTCACCCACGCCTTCCTTCTAAATTTTTCGCAACGATAAGGTGACGCCAATTCGAACCCTTTCAGCGTATTTCGCAGCCTTTCGGGTAGCGCGTAATTCATCGCGCTACGTTGATGCTGCGCACATGTTCCGATGTAACCTCGCCTGGTAGCGATGTCCTCCCCGGCAGTGGTGTGGCAGGAAGGCGGCCATCTGTGTTTTTCCGATGGTCGGGCTGTTAAAGCTCAACCTGACGGAAGACCACCGAAGGCCGAAGAGGCGATGAATCTGCGCCCGCTCGTTGAGAAGAGTGCGGAGGATGCTTGTATCATTTTCCGCGAGCATTCGCGGCCGCCTCATTTCGGAACTATGTCAAGAAAACCGGCGAACCAAGAGCGGAGTCACGACGCAGTCGGCGTCAGTTCACGTCGGCGCTATTTCTCAAGCTGGCGACTTTCCGTTTCAGGCAATCGAAAAGCGCGTAGCCATTGGTCCAACGTCCATAACCACTCGCGATGTTGATGTGCCCGGCCGAGCCAATGCTCTGGTGTTCGGCGCCCCACAGTCTTGTAAAAAGCGTCTGCCGATCGATCGTCATATAAGGGTCATTCAGGCTTCCGACCATGACGGTCGGAAAAGGCAGCCGATGTGTCGGCATCGGACCGAACGAAACATGTCCAGGATGGAACCGTTCTGTCGGTTGAAGATCGCAGGTCGCGACTAGAAGCGCTCCTTTGATCTTGCGGGCGGACGCTCTTTGCGCGTGGCGCGCCGCAAGCACACAGCCGAGGCTATGAGCAACAATGTAAGCGTCTTCCACCTGTTCGAGGACGTTTTCCAGCTTTTCAAGCCACTCGCTGAGAACAGGCCGATCCCAGTTATCTTGCTCCACGAGAAGGCTTTCCGGCCGATCCGCCAGCCAATGCCGTTGCCAGTGGCCTTCACCGGATCCGAACAGTCCCGGGAGGATCAAGACGGGGGCCATGGCAGTTGCGTATCCTACAGAACGCCGAAGGTGATCGAAAACAGGAATGCGAACACACCGGCGACGCAGACCCTGTGTGTCGCGCCGAAAACGATCGGCAACAGATCTGCAAATCTCGGAACAACCTTGTGTTCCTGAAGTTCGAAAAGCGCCATGCAAGCGTTCCTCCTATCAGGATGTCATCGCCTACTCGGCAGCAACAAGAGCTGGCGACGTCAGAGGGAAAAACGCACCCAGTTCGCTGACAGCTTCATCGATCCGCTTGCCCAGCGCTTCGGAAGTGACGTTGTAGTCGCTGAAATCGCGGTCGGATGCATAGATTGCCGTGGGCAGGGTATGTGCCATGAAGAAGCCGAACAGGGGGCGCAGTTGATGTTCGACCATCAGCGTGTGGCGATCGCCGCCACCAGTGGCCGTGATGATGACCGGCTTGCTCTTCAGTTCATGGGGATCGATCAGGTCGATCAGATGCTTGAACAGACCCGGATACGAGCCCTTATAGGTCGGCGAGCCGATGACGAGCACATCGCTCGAGACAATATCGTCGAGGATAGCTTTTGCCCGCGCATCCAGATCGCTGCGCCACAGCGCGCTGCCGAGCGATGGCCCGACGTCGTTGAGATCATAGACCGTCTGAGAGAAGCCGTAACGCGATGCGGCCAGATCGGCGAGATGATGGACGAGCGAGCGGGTTTTTGAAGGTTGATTGAAACTGCCGGCGATGCCAACCACACGAACGGTCATGATCTGCTCCTGTTGATGTCGGATCATTGCCCACAAAATCTATCGAATAAAACAATTTCAATTCCAAATTTGGATGTGAATGCAGAAATCCTGTTTCGCATGTGCCTTTGTTCGGGCGGACCGGTGATGTGACGCAGCAGGCGCATCCGCCATGCGCGGCGGTTCTCATCCCCGCTCCACAACGGGCGCGCGACTCCCGCACGTTTTGCAGCCAGTTGCCAAAACCTGCGCATTGATGGGAGTCGAACCGCCGTTGCTGAGATCCCAATCTGCAGTCTCACGCATCACGGCAATTCCGGGCCGACGCGGGGCTCAGCCGTCGCCGGTGTCGACCGTATTGTCTTTAACCGCTGGCACGGTCGATCAGCGGACCTGTGCGCTGATGCATTCGGCAACAGACCGCGCCTGAACTCGAATGTCAGGCACGGCGGAGATCTCCCAATGCCTGCCGACGGTCAACGGGCCGATCGCATAGAGGCGGCCGTGCGCGACCTCACGGTCGGTGATGACGGTCGAATCGTCATCGACGGCGATGCCGAGGCCAAGGGGATCGGGCTGGACGAGCCCGTTGCGGGCAAGATCAGCCAAGAGCGGCGAGGTTCCGACCACGCATCGCTCCAGGCCGGCACAGTTGACAACCATGCCCGCCGGCAGGGCCACGGGGTTGACCCCTACCACGTCCACGATGACCCCTGTCTTGTCGCCGCGGATTGCGCTGGGCCGACCGCGATGAATGACCAACTGCCCGGATTGCCGCAGCGCGTCGATCTCGCGCGCCACTTCCGGCGCCATGCGGTGGCGATGGATGTTCCAGAATGCGGCGGCATGGCGGAGGAAACGCCCCCGCTGGTCCCCGTCCATCCCCTTCCAGAGCGCCTGCGTGACGGGGCGGAGGCCGTCCATCGCCGCACGCCAGTCAGGCATGCCGGCGGCCTGCGCGCGCAGCCTGCGAAGCATGTCGCTGACTTGGCTCTCACCCGCGCCAACCACCGGATCGGCCGGATCGCTCCTGCGGGAAAGATGCGCTTGCGGCAAGAGCCCGCGTCGCGAGACCGCATGCATCGTGCCCTTGAAGCCCCGCCGCGTCAGAAGCAGGCATTGGTCAACCATGGTGAGGCCGGTGCCGATGAAAACGACGTCCGCTTTGTCCGGCATGCGTTCCCACCAGGCCGACTTCCATGGATCGTTGACCACCAGCGGCAGAACGTCCGGGGAGACTGCCTCTGCGGGTACTGGCAGGCGGTTGGTGCCGGCTCCCGTACAAAGCGCGGCAGAGTGGGCAGAGAGGATGCGGCCATCGTTCAGGCGGAAGACCAGACTGCCATCGGCTGCGGCCTCCGCGCTAAGCGCCTCGGCATCGATCAGCGAAAGGGCCGCTCGGTTGGCGGTCCGCCGCCGCGCCGCCTCCAGGCAATCGCTGACATAGCGGCCATAGATCTTCCGTGGCACGAAGTCGTCGCTTGTCCAGCAAAAGCCAGACTCGGTAAGCCAGCGGACGAAGTGGTTCGGGCGGTCGGCAAAGAGGCTCATCCGGCCGGCCGGCACGTTAAGGAGATGGCAATCGGCAGCGGTCGAATAGGCGATGCCCCTGCCCTGCCGCACTGCCCGCCCGACCAGGCTCACATTGGCGGTCGGCGGCAGCATCTCGATGAGGTTGAGGCCAAGCGCCACGGCCGAGAAACCCGAACCGATGATTGCAATATTCGTGTTCAACTGCATGAACGGTCCTCCGCCCCGGCACCCCGCGGCACTGTATCAACATTCTTCACAAAATCTATAGATTATTACGGCATTCCTTTCCAAGTGAGAAAACGGCCGAGGCGCGGACGGTGTTCCCCGCCGAGAAATTTGCTGAGGGGGTCGGGCAGCAGCAGCCGCTTGGTCGGCGCCATGATCCATCGCAGCCGGCGCTGCGGGCGCACCTTCAGAGTTCTTTGACCCTTGGTGATACCGGTACAACCGACTTCAAATCGCCCTCAAAATAGCAAAATCAATCTATGCAATCTCTATAGAATATGATCTTTTTGCCCGTTCGTTCCGAAACTGACGCTAGGAGCAGACATGGGCACGACACCAGCAATTGGCCATCCCGCCCGCACCGCCGCCCTGATCGCAGCGGAAGACGAGGCGACTGCCGTAGCGAACGCGATTGCCGCCGACTTTGAAGCTGCCGGCACTCCGCAGCAGTTGCGTTTGGAACTCCTGGCTCGGTCCGGCCTGCTTGGCGTCTCGGTTCCCTCCGAACATGGGGGGCTCGACGCTTCGAACGTCGCGTTGGCCGAAATCTGCGCCATCGCGGCCGAAACGTCCGCAACGCTGGCAGAAATCCTAGCTACCCATTTCGTCGCTTTGGAGCAGATCCGCAGTTTTGGGACCGACGGCCAGCACAGTACCGTGTTTCCCGCGGCGCTGGCCGGCGGCAGGCTCAGCGAGGCGCGGCCCCTTCACCGCAACTCGGAGAACGGCGCCCCGCTTCCGCTGTTGGCGAGCGGAGTTGGCTGGCGCCTCACGGGAGAGGCCCTCTGTACGCCCTGTGCCCGCCATGCGGACTGGCTGCTGGTGCCGACGCGAACCGACGGGGGCAAGGTCGCCCAGCTTCTGTTACCGACGCGGATCGCCGGCCTGCACTACGCTGCCAACAGTTGCGAGCCATCAGCCACGGGTCATCAGCCGCAAGAGCATATTCTGCTGAAGGACGTGCTCGCAGAAAGCGGTGCCTTGCTCCATGCATTTGCCGAGGAGCCTCGCATGGACGTACCGCACTCGCTCGCCCTGCTGCTCGAGGCAGCCGGGCATATCGGAGCCGGGCGCCGGACGCTTCGAAGTGAGCTGGATATGAGCGAGCCTGATGCTTTCGACATCGGCGTTGCTTCGTTGCGGCTCGCCGCCGCCGAAGCGGCGGCCGAGCAGGCCGGGCGCGCGATCGACGCCGCGCAGATCGGCCTGGCGGAGCAGCATCGGACAAAGGCGTATCTTGCCGCCGCTACCGCCTGCATCACCGCTGCCGAGGCCGCACGGGAGATCAGGGCGACCTTCGAACAAAGCGCGGATGCGCTCATGACAACGACGCCGGTGGGCGGGCCGACGCCTCGTAACACAGACCTGCTTCGCCAGGTGGGCGCGATTCGCCTTGAGCAGCATCGGCGCCTAGAGGAAGGCCTCTAGGCGTAGGGCCAAGCCCCGCCATTTTGCAGGATTTGGCGGAACGCGGGACGAGGCGCGCTACGAGGGCGCGCACTGGACGACGCGGCTAAGCGGCGCTCCCGTACTGGTCGGAGCACTGGCTGCCATCGATTGCGAGGTCGAGGAGATCATCGAACGCCACAGCCACGGCATCATTCTCGGCCGCGTGGTCGAGGTGATTGTCGGTGGCGGCCAGTCGCTTGTGTACAACAACGGTCGCTATGGTGGCTTTGCCCCGCTGGCCCGGCTAGGTAATGTCCGGCCAACCGCTATCATCCAACCCGCTTTTGCGGTTGCTCGGTCTCGATGATCGCCGCCGCGCCCGGCACGGCAACGAACTGTTCGAGCGTCATCGTGTCCAGGATCGACGCGATCGCGTCCCGGACCTCCGTCATGGCTAGGCGCACCTGACAGGCTTGCGGATCGGCGCAGTCGTCGCACGCCTCATAGGCAGTGCGGCTCGCGCAGCGGATGGGTGCCAGTGGACCGTCGAGCACGCGAATGGCCTGGCCGATGCGAATCTCGGAAGCCGGGTGCGAAAGCGAGTAGCCACCGCCAGGCCCCTTCTTGGACCGGAGCATGCCGGCGTTGCGGAGTTCCAGCAGGATCGTGTCGAGAAACTTCTTTGGAATGTTGTTGCGCAACGCGATCTCGCCAACGAAGGCCGTCTCGCCCGGCGCAAGCCGAGCCAGGTCCACAAGAGCCTTCAGGCCGTATTTTCCTTTTTTCGTCAGCATTTCGATCCGTTCTCACTCGTCCAGATAGCTCGACTACGCCGGAGGCGCCGACGCATGCCGCATTGCGGCAGTTTGCGACGCGCGGACGAAATTCCGTCACCCCAAGTGGAGCGATACCAGCCCATTCTTCGCCCCGAAAGCGAAAATCATATAAAAAAGGTATAATTAATTCATAAGCATGAAAGAAATGAAATTTGCCCGCTTTGATCGCGATTTGTTCACTTTTGAGCACGCGCCGTAATCAATTGGCACCGGCAACCTTCTCCCCGCATGCGAACCAGATTGCGGAGATACCGTTCGCAGCCTGAACTGGCCGCATGGTCGCTCGGATCCATAGTTGCACGCAAAATCAATTGCCGTTCGGCCGAAATATTGAGGTGAAAATTTCTCTACTATTTTGATCGATTATATAGCCTACATGACGACCAACCCCAGTGTCGGGCAAGGATCAGATTGAGGAGAGGATCATGAATATCATCCGGAGAACCCTGTTGGCGGCAACGGCCGCCCTTGCCTTGACTGCTCAACTCCAGTCGGCAAGCGCCGAAGAGGTGACGTTCAACATCGGCTACCAACCGATCGTGGAACCCTCGCGCGTCCCCCAGGCTGACGGCGCCTATGAAAAGGCGACCGGCGCAAGGATCAACTGGCAGAAATTCGACGGCGGAGCCGACGTGATTGCTGCAATCGCATCCGGCTCACTCGACATCGGCTATGTCGGCTCCTCGCCACTCGCGGCCGCGGCAAGCCGCGAATTGCCGGTCGAGACCATCTTCGTCGTTGGACTGATCAGCGAAGCGGAGGCGCTGGCGGTCAAGTCGGTCTCAAAGCCGGAGGAACTCGCCGGCAAGAAGATCGCGACGCCGTTCGTCTCCACCGCCCACTACAGCCTGTTGACGGCACTCAAGCATTGGAAGGTTGACCCGAAATCGGTGGAGATTCTCAACCTGCGCCCGCCGGAGATTGCCGCCGCCTGGGAGCGCGGTGACATTGACGGCGCCTATGTCTGGGATCCGGTGCTGGCGCAGTTGAAGAAGTCGGCCACGGTGCTTGCAACTTCGGCGGATGTCGCCGAGTGGGGCGGTCCGACCTTTGACGCCTGGATCGTCAGCAAGAAGTTTGCGGAAGAGCACCCTGATGTCGTGACAGCCTTCGTCAAGGTGACGGGCGATGCGACCGCGGCCTACCGCGCCAATCCGGACGCCTGGAACGCCAACTCACCGGAAGCCGAGAAGATCGCCCGCCTGACCGGCGCCAAGCCGGAAGAGGTCCCGTCCCTGCTCAAGGGCTACACCTTCCCGACGATCGAGGAACAGGCCGGCGCAGCGCTGCTGGGCGGCGGCACGGCAAAGGCCGTGGCCGACACCTCGGCCTTCCTGCTCGAGCAGGGCAAGATTCCGGCGGCACTTTCCGACTATTCGCCTTACGTCTCCACCCGCTGGGTCGCGGGTGCGGCCAAGCTCACCCACTGAGGCAACATCCCGTCCTGCGGCGGACCGGCGGCCCGGGCGCATAAGCGCGACCGGGTCGCCACTTCGCCGCACTGGCCACCCGGGCCAGCACGCCGGTAGAGGAGGACCTTCCATGAGCACCCTGTCGTTGCACGATGTGTCGTTGCGCTATCCGCCACAACCCGGGCCTCGCCCGCCACGGGACAATTTCGTGCTGAATAGCATCAACCTGAAGGTCGCCTCGGATGAACTCGTCGCGATTATCGGCCGCTCGGGGTCCGGCAAGACGAGCCTGCTGAACCTTGCTGCCGGCTTCATTGCGCCGACATCCGGCACAATTGCTGTCGACGGCGTGCCGATCCAGGGTCCCGGCGCCGAGCGCGCCGTCGTCTTCCAGGATGACGCGCTCTATCCCTGGCTCAATGCGCAAGACAATATCACCCTGCCACTGCGCCTGAAGGGCGTGCCGCGCGTCATACGCCAAGAGCGGGCACAGCAACTGCTGGACTTGGTCGGTCTCGGCGACTCCGGCGAGCGCCGCATCTGGGAACTGTCGGGCGGCATGCGCCAGCGCGTCGGCATCGCCCGGGCGCTTGCGGCCGAGCCGCGCTTCCTGCTGCTCGACGAGCCGCTTGGCGCACTCGACGCGCTGACCCGCGCGCGTATGCAGGAGTTCCTGCTGCGCGTCCAGAACCGCAGCGGCGCCGGCGCGATCCTCATTACCCACAGCATCGACGAGGCCCTCATCCTCGCCTCGCGCGTGCTGGTGCTTTCCCCCAACCCCGGCCGTCTCACCGCCGAGATCGAGGCCGGCTTCAGCGCCGAGATTCTGGCTGGCGCTCAGGTGGAAAGGGTGAAGGCAACACCGCTGTTCAAGCGCCTGCATGACGGCCTTACCAGCCTGATCCATTCTCTCCCGAACGAAGAGGCCGCCGCATGACGCTCTTTACAGAAATTCGCCCCCTGTCGCGGCTTTCCGAGAGAGAAGGGGCCGACGTCACGAGGAACGGCGCGGTCCTCGGCAGCCCCAAGCCGGCCGCAAGCGCTGCCCCCGCGGCAAAGCCTTTGCCGATCGCCGTCATCTCGACACTCACCATCGCCGCCATCCTCGGGCTGTGGAGCCTTGCCTCCGCGTATGCGCTGGTGTCGCCCGTTTTTCTGCCCTCGCCCGCGCAGGTCGTGGTTGCCATCTACAACCTGATCGTTACCGGCTTCGTCGACGCGACACTTGCCGAACACGTGGGCGCAAGCCTCTACCGCATCTTCGGCGCCCTGGTCGCGTCGATTCTGATCGGTGTCCCGGCCGGTCTGGCCATCGGAATGAGCCGAGTCGGCCGCGGAATACTGGATCCTATCGTCGAGTTCCTGCGCCCCCTGCCACCGCTGGCCTACCTGCCGCTCGTCATCATCTGGGTCGGCATCGGCGAGGCCTCCAAGATCACGGTGATCGCGCTCGCCATGGCGCCCTCGATCATATTGTCGACGTCCGCAGGCGTGCGCTCCGTCTCCAAGGATCACATCAACGCGGCGAAATCGCTCGGCGCGACCCCAAGGCAGGTGCTCAGGCACGTCGTCCTGCCTAGCGCCGTTCCGTCGGTCCTGACCGGCATTCGAATCGCGCTTGGCGCCGGCTGGACGACGCTGGTCGCAGCCGAACTTGTCGCAGCGACGAGCGGCATCGGCTTCATGATTCAGTCGGCGGCACAGTTCCTCGTCACCGACATCGTCATCGCCGGCATCGTGGTGATCGCGCTGATCGCGATTGTGTTGGAATACGTCGCCCGGCTTATAGAACAGCGACTCGTTCCTTGGGCGTCGCACCGGTGACGCCCAGCGTGCTTACTGTCGGGTTTCCACCGGTCGATGGATTCGGCGATCGATGCTATGAGGGTTTATGTCGCGCTGAGGCACAGGCCGCCAGTCGTATGCCTCCGGACCGAATTGCTAGCGCGGCACCAGTGCTTTTCTCCCTGTAGGCGGATCAGCCCCGGGAAACCGACGATTTCCCGGGGCCCTCGGAACGACCATTTATCCAGGTAAAGCCAATCACCACTTCTGGCGCAACCTCGGCACACGTTGTCGTTTCACAATATCCGCTTTGTGGTGACAGCGACCGGATGGCCCAATGACCGGCATGGGGGCGCAAAACAGACGCGAAGGCGGTAATGCCGGTGCTAGGCGATCTTGAGAGCGGCCAAGTCACCGTTGTTAACGGATGCCAAATTGGCTTCGATCTTCTCAATCGACCAATCCCGCCAGGCAATATCGAGAAGTTCGTTTATCACCTCGACGGAATAACGCATTCTAACGACGGCGGCCGGATTCCCGCCAACCACTGCAGAAGGTGGGACATCGCGAGCGACGACCGAGGCTGCAGCTACGATTGCGCCCGCGCCAATGCGCACGCCGGGCATGATTGCCGCATCGTGGCCGATCCAAACGTTATTTATGGCCGACAATAGTATCTCTAAAACCGCGAATGTCCCGGCGAGCGGTCTTAAGGCTCACTTTCCACGTTGTCATGATCTCGGTGCCGCCGCATCGGCTAAGCGGATGGCCGAAGATCAGCTAAATGATACCAACCTCAGCGCATCAAATCACGGCCTCTTTATCCAAAGCCTGGGCCTCAAACAGTGCCTTGGCGAGGGCATGGAAGGCCGGCCTGCGCCTCCTGAGGATCGCCGCCGCCCGGTTGAGGGCGGCTTCCAGTCTGCCGTGAACGCGAGCCGCCAGTTCGGGTTCACGGTCGAGGACGGCGCCTGGATCGCGATGCGGTCGATAGAGCAGCGGATGGTCGGCCCCGAAGCCCAGAGTGCGCTCCATGTCGAAGGCAAGCCGCGTGGCCCGCGCCAGATCGCTGTCGTCGGCGCCCCCGGAACCACTCGATACACGTTTGAGCATAAGCTGTTCTGCCGCCCGCCCGGCCATCAGCATGGTGAGCATGCTTTCGTACCAGTCGCGGGTGTCGGTCGCCCAGACGTGGAAACCGACCAGATTGTAACCGCCCTGCCCGGTGTCGATGTGGAGACCGCGGACGAGACCGAGATCGAGAGCATGATGGACGACGGCATGCCCCGCCTCGTGGAAGGCGAAGCGCCAGCGCAGATCGTGGGGGACAGGCGGGCGATCGCCGCGAATGCCGCCTTCGATATCCTCATAACGGATAGCCCGCTTGCCGCGCCGCGCCTTCAACCGCGCTTCCCGGACGATGCGCTCGATATCCGCACCCGTCAGCCCCATCGCCCGCGTTGCGAGACGCCTGAGGATCGCATCGGCGGAATTGCCCTGCTGCACGGCTGCCGGCATTTCCGGCGCGTTGGTGTTCTGTGGCCCGGTCATCGGCTGGCTCCTTTCCGTTGGCCTTCTGCGTCTTCCTCCAGATAGTCGGCGACCATCCTCCTCAGCGAGAAGCCGTCCTCGGTTTCCGCCCGGACGTCCTCTACCGGCTCGGAGACCAGCGCCATCGCATCGTCACCGAGATGATGAGCGAGGATTTCCGCAAGCGTCGGGACATCGGGCCTCTGGATTTCGACATGGGTCTCCAGCCGCCCGGAGCGCTTGATCGCCTCATCGATATGATCGGGCCGGTTGGTGGCGCCGATGACGATCAGCCCCTCGTTCCTGACGGCGCCGTCGAGCAGCTCCCGCGCCTTGTTGACGACGGCATTCCAGTAGTCGGAATATTCCCGCTCGGCCGGCTGCCGCTTGCCGATGCCATCGATCTCGTCGATGAACAGGATCGCCGGCGCCATGGCCCGCGCCTCGACAAACGTCTTCGCCATCCTGTCGATGACATCGTTCAAATGTCCGCCCTGCAGCCAGGTCGAGACCGAGCTGACCACCAGCGGGATCTGCAGGCTGTTGCAGAGCGCCCGGGCGAACGTCGTCTTGCCGGTTCCGGGCGGCCCGCACAGCAGCAGCCTGGTGCTCATCTCAGACCAAGCAACGATACTGGCCCGGTAGTCGTCCAAGTCCACTTTGAGATCGAGCGCCCAGTCCTTCGCCTTGCCATATCCGGAAAGCGTTTCGACGGTCACGGGCGGCTTGCGGCCGGGCTCATCGGGTGGTCGGCAAAGGTTCCGGCTGGATCACCTCGGCGCCCGATGGCTTGTCCTTCTTCCAACGGCCGCTGCTTTCGGTGTCGGACGGCTTCTTGTCCGATCCCTGGGGTTTCTCGGGGGAGGTACTGGGCGATGCCGATCCGGATGCGTTGTCGTCCCCCCTCATCGCCACCTTCTTCCTCGAAGTCTCCGCGATTGCGGTCGATCAGCGTCGCAAGGACGTGCAGCACGTCCCGGATATGCCGTCCCGGACGGAAGGCAAGCACCAGATCCTCGAGCGACAGCCAGCGCGCATCGCAGTCTAACGGCAAGCCCAGCGTCTCGATTGCCGTACCGGGATAGAGCACCTCGACCAGATCGGCGACGAAGCGGCGATCGAGCTTTCCCGTTTCCAGCGACAGGTCGGCCGAGATTCGCAGCAGGGATGGAATGTCCGCTTGCTTCTCCGCGACGGCGAGGATGGGAAAGCCGCGCGACAGCGCGCTGATCATCCGCGGCGCAGGGCATTGCCGGTCACGCGATACACGCCGGCGCCCGAGAACGTCATAATACGCCTGCGTGTCTCGCCTTCCACGACGTCGAAGTAGTCGTCGTTGAACATGTGGTCCGACTCGACGATCGCAAACGGGCCGCCAGGCACCAGCCGGGATTTTTCCAGCAGCCGCAGCACTTCCCGCTCGAAGCCATCGAGCGGCGCATGGAGGGTGATCACCGGCGTAATACGGGTCAGCGCATAAACGATCTCCCGATGGGATCGCCTTCCACTCTCGGCCGCGCGTGCCAGAGCCAGGGTTGCAACGATGTGACTGACCGATGGCATAGCCGCTGCCCGATCCACGAGACCGACGGCATAGACACGCCGATCCATACCGTTGCCCGGCACGGCATCCTGCGCGATTGCGCCGCGATGCGCCCGAGGGAGAGCCATGAGTTGCGAGGCGAACGGCGGATGAATGATCCCGGCGGTCACGACGCCAACGCCACCAGAGCCGGGCGTCGGATCGCCGTTCTCCGTCAGTGCGACCAGCCCCGTGCCAAAATTCCGTCGGAACCAGGCATCATCCCGAACCGGGTCGCCGGTCAGCCTTGTCGTGTCGAAGGCAGGACTGTAGCGGCAGAGCATGTGGCCATCGACATCGACCATCCTGGCCTCGAGCAGACCATTGCGCAGTGCGGCCCGGCGCGCATCGCGACGGGCAAGATGCCGAAGCCGGCGAACGAACAGACGAGCTAGCTTATTCATCAATCCGGCCTCCGGTCTCCGCGGCAATAATTGCCGTTTTGGCGCTCTGCATTGGATCGCGCGGCCGCGTCCGACCACGCCGCCGACCGTCAATGCGCCCATGCTTCGCGATCTTCGCCAACACATGCTCGCGCGGCGAATGGCGTGGCCGGTGGCTGTCAGCCGACATGATAGGCAACACCGCGCGCCCATCGAGGTCGCGATTGCGGTTCTGAAGCCAGTCGAGCAGCAGGTGGCATGCGGCGTTGCCGCCGTCGGCGAGTGCACGCAGCCGGAGCATCACAGGCTCCGGCACAAGGCTGTCGAGCAGAGGACCTTGCCGAACGAAGGCGAGCGCCAGGCCGATCAGGACTGCGGGATCATCGGAATGGCCGGTGGCGCGATCACCGCCCGCGGGATTGAAGCTTGTCGCCAGCCTACTGTGAACGCAAGTCGACGCAATGATATCGGTCGTGGCCGCTTCGCAACGGAAGCCGGCCACAGACGGGCTGTGGGTATCGATGGACATGACTGTCTCCTCACCGGAGCGCATCGGCATCCGGCGTTTTCGGAATGGAAGAAGGGGAAGCCGGCCCCGCACTCGGCGCGGCCGCGATCAGTGCCGTTAAGCTGTCAGCTCGTCAGTGCCGGCGCGGACGGCGGGCAAAGCCGACCCGGATACGGACCGGTTCCGGTTCATCGTCCTGATCCTCGTCGAAGCAGCCGAGGTCATATTGACCATCGTCGTCTTCTCGCGGGGCCATAGCCAACTCTTCCTCGTAGCTGCGCGCCGGACCGTTCAACGCGATCGGTGGCTTGCCGAACACTGCCGAGGCGGATGCCGCATCCGGCACGACACGGAGGGCCTTGCGCGCTTCCGCCTCAAGAAGCTGCTGCACACGGCGGCCGAAGCGCAGGCGCAGCTCGGCCATGCAGGCGGCGACACCATCGATTTCCAAGAGGTCGTCGATCTCGGACAAGGCCCAGATGCCGGCGGCATGATCGCTCGGACGGCTGGCGCCGTCGACGATCGCGACCTCAACGGTGTCGACCATCAGGCGCTTTTGGTTCTTGTACAGCCAGTCCGGCAGCACCATCGCGGACGCCATCATCTTCAGCTTCAACTCCTCGAGCCGGCTGGTGTCGCCGTACGAAGCAAGCGACCGCTTCAGGTCGAGGATGTAGGCCGTGTGCCGGGCGCGGTTCACAAGGATCAGGTCCGGCGTATAGCTGCCCTTGGCCGGCGCCTCGCAATCAAGTTTGATACCGTCGAGGCTGGACCAGTCGTTTCCGGAAACGGCCTCGAGCGCCGCCTTGACCAGCGGCAGTTTCAGCGACTGGGTCAGGACAACGATGTTGGGATTGGCTTTCGCCAGCCGCTCGACCGCCTGCTCCAGGAGCTTGCCCTCGCGGAACGAGACGGCACGAACCAGCGAGGCGATGTGAACGTAGTGCCCGAGGATTTCGTCCTCGACCGGTTCGCCGTCGGCGATAGCAGCGATGGCGCGATCGATCAGCAGATTCAGATCGGCTTCGACCTCGGCGAAGCGAACGATATGCGGATGGCGGCGCAGCACGGCCGGTTCGCCAATGCTGCCGGCACCAAGGCCGAACGAGCGCTTCGAGAATGTAGCTACCGCGGCGGCGGTCGAACGGAGAACTTCCCCAGTGGGGACAGAGAGAGTATGCGTGGTCATAGCCCGATTCCTTTCGCAAGAAGGCTGAGGGTCAGGCCCTTGTCAGTGGTGCAAACACTGGCTTGGGCCGTTTTGTGTCCGGTCTTCCGAACAGCCCCAACCTGGCAGGACCGGCGGGCGGGCTCAAGGACCCGGAAAGCAAAATTGGAACAAAGCCGGTACAAGGTTAACGCCGGGCTCACACGGCCCATAGCCGACAATCGGCTCCGAGGATAAGCAGCAGCCGAAGCCAAAAGGAAAAGGGCCGCAGCACGGCCCTCTTGAGTTCGGCGAGGAGGCCGGTCTGCCGGCCTTCGAGCAAGCTGACCTTACGGCGTGACCGCAGTCGCCGGTTCCACCTCGACGACAGCGTCGTCCGCAAGCGGCGGCACCTTTGCAAACTGCTTGCGGTTTCGCGGCGCCTCACGGCTGACCGTCATCAAGCCACCCGTCGCCTCTTCAAGTGCAGCGCCAAACCGCTCGATCGCCTCATCGGAGACATCGGCATCCTTCGAGACCTCGTCCGGCATTGCCGGATCGGCTTCCTGACGGTCGCCGGCGCTGTCCGCCTCTTCCAGAACCATCGGCTCGGAGGCCGGAGCATCTGTTACCGCAAGCGGCCATTCCGGCGCCCGCTCCTTCGACACCGCCCAGCCGAGCACCGGAAGCACATGCAGCGCAAGCCAGTCGCGCATCTCCTTCGACTTCGGCCAGGCATCGACACCACCCAATGTGTAGAGCGTGTCATTGACCTCGGCCCAGCCGGTCTTCTTCGGGAACTTCGTTGGCTTGGTGTTGCGGCCCCAATCGAGATCCGGCTCGATGAACAGCGCCAGGCTTTCGAGTTCCTGACGGGCGACACGGGCGATGTCCTGGATTTCCTTCGCCAGCGCTTCCTTGATCACCCGGCTCTTGGCCAACGCAGCCTCGATCGCCTGGCAAATCGCGATGACATGGGTAGTGAACGCCTTCAGACCGTCGCGGACCTTGATGGCGATCAGTGCTTTCAGTCCGCCAACACCGCCGACGCGGTACTGATCGCCCGTCTCCGGCTTGTCACCACCCTCCTCGCCGCCGGCCAGAATGGCCTTCACATCGGCGACCTGCAGACGCCCGTTCTCCTCCGCGAAGGAGATGGCCGCCTTGACCTGATCGGCCGTTGCCGAACTCAGGTGGAACAGCACCGTCGCCCCGACCGAGAGATCGACCAGATCGTCGCGGTAGGGCGCCAGATTGCGGAACACCGCCGTGTAGTTGCGGGCGCTGCGCGGCGCGAGGCCGCAGCGCATCTTCACCCACTTGTCGAACCGGCCGTCGGCCAGGAGGTCCGCGGCCTGGGCCAGGTGATCGCCGAGCTCGAAAGTCTGCTCGGTCGTGCGGCGGCCGAGGTCGAAGATATGGGCAGCGCTGGTTTCGAGCTGCTCGCGCAACGTATGCCCGATGCCGTTGCCCCGGACGCGACGACGTGGCCCGCACCGCGCTCTTCATGGCGATTTCCAGCATGGCGACGCGAGGTGAGCTGCAGGCCCTGGAGAATTTCCAGGATGTCGTCGTCTCGATGCTGGTTCGGCAGGGCTTCGACAAACACGCCTCACATGCCGTCTTCGATGAGCTCGTCGCCAAGTACCGGGATGGCGACTGGCCCTTCCGCCGCAAACCCCACCTGCTCTATCCCGACGGCGCCGACCAGGAGGGTTGAGCGGCTCCATCCAACTTGTCTGTCGGTTTCGGCCCCCTCATCCTGCGCTGCCGTTGGAACGCCTAACGGCGTTTGCCCGCTCTATGTCTCCTCCCCCCATTACTTCGTAAAACGCCGTTTGATTCTGAATCGGATTTCCAGAGGTTTTCGGGAATGCGAGAAGCCGATAGGCCGGTGCGGTCCTCGCAATCTGTTCAAAACCAAGACGGCAACTGTTGCAGCCGATCAGCAGTTATGGTTGCCTGGTCGTTACCAGTCGGCCAGCGGCCCGTAGCGTCTCCAGATTCCTCAGTGCGAAGCGATGTCTCATTTTGAGAATTGGCCGGTTTCCCCCCCGGCGACCCCACTGTGATGTCAACAATTACAATGACTTGCCAACCGAACGCGTCTGTGGTTGATGGCAGGCAGCAATGTTCAACCCAGGCCAGTCCAGGGAACGGAAGGAGGCGCCCATGTTCGATTACCGTCATGTTGATGGCGCCATCATGCCTCCGTCGCGAGACTTCGAGTGCCAGACGCCCGCTTTCGGCATCTGCATCGGCCGCATGCGCGATGACGTCCTTCGCGCAGATCTTCGTCGTCGACGACGGCGAAGATCTGCTCATGAAAGGAGTCATCATGTCCCATACCCCTCCCCCGCAGGAAGAGACCTGCAAGCGCGCGCCATCTAAGGACGATCGCCAGAACAATATTCTGGTGTTCCCCTTTGACAAGGCGAGTGCTGCCCGCAGCATTCAGACGGAATTGGCACGGCGTGCAAATGCTCCGGTAAAACCGGCGGCGACCAAGCCTCTGCCCGATGTCGGAGCGATCAAGACCCGCTACCTCCACGACGTGGTCAAGGATACCAAGTCCCGCCTGTATGGCGGGCTGTGCGTCATCGCGTCCATCACCGGCGTGACCGTATCCCAGGCGTGCGATGCAATTCGTCAGGTGCGGTACGGTGCGCGCTGGCTCGACTTCTCATACACCCCTCCTATCAAGAGGGTGCGTGATGGCGAGATCGAGCAGGCCTTGCACCTGCTCGGATTTGTCGGACACTGGCGCTGGCTTCCTGACCGGCCGACGCTTGCTGCCTATCTGAATGGTCGCACCGGAATGGAGCGCGATCACCCTTGCGTCGTGTCTCTCAGCACGCACTGCGTTGCCGTGAGCGGCGGTGTTTTTTGTGACGTCTTCAGCCGCGGAGTCGTCGTCGACATCGATGACGCCGAGGGTCGTCGCAAGAGGGTCAGCCGCGTTCTCGTGCTGACCAGGCGCATCGCACCTTCAACGATTGCCTCCAGGACCCCGCCGGCAAAGAAGTCGGGCGCGAAGGGTAAGGTGGACCTGCTGCTTCGTGAGGCGATCAAGGCTGAGGCGGGGGCAACCCGCGTCAAGCTCACCCCGAACGAGGTCTTCGTGATCCTCCCGAACAAAGAGGGCTGGTATCGGCTGGGCAACCGCGAGAGCATCGAGGATCAGATCCTGCTGCCGCGTCCGGACAACCGCCTTGCCGGCAACACCGACGCAGCCGCGGCCTACCGCGCGGTGATGGGTTACTAGCCGCGCCCGTGCGGCCGGCGTGATCGCGGCAATTATTGCCACGCGCAATCACTCACCCGATCACCCCGTGGCCGCCGCCATCACGCACCACCCCGCCAGTCATGAAGGACTGGCGACTGGCGCGGGCTCCCAAGCGATCCGCGCCAGGCTAACATGTCCCCCAAGCAATCCCCATACGCCCCGAGGTCTCATGCCTAAGAACGTCCTCCTCTATCTGCGCAATTCGAGCGATACGCTGCGCACCGCATGCGCCGATTCGCAGCGTTATTATGCCGAGACCTTCATCCGGAAGAACGGCTGGAAACTGGAACTGACCTGCCGTGACGAAGATATCGGCGAAGTCGTGTTCACCGCACAGCCCGGCGTCCACAAGCTCCTCGAAGAGGTCGATATCGGATCGATCGATATCGTCCTCTGTCATACGCTCGACCGCTTGTGCTCGCGCTTTGCCGTCGCAGAACGGCTGCTGCATGATGTCGAAGCGAAAGGGATCGAAGTCTGGGCCGCCGATCCCGGTGTGCGGATCAACGGCACTGACCTCATCGACTACTACTACAATAATCCCGATGGAGCGATCGGGCTCGGTCGCCGCCGTTCGCCGATGCCGGATGACCTCTACGAGGTCGAGCACCTTGTGCCCCTGCCCTACGGCTACCGCTATACGGGAGCCTATAATGCCGATGGGACGTATATTTTCGGGTTCAGGGTTCTCGAACACGAGACCGCAGAAGTCGTCCTGCGGATTTTCCAGATGTATGCCGACGGAATGTCGCCGGCAAAAATCGCGCAAGCCCTGAACGCTCAAGGCGTTCCCGGCCCGCATGGCAGGATGTGGCGTGACGCCACCATCCGTGGCGGCCGCCATCGGCGAACCGGCATCCTCAACGACGAGATCTATATCGGCCGGCCCTAGGTACCGGGCCGTGAGTACGATCTTGCTCCCGCCTTGCGGATCGTCAGCGACGAACTGTGGAAGCGCGTGAAGCTGCGCCAGGACTTCGCCTGCCGGGGTGCTGCCGCATCGCCCTAGCGCCCTCGCCAAGACATCAGACTGGCCGGCGCTGCCGGCCAGTCTTCACCTTGAAATTGTTTGAGATGGAATTCAGACCATGACCAAGAACGTTCTGTTCTACGCCCGCTATTCGACCGACCGCCAGAACGAGGTGTCGATCGAGACCCAGGTCGAGCTCGGCAAGACGTTCGTCGCCGACAGGGGCTGGAAGCTGGTCGAGATCTATGCCGATTCGGCTATCAGCGGAACCTCCTTCACATCGCGCCCCGGCATCCAGCAACTTCTGGCGCATGTGAAGCGCGAACGCATCGATGTCGTTCTCTGCATCACCGTCGACCGCCTGTCGCGCGACGTCGAGCACAGCTCGAAGATCCTCAAGGAACTCAATTACCACGACACGGCAATCTGGACGGTGCAGGCCGGCCAGCCGATCAGCCATATCGAGCTGCATATGCGCTCCACGCTCAGCCATGAAGTGGTCGAGCAGATCCGCTATCGCACGCGGGAAGGCATGAAGACGGCGGCCCGCAAGGGCAAGGCAACCACGCGCCTCTCCTACGGCTACCGCCTCGGCCAGCAGCGCGATGTCAACGGCGACCGCATCAGGGGCCTGCGCGAGGTCGAACCGGCCGAGGCCGAGATTGTGCGCTGGATCTTCGAGCAATATGCCGACGGGGTCAGTCCGGCGGCGATCGCCCAGAGTCTCAATACCCGCGGCGTGCCGGCGCCGCAGCACAAGTACTGGCGCGACGACACGATCCGCGGCGACGGCAAACGCCAGACCGGCATTCTTCAAAACGAACTCTATGTCGGCCGGATCGTCTGGAACAAGCAGAACTACCGCAAGAACCCGGAGACCGAACGGCGAATCGCTCGCCTCAACGACAAAAGCGACTGGGTCGTGACGGAGGTTCCCGCCATGCGCATCGTCAGCGACGAACTCTGGGCGCGCGTGAAGGAACGGCAACTGACGACGCTGGAGAACTTCTCCCGCACGACCACCAATCGGCTGAACAGGGCACATCGGCCGAGCTACCTGCTGAGCGGCATGCTGGAATGCGCCGAGTGCGGCGGCTCCTACGCCATCATGGCCAAGGAACGCTACGGCTGCTCGAACCACAAGAGCAAGCTGCCGGTCGACGGCCTCGGCGGCGCCTGCTGCACCAACCAGAAGACCATTTTGCGCAAGAACCTGGAGGATCGGGTTCTGTCCTGCCTCCCCGCTGCCTTTTTCGGGATGGGCGTGTTCGACGATATCGCCGAGGAGGTTCGCCGGAATATCGCAGCCTCGATCCGCAACGAACCCGACGAGCGCCAGCAGATTGCCGGGGCGTTGAAGGCCGCCGAGCAGGAACAGCGCCAGATCATTCAGCAGATCAGCGATCGCGCGGCTGAGGGCCGGCCGCGCCTGGCTGCGCTCGACGATATGCTCGACACGCTTGAGGAGCGTCGCGCCGGCCTCGACGCCCGGCTGAAGCAAGCGCCGGCGGAGGAAGATTTCGGGGAGAAGATCAAAAAGCTGAAGGCCGAGGTCAGCCCGCAGGCCGTCGAGCTGATCATCAACTCCGCCTTCTATTACATGCGCGAGCACGCCGACACGGAAACGAAGCAACCCTTCATCCACATCGTGCGCCAGTTCATCCAGAAGGTAGTGATCGGCAAGACCCCGGGCCACCAGCCGGCATCCCTCGAAGTCCACGGCCGGATCGCCTCCATCCTCGCGGCGATGGAAGCGGCGACGATCCTGGAGAAGCAGTTCGAGGCGCTGAAGCAGCACGATTATCTGGAGAAGCTGCGAGCCGGTGAACTCAACACGGAGCAGAAACAAAAAAAGCTCCTCGACGCTTACGCGGAGGAGCTTTCAGAGAAACAACTTGAATGGGTAAATATTCAAGTCTCAGTGGTTGCGGGGGCAGGATTTGAACCTGCGGCCTTCAGGTTATGAGCCTGACGAGCTACCGGGCTGCTCCACCCCGCGTTATCCGTTTGCGTCTTA